>JALWDS010000048.1 GCA_027036775.1 Archaeoglobaceae archaeon | reverse complement strand
GCAGTAGCGAAAGTGGCTAAAATAAGCTATAACACTGCAAAAAAATACTTAAAGGGATAGTATCTTGTTAGGTGTGGTAGCGTGGGGCGGAGCCCCTCGCATTGTCAAGACAGATGAGTAGATGCAGATGATAAAAGCAAGCCTTTCCCCCGCCCCCGACCCTCGAAAAGAAAAAGAAGCTCTTGTGAGCGCTTGTCAAGACTGCGTAAGCACTTGTCTTGGTCTTGACAAGCAAGCGAACAAAGAGCGTATAATTTTCTTTGAGAGAGGGGGCGGGGAGTGAAATTATTTCATTTTAGGTAAATATTGCCTACAATACCTAACGCTTTGCGTTAGAATAGTAGGAGAAGAAGAATCGGGCGGGGTAAACCCCGCACCCCGATTAATTGAATACCCGCATCTATCCCAACCTAGCATTGTGTGCAAGATGCTCACTTACTTGTCAAGAGCAAGCCTCGCTACCGCTCGGTGCTTTGCACTCTTGACAAGCGTTCGCACTTGCACACAAATCGGTGTGGGATAGGCTGCGGGGGAGAGTTTGCTTTTTAGTATCTTTCGTTAGGGGTGTATCTTGATACAGGAGCGCCGTTGGCGCACCTCTACCACACCATATATGGGCGCTTGGTATTTTTCTGGGGATGTTTAATTATTTTACATCATAGTTAAATAATTTTATATTAAAGCGGAGCGCCAAGCGGGTGTGTGATGAGTGAGGCGGAAGCCGAACGAAGAACACACCTGCCACTTGGCTAATTGATAAAAGTTGTCCGCCACTTTTTTATTTTTATTATTAAGCCCCTATATTTCGGTGTTTTGACGAAATTCGTCTAATAGTGTATGTCCCTTACCTTTTACAATGCAAGCGGGGTTTAGTTGGTAGATGTTTGGTCTTACTTTCTTGATAAGTCCCTTTTTTGTTAATACCCTTAGCCATCTGTAATAAGTATCTCTACTCACGCTAAGCTCTTCTTTGATTATTGAGTAGTGCATATAAAATTCAATGCTACCCGTTTCAAGTTCCTTCATTATCCAGAATAGTAGTTTAATTGGTCCAAGTGCTATCTCATTGTCTTCGATGAGAGCTTCTGTAAATGCGTGAAATACCTTAGTAAAGTTTCGATCAAACTCCTCTGGGTTGCCTATGAGCAAGATTTCATGCAGTTCTCCCGTGTATCCATCTATGGCTTGCTGTTTCGCAAAGGTCTTTCCTCGCTTACCTGTTTCGATTTTTTGTATCATTTTGTTTCCTTTATCAGATAGTATCTGACAAATAGTTTATATATTATTCAACAAAATGTCAAGAGCTATAAGAAATTTTGTCAGAAAAATCGGACAAGTTGTCAGAAATATCGGACAGCATTTCCCTAGGAAACGGCTCTGACAGTGTATCTCTTTCTTAATCTATATATATACTCTCAAATATATTCAAACTATTATGACAGATTTTAATATCAATCTGTTATGATAGATTAATAATATTTCAATCTGTATCAGATTGAAAGTCAATATTTCAATCTGTATCAGTTTGAAATAGTTAATCTTGACAATCAGAAACGATAGAGAAGAGAGCATTAGAGGATAAGGGGCTACCACAGGAAGTGCAAGAAGCCTTACAAACGCTTGCTAAGTATGGCTATACACCTCCGCCTAGTCCAAAGAGACAGGAGAGCGCACAAAGAGCTAGAGAGGCATTGCAAGCAAAAACTAAAGAAAAGATACAAAACGCTATAAACCTGCTTAAAATGCAAGGAGAGGAGATAACGCCGTATCGTGTGGCTAAAGAGGCTGGAGTTAGCTATAACACTGCAAAAAAATACTTAAAGGGATAGTGTCTTGTTAGGTGTGGTAGCGTGGGGCGGAGCCCCTCGCATTGTCAAGACAGATGAGTAGATGCAGATGATAAAAGCAAGCCTTTCCCCCGCCCCCGACCCTCGAAAAGAAAAAGAAGCTCTTGTGAG
>JALWDS010000047.1 GCA_027036775.1 Archaeoglobaceae archaeon | reverse complement strand
AGTCCCGCAAGGGGAAACTATAGCCCGTGTTCCGCTCCTTGCGGAAGACGGGTTTAACGGGGTGCTGGCCCACCCCGTGCATATCCAATGAGGATATGCACAAACCTTCCCGCTAGGAATCCTCGCACTTCAGTGCGGGGAGGTGGTCAAAAGTGAAGACGAGTATAAAAAGGGTAAGCATAAGGAGGACTCAATATGGCCAATTAGTTACACCATTTTTTTCGGCTTTCTTGGATCATTAAATCATTAAATACTCTTTTTGGAAGATTTGACATAGGTCTTCCCGCAGTAGCTGGAATTATTCTAACCCTAATCGGAGCTTTGCTTGTTTACTCAAAGTGAGGTGATGGAAATGGGTGAAGAAATTCAGCTTAAGTGTCCAATATGCGGTGGAACTACATTTAGAAAGGAGGAGGGTAAGATTGACAGCAAATGGGGTTTTACCGCACACAAAGTGTTAATATTCATCTGTAATGAATGCGGTTACATATTGCAATTCTACAAGGGAAGAACGATATTCGATGCCGACTAATTTTAATAGATTTAACCAAAAGTTGACACTTAAAGGCTTTGAAGACCTCAGCGAGGAAGAACTTAAGGAGAATGACGTTTCCTAACTTTGAGTAACTCTTATTTAATGTTAGTTAGACTATTAATTATGCAAGAAACAATTTCGCTTATGGAAATTCTTAAAGAGCTAAGACAAATTAAGCTAAGGATAGAAAAAATTGAAGAATCAATAGAAAAGCTAATTGATTCGACGTTAACTCCAGAGGAAGAGGAATTACTTAAAGAAGTTCGAGAGAAAATCAAAAAGGGAGACTTTTCGGAATTCGTACCGCTTGAAAAACTCGATGAGGTTTTAGATGAATGAGTTACAGAGTTTTTCTCCATCCACAAGTCATTAAATTCCTCAAAAAATTGCCTAAGGATGATCTTCGTAGGATTAAAGCTAAGCTTCACGAACTTGTCGATCCGCACTCTGTTAAAGCAATCAAACTTACTAATAGAGATGCCTATCGAATCAGAGTTGGAAATTACAGAGTTCTATATACAATTGATGATGAAAAGAAAGTTGTAGTCGTTTTCAAAATCGATAAACGGGAAAGAATTTACGACCGCATTTAGCGAGGCAAATCCACCAAAAGTTTAAAACTTAAAAGCGTATTTGCCACATGCGATTTGCAATACCCGCAATACTTTTGATCGTCCTTCTAACCCCTCAGGTAAGCGGTTTGATCGTTGAAATAGACGTTAAGGGTGAGATAAATCAGGGAACTGTTGAGCTTGTAAAGCAGGGTTTCAATTTAGCTGAAAGGGAGAGAGCGAACGCAATTTTAATCGTCTTGGACACGCCGGGAGGTCTTCTATCTTCTACGAAGGAGATAGTTTCCACGATTCTGAACAGCAACGTTCCGGTTATTACCTACGTTCCAAAGGGTGCATTTTCAGCTTCCGCAGGAACGATAATACTGCTTGCAGGTCACATATCCGCAATGGCGAACGGCACCTCCTTAGGTTCGGCGACACCTGTAGGTTTCATCAGTGAGGAGGAGAGGAAAAAGACGGTAAACTACGTTGCAAGCTACTTGGAGAGCATTGCGGAGATGAGGGGTAAGCCGAAGGACATCGTTAGAAAATTTGTCACCGAAGGGCTGAGTTTGACGGCCAAGGAGGCTTACGAAAGGGGGGTTATAGACGTCTTGGCCGACGGCAAGGACGAGCTTTTTAAAAAGATAGACGGCAGAGTCGTTAACGTTAACGGAAGGAACGTCTTTTTGAAGGTTGAAGGGGAGAGGGTTGTGATGGTCAAAAGTTCAATTAAATCGGAATTGATTGGGCTTTTAAGCAATCCTCTCGTTGTTTTCCTACTGCTTTTAATAGGGATTTACGCCCTCATAATCGGCTTCTCAACTCCCGGGATTGGATTGGAAGTTATTGGTGTTTTATGCTTAATTTTAGCCCTTTTTGGTCTTCAAGTCGTAGAATTCGACTACTTGGGAATAGTCCTCGTTTTGATTGGCGCGATCCTTTTGATTCTGGAGTTGTTCGCGCCAACTCACGGAGTGTTGGCCGTAATGTCGATAATACTAATTGTCATAGGTTCTCTGATGTTCGTAAAGGAGCCTTTAATGCCGAAGGAGTTCTACACCAAGTTCCTATACCTCCTAACGGGTGTCAGCTTGGGTTTCGCTTCTTTCATGACGTTCGTAATCGTAAAGATATTTCAGAGCAGAAGAATTAGGGTGAAGGTTGGGGAAGTCGTTGGAGAAACAGGGGAAATAGTTGAGTTCAAAGACGGGAAGGGGTTCGTTAAGGTTAGGGGGGAGATTTGGATTTGCAAGAGCAATGAGGATTTAAAGAAGGGGGATGAGGTTACAGTTGTTAAAAGGGAGGGTTTAACCCTATGGGTGAAAAGGAGGAGTTGATGAGGGAAACGGAGAAGTGGTTGAAGAGGATAAAGTCGAGGTTGAAGGACGTTAAAGCGTTAAACGAGAAGGGAAAAGAGTTTTTAAGGAACATAGAGGCCTACGTCAGCGATTCGGAATACTTCTTCGAAAGGGGTGATTTGGTTAGGGCTTTTGAATGCGTAGTTTGGGCTTGGGCTTGGCTTGAGATAGGTTTGGATATAGGTGTTTTGTCTGCCGAAAACCGCTGACGATCACCTCAAGTTTTCCAGCCTTGCGTGCATCTTCCAAGTGCTTACCTTTCTGTTTTCAAATCTATCGTATTCAGCTACCGCCGTGGATATGGCAATGTCTTCCTCTTTAATCTCCTCCTTAAACACCTCGTCCAACCTCTTGACTATCGGATGATACCTGACAACGTATCTCCTTACCTCCTCCCTCAGGTTCTGCTCTTCCACGAACTTTGTGTGAGTTTCACCTTTAACGAAGGCTTCGTTGTGCATAACCGCCAAGTGGAAGGGTATGTTAGTATCGACGCCCACAATAACGTATTCCCACAGTGCCCTTCTCATTCTGTGTATTGCCTCGATTCTGCTCTCACCCCAAACGCAGAGCTTTGATATCATCGGATCGTATTCCTTAGGAATCACGTAACCCATGTGAACACCGCTATCGACTCTAACCCCCATCCCACCCGGACTTCTGTAGTGAACTATCTTACCGCTTCTCGGAAGGAAGTCTATCGGGTCTTCCGCATTTATTCTGCACTCTATCGCATGTCCCCTCATTACAACTTCGTCCTGATCGTGATACAACTCCTCACCGTAAGCTATCCTTATCTGATACTTGACTATGTCTATTCCCGTGACCAACTCCGTTATAGTGTGTTCAACCTGCAAACGGGTGTTCATCTCCAAGAAGTAGAAGTTTCCGTCTTGATAGAGGAATTCCATGGTTCCCGCGTTGGTATACCCTATGTATTTGGCTCCTTTAACGACCAACCTCCCCATCTTCTCCCTCGTTTCTTCGTCAACCGCAGGGGAAGGACACTCCTCGATCAGCTTCTGATGCCTCCTCTGAATGCTACACTCCCTCTCGCCCAAGTGAATGACGTTCCCGTGCTCATCTGCCAAAACCTGAAACTCTATGTGCCTCGGTTTCGGTAGATACTTTTCAATGTAAACGGTCGAATCGCCGAAATACTTCTCCCCCAACTTCTTGGACTTGTAAAAGGCACTTTCGAGTTCGCTCTCATCCCTAACTATGGTTATACCTATTCCACCTCCTCCACCTGACGCCTTTATGGCAACAGGATAGCCTATCCTTTCAGCCCACTTGATAGCATCGTCCAAATCATCCAAGGCAGGAGATCCGGGGACTACTGGCAAACCTGCCTCGCTCATCAACTTCCTCGCCGTGACTTTGGAACCCATCTTCGCAATCACATCCGACTTCGGACCTATGAACGTTATTCCCTCCTCCTCGCACCTCTTTGCAAATTCCGGATTTTCGGCCAAGAAACCGTAACCCGGGTGTATGGCATCGACGTCGGCCTTTTTAGCGACCTCCACTATCCTATCTACGTTAAGATAGCTTTCCCTCGGTTCGGCCCTACCGACGTAGTAGCTCTCGTCAGCGTAAAGTCTGTGCAAGGCCTTTCTGTCGGCAGAACTGTATATGGCGACTGTCTTAATACCCAACTCCTTGCAGGCCCTCATAACTCTTATTGCAATCTCACCCCTGTTTGCGATCAGAACCTTCTCGAACATCTTAGGAATGGGACTTTTAGAGCTTATAAACTTAAGCGTCTCTTCAACACCTCCTTCAGCTCTTCAACGCTTCCAACGTTCAAACCGAAATACTTGAGAAAAGCGTCGGTTGTAGTTAGAACCTTTGTTCTTCCCTTCTTTTCAGACTTGATCAATCCCAAGCCTTCCAACCTCTTCACGTGCTCGTAACACCTGTTTCCCCTGATCCTTGCGAGCTTGGAAAGTTCTACGGGCTGATTCAAAGCTATTACCGCCAGAGTCCTCAAAGTGGATTTATCCAGATCCTTCTCACCAGAAACGAGGTGCTGATATCTTGGCTTTACCCTCATCAAGACCTTGTCGCCGAGTTTTACTATCTCCAAAGCGGTTTCCCTCCCTTCGTAATCCTTAACGAGCTCATCGACGACCCTTTCAACTTCCTCAACCTTAACTCCCAACCTTCTCGCGATGAACCTCAAGCTTACGGGATCGGGTGAGGAGAAGAGGATGGCTTCAACCTCCTCCTTCAAAGTATCACCCTTATATCGCCGTATGGAGAACTCTGCTCAACTTTGAGCATCTTTCTGTAAGCCAGATGCAGGATGGAAACGTAGTATGTAACCTTTAGAGACCTATCAAAGCCTTCCACCAACTTGGTAAAAGACACCTCCTTCATTCCAAGCCTCCTTATCGATTCGTAAACCTCCATCATCTTTTCCTCAACGTCCTCTTCATGAGGAACTTCGTCTAATCTCTCTAAAACTTTGGCACTCCTCTTTCTGCCCCTCCTCTTATCCCTCAAATTCTCCAAACGCCTCAACTCCTTCACGAGCTCGTCCAAAGTCGTGTATCTCTTTACCCTTCTCCTAACTGGTTTCAGATCGATCAGATCGACCTCGTTGATATTGTCTGGAACTTCAACTTCGATAACGTTCAAATCATCCTCCTCTCCGTAAATCTCGTTGAGAAGGACCTCGGACTTCATCTTCAGGAGGAGCGACGCATACAGTATGGCCCTACCTGAAACCCTCAAGTCATCGATTTTCTTCAGAAACCTGTCCGTCAAGTCCACTATGTCTATCTTCCAAGGATCTACTTCACCATTCTTCGCCATGTCGTATATCATTTCAATTGGATCGCGGTCACTATCGATTCGCCGTCACCTCCCCTCGTAATCCCAACGACGTGATCCGCATTTTCAATCATGGGCTTTCTCAAAGAAACCACTATGAACTGAGCGTTTTTTGAAAGTCTCTTTATCATCTTAGCCAGCCTACCCACGTTGACCCCGTCCAGAAACATGTCAACCTCGTCGAAAGCGTAAAAAGGTGCGGGTTTAAACCTCTGAATTGCGAATATGAACGCCAAGGTCAGCAAGCTCTTCTCTCCACCGCTCATGGCCTCAAGCCTCTGAATAGGTTTGCCGAACGGTTTGAACCTTATGTGCAGTCCGCTTTGGAAGGGGTCTTCTTTATCCAAGTATATCTCCCCCTCTCCGTCCGCCAGCTCCCTAACTATCTCCTTGAACTTCTCGTTTACAGCCTTGAAGGTGTTCATGAACGCCTCTCTCTTCAACCTTTCGATTTCCCTTATCTTTTCAACTATCTTCGATCTCTCCCTTTCGAGAACTTCTTTTTTCTCTTTTAAGCTTTCGTATCTCTCCTTCACCTCTTCAAACTCTTGAATAGCCTTCATGTTAACGTCTCCGAATCCCTTCAGCTCCCTCTCGACATACTCCAACCTCCTTTTAACGTATTCGAGGGGCGGTAGATCCTCTGGTATTTCTACGTCGTAGCCCTCAAGCTTACTCGAAAATTCATCAATCTTTTCCTTCAAACCTTCGATCTTCTCCCTCAAAATTCTCTCCATTAGAACCTTGTCCGCCTTCTCTCTCTCAAGCTCGTTTATCTTACTCAGGATTTCATCCCTCCTCCTTCTCAAATCCCCTACCTCACCGCTAATCTCCCTTTCTCTCTCCTTCAAGTCTTTTAAATTCCTTTCAAGCTCTTTCACTTTCCTTCTCGTCTCCTCAACCTTCTCAGATCTTTCCGATATCTTCCCCTCCAAAACCCTTAGATTTGATTCGTATTCCTCAAGAGACTTCAAAAGCTCGTCTCTCTTCGCTTTCAAACCGCTGATCTTAGAGTTTATTACGGATTTCAAATCCTTTATGCGCTCTAACTCCCTCCTGACCTTCTCAATCTCCTCGTTCAGCTTCGAAAGTTCGTAGTCTCTGAGTTTAGATTCAACTCTCTTTAAATCGTCTTCTAAGACCCTTATCTCCCCTTCAACTTTAGAAAGCTCGCTCTCCAATTCCGTTGCCCTCAAATTGAGCTTTTCTGCCTCTTCCCTTTTCTCCTTCAACCTCCTCTCCGCATCTCCTAAAATCCTCTTGAACTCCTCCAACCTTCCCCTGTTCGTGGAAATCCTAACCTTAATTTCGGTCATCTCCGCATTGAGCCTTTCAAGCTTAATCTGCAAAGCCTTTCTCTCCTCCTCCGCTTTAGATAACTCAAGTTCGAGTTCGCCCCTCTTTCTCTTTAAACCTTCTATCTCTTCCCTCAATCCTTCGCTGAAAAGGCCCATAGACCTTCTTCTAACTTGTCCTCCCGTAATAACTCCGCTCTTCTCTATCAAATCACCCTCGAGCGTCACAACTCTTAACCTGTTTATGAACCTCTTAGCGGTGTCTATGTCTTCAACGACGAGTGTGTCTCTGTAAACGAGCTCGAAGACCTTTCTAAACTTTTCATCGCACTCTATCAAGTTGACCGCATAATCGACAACGCCCTCAAACCTCAGAACCGACGGATCGTAGTTAACGTGAACGTTTATCCTGTTGAGGGGTATGAAACTCGCCCTTCCCCCTCCAACCTCCTTCAAATACTTTACAGCCTCTATCGCGCAATCCTCGTTCTCGACTACCAGAAAGTTTAGGGCGTTACCTCCTGCAACTTCCAAGGCGAGAGAATACATCTCGTCCACTCTGCAGAGCTGAGATACCGTGCCGTAAATACCCCGAAGCCTTCCCTCGTCCCTCGCCTTCAAAACGATATCAACTGCCTTGGGCCTTACCGCGGACGACTTGGCGAGTTCTATCTCCTTCTCCCTCAAAACCCTATCGATCTTAGAAATTTCGTCCCTAATTTTGAATACATCTCCGTCGATCTCAAACAACCTCATTTTCAACTTCTCAACTTCGTTCCTGAGTATTGCAAGCCTCTTCTCATCTTCTACAATCTCATCGATTATACCTTTCAAATCGATGCTATCCTTTCCGACCTCTATCTCCTCTATCTCCATTTCAACTCTTCTGAGACCTTCAAGAACCTTCTCCCTCTCCTTTAAAAGAGCTGTCCTTTTTTCCTTCAACTCGTCAAGGACTTCCAGCTTGCTCTCAAGTTTCCTCCTTTCTATTCCGTATTTTGAGTATATCTCCTCGTATCTCAACTTGAGAGAGTTCAGAATGTCGTTTTTTTCTTCAGCGATCTTTTCCAAGCTTTCGATTTTCAAATTCATCTCATTCAGCTCTCTTTCTATTCCCTCAACCTCACCTCTGGCCTTTTCGATCGACAAAATGAGTTTACCCCTTTCCTCTCTGAGTTCCTCGATTTCGGAAGTGTAGAGATCTATCAACTTCCTGCAACCGTTTATCTCCCCCATCGTTCGGTTTATCTCTTCGTTAATTTTCTTCAGCTCCCTATCCTCGAAAGAACCAATTCTACTGACGATCTCCTCCATCTCCTCGTTCAGTTTAGCAATCTCGGAGTTTATCCTTGAGATACCCTTTAAAATCTCATCCCTTTCGAAGTTTAACCTCTCAAGCTTCTCCCTAAGTTTTTCCAACTCCTTGGAAAGTTTGATGTAATCGTGAGCCTTCGTGAAACCTTCGAGCTCTTCCCTCTCCCTAAGCAAACCCTTATACCTTAAAGCCTCCTCCCTCTCGACCTTGAGTTTTGACAACCTATCCTCCACTTCTCTAAGCGTTATTTCAACCTTCTCTATGTTGTTCTTAACGTCCTCAAGCTCCTCCAAAGCTCTCTCCTTCTTCTCCTCGAATTCCGATATACCGGCCACGTCCTCCATTATTTTCCTCCTTTGAATCGGCGTCATTTCTGCAATCCTCGTCACGTCCCCCTGCATAACCACGCTGTATTCCGTATTCAATCCCAATCTCTCCACCAACCTCTCGACATCAGAATAGCCTACGCTCCTTCCGTTGATATAGTAGTAGCTGTAGTATCCTCTATCTGTCTCTTTAACCTTTCTCCTTATCGTGTAACCTTCGAGCTCAATCTCGACCTCTCCCTCCTTCTGCCCGTGCCTTATCAAATCCGTGAGTTTCTCGGCCCTCAGAGTTTTTGAGGACGTTAGGCCGAAGCAGAAGAGTATGGAGTCTATTACGTTCGACTTCCCGCTACCGTTCGGCCCGGTTATAACCGTAAAGTTGTCTTTGAATACGATCTCCGCTCTCTTGAAAGATTTGAAGTTTCTAAGCTCGATCCTCCTTACGAACATTTCAATCCACGATTATTATCTCATCGTCGTAATCTGCGGATTCTGACTTTTCCTCTTCCTTTTCTTCTACCTCATCATCCGTCGCAATTTCGACAATCTCCTTACTCTTTTCCTGAGATTTCAACTCGGACTTTATGTAGAGTATCTCGTTCATCAGAGTATCGACGCTCTTGGAGATTTCAGCAATCTTGGCCTCTATAGCCTTAATCTCCTTTTTGAACTCCTCCCTAAGCTCCTCCTTCAACTCCTCAAGGGTTTTCGAGGACAACATCTTTCTCAACTCCTCAACCTCCTTCTCCTTTTCGGCCAGCTTTCTTTCAAGCCTTTCGAGAAGGATGTCCCTCTCCATTTGACAAAAACTTTTAAAGGTAGTTCTTATACTTTTTCATTGACACCTACCGCGATAAAGAGGTCCCTTTCGTATCTCAGGTTTTCAAAATCGGTTTTAACGACATCAAATCCCGCCCTTTCCAACATATCGACGACCTCCTTAGACTCGTAAAACCTTGCGGACCTGTAAAACGGGCTGTCCTTTCTCAAATACTCCTCCGCAAGCTTGGACTCCTTAGGAATTACGCATGCAACAACCTTCCCTCCCTTTACGGTGACTTCTCTCGCGGAAATCAGAGCATTCAGGGGTTTATCCAAGAAGCAGAGTGTGAATATGAAGAAAACAGCGTCGAAAACCCTCTTGAAAGGCAATCTGTATGCGTTTCCCAAAACCACCTCAACCCCCCTCTCCTTTGCAAGCTTCAGCATGGGTTTGGATATATCGATTCCGTATCTTATCCCAAGCTCCTTAGCAAACCTTCCAGTTCCAACTCCAACCTCCAAACCGACCTTAAATCTCCCAACGTTTCTCCTTATGAATTCCAACTCCCTTTCGAACAAATCCCTATGCTTTTCATACCATCTGTCGTATCTCTCCCAGTAAACGTCGAAGACGTTCATTCCAAGCCCAACTCACTCCTAACCTCGTTCGTAGCTTTAACCATGACCCTAAGCTTTTCAAAGGCGACGTCTCTCGGCAGTAGTTTCAAACCGCAGTCTGGATCGACGTAGAGTTGATCTGGTTCAACCACCTCAAGAGCCATGTGTATTGCCCTCTTTACCTCTTCAACCGTTTCAACCCTTTTGCTGTGAACGTCTATGCATCCGAATCCCAAGTCCTTATCGTAGTCGTATTCCCTAAGTATCTCCAAATCCTCGAAGTTTCTGTTGGCAAACTCGAAGTCGAACTGATCTACCTTGAAGTCGAGTATGTCGGGAAATATGGCTCTGTAATTCCCGTAGCACATGTGCATACCTATGTATGCTTTGACTCCCTTAACCATTATCTCAACCGCATTTTTAGCTATTTCGATCTCCTCTGGGTGTGTGGGTATTGCAGGCTCGTCTATCTGAATGTAGTTCGCACCGACCTTAACGAGCTCCTTAAACTCCCTGTTCAAGACCTCCGCCAGAGCGTAAACCGCCTCTTCCTTCGTAGGGTAGTATTCGTTGAAGCTCCAGTCAACTATGGTGTATGCTCCCGTTATGGGGACCTTTATTTCCTTTTCGGTTACGCTCTTCAAAAACAGAAAGTCTCTTACGGCCAACTCGTCCCTATACCTAAGCTCCCCGACTATGGACGGTTTCGGGTAGTAGGCGTTTCCCCAAACCCTAACCTCACCGTATATCACGAATCCCTCAATTCTCTCAGCGAAGTAGGATGTCATCTCCTCCCTTCTCATCTCCCCGTCCCATATTATGTCAACTCCAGCAATCTCGTGATCCTTAACAACCGCCTTTACGGCATCCTTGTAAGCTTCGTCCATAACCCTATCGTCGATCCTATCATCCCTGTGAAGTTTTATCATCTTTAAAAGCCACTTCGGCTTAGGGTAACTACCCACAACGGTCGTTTTCACGAAACCACCTCCTTAAGCTTGGAGACAATTCTCATCTTCTCGAAGGCCTTTACCCTCGGCAGGAACTCCAAACCCGTATTTGGTGATATGAAAACCTCTTTGAATTCGCCCCTCGAAACTATCTCTTCGAACTTTCTCTTGAGATCGTTCAAGTCCTCCATCTTCGTATTCCTTCCATCTATCAGACCCACGTTTATCCTTTCGAAACTGTATTCCTCCAAAACTCTCGTATTCTCTTCGTAACCCTCTACGAAGTCCAAACCTATAACGTCGAATCCGAAGTCCAAAACCTCCGGAAATATTCTTTCGGCGGAATCGAAGTATGTCATCAAAACAGTTTTTGCCTTGGTTGAGGTCAGTTCTTTGAAAACGTCTTCCAAGTTCTTCAGTTCATCCTTTTCCGCATAGAGTAGGGAAGGTTCGTCTATCTGAATGAATTCCACACCCATACCTTCGAGCTCCTCTATCTCTTCTCTGATCGCATCACAGAGATCCCAAAGGAATTCGTCAAACTTTGAGTAAAACTCGTTTTTCGAAAGCTTGGCGATCGTGTAACAACTTAGAACGGGTTTTACATTCTTTTCAATTTCGAAGGCTATTTCGAAGTCGTAAAGTATTCTTTTAGTTCGCTTTATTTTGCCCTTTACTATTGGAATTCTGTAGTAGAGGTTGTTGTCGAAGTATCTGACCAAACCGTTCATCTCAAATCCTTCGAGCCTTGAGGCTATCGTTAGAAGGAAATCGTGCCATATCAATTGGCCGTCAGTTAAAAGCTCAATTCCAGCCCTTTTTTGCTCATTCACGACTTCGGATACAGCCTTTTTCAAGACGTCCCTATCGACTTCGACGTCCAAGTCCTTTTGCAATCCCTCTATTTTTCTCAGATAATCTCTAAACCATTCAGGCCTCGGATAGTTTCCTACAACCGTAGATATCACCCTCATGGCATCACCCTATGTGTTCCCTAACGAACTCCCCCTCTCCTCCCAACCTCTTTATCGTTTTTAAAACGCCGTCAACAACGCTTTTTAGAGCCTTTTCTGCAACTTTGTAGTCGTCCGCTTCGAGGATTATCCTGTATCTCGGCGCTCCTACATACTCTATCTCCGCTTTAACGTTTGGGAACTTCTTTATGATGTCGTAGGCCTTCATCAAAGCCTTCTTTATCCTTTCAACTCCGTCACCGGCGTAGCTTTTCAGTTCGAAGTATCCCCTAACCTTGACCCTCGGCGGTTTGATGTTCTCCCTCGCAATTTCGGCCATCTCCTTCGCGAAATCCTCCCCAACTACCTTGGCCAGAACCTCGTAACCCTCGTATGCACACTCAACGAAAGCCTCGTAAACGCTGTCGTATTCCTTCAAAAGCTTTTT
The DNA here is from genome assembly GCA_027036775.1 of Archaeoglobaceae archaeon. Taxonomy (GTDB): domain Archaea; phylum Halobacteriota; class Archaeoglobi; order Archaeoglobales; family Archaeoglobaceae; genus Archaeoglobus_B. The sequence goes on along the minus strand of JALWDS010000047.1, from coordinate 52,681 downwards.
CCCAATTTCTACAAGCTTTTCTCTACTCAAACCAAGCTTTTCACCTATTATTTCGAGCCACTTAAAAGCCTTGAGTTCGTTCTTCCACTCCTGCCACTTCTCCCTCTTCTGCCTTTCGGTAACGTCTTTTATTGACAGGTCTATGTGACCTCTCTTGGGATTAACGCTCAAAACCTTGCAAACGACCTTCTGTCCCTTCTTCACGTGATCCCTTATGTCCTTTATCCATCCCGGTGCGACTTCGCTTATGTGCACCATTCCCTCCTTTCCCTCGTATTCGTCAAGAGATACGAAAGCTCCAAAGTCCATCACCCTCGTAACCGTCCCTATTACAATTTCACCCGGAGAAGGGTAACCCTCTCTCTTAATTATCAGCCTATCTTCGCTCATTGAGGGAAATGGTCTATTTTGAATTTAAACGTTTGCTTTAAAAAACTACGCGGGAGTTCGGTTTTATGATACGAGCCTGAATGATCTCTGACAGGGTGGATATGTAACTTGGAGTTGGATCGAAAGGTTCTCTCGTATCGTATATTTCGAACCTAACTTTGCTCCTTTTAATAGCTTCTGCCAGTGTAACTATCTCATCCTTTACAGACTTAAAAATCGGCACGTTCGCCTTTCCGTCGGAGATCAAGACACAGTTAACGACGGCGTTCTTGTTCTTCATTCTAAAACTTCTCGATAAAATCAGAAGTTTCTGAAGTGCCGACGGAAGAGGTGTTTTCCCTCCCGTTTTAACGTTAATGAGCGCATCGAGTATGGCTGAATACTTTCTGGTTGGAGGAACCAGCACCTGCGCTTCATCGCCCCTGAAAACTATGAGAGCCACTGAATCTCGCCTAACGTAGCTGTTCTCTACTATTTCCTTTGCAACGCCCTTCGCTATGCGTATTCTCTTCTTGGCAACCATACTCCCACTGGAATCGAGCATTATGACAGTAAGCCTTGGAACTCTGACCTTCCTGACCCTCACCATTAGACTTTCGCCGATATTTTTTCCATTCAAGATCGAAGCCCTTATCGTTGCCACCAAATCTATATCCGAGCTTCCGTTAAATGGTCCGTTAAATGGAACGTAAGATATCGGATACCCGTGCGGAAAACCTATCACGGTAGCTCTTTCTCTCCTCGACCCTCTAAACGTCTTTAATCCATTTGAATTCTTCGATATTGGATCAAAATCTATACCCACATCTACAGGATCGAAGCTCTTTTCCGTGCTTAAACATTCGCTTTTTCCCTTTCCACCGTTTGCATATTCATCTTTAAGCTCCTCACTCCGCAACTTAGGCAATGTCTGTTGCTCGAAAGGTCTCAGTTTCATTCTGTGCGGTAGCGTTAACTCCATGGCTCTATTCAAATCTTCAAGAGAGACCTTCTTCCTCCCATCTAATGCAGCAATAGCCTTCGCGGTTCTGACAGTTACAATTTCGGCTCTGTGCGTTCTCACGTTATTCTCTATCAGTATTTTCGCAAGAGTCCTGAGTAGGTCTTCGTCGATCGTAACCTTATTAACGATCTCTCTGGCTTTTATTATCTTTTCTCTCAACTCTTTCTGCTTTTTCTCGAACTTCTTTCTGAATCCTACGGGATCAGATTGAAACTCCTCAACCCTTTTAACAATTTCAACTCTGTCTTCCACGTTGTTTGATACCTCTATTTTTACGAACAATCCAAATCTGTCGAGTATCTGCGGTCTCAGCTCACCTTCTTCGGGATTCATGCTACCGACAAGTATAAACCTCGACGGGTGCGATAGGCTTATTCCCTCTCTTTCTATAATATTTCGACCCATCGCAGCAACATCGAGTAAAATGTCCGCTATGTAGTCGTCGAGCAGGTTTACCTCATCGATGTAGAGTATGTTTCTGTTCGCTTCAGCCAGTATTCCGGGCTGTAACGCCCTTATACCTTCTTTAAGTGCTTTTTCTATATCTATGGTTCCTACAAGTCTATCGACGGTAACGCTGAGCGGTAAGTCGACGACTCTCATCCTCCTCTTCTCCACATCGATTTCTCCCTTCTTCGCTTTCTCTCTGCAAGCTTCGCACATCTCGAGTTCGTTGTGTGGGTTACAGTTGAACGGACAACCCTTCACCACCTCTATCTCCGGCAGGACATCAGCTAATGCTCTGACCATCGTCGATTTACCTGTTCCCTTATCACCGCTGAGCAAAACACCACCTATGGCTGGATTTACAGCGTTACAGAGCAAAGCGAGTTTGGCTTTTTCCTGACCTACTATTGCGGTGAACGGGAAGATCATACCGCTACACCTCCAGTAAGGCTTCAATTTCTCCAGCTACCTCCCTAAGTTTCTCTAACTTCTCACTATCCGCCTTCCAGTAATTCCTCTTGTGTGCTTCATACAACCTCTTCGTAATCTCATACAAGGCCCATGGATTCTCCCTCGCGATCTTTTCTCTGACGTCATCGTTAAGTATATAGGTCTCCCACACTTTGTCCCAAACCCAGCTCTCTACCCCCGTTAGAGCTGAATGTCCCAAAAGATACTCCACCCTCTTCGCTATCTCCCTCGCCCCATCGTAGCCATGTTTAAGCATCTCTTCAACCCACTTCGGATTTAATATTCTCGTTCTTACCGCAAATCCTATAGCTTCATCGCTCGACCTCATCCTTATTCTATGGCTAAGAGTGTCAATCCAGTAAGATTCTATCTTCCGTCCTCTAATTGACTCCACAGTCTTCTTCAGGCCTCCGAAGAACTCGTAATAGTGATCCAAATCCGTTATCTCGTATTCAGTCGAGCTTCTTATCTGACAAACCATCTCAACCCTCTTTAAACCGTTAAGCAACTCCCTTGATGCCTCTCTTCCGTGGACATCTTCGCCGTAAGCATACATCATGTCACCAAGATAAATCTCAACGAGCTCCTTCTCGCTCTCCCACTTCGAACTCTCTATAACATCCGTCAATCTCGTGTTGTAAGCTCCCGGCTTTGGACCGAATATTCTAAACGTAGTTCCGTCCTCCAAGTAGTGCTTCCTAACGTAGTTTACTTTCGGATCCTCATCCGCATCAGCAACCATCCTCACAGCCCTGTCTATCAATTCAATTAGGTTCGGGAATATGTCCCTGAATATTCCGCATATCGTAACAACGACATCAATTCTCGGTCTTCCAAGCTTATCTATCGGGATAAGCTCAAGCTCTGGAGCCCACGGTCCCTGCCTTCTAACCAATCTTACTCCCAAGTAATGGAGTATCTGCCCGATAGTCTCTCCCCTCGTCTGAGCGGTCTCAAAACCCCAGAGAACCAATGCCACGCTCTCAGGATACCTTCCGTGCTTCTCGTAGTATTTCTTTATCGTCTCCTCCGCAATCTTAGCCCCTCTAATAATGGCTCCTTCGGACGGAATCAGTCGGGCATCGAATGTGTAGCCGTGACTTCCCGTCGGAAAGACTTCAGGGGTTCTTACGGGATCTCCTGCTACCCTTGGTTCCACATACAATCCATCCAAAGCTCTCAAGATTCCGCCGATCTCGTTGCTCCTTCTTATCCTCTCAGCTAAATCCAACGCGTATTCAAGAGTCTTCTTTAACTCCCTCTTCCTCGGGAATTCCCCACGCATAGCTTTAGCTAAGAGCTCCCTTGCCTCACTCTCGATTTCGTAGAAGGTTGCCTCATCTATACTTTCGTAATCCAACCCCCTCTCTTCGGCTATCAGCCTGTGAAGGGACTTAACTTCTCCATCCTTCCTTAGAACGAAAAGCAGGTAGTCGATTATTTCATCATCGCTCCACCTATCGCCGAGAACGTGCAAACCTTTCGGTATAACAGCCATCTTCATCTCGTATATGTAGTCCTTGAGCTCCTCAAACTTCACATCCAAGTTTAAAGACTTGCACTTCTCTTCTATCATCTTTTTAATCACTTCCCTGCTCTCATCTTCGGTTTCTTCGTATTCCTTAAGCAACCTCTCAATTTCTGCATATTCACCATAGAGTTCCGCATTTGCGAAGGGAGGTGTGCCGTGGGTTATTACGTAAGCGTAACCTCTTCTTTTCGCTATCGCCATTTCCGAGGGATTTGTTACGTGGTAAACGTAAACGTGCGGAACATCGCCAATCAAAACGTCGGGCCAGCAATCCTTAGTTAACCCTATTTCTTTGCCGGGCATGAACTCAAGTGTTCCGTGGGTTCCCAAATGGACGATCACATCAGCTTTGAACACGTTTCTCAGCCAGTAATAGAAGGCTACGTATTGGTGGTGGGGTGGCAGATCTTTGGAGTGATAGACTTTATCCTCCTCGTAAATCTTTTCGTGCCCTCCTCTTGGCGGTTGAACTCCGACGAAAACTTTTCCAAGGACGATTCCCGGAATCGCAAACTTCCCGTCCGAAACGTTCACGTTTCCTGGCGGTTCTCCCCACGCTTTGATGACCTTCTCCTTACCGCCTATTTTATTGAAATACTTTATATATTCCTTCAAATCTAACGTTAAGCCCTCATGTTCCGACCACATCGGTGAATTCGTGAGGAACGGTATCCTCTTCTTCAACTCGTCCTTAGACAAGACATCAACATCGTATCCCCTATCTTTCATAGCCTTGAGCAGAACTTCCACGCTCTTGAGCGTGTCTAAGTAGGAAGCGCTTCCCACGTTGTGCTCGCCCGGCGGGTAGTTGTAAATGATTAAGGCAACTCTCCTTTCTTCGGGTTTCTTGTATCTCAGCCTTATCCAGTTCGCTATTCTCTTAGCTTTTCTCTCGATTCTGTCTTCAATAACGACTATCTCGCTCAAATCGCTGTCGTCAAGTCCAGCGGAGGGGATAGGTTCTATGGCACCATCCATTTCAGGAAGCATTACTCCTGCAACTGTTTCGATTGGAAGCAATCCCCTGTCATCCTTAAGCCACCTCGAAACCCTGTTCATATACATGATCAGCCCGTTGAATAGCAGGAATCCCTTTTTCAGGAAGATTTCCCTCGTCGGCTCTAACGGACCTCCGTAAGGCCCGCCGTTTATCAGAAACCACTGAAGGTTAACAACCGCATCAACATCGATCTTTTCAAACATCTTCACTTGCTCGAGCAAACTTTCCGTAACACCACCAACGACACAGATTACGTTTATCCCGTTCTCTTCCAGATACCTTTTGAGTTCTAAGGCTACGGGAACATTTTGCTCGAAGTGCATTCCAGAATACATAAATATCGCCACAGCTGGCCTTCTCATTTTCGGATCCTCGTAAAACCCGACCTCGCTGTCCCAGAAGGTTAGACTACCCCACTCAACTGGCTTATCGTATTTAATGCGAAATCCAAAATACTCCGATAAAATCAGCTTCAACATATTCTTTAAGTTTTCCTCACCCCAATAAGCCCAGTATTTCGTTAGCAATATCCAGTTCTTATAATGTCTCAACGATCCTATCGGCAGGATTGACCCCACCTTCTCGATGGCACCTACGATCTTGAACGTTTTTCTGAGATCCTTTTGTTCATTACCCTCCATTCTTTTAGCGATTACTTTTCCACTGAAATTTCCCAGTCTCAATAGCGATACAACTCCAGGAGTCGCGGGAACGAGAGGAACTACCACCTTGGCCTTTGACTTTTCAACGATGTCCGCAACGAACTCTGGGACTCCACTTCTAATGTCGAGTAGAATTATGTCCGAATTCAAAATTGATCTACGTAACCTCTTCGCATCGACATCGCGGGCGTTCCAATCTCCGTGGTAGTGTATCTCTAAGTTTATTCTCACGCCGATCTCATTTGAAAGGTCATCTAAAGCCTTTGCAAAGGTTTTGAGCGAAGTTTTAGTCGTGAACAGAGAAATCGAAACTTCTTGTTGTGTCATATTGATGAAAGTGTATGCTATGCTTAAAACATTTGCTGAAGAATTTATACATGATTAATAAAAATTATTTAAATTTAATAAAATTAAGAGAAATTAGAGGATTATGTCTATTCCAAGCTTTTCGGCCAACTCCTTGTATCTGTTTCTTATGGTCACTTCGGTAACTCCAGCAACTTCCGCAACCTCCCTCTGAGTTCTCCTTTCACCGCACAGAATCGAAGCTATGTATATCGCCGCTGCAGCAACTCCAGTAGGACCTCTACCGCTCGTCAGTTCTCTCTCTTCGGCCTTCTTTATTATCTCTATAGCCTTTCTCTGAACCTCTCCGCTCAAACCCAAAGCTGCACAGAACCTCGGAACATAGTCCGCTGGTGACGTGGGCATCAACTTCAATCCGAGTTCTCTCGCGATGAACCTGTAGGTCCTGCCTATCTCCTTCCTGTCCACCCTCGAATACTGGGCTATCTCGTCCAAAGTTCTCGGAACACCTGCCTGTCTGCACGCTGCGTATAGGGCTGCAGCGACAACACCTTCGATGCTCCTACCCCTGATCAAGTTCTTCTCTATGGCCTTTCTGTAAATTACCGCAGCGGTTTCCCTAACGCTCTTGGGCAATCCCAAAGCGGAAGCCATCCTGTCCAATTCGCTCAAAGCGAACGCGAGATTCCTTTCGGTTGCATTGCTAATCCTAATTCTCCTCTGCCACTTCCTAAGCCTGAACAACTGAGCCCTCGTCCTGACGGATATAGCCTTACCGTAGTAGTCTTTGTTGTTCCAGTCGATTATCGTGGTTAAACCTTTGTCGTGGATGGTGTTGTGCAAAACGAATCCCATTCCAGCGACGAAGTTTTCAGCATTAGGAACGGACAGATCGTAGGCGTAACCGTTCGTAGGTTTCACCCTTTTGATCTCTTTAACCCTCAAGAAGACAAAGTCCGACTCTGCGATCTTTCTCAGTTTCTCGTCCTTGTGCTTTTCGGCTATTCTCAATGCAAGGCTTCTGCTAATTCTCAATCTCCTTCTGCATTTCCATTCCTTCGCATATCTTTGAGGCGCTGGTATCAGTTCTTCAATCGGTGGCTTCTTCTTTTGCCTGATAACCTTCGCCATATACTTCAGCTTTGCAATCGAGTCTGGATTCGTTATCTTAAGCATGTGGGCTACGCTGTCACCAACGAACTGACCCGCGATTTCGTGACCTTTGATCCTTTCGGTGTTGTAGTTCGAGTTTATGCCGAGCTGTAAAAGCAAAAAGATCAAGTCGTTGATGAGTTCTTTGTTGCACGAAACTGCGGTGAGTTGGTAAGTGCTGTAACCTTCATTCACGTAGAGGTTTCCGTCTCCGTTGAAGTATCCTTTGAGGAACTCCAACTTGAGTTCGTCTGGCATTTCGTAAACTATTGTAGGGACTCTCTTCTCTCTCGCCCTACCTCCGATTCCAAGTGCTTTAAACAGTTCAACCAACGGCTTGCTGTTTACCTCGATTTGAACCGCACTACCCTTATCGTAAACCTTAGGATTCAATCCAAGTTCCTCAAAGTAGTTCGTAACTTCGCTGATGTAGTCGGTTTCGTGCTTTCCAAAGGAGAAAACTATCTTATTGTCGTTCATGTGTCCCTCCGCAAGGTAGTATCCAAGTATTCTCGCAAACCTCTCATCTACATTAAAGAAAACTGGAACTCTGTATCCGCTACCGACCCTTATCGTTGCGTTTTCAGGTATCTTTATTCCGTTTTCGAGGACGTAACTTACTGGAGCACTACCTCTCCTCTTCCAATCTTTATTTTCGAAATCGTATTCGAATTGAATGTAGGCATTTTTGACAATCTTCGAAAGGTCTATTCTATCAACGCCGTTATTTAAGCTTGGCAACCTCCTTGCGAGAACTACGAAATCTCCTTTCCTTAACTGATCAACCCTTATTGGAACTACTTCGTTATCTATGACCGTGAAAACGCTGTGACTACCCGTAACCCTCACTCTCTTGTTCCCCTCAACGACAACTTCAAACATCTCGTCCACTGGATGCCTTGAAACCTCGGAAACTTTCCTAAAGGAGAACTTGTAATTCTCGTCGAAAGCGACAACCTCCAAGTTTTCATCTGATACGTCCGCAATTTCGAGTATTCCCTCCCTTCTAACCTTACCCTCCTTGGACTTCTTCTCTATCAGTGAATCTACGAGTTCCCCGATTTTAACAACCTTCACCTCCCCGTTCAATCTCACCACGATGGGTTCGTCCGCATCAACGCTGAAGGTTATGGGGGCACCAACTCTACTCCTCTTTTCCCTCTGCTCGCTATCAAAAGCTCTCCATTCTGGTCCGGAGTCGATATACCTCTCTTCGATGACGTAACCGCAATCCTGACAGACCAACTCACCCCTCTTGTAATCTCTAACTATTCTCGGACTTCCGCACTCGGGACAGACTTCAATTACCTCTTCCCTTTCTACCTCTTTTACTACCTCCTTTTCTTTCTCCTTTTCCTTTTCTACCTCCTTTACCTTCTCCTTTTCCACCATAATCCTCACCCCCCTCAATCACAAACAACTCACCATCTATTCTCTTCAGCAACCTCCTATCCTTCGGACGGATCAGAATGAACGGTGACTTTACGGGACCGATTATGTCGTAAACGTAACCTATCTTCTCGAGTTTTCTGTTACAGACTTCAGAACCAATTTTCGGCAAATCTTGAGCTTTCACGACTACGAATCCCGACTTCGACACGTGACTGACCTTACCTATCTTCCTCAGCCTCATAGTCGATCTTATTTAAGTTTTGCGAAAGCCAATTTATTTGTCTGTCAAAAATGATATATAAAAATTTCGGTCACTTTAAGAGTCTGATTGAGTTGAGGGTCGAGATCAAAGAGACGCCCACATCCGCAAAGACCGCCTCCCACATCGTAGCTATGCCCAAGATACCCAAAGCCAAGAAGAGACCTTTTACACTCAGTATGAAAGCCACGTTCTGCCACACGACGTTTCGGGTTCTTCTCGAAAGTCTGATCGCCTTGGGAATCTTCGATACCTTGTCGTCCATTATTACGACATCCGCAGTCTCTATTGCAACGTCACTTCCGAGTGCCCCCATGGCAACTCCAACGTCCGCCTCAGCTATGACGGGTGCATCGTTTATTCCGTCTCCGACGAACAGAGTTACACCGTTCTCCTTTAAAGATCGAACTATCCTAACCTTGTCCATCGGCAAAAGCTCAGCGTAAAATTCCTCTATACCCAACCTCCTCGCAACTTCCCTCGCAACGTCCTCGCCGTCACCTGTAAGCATAACTGTCCTGCATCCGAGTTTTCTAAGCTCAGAAATTGCGTAAGGGGCTTCTTCCTTTATCTCATCCGAAACTTTCAAGTATCCCGCGTAAATGCCGTTTACCGCTACGTGAACAACCGTCCCTTCGACATCGCAGGTATCGTGCTCTATTCCCTCGAAGTGCATCATGGCGTCGTTTCCGGCTATCACAGTTTTTCCGTCGATCCTCGCCCTCACACCCATTCCGGCAATCTCTTCGTGACTCTCAATCAGGTTTTCCAGCCCTCTTACGTCGTAGGCTTCAACTACAGCCTTAGCTATGGGGTGATTGGAGTTCAACTCCGCCAAGGCTGTGAGCTTCAAAACCTCCTCCCTACTGAAACCGTTCCTTGTAACGACATCTACAACTTTAAAGGTTCCCTTCGTGAGAGTTCCAGTCTTGTCGAAAGCCACAACCCTCGCCCTACTCGTAAGGTCTATGAAGTTCGAACCCTTGACGAGAATTCCGTCCTTCGCAAACCTCCCAACGCTTGCAAAGTAGCTTAAGGGAATTGAAAGGACGAGAGCGCAAGGACACGATATAACGAGCAAAACCAAAGCCCTGTAGATCCAACGTGAAAAAGGCTCCTTCAAAATCAGAGGCGGTAAAAACGCTACACATACGGCCAAAAAAATTACCGCAGGTGTGTAGTAACGAGCGAATCTCGTTATGAACCTCTCAACCTTCGCCTTCCTACTTCTCGCCCTCTCAACGAGTTCCAGTATTCTGGACACGGTGGATTCCGAAAACGGTTTCGTCACCTTTATCGTGAGGGTTCCACTCAGGTTGATCATTCCAGACAGGACCTCGTCTCCAACCTCCACCCTCTTTGGTTTGGACTCCCCAGTTAGGGCGGAAGTGTCAACGATTGACGAACCATCGACGACTACACCGTCCAAAGGTATCCTCTCCCCCGGTTTAACGACAATCGAATCTCCAACCTTCACATCCTCAGGCTTTACCCTTTTAACCTCCCCGTTAACCTTGAGGTTTGCAAAAGTTGGTTTCAATTCGAGCAAAGACCTTACAGACCTCCTCGACCTTTTAACAGCCAAAGTCTGAAGGAACTCGCCAATCCTGTAAAAAAGCATTACCGCCACCGCTTCAGGAATTTCGTGTATGGCAATAGCTCCCAAGGTTGCAACCGTCATTAGGGTGTTCTCATCGAAGATCTTCCCCTCCTTCAGGTTCTTTAAAGCACTAAAAATTACATTCCAACCGACCAAAAGGTATGCCAAAAGGAGTAGGGCGTAACCCGTCGATCCTTTAAAAACAAGTCCGAAGACGAATAGTATTGCGGAAATGGTTATCGTAATACATTCACGCTTTTGCATTACCCTTACACTGTTCTCCTCACATATATTTTGATTGCGGTTAAGTTGCTCTGTAACCTTCGAGGTCCAAAGTCACGTATCTGTAGCCCAAAGACTTCAAAATCTTTGCAACCCTCTCCATAACATCCAAATCGAAAAACTTGGTCATATCATTCTTTTCAACCTCTATCCTCGCTGTATCTCCGTGATCCCTAACCCTAACGACTTCGACCCCTAAAACATCCCTCAAAACTTCTTCGGATTTCTCGATTCTCCTAAGTCTTTTCAGAGTTATACTCTCTCCAAAGGGTATCCTCGTTGCGAGGCAGGTTGTAGATGGCTTGATAGGAACACCCAACCTCTTAGCTATTGCAACTATCTCCTCTTTCGTGAATCCAAATTCAACCCAAGGACTGTAAACGTTCTCCTCAATCACCGCCCTGTAACCCGGTCTGTGCCCCTTCAGATCGCTTGCGTTCGTCCCTTCGAAAATAGTTTCCACGCCGATTTTCCTTCCAAATTCCTTTAAAGCTTTGATCATCCTCTTTTTGCAAAAGTAGCACCTATCCTCGTTGTTCTTAACGAAGTTCTCGTCTGAGAGTAGGCTGATATTTAAGACGTGATGTTCCAGCTTGAACCTCTTTGCAATCTCTATCGCGTCTTTCAGGTCTCTCCTCGGAAGGACCTCGGAATCCACAGTTACCGCAACAACATCCACAACTTCCCTGCAAACGAGGGCGAGCGTAGTGCTGTCCACACCTCCCGAAAAGGAAACTATTACACCTTCCTTCCCTTTATCCCTAACGAATGCCTTGAGTCTTTCCAGCTTGTCCATGTCTTGACGTCAAGAAAAAGTTTAAAATTTTGACAGCCAAATCCCTAAGTGGAAAGGATAGAGGAGTATCTCGAAGCAATCCTCGACGTTCAGGAGAAGGAGAAGAGAGTAGCGAGGACGAGCGATATAGCCAAGAGGTTAAACGTTAAACCCTCAAGCGTCACGGAGATGTTCTCCAAGCTTAAGGAGATGGGATACGTTGACTACATCCCCTACAAGGGCGTAGTTTTAACCGAAGAGGGAAGGAGGATTGCGGAGAAAATAAAAAAGTGCTACAAAGTCTTCGAGAGCTTTTTCAGGTTTATAGGTGTTGACGAGGAGAAGGCAAAGCTTTTGAGTTGCGAGATAGAGCATCACGCCGATGAGGACGTGATAAAGAAGATTTGCCCGATAATCTCCGGCTTCTGCAACCTGTGTGAGAACTGTAGGGTTGAGGAGGTAGTTCTGTCGAATGCAAAGGAGGGGAGATACATCGTTTTGATGGCACCGCCTTCAATTCCAATTAAGGTTAACGAGTGCATAGAGGTCGTTGAAAACGACGATATCGTAAGGGTTAAAAGGGGGAACGATGTTTTCGATCTCTCTAAGGACATAGCAAAAAAAATAGTCGTTAGAAGGTGTTAAGCCCTCTTTTTCTTCTTGATGATCTCCTCCAACTTCTTCTCGAAGGTGTCTTCGTGCACGTAAGGACACTTCAGGTAATGCTCCACTGCCTTAGCTAAAGCGTCTTTGGTCGTGCTTTCACCCGTCTTCTTCTTCAACTGCTCCAAAACGTCCTCTGGCAACACGGTTTGGGCGTGGACTATCTTCGTCAAAAACCACCACCTCCAATGATGATAATTATAGCAATATATAAGCTTTACTCACACGGTGATGGATTGTAGAAATGGTGGGCCCGGAGGGATTTGAACCCTCGACCGCCCGGTTATGAGCCGGGCGCTCTGACCTGGCTAAGCTACGGGCCCTTGATTATCGTATCCCTCTCAAGAATTTAAATTTTTCTCTAAGGTGTTCAGTTTGAGAAACGTCTTCTCTTCCTCCTTCGTCGGATTCGCACTCTGAAAAATCCTTAAGAAGCTTCTCGGAATCTTTATCCGCTCCACTTCACCTTCAACGATCTTGATATCCACCTTATCCGGTTTAAAAGCCTTCAAAATTCTCTCAAAAGACTTTAGAGCTGGGCAATCCACGCCCAAGTCACCCGTTAAAAGCGGGAACTCCCTACAGCTTCTCGGTCTTATGTCGTGTATTTCGCATCTGTTTCCCTTAAGAAATGGGCAGGGGATCTTTATCGGGTGAGGAAAATACTTGTATCTCTCCAATCCTTCGATCCATTCCACTTCCAAATCTTCGATGTAAATCCTTCCAGTCCTCGGATCGAAAACGACTTTGCCGAGTTTTCTACAACATTCACCGCACATCCTACAAACGAACGGAATCCTGACCTTTTTATTTCCCACGGTTAACTCCGCAAACATCATGCGTATCCTTTCCTAAGCTCCTCCTCAGCGTAGGCCTCTTCGAGTATCTCCCTTTCGAGAGTTTTAACGAGCTCCTCCTTTCCCCTTTCGTTTAAAATCTTTATCAACCTTGAGAAGTCTGCGAGTATCATCTTGGCCTTTTCGAAGTCTTGTATAGCCAAAGTCATTCCAGTAACCCTACCTACCATTAGAACCGCAAACAACAGCTTGTCTCCGCTATACTTTCTCTTCAAAAACTCAACTGCCTTCTCGTCATCCAACCTCTTCTGTATGATTTCAACAACGTCTGCAGTAATTTCAGCTGCATCCCTCGCACTCAACCCGAACTGTTTGTAGAGAATCATGTTGGAAACAACTCAAGGTAATATTAAGGTTTTTTGAAATTCGATGAAGATAATTTTATATCTCCGCATCGGGTTATTTAAAACATGGCCATAAACTACACGAACGTCAGAGATTTCGAGTTGCCTCAAGAGATCGAGATCAAAGGTAAAAGGGTTTATTACGGTAGAAGGTTTAATCCGAACTACGACGTGTGTTTGGTTCACGGTGACGTTCTCGATTTTTTGAGAGAGGTTCCCAACAACTTTGCGACCTTAATCGTCACATCGCCACCCTACAATATAGGAAAACCATACGAGAACAAAAAAGAGTTTAGAGAGTATCTGCAGTGGCAGGAAGAGGTCGTAAAGGAGTGCGTTAGGATACTGAGGAACGACGGTAGCATATGCTGGGAAGTTGGAAACTACGTTGAGAATCGTGAAGTTTTTCCGTTGGATATATACTTCTATCCAATATTTAAGAAACTCGGATTGAAACTCAGAAATAGAATAATTTGGCATTTTGAACATGGATTGCATGCCAAAACGAGATTTTCTGGGAGGTATGAAGTGATACTTTGGTTTACGAAGTCAGACAAATACGTATTTAATTTAGACGCTGTTAGGGTTCCTCAAAAGTATCCTGGTAAGAGGGCCTACAAGGGTCCAAACAAAGGCAAGCCGAGTTGCCATCCTCTGGGTAAAAATCCCTCGGACGTCTGGAAAGTAGTTTTAGAAGATTGGGAGAAGGAGATTTGGGAAATTCCAAACGTCAAAGCAAATCATCCAGAAAAGACACCGCATCCTGCCCAATTTCCAATAGAACTCGTAGAGAGACTGGTTTTAGCCCTAACTAACGAGGGGGATTGGGTTATCGATCCCTTTATGGGCGTCGGTTCTTCAGTATTGGCATCCCTTTTAAACAACAGAAGGAGTGCCGGAGTTGATATAGTCAAAAATTATTGCGACATAGCGTTCCAAAGAGTTCTCGATGCTTTGGAGGGTAAGTTGAAGAGAAGACCACTCGGAAGGCCAATATACCAGCCAAGCGGTAGGGAAAAGGTTGCAAAACCTCCAGAGGAATGGAAAACTCTACTAAACTGGATGGATTAGCATGAAGATAGTCGGAATTTATTCGGTAAAGAACGGAGAGAAAATTTTGAAAAACAAATACACCAACGAATACAAGGAGATAGTCGATGTAATAGAATCTGTAAATGCGGAAGTCTGCAAGAACAAGGTCAGTAAGGAGAAAACAAAGAACGGAAGCATACTATACAATCCTAAATGCTTAAACAAGTTGTTCAAAATAGAATTCACAAAAAGAGGTTGGAAACCCGTGAGAGTGTCCGTCAAGTATCCAGAAGATTGTTACGTAAACGATTACAGACCGAAATTAAGGGTTGGAAAAGATGCGTATAGAGAGATGGACTTCGTCAAAAATAGGGTGGGGGTTGAAGTTCAGTTCGGTAAGTATGCATTTATGGTTTACAACATATCCGCGAAGATGACGATATTCCACAACTTGGGATACATAGATGTCGGTGTTGAAATCGTTCCCGTCAAAGAGATGCAAACTTTAATGTCCACCGGTGTATCGTATTTCGAACAGCTCGTTTGGGATTTAAAAAATAGGGGTGTCGCGGATATAGATATACCCGTTTTGGTTCTGGGAATAATTCCAGAGAGTTTGATCAGCTCTGGAGGTGGGTTTTGATTTGATGTAACAGCTGTGCAGGTGACCTTATGGGATACTCAAGTTTGTCCAGTATTTCTTCAATCTTCTTGCCCTTAATAACCATTCCCTTCAACCTCTCCATCAACTGCTCCTTCTCAACTGGGAAGTCCAGCCCCCTTATCTTGGCCAAGACGTGAACAGCCCAATCGACGTCCAAGACCTCCATTTCTTCCCTCTTCAACTCTATCTCCTCTGTATCAAGTCTTCCCTCCTCTTTGAGCTTCTTGTAAGCAAGCTTTGCTATTCCACCGGCTATGTGCTCCTTGGGCCTCTCCTCAAGCTCTCCCTCGATGTATTTCTTGACCTCCTCCTCATCCGCAGTCGCTATGTTCTTGACCGTTTGTTCCGTTATGCCGAGTATGTTAGCTATCTCGCTGTAAGTTTTCATTGCCTCGTTCTTCAAAACAACCACGTAACTCGCTTCGGCCAAGCTCGGTAACCAAGTCAGATTTCTGTATTCCACAAGCTTCTTCAAACCTCCCAACATCTTAATGGCCTCCCAAAAGACCTTTTCGGCCATCTTGTCTATATCCCCACCCTTCGGTTTCGTTATGACCTCAAACCCCATACCACATCACCTCACTCCTCAACCCTTCCCCTCCTCTTTATAAATTCGCTTAGGGGACAGATTATGTTTATCGTTCCCAACTCCGTTATCTCAAAAACCCAAGTTCTCGAATCGTGACCGCAGAGCCTGCATCCGTCTATCCTAATAGTTCTCAAAACGCTACCTATAGGTAGGCCGTATAGATTCACGTCCCACCTCGTCTCTATCAGCTTCTTGTCTAAAACTATCGTTCCATCGACTATGTGTGCAACCGCCAAACCACCAGCAGCTTCGGCACTTTCACTCGCTTGAGCTGATCTCTTTTGTGAAACGAGTATTGCGGTTTGCTTGAACTTCTTCAAGAAGTTGAAGAACTGCCTGACTATCTGTCTCGCCATAACCTCCTTGTGTTCGTATAGACCCGTTATGCTGTCTATTATAGTGTTAGTGACCTTCCTCTCCCTTATCGCGTGGGCCATCGTGTCTATCAAAGCTTTCGGATTCTCCCTAAGCTCTTCGCTCTCAGATGCGTCTATGACCACAACGTTTTCCTCAACTTTGCTGAAATCGGCGTTTAAAGCCTGAGCCTTGTTCTTTAAGGCGGTGTATAGGAAGTTGGCAGGACTTTCAACCGTAACGTATAGAACCCTGTATCCCAAATTCGCTTGAGTTACAGCAAACTGTTCGGCCAAAACGCTCTTACCAGTATCTGGAATTCCCGTGACGTTTAAGACCGAAAGGTATGGAATACCTCCCAAGGGTTTTTTGACGTATCTATCACCTTCAAGCTCCACCTTGTAAAACATCTCGTCCAACTTAGTTCCGGTGGGAATTCCGAAGAGCTTAGGAGCCTTAGTCTCAAGTTCCCTTAACTCGTAATACCTCGCCATGTAATATATTAAGGTAAACTAAAATATAAACTTTTGGTATGTCAATCGAAAAACAGCCCCTGTTTCTTCATCAGCCTCCTACTTCCGCAGAAGGGGCAGTAGAGGTTTGGAATGTGCAGAACTCCCGAATATCCCGTAGTCCTCTTAACCACTATATCGAACTCGCTACCGCACCTCGCACAGTGCAGGTTTTTAAGCTCTATCACACCATCACCCCGTAGGCCACTTGAGTTGCGGTCCTTAAAACCTTTCTCACATTTGCCATTTCATGCATGTGAAGAACCATCTTACCCTCGTGGAATCGGTCGTATCCGAAGGCCCTCCTTATGAACTCCGCATGAAGCCTGTCCTTGACGTAAATCAAAACCGAACCTCCCAAAGAATACATCTCGAACACTATGGGAACTTTGAAATCTTCGATTTCTTCCTCGTTCAAATGCTTTGCTATGAACTCCAGCTCCCTCCTCTCTATGAGGTATCTGTTTCCGTCTCTCGCCTCGTATGTCGGATATCTCTCGTTTAAAAGCTCTTTGAGTTTTCTCTGCCTCTTCGGTAAATGGGCGTTTATGGTTTCAACCATCTTTGCGAGGGTTCTCTCGCTGATCTCCTCCATAACCACACTTCGATGCGAAGTTTTTTAAATTATCTCAAGCTCCAACTCCATCTTCGACCTAACTCCAAATTGCTCCGCAAAACTGCCTTCCCTCACGCTCAGTTCGAGTGTGTCGAAGCTACCTATCAAAGCCAAAGGCTCTCCCACTTCAACGTCTTCGTAGCACTCAACTATTGGAATCTTTACGCCTTCGAAGACGACGTATCTCCCTCTAACGTCCTCCGACCTAACGTTCGTGACGACGTTTCCAAACCTATCGACGAAAACCACTCTGCAAACCAACCTGTTTTCAACAACTCTGTAGTCGAAGATGTCGAGCTTGACGAAATCTCCGTGGTAAGGCTCTGCTATCTCCTTTATCATTCCGATAGAAGCGTAGGCTCCAGCTGGTGCGAAAACGTCTCTTCCGTGAAAAGTTTTTGAGAGAACTCCAGTTACTTCCGAAGTTTTACTCTCGTCTATAAGCCAAACCCTCTCTATACCGTCCTCCACGGCTGAAGGGTAGGCTATGCCGTTGTCTGGAGCGACAAAGATGTGATTTCTGCATTCGAATATCAGAGCTTTCCTACCACCTCCCACACCCGGATCAACGACTGCGATGTGAATTGCGTTGGGGAAGAATCTGTATGCGTTGTAGAGTAGGAATGCTCCCTGCAAAACGTTTTGAGGTTCGATGTTGTGAGATACGTCCACGATCTTGGCTTTAGGATTGACCTTCAAAATCACCCCCTTCATCACACCCGGATAGAAGTCTCCGAAGTCCGTAAGCAGAGTTATCACCATGAAAAAAGTTACAAATACCGACAAATAACCCTTTGTGTGAGGCAAAGGTTCGTGTTGGATACTACGGCAATAACAGATGCTGGGATGAGGATGAAAGAGGGGTGCGAAAGCCTCTGCGAGTGTGCACACAAGATACTCGACCTCATAGCTCTGGCAAGGCTGAAGCTGGACATGAGCTGTTACATTCCGTATCCGACCGTTTACACGGAAGTCGTGAGTTTCCTAAAGAGGCACAAGTGCGATCCAGAGATTTTCGTCAAGTTGGACACGTGGCTCGTGAAAAAGACTCCCAACAGATATGAAGTTACAATTCCTTCTATAATATTCTACGAATACATATCCACAGTGAGGGGGAGGATAAACAAGGGGAGGAAGATCGCTGAGGAGTTCATATGGGAGAGTTCAGCCATAACTCTCAAAGCCCTGATGGAGGAGAAGAGCAAGGAAGACATAGAGAGGGAGGTCGGATCGCTCATAGGAAAGTTCAGGGAGAAGTATAAGACCGCGATGAGGCAGGGGATACTCGACAGCCCACCAGATTTGGACGTTCTCCTTTTAGCCAAGGAGCTTTCCGCCGGAGTAGTTAGTAGCGACGTCGGAATAAGGAAGTGGAGCGAGAGGTTGGGTCTGAGATTCATCGAGGCCTCAAAGTTTCCGAGGATGATAAAGGAGTATCTCAGGATGATGGGTCACGAGGTGGACGTGGAACTTCCAGAGGTAGAGGAGGTTGAGGAGTTCGAGGAGGAAGAGATTTAAAACGACACTTCCGAGCTTGAAAAAATGAAGGTAAGCGTCATACTTCCAGCTTACAACGAAGCGGAGAGGTTGGAGAAGGCCGTAGAGGTAGTAAAGGATTGTTTGGAAAGGATGGGCTACGATTACGAGATAATAATAGCTGAGGACGGTTCTACAGATGGAACGGACTTGATAGCGAGGAGGTTGGCAGAGAGCGATGACAGGATAATCCACATCCACAGCGACGAAAGGTTGGGGAGGGGAAAGGCTCTAACGAAAGCAATAAAGGTTTCTAAGGGGGATGTAGTCGCCTACCTCGACGTCGATCTGTCAACGGACATGTCTCACTTCAAAGAGCTCGTAGATGCCATAAAGAACGGATACGACATCGCAACTGGTTCGAGGCTGATGAAGGGGAGTGACACCGAAAGACCCTTTAAAAGAGACATAGCTTCGAGGGTTTACAACCTCCTCGTCAGACTTCTTTTAGGTTCTAAGTTGAGGGATCACCAGTGCGGTTTTAAAGCCTTCAAAAAATCTTCAATATTGCCCCTTTTGGATAAGATAAAGGACAACCACTGGTTTTGGGATACGGAACTCTTGGTTTTAGCCCAGAGGGAGGGGTTGAAGGTTAAGGAGATACCCGTCAGGTGGAGGCAGGGGAGAGATACGAAGGTCAGGTTCAAGAGGGACGTAATCTACATGTTTTCGCAGATAATGAGGATGTGGATGGAGAGCAAGAGGTCCAAGAAGTTCTTCGCATTCTCCGTAATACTTTCGATAGTCATTCTCGTAGTTTTAGCTCTCTATTCGGGTTTCAGCCTTGAGAACCTTTTAATGCTCAATCCCGTATTTCTGACCTTGGCCCTTTCGATATACGTCTCGACATTCTTAATAAGGGGTTACAGGTTTTCATACATACTCAAAGTTATGGGATTTCGGGTCCCCACACCTTTCTCGACGGAAGGTGTTGCGATAAGTCAGATGGTCAACGTCGTAACTCCCGCAAGGGCTGGAGATCTTGTTAGGGCTTACGTCTTTAAAATGAAAGACGTGCCTATTTCAAACTGCATAAGCGCCTTGGCTGTTGAAAGGATATTCGATCTCTTCGCTGTGATAACCCTCTCCTTAATACCCATAGCCTTCTTCGGAAGCTTCAGATACCTCAAAGAAGTTACATACGCCGTATCCGTAGCACTGGCTGTAATATTGGCGATCTTTCTTCTTTCGAGGATGGAAAACGTGATAGGTAGGATGTCAAAGGACGTTAAGATTGCAATGCACAGAGGATTCTTAGTTCTCTTCATTCTTTCGATATTCAACTGGACTTTGGACGTTCTCACGTGCTACTCCATCGGTCTATCCTTCAATGTGAATCTCTTTGCTGTAATGCTCGCAGTAGCTATAGCCAACGTCGTTAAGGCTATACCTTTAACTCCGGGGGGAATTGGGGCATACGAAGTGGTCGTTACCGCAATACTCACAAAGTTCGGTTTGAACTCCTCCAACGCCTTTACGATAGCCCTGATAGATCACACGCTGAAAAACCTGACAACAGTCCTATTGGGATACGCGTCGATGGTCCACCTAAACCTAAAGGTTAAGGAGATGGATTAAATCCTCTCAAGCTTTTTAGCACATGCAGAAATTGCGTCCATTATTCCGAAATCAACCCTGTTCTCCATGAGCTTGTAGAGTCCCTCTATGGTAGTTCCACC
The DNA here is from genome assembly GCA_027036775.1 of Archaeoglobaceae archaeon. Lineage (GTDB taxonomy): Archaea > Halobacteriota > Archaeoglobi > Archaeoglobales > Archaeoglobaceae > Archaeoglobus_B. The sequence goes on along the minus strand of JALWDS010000047.1, from coordinate 32,565 downwards.
GGGTGTAACGACTTTCTCGACTATCTCGTTCGGTTCGTAGGATTTCAGCATCTCTACACCACCTTCAAGGACATGAAGAGCAATCTTCTTCGCGACCTCGTGACCGTAACCGAGCCTAAGTCCGGAGTAAACGAGGGCCTCGTATATCTTGGGTATGAATGCCAAGGAACTTGCAAAGGCTGTTAAGTTGTCGACATCTCTCTCGTCACCCCTCATGACATCTCCAAAGCAAGACAGAATCCTCTCGACGACGTCGTTGTCTTCATCCCCAAGCTTCGAGTGGTATATAGAGAAGCCTTTACCGAACTCAGCCGAAATCATGGTCATAGCCTTAACGGGTTTTTCTAATGTCCTTTCAAGCTGGTCGAACTTAACACCGGCCACGAAACTGACCGTGATCCTGTCCTTGGGTATCTCCTCAAGTATCTCATTTATCTGGGATTTCTTTACGGTTATGAGAACCACGTTTGCCCTTTTGACGGCTTCAACGTTGTCTTTGGTCACTTCACATCCCAAATCCTTCAAAAACTCGATCTCCTTTGGATTCCTCCTCGTTACCGTTACGTCGAACTTCTTAACGAGAGCCTTTGCAAGGGCGGAACCTAAGTTACCTCCACCGATAACCGCTATTCTCATGTAGATCGAAACTCAACTCTGTTTTTATAGTTTTCAAGAGTCTTAAAACACCTTCAAACGTCCATTCGTCGGGCATCAAAGCGTTTATCCCGTATTTTGAGAGCTCTCCCCTCGTCGGAGGGCCTATGGCAACGACGATCTTCTCCTTCAGCTTTCTCAAATCGATACCCTTAACCCTTGCAAGTTCGAAGAAACTGCGAACTATCATCCTGCTCGAAAAAACTATCGCGTCGAAGTTCAAATCCCTCAAGAACCTTTCCTGCTCTTCCCCCCATTCGAACTCTATGTCGTAAAGAACTACTTCCTCAACGTTTGGCAAATTCAAAAGGATCGGATCCCCTCTGTTGCTTCTAAGAATCGCCACCTTCTTGTCTCTTAAGAGTTCTTTAAACTCCTCGTATAGACTTCTGGAATCGAACCTCCTTGGTATCCTTGCCTTTATTCCAGCCCTTTCGAGCTCTTCAGCTGTTTTCGGGCCTATAGCTATAACGTTCTCGTGACGGAAACCCCTCTCCAAGAGTAGCCTTGCGGAAGTTCTGCTCGTGACTATAACGAAGTCGTAGCGTTTTGGATCGAAATCGAACTCCCTCGGAACTATCCTTACGAAGGGAACGGCAACGACATCAAAGCCCTCCCTTCTAAACATCTCAACCGTTTCTTTAGAAACATCCTTCGGCCTGAGTATCGCAACTCTCATGAACAAACTTAAGTTCTCGGTTAAACCTTTTACCATGCTCGTGAAGTTCGTGGGCGTCGGAACGGCTGTGGAGGGAACCCAGAGTTGCATAGTGTTGGAAGGTGTAGAGACGAAAGTTGCGGTAGATTTAGGTGCCGGATGCATTTCCAAAGTCGATAAGGACTTGGATGCGGTTTTCATAACTCACAACCATTCGGATCACAACTCCGACCTGATTCCACTCCTCAAGGCGAGGTGGCTCTTGGGTTACGGTGAGCTCGAGGTTTACGGTGTTAGAGGAACAAAAGCCTTCCTTTCCTCCGTTTTGGAAACCTACTCCTACCTGAGGGGAAAGGTGAAGTTCAAGGTCAAGGAGTTGAGGAGATTTAGAGTTGGAGAGTTCGACGTTGAAGCCATACCGACGAAGCATTCGATAGAGAGCCAAGCTTACGCAATAAGAGATGGAGAAAACTGCATTGTTATCAGCGGTGACACGTATCCGATTGAAGAAGTTGTTGGTTACGACTGCGACGTTTTGATTCACGAGATGTCCCTACCCTTCAAGCACGAAACGCTCGACCACACGACTCCAGAGAGCTTTGCAGATCTCTTGGATTTGTGCAAGGCCAAAAGGATCGTTTTCGTTCACCTCTATCCGATGGCTCGAAAGGTCGAGAGGGAGATTTTGGAGTATTTGAAGAAGAGGAGGGATTTGGATTACAGAATTGCAAGGGAGGGGGAAGTTTTGAGGGTTTAACCTTCGACGACTCTCCTTAGAATTTTGGCTGTTTTCGTCGAATACTGAATTGCCTTCTTATCTCTGTATGCAATCTCCTTCGGAATGACCTCCCTCGCAATTTCTCTTAAGAAGAACTTCCTTACGATCTCACCGTTTCTCTTAACTTTAAGCTCAACTGGCAACCCCAAAGCCAGCCTTATTATCTCCCACTGAAGGTAGGGGGTGTGTAGCTTGATGTAGTTTGCGTATGAAATCTTGTTGTCCCTAACGAGGTTTTTGACGCCTATCTCCATCAAATCCTTCTTAAGCTCGTATTCGAGTTCCTTGTAGCTCATGGTTTCATACCTCTTGTATCCCCCGAAGAGTTCATCCGCACCCTGACCGAAAACTATCTCGCTGTAACCGAGAGACCTCGCAAAGCTCATGCAGATGTATATGGGAATTGCTATGGAAATCTGGAGCTTGTTATCGGTTTCTATCGCCTTTATCACATCCGGCAAAACCTCTCTAACCTTGTCCTCATCGAACTCGTATATCTCTATTTCCCTACCAAGCCTCTTCGCACACTCCTTAACCCACTCCCTCTCCTCCTTCGATGCGGTTACCGTTACGAGTGGTAGATCGTAAATTCCAGCGAGCAAAGACGAATCCACACCACCCGAAAAGGCTACGCAACCGTTCTTAATTCTCCTCCCGTAACCTTCGAGGATTCTTAGAATCCTCTCCTTAGCTTCGTCGAAATCCAGCCTGATCGGTTTGAAAACTTCATCGAATCCAAATCTCTTTCTCTCGATTATGTTACCCTCGTAGTCCATCTTTATCACTTCACCGGCCAAAACCTCGAAGGGCTCTTCGTCGAAGTAGTGCTTGAAAGAGGAGAAGGTTAGGGTGGTGTTGTCGAAGTAGAGGGGTTTTCCAGCCAAAACGTCTCTTGAAAGAAGGATGTGGGAGGGTCTAAATGCAACCAGAGAGTAACAGCCCTCTATTCTGAGTGGTAGCTCGTCAGCGAACTTGAGGTTTACCTTGAAGTCGCAGTCCATGAAGACGTTTCCCTCTTGCTTGGACGGATACTTTGCGCTCGCGTATATCCTCTTGGCTCTTCCGTTCTCCATCTCTGCAAACGCGTATATCGACATCCCCCTAAACTCTCATCGGCTTTATATATCACTTGTGCCAAGTTAATGGATGAAACTGCTGAAGTCGAAAGGGCAACACATCCTCGTCGATAGGAGATACCTTTATAAGATGGTTAGATACGCTGATTTGAGTTACAGAGACGTAGTTTTAGAGGTTGGATGCGGTTTCGGAAACTTAACTGAACTGTTGCTCAGATACTCCAAGAGGGTTTACGGGATAGAGGTCGATAGAAGGTTCTGCAAGATTCTGAGGGAGAAGTTTAGGGATGAAATCGAGAGCGGAAGGTTCGTTCTCGTAGAGGGAGACGCTTTAAAGGTCGAATTTCCGAAGTTCGACAAGTTCGTTTCGAACATCCCCTACAACATTTCTACACCTTTAACGTTTAAACTGCTCAAACACGATTTCAAACTCGCAGTTGTTACCTATCAGAGGGAGTTTGCCGAAAGACTCGTCGCTAAGGAGGGAGACAAGAGGTATGGAAGGCTGAGCGTTGTAGTTAAAGCCTACTGCAGGGCGGAGATACTCGAAAGGATACCACCAAAGGCTTTCAAACCCAAACCCAAGGTCGAGTCCGCAATGGTTAAAATAGTTCCAGAGCCAGAAATCGATGTGAAAAATAAAGACGTCTTCGAGGACTTTGTCAGGTTCGCCTTTTCGAGGAGGAGGAAGAAGTTCGGTAAGATTTTTGAGGAGTGGTGTGAGTTGAGGGGTTACGAAGCATTCATACCTGAAAAGTATAAGGACAAGAGGCCAGAAGAGATTCCCGCTGACGTTTATGCGAGGATATGTGATGGAGTTCAAAAGCGATAGGGATTGGGAACTCAGGGCTTTGAAAAAGATGTTGAAGCGTAGCGGATACTTTAAGGTTTTCCTCTTCATTTTGTTTCCACTATTCTTGATCGTGGACTTCTACTTAGCATATTTCAACTACTTGAAATACGGATTAACAGATCAATACAGGTTAATTATGGGGTTTTATTGGATGCTCTATCCGTTTATACTCATTCTAATCTGCATGTCACCCCACTTGAAACCGAAAACCTACAAAACCCATCTCAGAGGGATATTCATAAACGGAGCTTTGCACAGGTGGAAAAACTTCCACTCCTACTTCACCGACGACGAATTTTTATATTTAACCAAGAAGGTTCTCAGGTGGAAGGTCATCAGTTTGGTGCTACCGAGGGAGTTTGAGGTTGTCGTTAAGGAGTTCTTGAAGGGGGGATAAGTATGATAGAGATGGCGATAGAGAAGTTCAACAGGTTTCACAGTCCAGAGGTTAAGGCGGAGCTTGTTGAGAAAGGGGATAGAGAGTTCGTTGTTAAGTTCACGGGCAAAATACTGTGGTGCACCTGCGGTCTCTACGATTACTTCGAAGATTTGATCTGGCTATCGGGTTTGAATGCGGAGATAGTCGGATTTGAAGAGAGAGATGACGGATTCTATGTTAGATACCGTCTATCCTCCGTCTGAGGATTCAGAACTTCTTTTGGAAGTTGCTTTGAAGGAGGTTAAAGAAAATGATATCGTTTTGGAGGTGGGAGTTGGTAGCGGTTTCGTGTCCGAAAGAATAAAGGATAGGTGCAAACTTTTGATAGCCACGGACGTAAACCCTTACGCTTGCAGAATTGCAAAGTCCAAGGGGATAAACGTTGTTAGAACGGATTTGGTCAAAGGATTGAAGTGCAAGTTTACGCTGGTTCTCTTCAACCCACCATACTTGGAGCTCGACGAGAACGAAAAGAGGGGAGATTGGCTTGAGAAATCGATAAACGGTGGAAAGGGGGGTATAGAGGTTATCTGTAGGTTTTTGGATTTGGTGAGAGAAGTTTTGGATGAGAACGGGAGGATAGTTTTGATAGTTTCATCTTTAAACGAGGGGGTCTTTGAGGAGATAGAAAGGAGGGATTTTGTCTGGGAAATAGTTGGAAAGAGGAAACTGTTCTTCGAGGAGCTTTACGCTCTGAAGATAACTTTAAAAAGCTCTAAGGGTAGTAACTTTGACCGATGAGGATACGAGGGCGACCTGAAAGGTGATGAATACACCCGTTTCTGAGGTTTTCGTTTTGACTGACCTCCTCCCCGCCCTAAAGGGCGAGGGTTCCCCATAGGGGAACCACCATCAGATCCTTCTCACGACGGCGTCATCGGCTTCGGTTGGTGTCATTGGGCCGGGTCAGAGCGACCCTCTAAGGAGGTATGAAGATGGGGGAGAATAAAAACATTTCGGAAAGAGCGGGCTTTCCTCCCAGCCTTGAAAGGCGAGGCTTCCAGCCCGCAAACTCTGTGACGATGAATTTAAATACTTAGAGATTCAATTTAAAACTTGGCAGATGAACGTCGTTGACGTCTTTGCCGGATGCGGAGGGTTCAGCAGGGGATTTAGGGAGGAGGGATTCGAGTTAGTAGTGGCCGTGGAGAACTTCAAACCCGTCGCTCAAACGTATGAGGAGAACTTTCCAGAGGCCGAGGTAATCGTTAGAGACGTTAAGGAGGTTAGGGGTGAAGACATTTCGAGGATATGCGGAGACGTTGACGTTTTGATAGGATCACCGCCGTGCGAACCCTTCACCTCTGCAAACTTGAGGAGAGCCAAAAGAACGGCGGATAGGCTCTACAGAGATAGAAGAGGACAGCTCGTTTTGCACTTCGTGAGACTCGTGAAGGAGTTGAAGCCGAAGATTTTCGTCATGGAAAACGTTCCGCAGATTTTGGAGTTGAAGAACTCTTTGATAAGGGAGTTCAGAAAGATAGGAGTTTATAAGGTATTTTTCAACGTCTTGAAGGCTCAAAATTACGGAAACCCTTCGAAGAGGACGAGAGTATTTATATCTAACGTTCCGATAAACGAGGAGAAGGCCAAGAGGTATGTGAAGGTGTGGGACGCTTTGAAAGACCTGATGGAGTTAAACACCTTACCGAACCACGAGGAGATCAAGGTTTCGAGATCGAAGCTTGAAAAGATTTCTAAACTTAGGTGGGGGGAGAGTTTGGTTAAGTTTGGAGGGAGGTTTGAAAACTGGTTGAGGTTGCATCCCTACAGGTTAGCACCGACTGTAATGGGTCACTCGAGGTTCGTTCATCCCTTCGAGGACAGGCTTTTGACTGTTAGAGAGCAGGCGAGGTTGATGGGTTTTCCAGACGATCACGTCTTTTTGGGTGGTAAAAACGTTCAGTTCGATATGGTCGGCGAAGCGGTTCCGGTTCCTCTGGCGAGGAAGGTTGCAAGGGATGTGAAGTTGAGATTGAAGAATACTTAACGAAATTGGCCTTCTCTACGAGTTCCCAAGCAGGTAGTATCTCTCCCTTCTGTCCTTGGAATCCTTAACCTTGAGAACCCTCAAGGGGAATTCCAAACGCTCGTCGAACGTTCCGGTTTTCATGACGAACAGAACTCTTCCACCCTTTTTTAGAAGTGGCAAAAACCTCAGTGTAGCTTTTAAAGCGGAAATGGGATGTAAGGTTAGATCGCTCAATATCACGTCCAGAGGCTCCAAATTGCTTAGATCGAACCTAAATGCGTCTTCTATGAAAACCTTAACGTTCTCCTTCGAACGCTCAATTCTCCTCAGCTCCTCCTCAAACTCCCTGCTGAACTCAATTCCGTAAACCCTCTTAGCCCTTTCACTCGCGTAAAGCAGAAACCCCCCGGCACTACTCCCCAAATCCAAAACGACGTCTCCCTCTCTAATTATCTCCCACTCCTCGTCCAACTCCTTCAACTTCCAGTATCCTCTCGGTTTCTCTTCTTCGAGCACCGCAATCTCTACATCCAAACCAACGTCGAGGGAGGGCTTTTTAACAACCCTACCGTTTACGGTAACCAATCCCCTCCTTATCGCCTCCTTGGCCTTTTGCCTCGTCGAAAAGTATCCCTTCAACACGAGCAGTTTGTCGAGCCTCATTCGAGTATGTATGAGGACAGGGAGACAATAGATAAAGATATCGCCACAGTTTCGATTAGTAGTGTGGTTAAATCCATGTTCAGGAGGGGCGAAACGACTGGAAGTGTGAAGATGAACACTATCATGGGTATCAGAAAGCCCCTACCTTCGGAAAACATGACCAAGGCTGACGAGAATGCGGAAACCACCGCTACGTAAAATGAGAACACCACGAAGATTGGTAGAATTGCGATCAGGTTGAAGTCGTTTGAGAATATCGATAAAAGCAACAACTCCACAAGACCCTGAAGGATCACGAGGGAGAAAGTAAAAAGGGTCTTGGAAAGGAACACTATTACTGGTGATGTGGGGATGAGCTTCAGTCCGTATATAGTTTTTGAGTCCACCTCTCTGATGAAGGAAGTAGTTGAAGTGAAAACCGCTATAAAAACTACGATTATAAAAAAGGAGGGAACGAGAATATCTTTAGTCGTTAAAAACGATGCGTATGCGGAGATAAGTGAGGAAACCGCTACGAAAGTTAAAGATGAGAGTATCTCGAACTTCCTCCTCAGTTCTACCTTAAAATCCTTGACCACGAGAGGTATCATGCAACACACCCTTCTCAATCCTCAACGTGTGGCATTCGAACCCAGGGTCCCTTGGAGATGTGAAGAGGACTATCCTATCCTTAGAAAGCTCTAACATCAGATCTCTGACCAGTTCAGTCGATCTCTCGTCCAAACCCGAGAGGGGCTCGTCTAAAAGGACGACCTTCGGATCGTTTATCAAAGCCCTAACCAAGTTTGCCCTCTTCCTCCAACCGAAAGAAAGGTCCTTCACCCTTACGTTACCGAACCTTTCAAGCTCCAACCTCTCGTAAACATCTTTGGCTGTATCGCTGTAAATACCGTAAACCTTCGAGTAGAAATTCAAGTTCTCGTCAACCGTAAGCTCTTCGTAGAGAACGTTCTCGTGAAACAGAACACCGATCTTTCTCTTGTAGCTCTTATCCCTTCTCAAATCCTTTCCGAATAGCTTAACAGTTCCTCTACTCGGTTTTACTATTCCGCAGATGATTTTAAGCAGTGTCGTTTTCCCGCTTCCGTTTTCACCTACAACCGCAATCAAATCGGGCCTATCTATCCTTAAGTTTACACCCCTAAGAACCCACTCGTCTCCAAACCTCTTCCAAACGTCTGAGAGCTCTATCATTGCCTCTTCGAGGGACAGCTACTCTCAACGCTCTTGGCTACGATCGTTTTGTTGTTGGGATAGTAAACTCCCTTAACTACCACCGTTCCGTAACCGCTGACGTTGTCGAGGTTAACGTAGCCGTTGAATACTACTTTGACCTCGTAACCACCGTCGTTGATCCTGAAGTGCATGGTTCCGTTCTCAAAACGAACGCTACCCTTCGTAACGTTTCCCATCACAACTACACTTTTCACATCCTTCACGCCTTTGAGATCTGACACGCTCGAATAACCCGTTGAGTTCAGCATCAGAAATCCCAGAATTCCAAACGTTAAAGCCAGAGTAACCACCGGGACGAACTTGTTCATAACCTAACCCCCCTCCTCGCTATTAAAAACGCGATGATCACGGTCGCCACATAAATCGTTAGAGATGCGTAAACCCCCCAATACATTAAACCTCCCCCTCCACCCTTCTATAGTATAGTCTGAGTATCGTAAGGAAGGCTATGAAAGACACTAAAACCCTCAAAGTCAAGAGAGCGTATCCTTCCATCCCTATCGGTTGCTGTGGTAGTTCCCTGTGCAGACTTCTGAAAGTCACAGCGGACAGGTAACTCAGTGGAATCGTAACGTAGGCGGAAACTCCGAAGACCGAGGAAACGTTTCTCGCCTTTTCAACGTCTGGAATGGAAGTCCTTAGAGCGATGTAACCCAAGTAAGCGAGTAGAGCAGTCAAGGTTGAAGTTTGCCTTGGATCCCAGCTCCAGTAGGAGTGCCAAACCTCGTTCGCCCAGAGCATACCGCTCACTATTGCCCCGAAGCCGTAAATAACTCCCAAAACCGCAGAACAGAAAGAGAGGGTGTCGAACCTCTCCTTCTCCTTGATCAGATACAGAAGGCTGAAGACGAACGTTACTGTGAAGGCGAAATACATGTCCCAAGCGAGGGGGACGTGGATGTATAGGATTCTGTAACTCGTCGCGTCGAAGAGGGAAATCTTAGGATAGCTACCGAACAATGCGGAATAAACTGCGGTTGCCACATCCAACACAAGCAACAACACCTCCATCATCTTCTCCACCTCGTTAAAACTCCTCCTATCACCATCAAACCGCACGATATCCACACGAGGTTTATCAGAGGAATCCTCTTGTGCAGTATGAGCACCTCCCCCTTGGGCTTCCAAACCCTAACCTTCTCCAGAAGCTTGTCGTAATCGACGTTTAAGTTTTTGGCAACGAACTTCAAAACGTGGGTCTCGTTACGCTCGTAGAGGTATCTGCAGGTGAACATGACGAGGTCGTAGTTGAAAAACATCTCGTTCGGCAAAACCAAGTAGTAGTTATCCAAACCCACGTTCAAAACGCTCGGCTCCGAATATATGAATTCCCTCCCGCTTAGGAGGTAGGGTAGATTCAACCTGACGACGTTTTCAACACATCTCCCATCGACCTTAACCTTAACGATCTCAACGAACTCCTCCGGAATTACAACACCGCCAAAGTAAACGGCTCCGTTCTCTTTAAAATCGATGGAAGATAGTTCAACGTTTAAACCGTCCAATCTTGTTTTTCCGACGATTACGGATTTGTAATTCGAGTAGTATGCGTACGGCCAGCTTACGCTCACCGCTATAATCAGAAGTGGAATCGATACGTGAATAAGTTTCAATCCCAAGCCATCAACCTTAAGGGAATGGACGAGGCTGAAGATCGCCAAAGGTATTACGAAGGAAACAGCAACGTTTACCGCTTTCGGTGCGTAAGCACACCAGTTGAAGTTGAGAAGGACTGTCAAAACAGCCAAAAGAGTTGACAGAGCGTAAACCGCCAAAAGTTTATTCCTGTATTCCCTCCAATCCCCTTTGCACATCGGGAAGAGGGAGAGAAACGCTACGAGGAAAGGCATGTTTGCGAAGTTGTAGTAGTCCACGCTCACGCTCACCCGATTGACTATCTGATATACTACGCCCAAAAGGCACACGAGGTAGCTTCCGAGGAGGGAGTAGGCTACAGCGTTTACGGGTTTCAAGCTGTCAATTTTAAAATCTTTAATCGCCCTTATCAGGAAGGGGATTCCCAAGAAAACTATGACACAGCTCGTCGGATTTATCGCGAATCCGTGAAGGGTGGAAATTCCACCCCTCGTGACGAATCCTGCAAACGCTATCGAGAAACCCGTTAGGGATATTAGGTAGCTCCTCCTGAGGTGGAAGTAAGCTGTTAAAGACAACCAAGGTAGAAGTAGGGAAGTTTCGACTGGATCCCACGCCCAGTAACCTCCCCATCCGAGGGTGAAATACGACCAAACACCACCCAAGACGTTCGCAAGTGTCACGAAGAGCCAAGTCAAACCTATTGCAAACTCGCTCTCCACTTTGGCGAAAACGTCTATTGCTATTAGAAAACCTAAAGCGTAAGCGGTAAAGGTTGCTGGTGGGTGGAAGAGCATCCATATCGTTTTTAAAGATGGATTCAGTCCCATCCCGTCCTTTGGAACGAAGCTCAAGCTGTCGAAGGCACCGTTGATTAAGGCAACGAGGAAGAGTGCGACTATCATTGGGTTGTAGTGAGTGTAGCCTTTGATCCTTCGTGAGATTGAAAGGGATGTGAAAACGAAGAGCCACCAGACCAAAAACCCTCCGCTTCCCGCCCAAGATGCGGAGAGCTTGAACATCAAATCCAAACTTCTCGAGGAATGGAGGAAAACCTCTTTCAGCGTAAAATCGTCAGTCAGAAAGGCGGAAACGTATAGAAGAAATCCGAAGATTATCAGAGCGTAACCCAAAATCCAAAGCTTCGTCTTTTTGTAGTAATCGCACAGCAGTATCGCGGTTGCGATTGCGAAGGGTATGACGACGTTATGCATGCCCCCTTGGAATCGGTAGGGTTTTTATGGCTATCTGAAGTGTTAAAAACATGCAAAGGTGCAGTCCGATAAGCTGTTTGTTGGCTTGCGTATTGGGTTTAAACTGCGGAGAAGCTGAAGTTTACTACTCACTGCTTAACAAAGGATTCGCTGACGTTGACGAGATAGCAAAGACGATAGGAAAGGATAAGACGACTGTTTACAGGGCTTTGCAGAGTCTGTCGGAGAAGGGATTGGTTAGGAGGGAATACAGGATTTTGAAGAGCGGTGGATACAAATACTTCTACAAACCCATACCCGTAAAGGATTTGGAGGGTTTAATTCACAGGAAGGTCGAAGAGATATTGAGGGAGTTGAAATTTCTAACCTCGAAGGTTTAACCGAATATGACGTCGAGGATGTCCATAATTCTGTCTCCCTTCCCGTCTATCACGTTCTTCGAGTAAAGTTCCGTGTATCCGCAGTTTTCGCACACAACGGCGTAAAAAACGTTGGTCTGAAGGTCGAGCAACCTCGTTATTCCGGCACCGGTTACCGCTATCTTTTCAACTCTGCAAGAATTTCCACCGCATTTGGGGCATTTAAACCTACTTTCAACCTCCCTCTCAAAGTTCATAGAAAAAGGGACGAAACTTAAAATTATAAAAATTTAATCACTGGAAGGGTGGAACCTCTGGCAGAACCTTACCCTTGAACTTGAACTTGATTTCAAGCTCCTCCCTCTCACTGCTACCCTCGTATTCGACTTCAACCTTGACAGGCTCCTCGAAATCTACGTAAACCTCTCTCTCCTTGAACTGGCAGGTTATCCTTCCCTGATCCAATTTTTCAAGCATCTTCTGCAAGAATTGCTTCAACTCCTCTCTGTTCAACTCCATCTCCTTCTCGAACTCGCCATACTCTATTTTCTCTCTCATTCAAACCACCTCCAGAACCCTCTTACCCACACTAACACCTAAGTCGTAAGCCTTTTTAAGTTCTTCCTCCGTGGGTCTGAATTGAACCTGCAAACCCTCCACGACCTCCCATCCCATCTCTTCCATGACCTCCGATATCTCCTCGTAAGCCCCACTTCCCCATCCGTAACTGCAGAAAGCCATTCCAATTTTGTTCTTGAACCTCAATCCCTTGATATACGTCAGAAATCCTGCCATCGGCGGGAAAACGTGGTTGTGCATTGTAGGAGCACCTATGCATACCGCTTTCGCATCTAAGATCTCGGTCACTATGTCCGCCCATGCATCCTTTCTGATGTTGAAGACGAGCGTTTTCACTCCCGTTGACGCTATTCCGTCCGCTATCGCAAAGGCAATCTTCTCCGTTGAATGCCACATCGTGTCGTATATCACAACCGCCTTCTTCTCAGCTTCGAACTTGGCCCACTTCATGTATGCGTCCATTATCCTTTCAGGATTCTTCCAGATGACTCCGTGAGATGGGGCTATTATCTTGGGCTTTATGTCGAACTTCTCGAAGAGCTTGGGAACCCTCATAACTATGTTCGCGTACGGTGCTATTATGTTCGCGTAGTAAACCTTGGCCCAGTAGATGGCGTTTTCAATTCCCAAGTCCTCGTCGAACCTCTCCTCGCTCGCTATGTGTTGACCGAAGGCGTCCATTGAAAATAGTATCCGCTGTTCGACCATGTATGTCATCATGCTGTCGGGCCAGTGGAGCATGGGCGTTTCCAAAAACCTCAGGGTGTTTTTACCGATGCTCAATTCTTCTCCACTTCTAACGACCTTAAAGTTCCAATCCGCGTCGTAGTACTTCTCCAAACCCTCCTTAGCCTTCTTGGTGCAGACGAAGGTTGGATTCGCAATCTTTGCTAAATCGGGCAAACCGCTTGAGTGATCTGGCTCTATGTGATTTACGACGACGTATTCTATCTTCTTTGGATCGACGTATTTCTTTATCTTCCTTATCTGATCCTTGACGAACTTGTGCTTGACTCCGTCTATGAGTGTTACGTGCTCGTCAACTATAAGGTAGGAGTTGTACGTCAAACCTCTGTGAGTAGTGAAGTTGTGGAAGTCCCTCTCCGGGAAGTCCAAAATCCCGACCCAATAAACCTTCTCACCTACCTCCATAAAAACCACCTCAAAACACCAAAACGGTGTATTCCTCCCTCAAATACTTGTCGATGCTCGGATGTCCCTCCAACTCGGAACAAAGAGGTAACCCCTCCTTCTCGTTGTATTCCAAGGAGTTCGTTGCCATAGAACAGGCCCTGCAAACGCAGTCGATCCATCCCTTCTCTTTCGCCATCTCGTAGAGCTCCCTAACCTTACCTTCCGCACTCTTGGGCAACGCCGTCCCCGCACCTTCGAGTATCAGTTTTGCCGTTCCATTCTCGTTCAGCTCCTTCAGGTAGAGGAACACGTGAAGTGCGGTCATCGGATCGTTTTTAAAGAGGAATATAGCGGTTTTCATTCCACCTTCACCTCTTTATAGTTCTCCCAAAGGCCGTGGAGGTTGCAGTAAGCCAAAGCCACTATGGTTCCGCTCTTCTGCAGTTTTAGCTTAATGACCGCTTCAGCCTCGGCGTATTCGGGCGTGAACTTTACCTTAGCGACCTTCACGGGGTTGAAAGCCCTCCCCTCTTCGACGAAAAACACGTCCACATACCTTATGGAATGCTCGACCTTGTTCGGATGTTTTGTTACGGAAATCTTCACCTCAAAAGGCTCTCCAGCCTTTACGACGTCTGGACACTCTATAACCGGTGTGTGGGTCTCAACCTTGCTGACAGCCTCTCCCTCTGCTCTCTCCCTACTGTATATAAACTTCTCCAACATAACTACCACCTCACAAACCCAAAGGAACGAACTTCGATTTGGGGCAACCGCAAACGGGACAGACCCAGTCGTCTGGTAGGTCCTCAAACTTCGTCCCCGGTGGAATGTCGTTTAGCGGGTCACCGACATCCTCGTCGTAAACGTATCCGCAACACGTGCACTTCCACTTCATCTCAACCCCTCTACAAACTTCTTTCTCTCCTCTTGACTCATCTTCCTCCACTTCTTCAAAAACTCCTTAAGCTCTTTCCTGCTCATGTCCAAGAGGGGGTAGAACATATCCTTAGGAGCACCGCATATCGGACACTTCCAGTCGTCTGGTAAGTCCTCAAACTTCGTTCCCGGTGGAATGTCGCTTAACGGATCGCCCTCGTCTTCATCGTAAACGTATCCGCAGTAACTGCACTTCCACTTCATATCAGATCACAGCATCAACAAATCCCTCGCAACGTAGTAGGCTTTGGGATGACCGCATGACGGGCACCTCTCTGGAGGCTCCCTACCCCTGTGAACGTAACCGCATTCCAAGCAGACCCACTCTACCTCTTCGTCCCTCTTGAAGTAAGTTCCGTTCTCCAAAGCCTCGAGCAAGACCCTATACCTCTTCTCATGGTGTTCTTCCGCCCTTGCAATTGCCCTCAACCTTTCTGAAATTTCCTTCAAACCCTCTTCCTCAGCTATCTTTGCAAACTCGGGATACATCTGAGTGTTTTCGTAGTGTTCTCCTTCGATTGCGGATTTGAGATTGTCCATCGTGCTACCCAATACGAGCGGTGCTTCCGCCTCAACCTTTATCGAGTTCAAATCTCCCCTAAGCTTCTGTATGAACTCGAAAAGCGTTTCCGCATGCTCCTTCTCGTTTTCCGCGGTTTCGAGGAAGACTTTGGATATAAAGACGTATCCCTCCTCCTTCGCAACTTTAGCGTAGAATGTGTATCTGTTCCTCGCCATGCTCTCTCCCATAAACGCCTTAACCAAATTCTCAAGAGTTTTCATACAACCACCTCACAAGGCGAGAACGTCCTTCGAAACGAAGTAGTAGTATTCCGCACCGCAGTTGGGGCAGACTTTCGGAGGTTCCCTACCCCTGTGAACGTAACCGCAAACCAGACACATCCACTCAACCTCTTCATCCCTCTTGAACATCTTGCCAGTCTCTATCAGTTCCAAGAGCTTTGAGAACTTTCTGTGGTGCTGTTTTTCGACCTCCGCAAGTGTTTTAACCTTTTCAGCGACCTGTCTGAAACCCTCCCTTTCCGCAACCTCGGCCATCTCCGGATAAAATTTTTCAGCCTCCAACCTTTCTCCCTCAACAGCACTCCTCAGGTTTTCCGCGGTGCTTCCAAACCTTATCGGAGCCTTTACATCTACATCCGTAGGTTCGACTCCCAACTCCTTTATGAAGTTTGCATAGATTTCAGCATGCTTCTTCTCGTTTTCAGCAACCTCTTTAAAGTATTTAGAAATGTAGATGAACTTCTCCTTCTCCGCTATGTCCGCGTAGATAAGGTATCTGCTTATCGCGATGCTTTCGCCGATGTAACCCTTCAAAAGGTTTTTGGGCGTCTCCATATCGATCACAGATATATAAAATTTAAAACAACTTAAACTTTTCGTTCGAAATTCAAACCCCCTTGTAGCAGAACCACCAGTCGAAGCACTCTATCTCTCCAGCCTTGGCCTTTTCAAGCCTCTCCTTTGCAGTTTTCTCATCGGTTGCTGGTGGAATTATTACCTTGTCACCTATCAACTCGTTGTTCGGCCAGTTGGCTGGTAGAGCGACTCCCTTCTCGTCGCTTACCTGCAATCCCTTGACCATCCTCAGTATCTCGTCGATGTTTCTACCCAACTCCTGCGGGTAGTAAACTATAGCCCTTATAACTCCTTTGGGGTCTATTATGAAAACCGCCCTTACCGTGTTCGAACCCTTGTTAGGATGGATCATTCCGAACTTCTCAGCGATCTGTCCCCTATCGTCCGCTATTATGGGAAACTGAATCTCTACACCCAACTTCTCCTTTATCCACTCGACCCACTTTATGTGGCTGAAAACCTGATCTATGCTCAAACCTATCAGCTCGCAGTTCAGCCTTTTGAAGTCCTCGTATCTCTTTGCAAAAGCAACGAATTCGGTCGTGCACACTGGTGTGAAATCCGCCGGATGGGAGAAGAGAACTACCCACTTGCCCTCGAAATCCTTTGGAAACTCTATCACACCCTTGGTGGTCAAAGCCTTGAACTCAGGTGCCCTCTCACCTATCGTAGGAATTCCGCTCATATCGTAAATTTAGCGTAGCATCATATAAAACTTTTGTTCGATTTTCGAACACTCGATATTTATACTGCCATTCCCACTCGTGTTAATGGACGAAAAGGACATGAAGATAGTGGAGATGCTTATGAAGAACGCGAGGATACCCAAAACGAAGATAGCAAGAGAGCTTAAGGTGACGGAAACAGCTGTAAGAAAGAGGATATCGAAGTTGGAGTGCAGAGGTGTCATAGTGGGATACAAGGCGGTTGTAAACTGCAAGGTTGCAAACCTCGCGTGCTCCCTGACGGGTTTGGACGTTAAACCCGAAAGGATATGGAACGTCATAGAGGAGCTGAAAAAGATAGACGAGATAGTTTCGATGTGGATGACGTCTGGAGATCACTCTCTGATGCTTGAGATAATTGCGGAAAACATAGACGAACTCTCCAAAATTCACAAGAGAATAGAAAGTATTGAAGGGGTTGTTAGAGTATGTCCCTCGATAATATTGGACGTTCTGAAGTGATGGAATACGTGAAAAAGAGAGTTAAGGAGTTCGAAAGGCTCGGAAAGGAAGGACGGACGGTTTTTAACTTCCGACCGTTTTTGGATTTGAAGTTGAAGGCGAACGTTAAGACCGAGCTTGCATTTTGCATATCCACAGCAAACTCTTCGGCCCTATCAGGTTTAAAATTCCAAAAATCTCTCGAAGATTTGAACTTGGATAACTTGAGTGTCGATGAAATTGAAGGTTTGATGAGAAGTGCAGGTGTCAGGTTTGCGAGGAGAAAGGCCTATTACGTCAAAGAGGCCCTCGAAAGGTTCGAGATAATTGAAAGGGCTCTAAGTATGAACGACTTCGAGGCGAGGAAGACCCTCTTAAAAATTAAGGGTTTTGGGATGAAGGAGAGCAGTCACTTCCTGAGGAACTTGGGGAGGAAGAACGTCGCAATAGTTGACAGACACGTCTTGAGGTGGTTGAGTGAAAAGGGATACTACTTCAAACTTCCGAGGGATTACGTGAAGGCAGAATTGGCCTTGAGCGTAATAGCCGAAGAAATGGGTTTAACTCTGGCGGAACTCGACCTACTTATTTGGTTCGAAATGACGGGAAAGGTTTTAAAGTAGGTCGCAAATCCTAACGATCACCATCTCGTTTCCGTCGTATATTCTCGCCATCCTTCTGTCCTCCTTGAACTCCTTGGGAATTTTTGCGTTCAAGCTCTTCAAGGCTAAGATTGCGTAAGCCACGAACTCGGGATTTTCCTTCAACTCCTCCAAGACCTCGTATATCTTTTCTATCGGATTGGGATAGGCGTCTCTAACGATTTCCGACGTTCTCATTATTCCGTAGGCCACATACTTCCTCTCAACCTCCCAGTCGTCCAAAAGGGAGACGAACTTGTTTTTGAACCCCTCGAAAACTTCGGGATTGTTCCTACCTATCTCCGCAATTCCCAAAGGGGCTCCTATACAGTAAGCACCGCTCTCATCGCTCAGATGCCAAAATAGCCTTAGTATGTAATTCCTCGCCTTCTCTCCCTTGCAAAGGAATCCCAAAGCCTCCGCACCTCTGAACCTGTAAAACTCATCACCGTCGTATAAAAACTTCATCGCAATCCTTGGAGTTAACATTTCGAACCTCCTCATCTTCAAAAGCTCCCTCTCCATAGCGAAGGTTGGAAAAAGAAAAATATTAATTTGTTCGACAAACTTCGTGCACTACCAGTTTTACCACGGGGAAGACTTCGAAAGCATACTGAAGGAGTTGAAGGGAGTTAAGCCAAGATTCAAGAGGTTCGAGAGAACGGAGATATACACGGAGGGAATTACGGTTGGGAAATACAACGATGTCGTTTTCGTAATCTCAGAAGAGCCCTTGAGTTTGAGCAAAAGTCCGATAGGTGTCTTGAAGGTTGAGTTCGACGAGAGGGTTTCTCTCGAAAACGGAACTTTGAAGATAGACAGGAGGGACGAGAAAACTCTCTTCGACTACATTCCGTCCCTCTTTTCGGAATACTTCAAGATAAAGGCTCTGTTCAGCGAGATACATTCCTACACGGAAAAACTCTCGAAATACGAGGACGAGGTTTCTCAGGAGATAAAGATGATGACCAACGTTGCCCTATCCGAGGACATAGAGTCGTTCGAGAACGCCTTGAAGGGAATTTCAAGAAGGCACTACGAGCTTTTGAGTTGGATGTGCACGTTGAAGAGGTTGGAGATAGAGGTTTCGAAGTCTCTGACGAACTTTAAAATGATAGCAAGGGATGATGTTTTCAACGAGATATACGGTAACTTCGAGTTTCAGCTGAGATACTACAAAACGATAAGGGAGAGCTTCGAGAAGACCCTCAACAGGTTGTCCGAGCTATTTCAGATGATATCTCTGAAACTCGACGCGGTAAGAAACAAGGAGTATATGGAGATGCAGAAGAAAACTTCAGCCTTGCAGGTCGCTGCGGGAGTTATAGAGTTCTTGGCTGTATTCTACTACACGTTGAAGTCTTGGGAATACTTCGTCAACCTCGAGGATGTTCCTAAGGTTTTGATCTTCACACTTCTAACGCTGTTTACCGTATCGGTCGTTTGGTTGACCGAAGGGCTCAGCGAGGTCATGATAAAGAGGAAGGTAACCAAGAAGGTCGTTTTTCTGTCCGTCCTGATATCCGTAACTTTCGCCCTGATGGTCAACGTCACTTCTTTTTCAAAATTTTTAGAACTTTTAGCCTCTCTTCTATCTTCCTAACGTGCTCGATCTCCTCGTCTATCAGAATCTCTATCAAATCTTTTATGTCTTCGCTCGCCTTCTCAAGCATGGACCTGTAGAAGTTTACGTTTGCCTTTTCCATCTTCAAAGCCTTCTCGAGAATTTCCTCCGCGTCCATGACAATCCTTGGACACGATTAAATAAACGTTTACCCTTGACGCCCCCGCCGGGATTCGAACCCGGGTCGAGGGTTCCGGAGACCCTCAGGATATCCTCCTACCCCACGGGGGCCAAGGTTAATTTACACCAAAGACTTAAAGAGCTAATCCCATAAAACTTCAACGCTCTCAATTCTAAAGTCGGGTTTTGCGTAGGACTCCTCCAAGGGGGTGACGTAGCCGTGCCTATACATGAGCAGGCCAGTGTATGCTATCATGGCACCGTTGTCGCCCATCAACTCCCTTGGAGGTGCGTAAAACTTAGCTCCTCTGTCTTCGCACATGATTCTAAGCATCTCCTGCAATCTCTCGTTAGCTCCAACACCTCCAACCAAGAGAACCTCGTCCAAATCCAAATAAGCCAAAGCCCTCTCGGTAACCTCAACCAGCATTGCAAACGCTGTTTCCTGAAAGCTGAAAGCGACATCCTCCCTTCTAACTCCAGAATCGTATAGTCTTTGAGCCGAAGTTACCAAACCGCTGAAGGAGAAGTCCATTCCCTTAACCACGTAGGGTAGTTCGTAGTATTCTTTGCCTTCTCTCGCAAGCCTTTCTATCTTCGGACCACCGGGATGGCTCAATCCCATGTGTCTCGCCAGCTTGTCTAAAGCGTTTCCAATGCCTATATCGAGGGTTTCACCGAAGACCCTGTATCTGTTTCCCCTCCTCGCTATAACCTGACTGTTTCCACCGCTTACGTAGAGTGTGACTGGTCTCTTGGCTTTGGTCTTCCACCTCCCAACCTCGACGTGAGCCAAACAGTGGTTAACTCCAACGAGGGGTTTTTCGAACTTCAAAGACAAAAACCTCGCAACCGTCGCAACGACCCTCAAACATGGCCCCAAACCCGGGCCTTGGGAGAAGGCAATCACGTCGATCTCGTCTATCGGCACGACCGAAAAAATTTTTTTGATCAAACTACCGATCCTTTCGGAGTGGTGTTGACTCGCCTCTCTCGGATGGATTCCACCCTCCTTTGGAATGTAGGGATCGCTGAACATCGCAATTACGTCTTCCTCATCGACCACAGCAACGCTAAGATTCCAAGCGGTCCCTTCAATTCCCAAAGCCTTCATCTCTCAATCTGGCTTCGATCACTTCTTAAATTCCGTGTATCCGCACTTCCCGCAGGTCCTCCTGTCCTTGTGTTCAGCTAAAAAGACTCCCTCTCCGCACCTCGGACAGAACTTCCTCTTCCTTATGACCTTATCACCCTTTATCTCGTAATACCTCGAAACGCACTCCGCACCTTTGGCCATTCAAACCACCTCACTCCGCTTGTTCAGCCTTTTCCTCTTCACCAAAATTCCTCCTTATTATGTGCTCGTCCTCTATCGCCCTTAAATCTTCGGGTGTGTCGTATATCTTAACGTAACATCTGGCCTCCTGCTTTCCGAACTCCGGTTTTATGTAATCCACGACCACCCTATCGAGTTCCGCGTTAAAAAGCCCCGCAAACTTCTCCCTTACAGCGTTTCTTGTTGGGGTTGCACCTTCACCCCAGTAAACTATCCTTGCGTGTATCTCCCTTCTCTTCAGCAGGGGATTGTATCTCTCCCTCTCAACCACTACCTCCATTGAACCACCTCCTCAACTTATCCAAAGTCCTTCCGAACTTCTCCGTCTTTTCGAGTATGTTCAATATTATAACCTTTCTCTCCTCGTTGACATCAACTCTAACGACACCTTCGTTCGGCTGTCCGTAGAGTATGACGGAACCCTCGGGTAAAAGCACGACGAGGGGCATTACCGCCAAGTCCTCCTCACCTCTAACGAAAACTCTAACCTTCTCTCCCCCCAAAGCGGTATTTACCGCATAACGAAGTTTCTCCGCCAAATCTTCGGTTATGCAACCCGCTGGATTTTCAGCGGTTATCTCAGAGTATTCCTTTGAAAACTCCCTTATCCTACCGACAACCGATTTCAACTCTCTCCTAACGCTCTTTCCGTCAAACACTATTATGTTCGGACTGAAACCCGCTTCGAGTGTCGTCAGGGACACTACGTCACCGACGCACGTTAAAAATTCGTCTCCCTTCAAAGCCCTCCTCACGACATCTTTTCCCTCTCCTCTGAAAAGCTTTCCGAAGGGTTTCTTTGCAAAGGCTCTGACCTCTTCGGTTATCTTAAGCGTCATTCCACTTGCAACGCATACTTCCCGGGTTTGGTTATACCCAACCTCTTGGCTATCTCGCTCCTCTCAGGATCGATGATTATTAGATATCCATACCACTCCTTTGTCAACTCCGTGCTTCCGCAGTTTACGCAAACTTCCGTATCGACGTTTATGAACTTGCAACGCTTACACGCCAACTCAGCCATACTCACCCCTCTTCTTGATCTCCTCCTCTATCCACTCAAGTTTGCCGAGCCAAGGTTGCCTCATGGTCAAACCGATCTTGCTCTTGGTTGGATCCCTCTCCTTCAAGCTCAAAGCTACAATCCTCGCTCTAACCAAATCTCCCCTCTCAATGGTTCTCTTTGTCTCCTTACCTATCAACCTATCGTTCTTCTCGTCGTAAACTATGTAGTCGTCCATGATTTGGCTTCTGTGCAGTAGTGCATCTAAGGGCCCTATGGAAACGAAGGCTCCGAATTCGACGACTTCAACAACCTCTCCCTCGACGACCTCTTGGAGGAGTGGCTTGAACGTTAGGGCGGTAAACTCAACGTCGAAGTAAACGCCTCCGTCTCCCTCCACTATCCTCCCCTCTCCTATGCTGTCAACGCTCTCTATACCTATGACCATCCCATACTCGCTATCCAACTTACCCTCAAACTGCTCCCAGAGTAGATCGTGAATTACCTCCTCCAAATCTTCGTCCAACCTGTTCGGAGGAACTCTAACCACGTCTTTCACCTTCACCCTCGCATACATAACCATCACCGCAAAAAATTGTAAGGAGATTTGTTACGCACGTATTTTAAGCTTTATTAATGGTGTTCTCGAGAACGTCTAAAAGCTTCCAAACCTCGTCTATCCTCTCCTCTATAGTTCTGACGTCCTCTTCTGTCAAGCCTTTGAACCTACCCTGAACTCTGAGGTATTCTGTAAGGGGTATCCTTTTGCTCTTATCCCTAAACATCCTGCTCATACCCGTAATCCTAAAGCTTCCGTCGTATTCCCAGAGTATCCAAGCCCCACTCTTTACGGCCATCCTTGCAACTTCTACCGTTTTCGATGAGTCGAACCTCCATCCCGGTGGGCAGGGGCTGTGTAGGTGTATGAACTTGAAACCCTTTATTTTGCTCGCTTTTTTAACCTTTCTGACGAAGTCGCGCATGTAACCCACGCTTGCGGTAGCGACGTATGGAATCCTGTGCATCAGCATTATCAGAGCCAAGTCCTTCTTCTCCTCCCTCTTACCAGCTGGAGTGGTCGTCGTTTTTGCCTTCCAAAAAGTCGTTCCGCTCATCTGAATTCCCGTGTTCATGTAAGCCTCGTTGTCGCTGACTACGACGAGTATGTTGTCGTTTCTAATTGCGGAACCGCTCAGAGTTGAAAAACCTATGTCAGTAGCTCCGTCTCCCATCCAGACCACCACGTTGTCGTAGGCTTTGGACAAACCACACGCAACAGCTGGAGCGGACGCGAACGGAACGTGAACCACGGGCAAGTCTATCGACTGCTTCGGATTGAAACCCGCTATTATGGTCGTGCAACCCGCAGGAACGACTACGATGGGATTTTCCAAAACGCTTAAGGCTTTCAAACCTATGGCGTGGGGACATCCCTGACACGAAGGGTTTCCGGGAAGCAAAACGCACCTCAAATCCACCATTCCACCTCCCCCAACTCACCCCTAACGAACCTTTCGAACATCTCCTTGAAGTCTTCAAATCCCACGTCGACTCCGCAAAGTCCAGCTACGACGTTCTTGCAATCGACCACATTCCCAACTTCAATTCCGAGTGTTCCCCTATGCCCCATCGAAAAGCTCCTATCGACGACCAATATCTTCCTGTCATCGAACCTTTCAATGACCTCCCTTGGAAAGGGTCTGATGTATCTCAACTTGAGCAATCCTATCTGAATCCCCCTCTTCCTCAAGATGTCCACAGCCTCTTTGGCATCTCCACTCCAAGCTCCTGTCATTACAACGATGTATTCCGCATCATCAACCATATACTCCTCAACCAAACCGTATCTCCTACCAAAAATTTCACCGAACTCCCTTCCAACTTCGTCTATAACTCCTTTGGCTTTTTCCATATCCAGAGCCATCTCCCTCCTCATTCTCATGGTCTCCAAGTTGTCCGCAATGTTTCCAACTGCAAAGACGTCGTTCGGATCAACTCTGTATGCCTGCTTTCTCTCAGGCAAGAACTCATCGACAGTTTCCTGATCGGGAACGTCAACGACCTCTGCGGTGTGACTAACCACGAAAGCATCCAACCCCACCGCGAAGGGTAAATTCAGGCTTTCGCTAATTTTAAAGCTTTGAATGGTCAAGTCCAAAGCTTCCTGAGCGTTTTCAGCCATCGCAATTATCCAACCGGAATCCCTCAAGGTCATTAAATCGGTGTGATCCGTGTGGATGTTCCAAGGCGGTCCTATTGTTCTCGTCACTACTGCCATTACCAAAGGCAATCTCGAATTAGAAACCCACCAGCACATCTCATACATGTAAAGCAGTCCGTGACTCGATGTGGCGGTAAAACTCCTCAAACCCGCCAAAGCGCTCCCGTAAACCACAGACAAAGCGGAATGTTCGGACTCGACGTTTACGAATTCCGCATCCATCTCCCCCTTGGCGATCATCTCCGCAATCTTCTCAACGATCGTAGTTTGGGGGGTTATGGGATAAGCGGAAACGACCTTCACCCTTGAGAGCTTCACCGCATAAGCAACCGCATGGTTTCCGGTCAGTATGGTCTTCATGATCAGTCCTCCTTAACCATCTCTATCGCGTTTGCGGGACAAACCTCACTACAAATTCCGCAACCCTTGCAGAAATCGTAGTCTATCTTAACGACTTTCTCAACTATCTCTACGCAGTTCTCGGGACAGTAAACGTAACATTCGTAGCACAAAACGCACTTATCCCGATCGTAAATAGGCTTGAAGGTCCTCCAGTATCCAGTTTTTCCAGAAACGCCCTTTGAGGGTCTCGATATCAGCGTTTTTAACCACTCCAAGATTTCACCTCCCCGTAAGCGATTTCGACTGCCTTCTTATTGATATCCTCCAACCTCCCACCGAAGGTGTCTTCAACCGCACTCAGCACGGAATCGAGAGACAAGTTCAAAACTCTCGCAATCGCCCCAACCATGGCCGTATTCACTATCGGCCATCCAGCGGAAACCAAGTTCAATCTTAGAGCTATCTCCGACGCGTTAACGTAGTAGCACTTCAAGCCGTTCAAACCCCTCTTCGAGTTCAGTATGACTAAGCCATCCTCCTTCAAAATCTCTTTAACGTCGATCAAGTTTAAAATTTTCTCGGCAAAAACGACGACGAAATCCCCCCTTTTTGCGGGGGAATGCCTCCTTATGGGTTTGTCCGAAAGCCTGAAGTAGTTTTTGACCAAGGCTCCCCTCCTTTCGGCACCGAAGTGAGGTATGGCCTGAGCGTAAAGACCATCTTTAACGCACGCCAAAGCGAGGATTCTCCCAGCGGTAACTCCACCTTGCCCACCTAAGCAGAGAATTATACCCTCTTTCAGCATTCCTTCAAGTTTAATCGATTTGAATTTAACGTTATCGGGATAGGCTTATTAATTTTGTTTCGAACCTGAAAGGAATGAAGGACGAAATTAGGGAGATAGACAGATACCTCGACAGATTTAGGTTTAAAGAGAAGGGGATGGAAGACAGAAAGATTTACGAGGAAGTTTTGGACTTGAGAACCCTGAAAACCTTCTACAAGCTCTCCGCAAAGGGATACATAAAGGCTTTGGGTGGAGTGATATCCACTGGAAAAGAAGCTAACGTTTTCTACGCGGACGGTCACTTCGAATGCAGAGATGTTCCGATGGCGGTGAAGATTTACAGGATAGAGACGAGCGAGTTTTACAAGATGGACGAGTATCTCTTCGGGGATAAGAGGTTCGACCTGAGAAGGATATCGAGGAAGGAGCTGATATTCGTGTGGACGGAGAAGGAATTTAGGAACCTACAAAGGGCGCACGAAGCAAACGTGAATGTCCCCAAACCCTTCGTTCACTTGAAGAACGTGATACTCATGGAATTCTTGGGTGAAAATGAAGTTCCTGCCCCGACCCTTGCGGACTTGGGTTCCGAGCTTAAGAACGTCGTTGACGTTGAAATGCTTTTCGAAGAGATAGTTGAAAACGTGAAAAGGCTTTACGTAGATGCGGAACTCGTTCACGCCGATTTGAGCGAATACAACATCGTTCTGTTCAAGGATAGGCCATACCTGATAGACATGGGACAGAGCGTTTTGATAGACCATCCCTACGCAACGAGCTACCTTGAGAGGGACTTGAAAAACCTTATAAGGTTCTTCTCGAAGTTCGGTATCAAGGCGAGTTTGGATGATTTGATCGGTTACGTTACCGAAGGGTGATCGTATGGAGATAGAGCTGAACGTCCCTGAAGATAGGATCGGCGTTCTCATCGGGAAGGAGGGTGAGATTAAAAAGAGGATTGAGGAGCTGAGCGGTTGCAGAATTCATATAAACAGCAAAACTGGAGTCGTGAGAATAGAGTGCGAAGATCCATACAAGTTCATGAGGGTTCAGGATGTCGTCAAAGCGATATCTCACGGATTCAATCCAGAGATAGCCATGAAGCTCTTGGAGGACGACATGACGACTTTGGAGGTGATAGACCTGACCTCATACGTTCCTGACAGGCATCTGCAGAGGATCAAGGGGAGGATTATAGGCAAGGAGGGGAGTATGAGGAAGACGATAGAGGACCTTCTAAACGTCCACGTTTCGATATACGGTAAAACCGTTGCTATATTGGGAGATGTAGAGAGCGTTGCGGTGGCGAGAGAGGCCATAGAGATGCTGGTTGAAGGGGCACAGCACTCAACCGTTGTAAGGTTTTTGGAGAGGAAGAGGAGAGAGCTAAAGATGAGGGGCATGGAGTGGTATTGATTTCAACCGTTACTTGTATGCGATGAAGTTCAAAGATAACCAAAACATCTTGGAAAACTACGGTAAACGTTATCTCTTCTTCATTCCGAAGGTCTTTATGATCGAAATTAAGACGAGCAAAAGGATTGAGATAGTTGATATAACGGAGAGGGTTAGAGAGATCGTTGAGAGTCAGGATGTAGTGGATGGTATAGCCTTAGTTTACACAAAACACACCACAACAGCTGTAGTTGTGAACGAAAACGAATCTGGATTGAAGGAGGACATACTGAAAGTTTTGGAAAAGCTTATTCCGAGCAGAGCGGGTTACATGCACGATAGAATCGATAACAACGCCGATTCTCATTTGAGGGCAATACTTATGGGCAATTCAGTCGTAATTCCGATTACGAACGGTAAACTCGATCTCGGAACTTGGCAGAGAATCCTCTTCGTCGAACTCGACGGGCCGAGGGTTAGGAGGGTAGTCGTTAAGGTGATACCTTGCTGAGGTTGGTTTTCGTCGAGAGTTCACTTGAAACGGTTCCAAAGAGCATAGCAAACCATCCAGCGGTTCTGAACGATGCGAGGAGGAGGAAAAAGAAACCGACGGAGATGATACTCGACGATGCGAAACACCATTCCGCAATGAAGAAATTGGATAGGAGGGAGAAGAGGGGAAGACCTGACATAATTCACCAGTGCCTCCTTTTGGCCTTGGATTCCCCATTCGACTTCGAAGTTTACGTTCACACGATAAACGACGTTGTGATATGGATAAACAGGATTACGAGGCTTCCGAGAAACTACAACAGATTTATAGGTTTGATGGAGGATCTGTTCAAAAAGAGGGTCGTGAAGTCTGGAGAGACAAAACTAATAGAGGTGACTGACCTAAGCTTGAAAGAAGTTTTGAGAGGTTTGGACGTTTACGTGATGAGAGAAGGGGGAGAGAAGAGGGAGGTTAAATTTGAGGATTGTGCGGTGTGCATAGGTGCCTTTCCCCACGGAGATTTTGAGGATGAAACTTTGAAGATTTTCGAGGAAGTCGGTGCGGAATTCGTTTCTATCTCCGATAGACCCCTAACCGCTTTATACACGACCTGCTGGGTGTTGAGCAGAATTTAACGCTCTTCCGTTCACGTTGACTTATTTAATCGAGAAATTTAGGAGAAAACGTAACGATTATATACACTGTTTCAAATCGAGGGACATGGCAAGGTTTCCTGAAGCGGAAGCAAGGTTATTCAACGTCAAGATATGCATGCGGTGCAACGCGAGGAATCCGATCAGAGCTACGAGATGTAGGAAGTGCGGATACAAGGGTTTAAGGCCAAAATCCAAAGAGAGGAAGGGTAAGAGGAAGTGATCACCTTCTAATCAGTTCGAAGTATAGATCCTCCAACCTTCTAACCTCAACGTCCAATCCTAAAACCCTCTCGCTCTTCAAAATCTCAATCAGTTTATCCACATCGTTAGTCCTTACAACACCGTTTTCCGTTTTAACGATGTAGGTTTTAAGCCCCCTTACCTCCTCAACGCTTCCCTCGTAGATAACTCTTCCAGACTTCATTATCACAACCCTATCGCAAAGGTATTCAACGTAGTAGAGGTTGTGGGCGGAGAAGAGTATTGCCTTATCCCTCAACCCTTTAAGAAAGTCCGCTAAAGCTATGGAAATTGTAGGGTCGAGTCCACTGAAAGGTTCGTCGTAGATCAGATAGTCTGGATCGTGAATAAGAGACCTCGCAATGGAGAGCTTTCTCTTCATACCCTTTGACATCTCCGCTATCGTCTTGTTCGGAATTTTGAGAACGTCCATCAGTCTTCTGTCGAACTTGACCTTGTATAGGCTTGCGAAGAACTTCAAGAACTCTTCCGCTTTCATGTCCTCGTAAAGGGAATCCGTCTCTGGAACGTAACCTATCTTTCTCTTCAGCTTTTCTCTGTTCCTAAAGAAATCCATACCATCGAACTCCACGCTTCCAGATGTCGGCGTAAGAAGTCCGACAACAATCTTTATGGTCGTGCTCTTTCCCGCTCCATTCTCACCTATAAGTCCAACCACCTCACCCCTTCTGACTTCGAAGCTCACCCCCTTCAGTGCAACGAAATCACCGTATCTCTTCGTGAGGTCTCTAACCACGAGCACGAACAATCTTTATATCGGAGTTATTTAACCTTCGGTAGATGATTGAGATTGCGAGAAGGGAAATCAGGATCAAAAGGGGATCGAAAAGGGTTGGATTGATAGCCCTGATTTCTCTAATTCTTTCAGTCCTCCTCTTTTATAAATTGGTCACAAACGGTATAGCGATAGACAAAGGCATATACTCAACAAACGTCCCGGTCGATTACAGACCCTTCAAAATCTCCGAAAATCCCGACATAATCATCTATCGTAATGCGGTTTACGTAAGAGGCGATTTGAAAGGATACTCCGCATTTGACGAGTTTAGAAGCTACTTGAAGATGGAGTATAACAGATGGATTTACGAGAAGTTCGGTGAGAGAGCATTTCCCGTTTTGGTAAAGTTGATAAAAGTTCCAACTAAACCCGTAAAAGTTGAAATTGGATCAGAGAGGGTTGTAAAGCCTACAAGCGTGACGAAACCTGTTGAAAGAGAGGGGAAAGAGGTCGTAAGGACCGTGAAGGAAAATGTTAATGTGACGGTGGGGAAACCTTTAGAAAAAGTGGTTGAGGTTAAAAGAAGTGAATACATAACTCCAGATGCCTTGAAGCCCCCTATTCTCTTTGAAAAGTTTTTCTACGCCTTCATATTCGTAATGCCTCTCTACTTCATAGCTCAGACGTTCTCATCATCATTCATGGAGGATAAGGTCCGCGGGAGGTTTGAGGTGTTACTCACCGTTTTATCCAACAGAGACTTAATTCTTGGAAAGATGACTCCTTACTTGATCTTGGGATTCTTCGTTTCCTTCGCTATATCCATCCTATTTCACAGCATCGTAATGGTCTGTTTGCTCTTGTCCATCCTACTTCTGATGTTGTCGTTAGATGCCTTCGTAGTCTTTCTCAGCAGAAGTTACAAGGAGATGTCGTTCATTTCGATAGTGGTAACTCTACTGATCACAGCCTATCTGTTCATACCCGCAGTTTTCAGCTTCGTCCCTATGAGCGGACTTTCGCCCGTAACCGTTCTAATCAACATCATGGAGGGGGAGAAGGTAGGGATATATTTGCCCCTATCCATAATTCACGTTTCCCTAATATCCCTTACCCTCCTATACCTAACGTCGAATTCTTTCGAGTTCATGCACCATCGTGGATTAA
Source organism: Archaeoglobaceae archaeon (assembly GCA_027036775.1). Taxonomy (GTDB): domain Archaea; phylum Halobacteriota; class Archaeoglobi; order Archaeoglobales; family Archaeoglobaceae; genus Archaeoglobus_B. The sequence continues at coordinate 3,105 of JALWDS010000047.1, read as the reverse complement.
CGGACAAGCTCATACAGTTGACCTCGAAGCTCACGGACAGATACTACAAGGTTTTCGTCTTTACGATTGCATCCATACCCTTCGTCCTGCTCTTCGAGATCTTTGCACTTGCCGTTTTGTATCCGATACGATCATACGTCTTCCCCGTCCTGATGTCTCTAGCAATCGTCGAGGAGTTCTTCAAAGGTCTTTTCGTTTACTCCTCCAGAGATAGGTTGAACCCCTACATCTCCGCCTTCCTATCCGCCTTCGCGTTCTTTTTGGGGGAGAAGTTGATTTTAATCCCGCTTATACCCCTTAGACTTACTGTTCTTTTCGTTCTACCTCTACTCGCACACGTCACCGCTACGACGGTATTCGTTCTCACGATGAGATGGGGATTCAAGTTAGGCGTGTTAACATCTTCAACATTTCACGCGATTTACAACGGGGTGATGCTGTGGCTTCTCTCGTTATAGCAAAAAAGGATTTGAAGTCCTTGTTTAGGGAGAAGACTGTTGTCTTGACGTTACTACTGCTCGTAGCTTTATCTTCCCTCTCCCAAATAGTCGCAACCGGACTCGTATTCCTATACAATCCCAGCTTCGAATTCAAAGCGAGGATAGGTTTGGTTGGAAACGCACCGATTTTTGAAAGAGTTGCAAATCCCATGAGGTTCGAGAATCTTAGTTCCGCTTTAAACGGTTTGAGAAAGGGATACGTCGATGCGGTCGTAGTTTTGAACGAGAATCCTAAGGGCGTCAACTACGTCGAGGTTTACGTGCCGAAGGAGGAGGTGAAGTCCATAAGGGTTATACCCTACCTCAAAAGGGTTTTCGAGGAGTATCAAACCGTTTTGAGGGAGTTGAACGGGATACCCGTTTTAAACGTTAGGTCATACGATACGGAAGGAAGACCCATAAGCGTTCCAGAGGGAATTTCGCTTAAGTTCAGATTCATCTACGTCGTTCTAATTCCGACAGTAGTCGTTCTTTGCGGGATAATAGTGGGGATATACACGATAGACGTCCTCTACGAGGAACTGAAGACTTCGGAAGTTTTGCTGACGAGCGTAGGTGTGAAGGATGTCGTGATCGGTAAGATCGTCGCGGTCTTTACGGTATCTCTGATGCTTACACTCGTTTGGATATTGGGTTTCGTTGCGAACGGTGTAAATGTATCGATTGCAAGCGTTTTTCCCTCACTCACGTTCTGCATCCTCTCGTCATCGATTGCGATGATGGTGTTCGGATTTTCCGAAAGCAGGGAGCAGGCACATCTCATCTATTCTCTTTTATTCATTCCTTTAATACTCTCCTTTCTAACATTCACACCGTCTCCCCTCAGTCTCTCCGTAAGGTTATCTCTTGGAATCTTAGACGACTGTTTAACGTTTGCAATCGCATTCGGTGTCGTCGATCTCATTATGCTCACAACGTCCTGTTTGATCGTGAAGGGTAGGATAACCAAAAGTTTATAGTCTCCCGAAGGAACGATGCCTATGCTCACACCGAAGAGGGTAATAATGCTCCTCACGTTCACGTTGGTCGATTTGATACTGACGGATGTTCTCGTAAACGTTTACACCGAGTATCTCTGGTTCTCATCCATCAACTACGGTTTCGCATACTTGGAGATGCTGAAGTATCAGATTGCAACCTTCATGATAGCTTTCGCAGTTTCCCTCTCAATTCTAACTCTAAACGCATTTGCAATAAAGAAGGCGGTGGCGGAGTTTTTGGGAGACGAGATTAGATACTTTCACGAGATAGATGTCCTTATATCTCTCATAATAGCCTACGCATTCTCTCAGGGCTGGTTGAAGCTGGTTTACTTCGTTAACTCCACGAACTTCAACGTTACCGATCCGATATTCGGTTACGACGTTTCCTTTTTCGTTTTTAAACTACCGTTCTACGAAACTCTACTCCAAATGTTTGCAGTCTCTATACTTTTCTGCTTCTTGATATCCATAATATACTACCTCTACCACTTCAGGTGGGTTAGGACTTGGGAGGAGTTTAAGGAGCTGTTTCCAGAGCTCGGTTACCTTCACATCTCGATTCTCTTTGCCCTGATCTTCTTCTTGGCGGGGATTTACTTTTATCTGTCGAGGTTCGAGCTCCTATTTTCCCAACACGGGGTAGTGAGCGGTGCGAGCTGGGTTGAGGTGAACGTCCTGATGCCAGCCCTGTTGCTAACTTCGATAGTTTCGTTCGGTTTCGGTTTCGCTTGCATTAGGTTTAGGAGTTTCGAGAAGTTCCTTATTCTGTTCGGCGTGTATCTGGTATTTCTGACCTTGGTTCTCGGTCTCATCCCATTCACAGTTCAAAAGCTCAAGGTCGAGCCGAACGAGCTTCAGATGGAGTGGAACTACATAAATTACAGCATAAGATACACGAGGTTTGCGTTCGGAATAGACAAAGTTAGGGAGTATCCCTACGAGGTCAAATACGATCTGAGCTACGAGAAGTTGAAAAAACACAGTGCAACGATTAAAAACGTTAGGATTTGGGATCACAGACCGCTTTTAGACGTTTACAGACAGTTACAGCAGATCAGAACTTACTACTTCATAAACGACGTTGACGTCGATAGATACAACATAGACGGAAACTACACCGAGGTCATGATATCCGCGAGGGAACTCTCAACCGATCTTTTACCCTTAAGGGCGAAAACTTGGGTCAACGAACACCTCGTTTACACGCACGGTTACGGAGTTGTCGTTTCCCCAGTCAACGCAGTCTCGAGGGAGGGTTTGCCAGACTTCATAGTTAAGGACATACCTCCGAAGGGGAAGATAGAGATAAAGGAGCCGAGGATTTACTACGGAGAACTAACGAACGGTTACGTCGTCGTAGATACGAAGCTTAAGGAGTTCGACTATCCGTTGGGGGAGAGAAACGTATTTACGAAATACAACGGAACGGGAGGGGTTAAGCTCGACGGATTTAGGAGGTTTCTGTTCGCTTTAAGGTTCGGGGACATCAATCTGATACTGAGCAGATACGTAACGGAGAACAGCAGAATTATGATTCACAGGAACGTGGTGGATAGGGTAAAAACGATAGCCCCTTACCTGAAGTTCGATTCCGATCCGTATATAGCTGTCATAAACGGTAG
>JALWDS010000046.1 GCA_027036775.1 Archaeoglobaceae archaeon | reverse complement strand
GAAATAATCGTCGGAGACATCAGCGGAATAAGAGAAAACAACGATAAGAACGCTAAAATCAACGCAATGATTCACAACTTCTGGAGCTTCAGATTCATCACCAACCGCTTAATCACAACAGCAGAAAGCTTCGGAATCAAAGTTAAATTGGTTAAGGAGAATTATACGTCGTCGGTTTGTCCAAGATGCGGTTCAACTAATGCAATAAAGCATAAGAGATTGTTTAAGTGTCTAAATTGCGGACTGGAAGCTCATAGAGATGTCGTTGGAGCTTTAAATATAGCCCGTGTCTCCACAAGGAGAGACGGGTTTAACGGGGTGCTGGCACACCCCGTGCTTCTCTGTCTCGGAGAAGCACAAACCCATGAACCGTCCCCTCGCGGGGATTCCCCTCAGGGAATACTCGCACTTTAGGGCGGGGAGGATGTCAAAGACAGTCCCTAATGGTCAATCAGTTAAACAAGATAATTCATATAGGTTTAAAGATGCTTGAGAAACGGGATTTAATGCTCAAGAAGCAAGATGAAACGATCAAAGTGATAAGGGAAGAGTCAGAAAAAACGAGGCAAGTGGTTAGAGAGGAATCCGAGAAGACGAGGCAAGTAGTGAGAGAAGAGAGTGAAAAGACGAGGATTGAGCTTGGTAAGATTATAAGAGAGGAGGAAGAAAAAACGAGGATCGAACTTGGTAGGGTTATAAGGGAAGAGAGCGAAAAAACAAGAGAAGAAATCAGAATGTTGAGATCGGATTTGAAGTCCTATCTCGACGGGAGATTAGAGAGAATTGAGTCCGAAATCGAAAAGATCAAAACCAAGTTGGGGATGACTTAATTCTGTCGGTTTTTGCTGGCATGCCTATTTACTGCCCTATCGAACTCTTCAATTAAATGATAAGCCTAAATACAATACTTTTTGGCATTCCTTGCCATCACTCTTTCTCCGTCTTTTAAATCAACCTTTTCGAGGAGTTTGAAAATACCGTTTTCGTGTATCGTTTTAACCGTCTTCTGCATGAAAGTCGGAATTCGAATTTAAAATAGTTGAGCTGAAAAAATCGAGAACGAGTTGGCTTGAAGCTTGAAAACAAAAAATAGTAATGATGATACAATTATAGCTTCTTCTCGAACGTTTGAGTTGTTCCATCTTTGAACATCACTGTTATCATTATACGGTTGCTATTTGCTTCTGGTGTAGCTTGATTGGTTATGAACGTGAAACTCTGTTGCATATCGAAGCTTAATTTCATGTGACCATTACTAACGGAGTCCCTGCTCTCTCCGAATGAGAACACCGTTACTGGTGCTGTGTTATTAGTCAAGGCTTCAGTCATATTAGTAGTAGTATCAACAGTGCCACTATTGTTATAATAGTATTTCCCATTCGCTAAAAGTATCCAACTGTCTATTTGACCGCTACCACTATTGTTGGTGCTACCGCTAAAATCAACTTTATAAATCTGAGAAACGTCCTTTCCTTCAAATCTGACTTCTATTATGTTTGGATTTTGTTTGGTTATAAACGGTTGAACTATGTATGCCTTACCCGGGTTCGAAACCATACCGCTCATGTAGGTCCATGCGATCGCTGCCAAAAGCACGGTCATTGCGACCACTAAGATCACGCCTACAATTGGGCTGATACCCTTCTTATCCCTCAGCATGGCACCACCTCGATAGGTCAAACGAAAAGACATTTATAACGGTTTCGCTTTGTCCGTTCGATTTTAAAGTCTTCAAACGTTGCGATATACGTGAGGGAGGTAACCAAGAGGTTGGTAAACGTAGCCCTCTTCCTCGTAGTCTTGGGATTGATAACCACTTCCAAAGAGATTTTAGCGACCGCTATCATCCCTCTAACCTTCCTCCTTCTCCCCTACGGCGTTAAAGTTAAGTCAGTAGAGGTCAAACGCAACGAGCCCCAATACGTGGGTGAATTGCTCGAAGTCGAGATTAAGATTGAATGCGTGGGATTCGGAGTTGCGAAGTTCCTCCACAAACTCCCAGAAAGCTTCGAGCTCGTCGAAGGTAGAAACGCGGTAACGTCTTTCGTCTTCGGTAGGAGGAGAGTCTTTCTGAGATACGAGGCGAAGTTGAACGAGAGGGGATTTTACGAGCTTGACGAACTCCTGTTTGAGAGCGAGCATCCCCTCCTGATCTCCAAGAAGTTGAAAAGGCTGAGAATCGATCTGAAGCTCGAAGTCAGACACAGGTTTAAGAGACTCGTTAGGGTCGAAACGGTCAGGGTAAAGACGAAGTCTCCCGTATCGGACGTGGACGTTTCTAAGATAGGAGTTCCGAGCACGGACTTCAAGGAGATAAGGGAATACTCATACGGCGACCCCGTAAAGTTCGTAAACTGGAAGGCAACGGCGAGAACTGGTAGGTTGATGGTCAACAGATACGAAACGGAGGGGAAGAAAACCGTATGGATTTTCCTCGACGCCAACGCATACATGGGAAACCTATTGGACTACGCGGTAGAGCTTGCGAGTGCCTTGGCGTATCACTTCTGTTCGAGGGGGCACAAGGTCGGACTTCACGTGATAGGAGGGAAATACTTGTATCCCGACGTGGGTGGAAGGCAGTTCAGAAGGATATTCGACGAACTCGTGAGGGTGGATTACGGTCGGGAGGACTTGATGTCCGCACTCGAAAGGGTCAAGAGATTTCTGTTGATCTACAAGCCCTTCGTGTTCCTGATAACGAGGGTGGAGTATTCGAAACCCCGCGACTTCGTATCCGAGATTGTCAAGATGGGTTTGAAGTGCCAGGTTTTAACTCTAAAGGGTGAGTTGGAATGCGACGAGCTTGCAAAGAGGGTGTTCGAGCTCTCAAGGGTTACGGCCAAGAGAAGGGTGATGGCTCTGGACGTTGACACGACCAAACCTATATACAGCGTGGTCGCGAGGTTAGTAAAATGATCGGTAAGGCTATCAACACCTTGCTCGCCTTGATGTCTATACTCTTGGCAATAAGATCGCTCGAGAACTCGTCCCTATCCCTCTTAATTCCGACGAGTTACCTCTACGTCCTTCTGATCTTTCCATTTCTGTCCTTAGCTACGAACAGAAACCCCTTCAACTTCGGATTGTTCGCCATCCTTGCAATCCTACTCTCGACGAAATACCTGCCCACGCAATCCTTCTTGGGTCTCTTAAACGTTCTTAAGTATGCGGGTTACGGGAAATTGGCGGAATCCCTGAGATATCTCTTCACACCTCAGAGAGGTATGGAGCTACCCCTCGTAGTCACGGCCTTTTCTATTTCCCAAGTCGTCTGGGTTTTGGATAAAAAGGAGAGGTTGTTTAAAGAGAGGGGGATTGATTTTAACGTCCTTCCATCCGTTGCAATAGCCTTCGCCCTTGGATTCGTCTCTCTCGTCACATACTACAACCTCAACTTCGGCGTCTCCTCGGACAGGCTGATAATCGGATTGGTCGGAGTCTGTTTGATAGTCCTCGCCTTGGCTTTGGATTCGAGGAGGGGAGGGAGTTGAGAATAGCGTATCTGCTTGCGATAGTAGGGATAATCCTCCTCGCAAACTTCGTGAGCAAGATAGACTTCAGCAGAACCAACCTACCGGGTTTCGTTTGGGAGGGTAACAACGAGGTTCAGTTTGCAAGCTTCGCAAACGCAAGCCTGTGTAAAGCGAATCTAAACAACCTGAGTGCTAACACGAACCCTCCGAGGATACCGATCTACTTCGTAGAGGGCGTAAACGTATCTTTAATGAGAACGGCGGTTTACACCGTTTACGACAGGGGTGTTTGGCTCGAGGATTTAAGCTACGCGGACCAACCAAAGATCGTCTTTGGAACGACCTACAAGGTAACGCCCTTAGTAGAATTCAGAGATCACATACCCGTCGTCAAGGGAACCTGTTTCGTTACAATGAAGGGGGGATACAACGACAGTGCAAACGTCTTCGAAGTGAGCAAATGCAGGAGACCCTACTACGGTTTTGCGGAGGTAAAAAGGGTTAAACCCACCAAGTTTGCGAAGGACGGATTCTCCAAGATCTACATGGACAGAGAGGAGTTCGAGAAGATAAGGGAGCTGACTTTAAAGGTTACGGCAAAGGCGAAGAGCGATTACGAGAAGGTCCTCGCGATAGAGAGGTTTTTAAAGGATAACTACGTTTACGATTTCAACTACACCGTAGAGGGCGATCCCGTTTACTGGTTCCTCTTCGTGGGGAAGAGGGGAATATGCAAGCACTTCGCATCCGCCTTCGTTGTCATGTGCAACTCGATAGGCATTCCCGCAAGGTTGGTTGTCGGTTACAGGGTTAAGCCCACTCCCGAAAACCAGACCGTCTTTGCAGACCAAGCCCACGCGTGGGCGGAGGTGAAGTTTAAGGAGGGCTGGATTGAGTTCGATCCGACCCCTTCAGGTTTCGTCAGAAAGATACCGACCACCACGAAGGTAACTCACGTCGATGAAAGGATAGTTGCCGGTGAGAACTTCACGGTTGAAGGTATTGTTAAACACGAAAAGGGCTTAGTCGAGAACGGGTTCGTGGAGATTTACCTAAAGAAAGATAAGAGGGAGAAGGGAATTTTGTTGGGTTTGATACCCTTCACCGAGGGCAGATTCAAAGCTACGTTAAGAGCACCTAACGTAACGGGTAGATACCACGTAGTTGCACACTTCGTCGGCAGTTTCAAGTATTCTGAATCTTGGAGCGATCCCGTCGTGGAAATATACGAGAGACCGAAACTGATCGTTAACATACCCGAAAGGGTTTCGAAGGTTTTCACGGTGGAGGGAAGGCTTTCGTCCAAATTCCTACCGGCGAAGCTTGAGGTCTTCGTGGACGGTAGGCTTTACAGGGTCGTAGAGACCGATAACGGTGGTAACTTCAGGTTCGATTTGAAGTTGAACGAAGGCCACCACGATGTGAAGGTCGAATACCGAGGTTCGAATTTCGTCTTACCTGCCACATACGAAAGGGTGATTGAGGTAGGTGAGTTGAAAGTAAAAGCTTCCAAATCCACGTTGATTGCTGGATTGGACAACCACGTTGCATTCTACGTTTACTTCAACGGCAAGCCCGTGAGGAACTTCTACGTGAACGGATTAAAGGCGGAGTTTGGAGGTAACGTTACCTTAAAGCCCTCCGACGTGGGTGAGTTCGTTGTAAACGTTTCCGCCTACGGGTTCACGAAGAAGATACGTTTCAGGTCCGTTGCGAATGTAAGGATAGATTACGAGTTCAATAAGGGCTTGAAGGTTTACGTAACCGACTCCCTCGGTAGGAGGGTTAACGGAACTATCTACGTGGACGGAAAGGGATACGAGTTGAGAAACGGCTTTGCATTAATTCCAACTAACCGTTCTGTCGAGATATACTACCCCGGGGACAGATACCACCTTCCGGCCAAGGTCGTCGCAAAGCCCAAACCCTCCCCTTTGATATACGCTATACCCTTCCTAATAACTCTCTCCGCGTTCGGGGCTTTCAAGCTTTACGACATCTACCTTTACGACGTGAGGGTCGAATTCGATAGGGAAGATCCAGATTTACCTTTGATTTGGTGCGTGAACGAACGTATAGGTTTTAGGGTCAAGTGCAGGAGTAGGTATGCAATCAAAACGGACGGTAGAATTGAGGGTAACACCGTAACGTTCGAAAGTTCTGGAAGGCATAGGTTTGAAGTCCTCGTCTTAGATGGGAGGGGTAGGGTGAAGAGACGCAAAAGCTACGAGATAACGATAGTCGAAAACTACGGAGAGGCCGTAACGGTCGTTTTCAAGGAACTCGAAGAAACCCTGGGAAGTCCGAAGAGCCTAACCGCAAGGGAGGTGGTCGAGCTTTCCAAGTGCAAGCTTAAAAGAACTCTCGAAAGCTTGGAGAGATACGTTTACGGCAAGAGAAGGGATTACTCTCGTAAAGACTTCTTAATCGCGTTTGAGGAGGTGAAATCTTGCTTAAGAGGATTGCCCTCTCAACACTAACCTTCGCTATCGCATACTACGCTTTGAGGGAATTGGGGGTGGATACAACATACGCAGTTTACGCATACGTAAGCTATCTGACCTACGAGATCTTGGGTTTGAAGTTTTCCAGATTCAGATCGCCCCTGCTCGCAGTTGCGATCTTCTTCGTCCTTAAGGTTCTGGCTCAACTGCCCATACCGTACAACCTGAACCTACCTGACTTCGATCTCTTGATGTTTCTAATCGGTCTATCGTTAGTTTGGATAGATTCCGACAGGCTTCAACCCATACTCTCGGGTGTAGGTTTAACGATATCAGCCTACTTCGGCTACACCATGCTGTCACCCTTTGGAGAGTTGAGGATTCTGTTGGTTATCGTTCTGGTCATCTTGGCTTTAACCACGGTCTTACCTGTTTACATCAAGGGTTTGATTGAGTGGAGGAACTTTTTGATTGCAACGACCGTTATCTCTTACTCCTACTTTGCTTTCGTTAGGCCCATCCTTTCGAACAGGCCGGGATTGATAAGTCTCTTCGACTGGGTTTTGGTCTTGGCAGTGTTCTTGAAGGCCCTCTCGAAGGTCAGGATGACTGTAACGGAAGGCGAGACTTTTGAACTGCACAGGAGGAGTGAAGTCGGATTCGAGGAGATGACGGACGAGGTGGAGAGAGCAAAGGGGGAGTTTTTGGAAAAGGGAGATAAGACGAAACTGCTGGTCGTTCTGATCAAATACCTCAGCGACTTGAGCGTCAGGGATCTGGAGGTGATAGTCGAACCCTTGGTTAAATATCAGGACAGGAGGATTCCCAAGCTCGCCTTCAATTGGGAGAAGAGGAGGATTTTGAAGGAAAATCTGAGGAGGAGGGAGGAGATTCTTAGGGAAATTACGAGAAGGCTTGGGGAGGTGAAAGCTTGAAGGGTGTTTGCGAAAGGATTGTGGACGAGGTTTGCAAGGTTTACGTTGGGGATAGGGATTTGGTCGAGAAGATTTTGGCCTGTTGCCTCTGCAACGGAAACGTTCTCCTCGAAGATTATCCGGGTTTGGGAAAGACCCTGCTCGCAAAGGTATTTGCAAAGGTCATAGGTGCGGACTACAAGAGGGTTCAGTTCACCCCCGATCTGTTGCCGAGCGACATAGTTGGGACGAAGGTTTGGAAGGTCGATCACTTCGAGTTCGTTAAAGGTCCAATATTCACGAACGTTTTGCTTGCGGACGAGATAAATAGAGCTACGCCAAAAACTCAATCCGCTTTGCTTGAGGCCATGGAGGAGAAGCAGGTTACGGTTGAAGGCGAAACCTACAAGCTTGAAGAGCCTTTCTTCGTCATAGCAACTCAAAACCCGATAGAACAGGAGGGAACGTATCCTTTGCCGGAGGCACAGCTCGACAGGTTTCTGATGAGGCTTAAGCCGGGATACCCAAGAGATGTAGATGAGGAGGTCGAGATACTTTTAAGGAGAATGGAGTGGAGGAGAGACGATCCGACGGACGAAGTTAAGCCTGTCGTGAGCTTGAGCGAGTTTAGGAGAATCCAGAGGATGGTCGAAGACGTTTACGTCGATAGGAGCGTTCTGATATACATTGCCAATCTTGTTAGGAAAACGAGGGAACACGAGTTGGTCGAGGTGGGGAGCAGTCCGAGGGGTGGACTGGCACTCTTAAAGGCTTCGAGGGCTTTGGCTTTGATGGACGGGAGGAATTACGTAATTCCAGACGACGTTAAAAGGATAGCCTTGGACGTTTTGTCCCACAGAATAATTCTGAAGGTGGAATACGCTGTTGAGGGTGTTAAGGCTGAGGAGGTGGTTAGAGACGTTTTGAAGGAGGTCGAGGTTCCTAAAGAAACTTCATACCGAACCTGATAGCCATAATCACGAGAATAAGAGCCAGAATCTTCCTTATCGTTCTAACGTCCAACCTCCTCCTCACCGCTCCAGCTAAGTAACCTGCGATTGATGCGGGAATGGCTGAAAAAACTATCAATCTCCAGTCAACTCCCCCAAGCTTTGCGTAAGCTAAAAAACTCGTTATAGATGAGAAAGGAACGCTCAGAGGTGTCAAGACTATCGCGATCCTCGGATTCAAACCCAGTGCAATCAGCAGTGGGAGTATGATCCCACCTCCTCCGATACCCAAAAGTCCTGAAACGAAACCGGCCAAGGCTCCAACTACGGACAAAGCGAAAAAGCTCAACTTCTCCTTCGTTCCGAACCTTTTGAGAGGTTTAATGGTCGTCAAAGCGACGAAAACGAGGAATGCGGTAAATATCGCACCCACGACCCTGCTCGGTGTTGTTAGGGATACGTAGGCTCCCAAGGGCGAAAGTAGGACTGAAAATATAACTATAGGTGTGGCGGACTTGAAATCGACTTCACCGCTCTGAGCGTTTTTGATCGTGACCGCAACAGTTGTTACAGCGTTCACGAATAGACCCGTCGATCTTGCGTAGTTGAAGGGGATTCCCAAGAAGACCAGAGTCGGAATCAGAGCTATAGCGGATCCGAGTCCGCAGAGGGCGAAGATGAAGGGTATAACGAAGGATACAAGTATTACTAAGGGATCAGCTCCGCCCATTTGTCCTTTCCCTCGTAGAGCCTAACCCTAACGATCTTCAAATCCTTGAGCTTCTCCTTGAGCCTCTCGTAGATGTAGATGCATATGTTCTCGCACGTCGGATTTTCTATGAGGTCGTTTAAAACCCTGTGATCCAGATCGTCTATGACCTCCCTCAAGGCCCTCTTTAAATCAGCGAAGTCTATGACCATACCTCCCTTCAACTCCCCCTCGACCTCAACCTCCACCCTGTAAGTGTGTCCGTGCAGTTTACCGCACTTCTCGTGCCCGGGTATGTAGTGGGACGAGTCGAAGTAATCCGCAATACCGACCCTCATCATCTCAACCCCAGATACTTGTGAACCTGAGGTATGACCCTCACGTCGCAGATTTCGATGAGCCTATCTTGAAGTTCCAAAAGTGATTTAACGTTTTCTCCGAATACGGGTTGCAAAACAACCGCTGAAACGTAATCCTTTATCGAGTAAACGCTTTGAACTACCTCGTCTAACGGGAAATTCGAAGGCAGAACTACCTTGCAAAAGGTCAGCCTTTTCCTTGTGTTTCTCAGAATTTTGAAACACCTAACAGTGTTTTCGAATACCTCTTCGTAATCAACGTTTTTCAGGACGAATCTAACCTTGAAATCTCCCGCAACGTAGTCAACCAGATTTCTAACTTTCTTAGCCTCATCTGGCAAAGTCATGTTCGATTCGAGGTAGAAAGGATGAATCTTCTCGAAGTTCCTTATGAAGTCCGCGTAAAGGAGTGGCTCTCCACCGGTCCAGCTTATGGAGTGAACCTTAACGGACTTTGCAACGTCTTCAACGTATTCCAAATCTATCGGATTTCTCAAGGTTTTGCCTCTGACGTGATCCCTGCAGAACTTCGAATCTTTTGGTGTGTCGCAGTAGTAGCAGTTCAAGTTGCACTTCGAAAACCTGACGAAGAGCTGTTTTACTCCCAAGAGTATCCCTTCCCCCTGAATACTCGTAAATATCTCACTTAACTCCGCTCTTAATCCTCTCATAAATCTCGACCGCCCTTTTCCACTCCTCATCGGTCAAAGCTGGGTCTTTCACACCGTTCAATAAAAATGCCTCGGTCCTCTCCAAACACGTCCCGCACTTTAAGCAGGGTCTGTCCTCACCCCTGTAACAGCTCCAGGTGAGTTCGTATGGAACGCCCAACTTCAAACCCAGCTTCACAACCTCAGCTTTGGTCATATCTACGAGAGGTGCTTTAATTTCTACCATTCTGTCCGTCGCCAAGTAAACCGCACTGTCTAAAGCCTTAACGAACTCCTTTCTGCAGTCGGGATATATTGCGTAATCGGACTTGTGGGCCGCGTAGTAAACCTCCCTCTCACCCACCTTGACGGCGTATCCTACCGCAATCGAAAGAAGTATCATGTTTCTGTTGGGAACGATCGTCACCTTCTGGCTTTCGTCGGTGTAAAAACCTTCAGGAACCTCTTCATCTCCAGTTAAAGCACCCTTGGAAATCAAATCGTGAATGCAAGAGATGTCCGCAATCTTGTGATGAACCTTCGCCTTCTCCCTCGCCTTCTCCACAACCTTCTTCGCATGCTCTACCTCCTTCACGTGTCTCTGACCGTAGATGTATGTTATGACGTGTATCTCTTTGAACCTCTCCATTAAATACCAGAGTAGAGTTGCACTGTCAACTCCACCGCTCATTATCAGCACGGGCATAAAAAGAGTTTGGAGGGAAGATAAAAATCAATCCCTCACGATGAGGTATATCAAAACGCATGCTGAAGCTATCAAAGGTATCAGAAATGCGAGGGTTACGGCGTATAGGCTCTCCATCGTCGCTATGGGATTCGGTTTAGCCATGTTTATTACGTCCGCTAAGGCGTTCGCAATTTCCTTAGGTATGACGGACGTGTTCGCTATGAAGAGGGGGTATTGGCTGAAGGCGTTAAGCATTTCACCCAGGTAAACCGTAGCCAGTGCTGAAAATCCGGCGAGTGGCATCAATTTGTCCTTCCCCCTCAGGAGTGCCATCAAAGCTATGAACTGTATAGCCAAGAAGACCATCTTTATTATGAACACGTAGCTTACGTCGTTCTCTGGCTTAACACCGTAGAAAACTCCGAAAACGTTCGTGAACTTGTAGTTCGCATAGCTCTCCAAGGTTTCCGCGTAGGCTATTCCCAAGATTGAGGTGAGTATGAGAAAGGCTAATCCGAGCTTCGCAAAGCTCTTGGAGTATTCGCTTTTCCTGAAGGCGGTAGCGAGTATGACGAACGTCAGTGCGAATGAAGCTGTAATGCTTTTGGGATACAGGACCAAGAAGGTCGGATTGGTTAGAGCCTTGAGCGTGTCTATGTGAACCTTGGGAGTTAGTTCCAAACCTATCGGAACGTTTAGGAATCCGAATATCGCTCTGAATCCCAATGGAATTAAAAGTGCCGAGATGAACATCACCAATCCAACGATGAAGTGCCTTTCGCTATTAAACTTGTCCCACCCATACCAGTAGAGAGTTAGGGATAGGAAGTGGAGGACTATCATGCAAACCGATAGGGCAAATGGAACAAGTGCTATGTTACCTGCCAAGCCTATGAAAGAGGGGTAAAAGCTCAGAAGGAAAACCGTAAATGCTGTCCCGAATACGCCGGCAAGTGCGTAGGTTGCGGCGTAGAACTTCATCGACTTCCTCGCAATTCTCATTATCTCCTCGTTTCCCTCGATTTCAGCCTTTCTCTTTAAAAAGGGCACCGTTCCAGACAAACCTATCCCCAAGTTGACCATCACTATGTGAAGTCCGAAAACCAAAGCCAAGAATGTCAGTATCATCTTCAACACCTCCAGAGGAACCTATAAACCGCGTATATTAGGACGGAGAGCAGAACCACGAAGTAGAGGGCAAACAGTCCAGCCAATGCTGGGGAAGGCGGATTCATGGTGTGAGCGGTTTTTACGTCCATTATCCCATAGACCGTCCAAGGCTTCCTTCCCATCTCCCTGACCGCCCATCCAAGAAAGCTCACAATTTGGGCTACAACGGGTAGGGCTATCAGGTATGGTGAGTAGATCGGTCTCTTCCTAACGAACGTTTGATAGGTCAAAGCCAGAGCGACGAGTCCGAGCAGTATCGCAAGCCCTACCTTTAGGTAGTAGAGGTCGTGGATTATTAGCGGTGGTTTGAGCCAGTTCGGAATGTCCTCGTATCTCACGTAATCGACGTTGGGGTTTCCGTAAGCCAACGTTAGCTCCATCTTCTTTAAGAACTCCGGAGAGCCGTGGAGTATCGTAGCAAACTTCTCCCTGTTCCACTCCGCAACTGCGACACCCATTTCGTGTCCAGTAACAAATCCCTGAAGGACTATAGCTATTAGGGCGAAGATCAGGGCGTATCTGTATCCGAGCACCGCAGTATCGCTCTTCCTCCTCCAATAGGATAGTCCGTAGGATGCCAATACGGTGAAGGCCGAAACCACAACTCCAGCCATTATCGCGTGCATAACCGAAGCTCCAAAGACGGGGGATTGGAAGGTCACGGTGTAAACTCCGACGTGCTTAACGGTGTTCCAAACTATTGCATCTAAAACGCTTTTAACCGAAACGTTGGCCAAGGCACTTTTGGCACTCTCATTTAAAACACCGTAGAGAACGCTGTCCTTAATCACCTTCCCGCTGAAGGCATCGGCAACTATCGCCTTGACTATCGAACAGGGTAAAGCGACTACAACTCCGTCCTTAGAAGTCCCCAGAATGTCCATACCAGCACTTTGCAACGCTGAAACGTTCAAGGCGGAAGCTATTTTGTAAGGAACTACGAGCATAAGCTTCGGATATCCCATGCTGTAATCTCCGACCATTATGCCAGTTGGGGCTTGCATGTAGCTGTTCACACTCACAATCATCGTTGCGGAAAACCAAGCTCCAGTTAGAGCAAGAATACCTACGATCAGGTGAGCCTTGTCCGGAATCTTATCCCAAGCGTAGTAGAACATGTAAACGAATATAACTTCCATCATGAAGGCAAAAATCTCCGCATACAACGGGAAGTATATGTATTTTCCAGCTATTTCGGTCAGGTTCGGCCAAAGTAAAATCAGTCCGAACTCGCTCGCGGTTCCCATTCCAGCTCCAACCGCAAAAACTATAACGAAACCTTTGGCAAGGGTCTTAGCAATCTTCTTCCACCTTTCGTCCTTCGTTTTCAGATAGATGGCTTCTGCAATAACGGCCATCAAAGGAAGTCCGAGAACGTATTGGAGGATAAGCCAGTGTATCTCTATTCCAATCATCGATAGAACCCTATCGCTGAAGGCAGGATAGCTCGCCCAATCCATAGAATCACCCAACCAAATAAAAATTAGATCAAAAAAAGTTTACTTCAATCCCAAACCCTTCCTCTTCTCCGTTATGTGCCTCTCCATTATCTCTGCAGTTTTCACCGCATCCTTCTCAACCAAGAGCCTTCCTCCCGTTAGGTTTGGCAAATCTTCGGTCAAAACCTTGGTCACGATCTTTGAACCGCTGACGAACGGGTCTGGATAGACGTGCAGTAAAAATCCGCAGTCCAAAGCGAAAGCACCGTCACCCAAAGCCTGCTCTTCCAGCCACTGCGGGGCTGATGCAACAACTGGTAAGTCTGGTAGGTCGACTCCCAACTTTTCCGCAATCATCTCCGCTATCGTTACAATCCTTGAGACGCACATGCATATTCCGAAGTCCCAGACCGGAGGTAATCCGAGTTCACTGCAAACCTCTCTCAATCCTTCTCCAGCGAACTCTAAACCCTCTTCGCTCATGAATCCAAGTCCCTGCAGTGCGTAAGCGGTGCACCCAGCGGTCCACACCATTATGTCCCTCTTCAGAAGTTCCTTCGTCAGGTCCCTTATGAGGACGTCGTGCCCTCCGCTCACGAGGTTTGAGCATCCGACAACCGCTGCGATTCCCTTAACCTTCCCCTCAGCAACTACCTCCAGGATCTTGTCCATGTTCTCCTTCACGAACCTCTCGCTAAATCCAACCTTAGCCTTCTTAATGCCACCGAACTTCTCAGCCCTCTTCCTCGCCTTGAAGGCCTCGATAGCCCTTAAAACAACCTCTTTAGCTATTTCTTCAGCCCTCTCCGGACTCCAGCTTATGAGTTCCGCACCCTCTATGTAGGCCACGTCGTCTATCGCCAAAAGCTTAACTCCCTCGTGCTTTGCGATCTGAGTTAGCCCGGGGAACGTGCAGTTGAATTCAGAAACTACAGCGTCTATCAAACCGCTCGCAACCAAAGGCTCTGTTCCGAAGTTGTTGGAACACTGACCTATGAAGCATTTCGGTTGAATTCTGCTCTGAAGATCCTGACCAACGCACGTGGCACCGACTACGTTTATTCCGTCCGCACCGGCATCTCTCGCAATCTTCTGCATCTCTTCGCTACAAGCAACCTCTATGACCTTCTGTTGCATAGCGGTTTGATGTCCGGTTGTCATTATGTTTACAGCGTTTGGATTTATGGCCCCTATTCCCGTCTCAACCTCGTGCAACTCTGGAGTTCCGAACATTATGTCGTTCATCCATATGTTCATCCTCAAAGCTGTATAGCCCATTACCAGTCCGAGCCTTAGAGCGTGGAGGAGCATGTCGGTAACGTTCGCGTTCAGATTTGTAGAGCTCTTAACTATGGCATCGACTATCTCGGACTTCGCACCACCCGGAACAATCCCAAGCTTCTCCCAAACCTCCAACCTCTTCTTGGGTGCCAACCTCAGAACTATCTCGCTCTTCTCCCACCTCGGCTTGTTTATGTCCCTTATGACGAAGCTTGCGAGCTCGTTCTCCTCGACTCCGAGCTTCTCACATACCTCCCTAAGGGTTTCCCTATCTTTCACTCCATACCTCATCAAGGCCCTCGCTGTGTTCTCGCAGACGTGGACGTAACACGCAACTCCAGACGCGACGTGCCTCAGAAAGTTCTTTGCGACTATCTGATCCGCGTTCAAACCGCAAACGCCGTATGGGTGTTTTTCCGTAATTCTGCAGGGTCCCTCAGAACAGACGTTACAGCAGAGGCCTTTCTTTCCAGTTTCGCATATCGACGCCTTCTCCCTCCTCGTGTGCGGTGTGTCCAATCCCTTTTCCTTTGCCCTCTCCACCAAAGCCCTAACGTCCGGATTCGCTATCTCCAAAGTCCCACCCCCTCTTAGTTAGAAGAGTTTCTAACAGATTTTAAAACTTTCGATTTTGTTCGAAAATCGTCTAATAATAAAGGTGAGCCGAAATTGTGCATATTGAAGTAAATGATTTAGCGTAAATTATTAAATTCTCAAAGCCTTTGTGACCTCATCTCTCAGAATAAATCCGGAGACGTGTAAAAGAGTGTCTCCGTAATCCTGATCGACCTGCATGCTTGCTGTGCATGGGTAGGAGTGGTGAACTTCAGATAGATAGAGCCAGAGCTCCTTCAAATCTTTAAAGGCAAAACCTCTCAGCTTTTCCGCCACGAACCTTCCCATACCGCACGGCTGTGTCCTCAGAACTCTTACGTTCTTTATTATTTTGAATTCTCCGATCTTTTCCAGCTCTATATCGAACTTAGGTCTGCCAATCTTAAAGTAATCCACGAACTCCTTGAATATCCCCTCCTTCGGATCGAAACTGCAAAAGGGTTTAGGAGTCGCAAGTTCTATTCCCTCTTTTTTGCAGTTCCTTTCCAACTGTCTGATCAACCCCTTCGGAATCGGATTCTCTATCGGAACTATCAAAGCTTTGTAGCCTTCGAGGTTGAAGGGCAGGCTTAAGAGAACGTCCGGATGTAGGTCTACGGCCAGAGCGATGTCCGCTTTCGGAATCTCGATTTCGAAATCCTCCACAAACTCCTCTTTTACAACTATCTTTTCAGCATGCACTATATCATCGGCGAAACCCATTTCGAGAAGGTTTGACAGAAACCTCTCGTTTTCACCGAAGATTACGGCAAGCTTCACAAAGTAACTTCGACTTCTCAATTAAAGATTTTTCGAATCGAAACGATTAAATTCTAACAGTCGAAGTTTTTGGGTGGACGTGTTCAGCGTTGCGATGTCACTTGGATTTGCGGTTCAGGCCGTAAAACTCTATCCGAAAAGGGGATTCGACTGGCTGATCCTTGCAAACATACTGTTCGCCATGCTGTTTGCTCTTGCAAGCTTTATCTACTTTTTGAGAGTCCCCTTAGGTATTTTGACAGCTTTAGCCTTTGTGAGGCCGACATTGATGAAGAGGGATTTGAGGTTTAGATTGTCTCATCTCGCGGTTTTGGTTGTAGCTTTAATATATACGTGGTGGTGGTTATGAGGGAGGAGATCCTCAAGCTTCTATCTGAGAAAGAAATGACGGTAACGGATTTGGCAAAGGCCTTGAACGTTTCGAAGGCCACGATTTCACATCACTTGGAGAGGTTGAAGGCCGAAGGGTTGGTTAGGGTTGCGAGGGAGGAGAGGGTGAAGAACTTCGTAAGGAGGTATTACACGTTGAGCGTTCCCCAAATCGATTTGATAATTAAGCTTGTAAAGAGTTTAAACGATAGAAACGAGTTTCTGAGAAACTACGTAAGGATACTGGGTCTTTCGCTTTTGAAGGTTTCACCGTATCTGTTCAAAAAGGCTGGATTCGAGTTGGGCTACGCTTTATCTTTCAAAAACGCTGAGCTTGAGGATTTGGCTGAAATTTGGAGTAAGCTGAAGCTCGGCGAAACGAGTTGTTCCAGAGATTCCTTAACAGTTGAGGACTGCTACTTCTGCAGTGGACTGCCAAAGGTCGGTAGGCCATACTGCAGGTTTGATGAAGGTGTCATAGCGGGATTTTTGAAGAGGGCCAAGGGGGAAAACTACAAGGTCGAGGAGGTCAAATGCTGGGGGTTGGGAGATGAGATATGCGAGTTCAAGATCAAGAGGATATGAGGGTTTGCGTTCTCTACTCGGGTGGGAAGGATTCGAACTTGGCACTCTTAAAAGCCAATGAGGAGTTTGAGGTATCTTGCCTACTCTCCCTAAAACCCAAATCAGAGGAGAGCGTGCTTTTCCACTATCCTAACGTAGATTTGGTTTATCTGCAAAGTAGGGCTTTGGAGATACCGCTAATAGCTGAGAGATGCGGAGATGACGAGTTCAGCGGTTTGAAGGCCTTGAAAAGTGGTTTGATCAGAGCAAAATCCGAATACGGGGTTGAGGGGGTTGTTAGCGGTGCTATAAAGTCTGTCTATCAGGCTACGAGGTTTCAAAGGGTCTGCGATGAGCTAAACCTGTGGTGCTTCAATCCTTTATGGCTCAGAGACGAGGTTTCGATTTTGAAGGAGATAGTTGAAAGGGATTTTGAAGTTATATTTACGAGGGTTGCGGGATTGGATAGGAGATTTTTGGGAAGAAGGATCGATTTGAAGGTCGTGGAAGAGCTTGAAAGGATTAAAAGTTACGTGAATCCAGCGGGTGAGGGTGGTGAGTTTGAAACCCTCGTTTTGGACATGCCCTTGTTTAAGAAAAAAATAAGGATTTTGGAAAGTAGGGTCGTTGAGGGGAAATTCGATGCGACTCTGATAGTTGAGAGGGCGGAGCTCGTATGATTTTAATTTTTGATAAAATTGCCATCAGATGTTATCGAGTGATAAAAAATTGAATTTATGAAATAAAGTTATCCGTCGAAAATTTTATATTATCATATGTTAATTAGCATACGATGGGCAATGAAGTGAACCTAACGGGAGTAATGGAGATGACCGTTAGGTCAGAGCCCTTAGCACAACTTGTCCGAAACTACACAAACGGACTACGATTTGTAGTCTCAGAAATTCTCAGAGAACCGAGCGAATACGGGAGATGGAGGTATGTCAAGAGGGCAAAGAAGATAAAGTGGGAACACGACTTAAAAGCAGTCCACCACAAGTTCTACCAGATTTTAAAGGACGACTTCGACCTACCACCAAAGTTTGCAATCGCATGCCAGAAAGAAGCTGTAGCAATAGTGAAATCTGTTTTGAACAATGGGGAAAATCGTGAGAACAAGTGCGTGATCAAGAGCTACAGGGCGAGGTGTGATTACCAAACTTACAGCATAGAAGTCAGGGGGGACAAGTGTATTCTAAAGTTGAGGAATTTTGGTGAGATAGAAGTGACAGGATTCAATCCAAAGTGGTTCGATGAATTCAGGGACTGGGCGCCGGGGGATCTGATAATGAAGCTTGAGAAAGGAGCTGTCAAACTGTTAATCACGTTTAAGAAGACCGTTAAGATAGCAGATCCAAGCGAAAGAGCTGTTGCGGTAGATTTGAACTTCAACGAGGTTGTGATAGGTAATCGAGAGTTTGAGGAGAGATTCAAAACTCCAATGCAAAAAATCGTGCACATCAAGAGGAATCACATCGAGAGGACACAGAAGAAATATAACAAGCAATGGAGGCACTTGAAAGGCGTCAGGAGAGCTATTTCGAGATGGTGGAAGAGAATCAGCAATATTACGGACAACTTTGTTAAGCAAGTTTCTAAGAGGATCGTTGAAATCTCCAAGAAATCGGGTTACGATACGATTGTCTTGGAAGATCTCAACGGGTTAAAAGAAGAGCAGGCAAAGATGAAGAGACCTTGGAGGGAGAGGTTCACCTTTTTCGCTTACAGAAAATTACAGAACTGGATAGAGTGGCAAGCTAAGAAGAAGGGATTAGCAGTAATCTACATTAATCCGGCGAACTCTTCGAGAACATGTCCAGAGTGCAAGTCAACGGATACTGTAGTGAAGAACAGAGTATTAAAGTGCAAGTGTGGTCTCAGAATGGATAAAGATTCGGTAGCTGTGATCAATCTCGTGGATAAATGGCTGAATGTCTTGGGATGTGGGGTGTGAGGGTGCACCCCGAACGGGGTCGAGGAGATGTGATCCCGAATCCGATGAAGCCCAAGAATGAAGGATGCTATCATCTGATAACATCCGATAAGGATGATAGCATCCAGACACACCTGATACTGATAGTTTCAACTTGCAAGTATAAGCTGAGCGAGGAGGAGTTCGTAAAACCCATTGTTGAGATTGTAAGGGAGTGCGGATTTAGTTACGAAATTAAACGCTACCGTGAAAGGATAGACACCGATTACTCCAAGGTGATAGTATGCGGAACCGCACTGATGGACTTAGACTACTTGAGATACGTTGACAAATTCGAATGGTTGAAAGACTACGACGGCGAAGTTTTGGGGATATGTGCAGGATACCAGATAATCGCAAAGGTGTTCGATAACGATTTGGTTGAGTGTAAAAAGATCGGTGTTTACGAGTTCGAAGTCGTTAAGGATAATCCCTTGATAGGTAAGGGGACTTGGAAGGCCTACTTCCTTCACAGATACGCTTTAAAGGATGTCAAAAACTTGGAGTGTTTGGCTATGCAGAAAGATGAAGTCTGCATGTTCAAAGTCGTTGGAAGGGAATTTTACGGCGTTTCCTTTCATCCAGAGGTTTTGAATAGGGAGATTGTAGTCAACTTCCTCCACATCAGTTAAATATCCCTTTGGTTATTCATCGAACGATGAAGCTTGAGGAGTTGAGGTTCGGGACTGAGCTTGTAAAGAGGGGATTTGCAAAGATGCAGAAGGGTGGAGTTATAATGGACGTCACCAATGCCGAGCAAGCTCAAATAGCTGAAGATGCGGGAGCGGTTGCGGTAATGGCTTTGCACAAGGTTCCAGCGGATATAAGGGCAAGTGGGGGAGTTGCGAGAATGGCAGATCCTAAGAAGATAGAGGAGATAATGGATGCGGTAACCATTCCAGTCATGGCGAAGTGCAGAATTGGTCATTACGCTGAGGCAAGGGCATTAGAGGCTTTGGGAGTTGACATGATAGACGAGAGCGAGGTTTTGACACCTGCAGACGTATTCTTCCACATAGACAAGAGGAAGTTCACCGTCCCATTTGTCTGCGGTGCGAGGAGCTTGGGAGAGGCTGTGAGGAGGATTTGGGAAGGTGCAGCGATGATAAGGACTAAGGGAGAGGCTGGAACCGGTAACGTTGTCGAAGCGGTGAAGCACATGAGAATCATGAACTACGCGATAGCGGAGATAGTGAAAATGGACGACGATAAGATATACGAAGTTGCAAGGCATTACGCAAACAGATACGTTGAGCTTGCGAGGGTTGTTAGAAAGGAGATGGGATTGGCAGATGAGATAAGCCCAAAGGATGTAGTTTACGAGGAATATACGCTTGAAGAGATAGTTGAAGGCATATACGAAGTTCTCATGGAGATCAAAAAGCTTGGAAGGTTGCCAGTTGTAAACTTCGCTGCTGGTGGAATAGCGACTCCAGCAGATGCAGCCTTCATGATGCAGTTAGGTGCGGATGGTGTTTTCGTTGGGAGTGGAATATTCAAGTCCTCAAATCCAGAGGGATATGCGAGGGCAATAGTTGAGGCCGTAGAACACTGGGATGAGCCGGAGGTTATTGCGGAAGTGAGCAAGGGGTTGGGAGAGGCGATGAGGGGTTTGGAGGTCTCACAGCTTGAGGTTAGAATGCAGGA
>JALWDS010000045.1 GCA_027036775.1 Archaeoglobaceae archaeon | reverse complement strand
AAAAAACGTGAAGAAGTTCGTTGGTGATTGTATGGTAACAACAAACAGAGAATCTAAGGAGAATAAAGGAAAACAAATCCGTATACATTGATAGAATAAAAAAGAACTGGATTGTTGAAATCTTTGGAAAGAGATTCAAAGTGGAGGAGCTTTTTGAGAAAGAGAAGCTTTGCAAGAGAACTGTTGAAGGAAGAGTTTTCTATTTAGCTTCCAAAGTTGTTAACATTCCCGATGTAGGTAGAGTTAGGATAGTAAATAGTAAAATGTTTGATGGAAGATAAAAATAAACCGTATTATTTAGTCTGCACGGACTGGAAGAAAAACCTGAAAACGTAATAGCAGAATACCTTAAGAGATTCTGGATAGAAGAGAAGCACAGAAGAGATAAATCAATTTTAAAGCTCGAAGGGAATTATTTAAGGTCTGAGAAGAGCAACAACGGTTTTATCCTGCTTATGGCTTTACTTGCTAATTGTATCGAGTATTTAAGCCATAAATTAGGCGTATCTTTCTACAATCTGGTTAATCACTGCTCCACCGAGATATTACAGCACCTATTCTCGTGATCGCATAGTCAGTACTTACATAATTCGCTACTATCTCCTTCTTCGTTACCTTCACTTTTGTATGGCTCTGCTGAAAATTATAGTTGCATTCAATAACACATGCTCTGATCAAGAGCAATAATAAATCAAATATGCTCTGTTGAAAATTAGAAGAAAGGCTCTGAAAACTGTGCTGATTTGTAATTTATTCAACAATCGTCCAATTCATTTACGTCGATAATTCGTTGATAGCTTAATTTTCAATAGAGCAAAAATTGGATGAGTAAAGTATTTATTTTTTCTTTATACTGAAATATAAACATGGAAATACTCGAATACGATAATATACTTTCAAAGCTTTGCGAGTGTGCTAAATGTTGCGAAAATGAGTTACTTATCTGTTCTGCATGGATAACTGCTGAAGGAATAAAAACAGTTTTAGATGCGATACGTCGCTTTGGCAATAAACCGAAAATTAAAGTTCTACTAAGAGCTTGCGAACCTAAAGATTTCGAAATAACGGAACACGATGTATTCAATGTCTTAAACTTCTACAAGAACTATTTCGACATTTCAATTGCTTTTCACAGCCATCTACACGCCAAATTCGTCGTAGTCGACGATAAATACGCCATAGTGGGCTCGGCAAATCTCACAGAAAGCGGTCTTAGAGGATACAACATAGAAGTAGCAATGCTTATAGACGATAAAGATTCCATCGAAAGATTAAGGGAATACTTCTTCAAAATATGGAATAACGAAACGAAAGGTAATATCATTCACTTAAGCGATGAAATAGTAGGATTCGTTTCAAATCCAGGTATGGCTAACTCTATTGAAGTTTTTCTCTTGGATCCTCGTGTTTGTGAAGGAGCATTTCTAACGTTCCATCACAACGGAAAGAAATACTTAGCGAGAGTTGAGAAAATCCTAAGCTGGAATACAGATTTCTTTCTAAATCCCTTTACGCAAGGTTTCGAAAATCCACTATTCCCTCAGCCACGAGATTTCTCTTTCATTTTTGATCACGAAAAACCCAAGGAATGGCAAATAGGAGCACTCATAACACGATCTAAAGGTGAAGACCTACTTACTGCTAAAGCCACAGTTCTTGGATATTTAGAAGGAAGAAAATTAAAGCCATCTCTCAGTCCAATTAAAGTGGGAACTCCCGTAATGCTCGCTAACGACCTTCAAGTATTTTCGAAAGGCGTGAAAATAGGAAATGTTCCAAACTCAAGCTTAGACATTTGCATCGATGTCGAAGAGATTAAATCCAAGCACATGGCAGTTTTGGGAACCACTGGTTCTGGTAAAAGCCATTTCGTTAAACTTCTCATAACAAGAATGGCAGATCATCTACATAAAATTTTCGTGCTCGACCCACACGGCGAGTATTCAAGATATTTAAAGGAAATATTTAATTTTGACGATGTAGATGATGTGGAAATACCCAATACAATCATACTTTTTGACCATGAAAAGCTAATGGACTTCCTCAAATCTTACGGTGTCTGCTTTCCACATTCAAGTTCCAACGCATACTCAGAAATTCAGTCAAAGCTTGCAGAGGGAGTAACTAACTGTAAGTGCTTGAAAGAAATTATCTCAGAAATAGAGAGTATTCTGAGAAAGGATGTAAAATACAAGCACCTCACAAACTATCTAACAAACGCCAAAAAGATTATCGAAGAGGAATACGGTTCTGAAGCACTTGAAAATCAAGGTGAGGTGTTGAAAACTATAGATAATGCAATCGAAAAATCCTCGAAAAAAGTTGTAGTATTCAATATGAGGAATGTCGATAACCCAATAATAAGATCCGAAATCGCTGGATATATACTCAGAAAACTGTTTATTCTCGGAAAGAAATTAGGAGATTTTAATTCCGTAATAGTTCTTGAAGAGGCCCATAACTTCGCACCAGAAAGAGGGTATGGCGAGTTGTCAGCTGGTAGGGAGAACCTATCAAAACTTTATGCCGAGAAGATCGCTTCAGAAGGTAGAAAATTTGGCTTAGGTTTGATCGTGGTCAGTCAAAGACCTGCACAAGTATCAAAATATGTATTATCTCAAACAAACACACAAGTGCTATTCAGAATCATAAACGACAATGATCTTAATGCTATAGAGAAATCAATAGAATCTGTTTCAAGGAATATCGTGGACAAACTTTCAGATCTCAAAACAGGCTACGCTTTCGTAACTGGAACAGGTATTGAAATTCCTGCACTCGTTGAGATTAGGTGAGAGTGAGGTGTCAATCGTGTTAAATGTATTTAAAGTGCGTTTAGAGGAATTAAATGTTCCTAAAGACATCTACATTTATAATGTCTTATTCAAGACAAATGAAAGAAATAAAATCATTGCATGCAAGATGTTCTTAAGAAATACTTTCGGCTTCTTAGATGAAAATACTGGAAAACTGTATTCATATAGGGTTATAAAAAGTCTACCAAAGTTTATAAAAGATGGCTGTGACTTAACTCTTGATACTGTTATAGAATTAGGTGAACTTGACGAATTTAATCGAAAATACATCGTTTACGTCTATGTTAGGAGAACTGTAGAGGAAGATATTAAAAAAGTACTTAAAGAGATTGAAAATATTGTGTTGAAAAAGAAGTTTGTTGGTAGATGGGTTGTTTCTTTAGGGCTTGAAGGTGATAGAGTAGAAGTAACTGAATCAGATGGAGTATTCTATGTTACATTCAATATTAAATTGAATATCGTCGGCAACAAGAATCTCTGGGACTTTGTCAGGAGGGATAAGAGTATATTAGAAAGATTATGTTGGAATCAGGAAAAATCTAAAGATATAAAAATATGGTTTAGATATGTACCAGATATCAGAGAAGGAGAAGATAAGAGCTATGTACTCACAAAGGTATACGACAAAACAGAGATAAAATCTAGACTAACATTTGATGATCTTAAGAAATATCCTATTGAAAAGAGAGGGCTAACCGAATATGAAGTCAAAAGAATAGCAAAATACTCTGAATTTGATGAAAACCAACCGATAATTGAAGGATCCCCGAATTTAAAGACGAATAAGTCATACGGATTCTTACCACAATATTGTATACCTGCTTATAGCCCATTATTGGCTTCTGAGGAGGAAAATAGGCAGATAATGATGCTAAGAAATGAGTTAATATTCAGAAAAAAGAGTCAGATAATCTCACTAATAGTCAAGAAAATTAGATATCTCGAAAATGCTGAAGTCAAGATTGCCAAATTAGCAGATGAGATTCCATTAAAAGCTAAATTCGTTAAGGTTAAGTTAAGTTTAGAGGGAGAAAGAATAAGAGTTAAGGGGTCTTCGAAAGTATATGAAAAGAGAATTTCAAGCACATCTGAATTATTTGGTTGGATACAGAGCTATTTAAAGTTAAGGAAGAGATTAGAAACTGAGATAGAAGTGGAGATTCCTGTTCCTGATTACATTCCGGAATGCCTAAAGGGCATAGATGAATTAGGGACATTCTTAATACTTGAAAACAATTTAAATGAAACAGAACAAAATGTATTTGAAGATTTAATTAAACACACTATTAAGATATATAATCTTATGAGACAAATTTATGAGCAGATTGGAATAAAAGGTGTACCTTACCTGAAATTTAAAGGGAAGAAGTTTACTTTTGAAAATAGCGTTGAAGGAGTAAATAAAGTTGTTGAGGCAGTTTTAGATTCCTTTAATGGGTATCTCGGTTTTGCTTTAATCTTTGGAAGATCGAAGGAATTCGGTGAGGAGGAAAACGAAACATTCGATTATTATGCTCCTCTGAAAAGGCAATTATTTAACAACGAAATACTTAGCCAGAATTTTGTATTAGAGGATTATCTTGACGAGAATGGAAAAATAGATAGGAAAAAGATTGAATATGCTCTATCTAATATAATTTACAACATTTTTGGGAAGTTAGGGATAAAGTTCTTCGTTCTTGAAGAAGAAGTTCCTTATGACTACATTCTCGGAATTGATGTGGGAATTGGAGAGGCATATACCGGTAAGGTTGCGGGATGCACGACTGTGCATGACTCAGAAGGACGATTGAAGAACATAATTCCAGTAAGTAAACAGAATCTTCCAGAAAAAGAATCAGCAAGGATTAAACCACTTTTGGAGTATATAGAATCAAAACGCAGAATTTACAAAATTGATTTCAAGGGTAGGAGTATCCTGATCCTGAGGGATGGAAAAATACAAAGAGAAGAAATTACACAGTTAATAGAATTTTCCAAGAGTAGAAACTGCAGAATCGTTGTAATTGATGTTAAAAAGATTACTCTGTATCAACTTCTCAGAAAGGATAGGAATGCTTATTATGTAAAACTTGGGAATTTCTACCTACTCAAGGCACACAATCCAAGAGTTGGATTTCCAAGATTGATAAAAATATCCCAAAAAGTCGTTATAGAGGGAGATAATGTGACATTCGAAGAACCGACAGAAGATGATATTTTGCTAATATATAGACTAACAGCTCTAAATTACTCTACAATTGGAAGACCAAGTAACCTTAGAATTCCTAGCCCTGTTTACTATGCGGACAAACTCATAAAAGCTCTTAAAAAAGGATGGGACTTCAAAGAAGATTATCTGAAAGATGGAATACTTTACTTTCTTTAAATTTCTATTAAAACTATTAGAAACAAATCACTTAGAGAAGGTTGCTAAAATTAAAATCTAACTTTCAAATTCTTCTATGGCTTTTAAGATTCTCTGAAGGAAGGTTTCGGCGCTTCTCACTACTTCCTTCACTGTTTCCTTCTTAATTCTTAATTTTAAATACCTTAATTTCCACCAAAAAATAACATAAATTTATAATAATCCATCTGAATTATAGATTTAGTAGATAAATACTTTGAGGAAATAGACGCGATAAAAGAACTCATAAAACCTATTATAAATGAATACTATCCATCAAAGGCTAACAGGGAGGTACAATCCCTATATGTAACCATTGGAATGATTAACCGTAGTAGTTAATCGAAATTTTTGGAAAGGATTGGCGTGGATTAGGTAAGAATAGACACTGGGATTAATGGTGACATCAATATTCAAGGATTTAGTGGAGTTAAGGGATAAGGATAAGTAAGAATCTTGAAATGTTGGATTCGATATTGATAACGCTAGAAGTAATATCCGTCTACTTATGGAGTCTATCAGGAGATGATAGGACGTCAAAGCTGGAAGGGTTAGACGTATAGAAGAATTTTTAAGGGAAACTGATACGCTTTTTTCGATATTTTATTACTGTACGGAATTTGTTTTACTGGGGGAATTAGTAGAGCAGTTAGAGTTACCACACTGGGAGCAATAAGGTCCAGGTTTAAACTCACGGATGATTAGTTTTCTAGCGACGATCTTCAAAACGTCGTCGAGAGTTCTTACGCAATCTCTAATCTCCTCACTTTCGTAAATTTTTACTTCTTCGGAGTTAGTTAAGACTATTCCGGGTAATTCGTTGTATTCTTTCTCGTACGCTTTTGAGTAAAGAAGAGCTTGAATGAACGCCACTTTATTCAACTTACCGGTCTTGTGCTCGTGAACGTACGTTTTACCGTCTCTGACGAGCACGTTATCTGGAATACCGCACTTCATCTTCACGCTAATCCTTCTAAATCTCATTTCTTCGAGCTTTTCCATTGCCAATATAATCCCCAGATCGTGTTGTACGGATTTAAGTAGCGTATCCGATTCTCGAAACTCGTAGCCTGGACAGTACACTATTTTTCTCGACAGTAGGCTTGGA
>JALWDS010000044.1 GCA_027036775.1 Archaeoglobaceae archaeon | reverse complement strand
TGTGTTAGAAATCTTTATATATTCACTGTGGTAAAACTTATCAAAGATAAGGTAGAGGAGGGATAGAGAATGTATGCCCACGTGAGTAGTGGTTGTTTAGAGGTCTCGCCATCGCTATGTGCTTGGCTATGGTCGGATTGACAGTGATGCCAAGTCTAAAAGTTGGGAATGCTGGAGTGGCTTTAATGGTCTACGGTGCCACGCACCATGACAGTGCAAATTTCTTGAGTGGTCTCACGTCCGCTGGTGGGGCACTATATGAGGGTATTGATATTGCTGTAACATTGGCTACTGAAGAAATATCTATGGCCTACGCTGTGGGGGTAGTGGCAGTTGGAATTCCAGTATTAGGCATAGTCTTTGCTTGAGGGAGGAATTTTTATGAATTCCCAATTTTTATTTGTGGAGGTAATACTACTTATAATGCTTATAACAAGTTCGGTAGCGTTTACAGTTGGTGTTTTTAGTTTCGAAAATATATGGAAGAAGCGAAAATCTGTAGGTGCTAAGGTAATTAGACTCCACAGGGTTTTCTGGATAATCTTTATGTTTCTCATGGGTGTATCTTATGGTATCTATATAATATACCCAGAAGAATTTTATCACAACGAGTTGGTCCAAAAATGTCTATATGTATCCGTCGTAGGGACGGTCATATACGGAGTCATAGGGCTCACGCTTAGATTATATGTAGAAAGAAAAACAAAAGTCAGTATAAATTAATGACGACTAAAAGCAATAACATCCCAATTGTAGCTTCAGTAGCGATCTATATCATTGGGTTTTTAATTGGCTTATCTACAGTGCTTCCTATAATAAATATTCCTATTATAAATATAAATAATATCTCAAAAAAAGTTTATTGTATCTCATTTGTATGTATTTTAATAAATAACTTGGAGTACTAGCGATACAGATTCTTGGAGGACTTTTTTTTAGGGATTCCGACTTTTTTGATCGAATTATACAACGCAGTGTTTTTTGGGTATCTTATTAAGTATAGTATTAATAAATTTAATATAAATAAAATATTAATATTAACGCTTCCACACTGCATATTTGAAATTCCTGCTATAATCATAGCGGGAGCAGCTGGCTTTAAAATTCCCTACGAAATCGTTAGGCATTTAGCAGGGAAGAAAGAACAACCGCTAACGAAGGAAGACATTAAGGAATACCTAACAATGGCTTTGATTTCGATAATTCTGATAGTAATAGCGGCGTGGATAGAAGCTAATATAACGCTAAAGATAGCTAAGGCGATATTAAATTCGACGAAATGGATTTAATAGTTAATCAATAAGCTCTTTGAGGATGGATCTGATGGCGAGTAAGTCCAATTGGGATTGAGGTTTAAGGAGACGTTTACGTGGGTCGAGGAAGAGGACGTTGTTTTTGACTGTCCAGATAACTTCATCACTAATCTCTTGACATTCCGTTTTATCCTCGTTTTCGAAAGCTTTGAACAATGTTATCACTTTCTCAAAGAGGTTGGGATTCTTACGCTTTAGATCGTTAATCCTATAGAGGATGAAGGTAAATCTGTCCTCTAAGGATTCTTTACAGAACTCTTTCAGTCTATCTCTGTTCTTAACAGCTTCAACCAAGTAGACCGGTTTACCCCCGAAGTAGTTCCAAGTTAGATCGATTTCCTCTCGGCTGAATCCGTATTTTTTGAGAAAATCTTTGGTGGTGTTGTAATCGAAGTCATCCACCAATAGATATCTGCACCTACCGTGGAGCATAGCCTCGTTGAACACTCTTTCTATGAAAAGGGAGTCGGAAGTGATGGCGAAGACGTGAGCGAGGTGAGCTTCTTTAGTTAAACCAATGAAAAAGTTGAAGAGTTCGTAGATGAGTAGTCCATCGATTTTAACGTCTCCTATTTTTTGAAGCTCGTCCAATATTAATACGGGCTTTTTCTTCTTTGCGATCTCGCTTAGAAGGTTTTCGAGGTAAACGAAAACGTTCTCAATAGCCTTCTCTTTAAATAACTCTTTGAATACGTTTTTAGGGATGGGGAATCGACCGAGTGGGGTTACTACTTCACTTGGAACGTATGTATCTACAATCTCCTTAGCAATCGTTTTAACGCTAACCCTCTTACTCCTAACGTCGAATAGGATTTTGAGGAAGTCGTCCGCTTTGCTAACGTAAACGTGCCTCAAATTTACGTAAAACACTACGAAGTCCTTCGGTAGGGTTTTTATCAAGTGCTGGAAAAGCTCAGTCTTTCCAGAGTTAATCGGCCCGTAAACGAATGTGATTAGATCTGGTCTACTGTTTAAAATTCGCATGATCTCTCGAATCTCTTTCTCTCTATTATGGAATTCGATCTCTAACATTCTTAACACCTCGCTGGGATTAGGGATGAAATGATATTTAACTGGTGAGGTAGGAGAAAAAGAACTTGCTATTTTACGAGAGGTGGTTGCTAAAAACTACAAACAATAAGCATAGGAGGAATACTTTATCCGAGAGTTAGGCAAATTGCAACTATGAGGGCTATTGTGATAGGTGGTACTAAGAGTGGAGTCGGGAAAACTACTGTAGCTTTGTGCATAGCTTCGGCTTTAAAAAGGAGAGGATTTAGAGTCCAACCATTTAAAGTCGGACCGGACTTCATAGATCCAACCCACTACAGCTTTTGTGGATACGCCGTCAATTTGGATGCTTTTATGATGGGGGAAACGGGAGTTCTGAGATCGTTTACCAAGTGGATGAAAGACAAAGATTTTGGAATTGTTGAAGGCGTCATGGGTCTTTTCGATGGTTACCGTTTCACATACCACTCCTCAACTGCTCACGTAGCAAAAATCTTAGGTATTCCCGTAATCCTCGTGATGGACGTTAAAGGTGTATCCCTTTCAGCTCTGGCAATCTTTGAGGGTTTCAGAAACTTCGATAGAGATGTAAATCTGGTCGGAGTGATCTTCAACGGTTGCTCCGAGAGACAGTATGATAAGCTTAGGAGGATATTCGGGGACAGATACCGCGTCTTCGGTTACATTCCAAAAAGCGAGGAACTTAAAATTGAAAGCAGACACTTAGGATTGATTCTGGGCTATGAAGCCAAGAAAAACTGGAAAACCTTTGCAGAGTTCGGAGAGAGATACTTGGATATAGACGGGATAGTGGATTTAGCAGAAGTTAGAAGAGCGGAAAATTTTTCAACGGAAAAAGAGGATGACTTAGGAAAAGATGTAGGAAAAAGGATTCAGATAGGCGTCCCCTTCGACAACGCTTTTGCATTCTACTATAGAGACAACTTGGAAATTCTGAAGGATTTCGCAGACTTGGTTTTCTTTTCACCCTTAAAGGGTGAGTGGGTTGAATGTGACGCGTATTACATAGGCGGGGGGTATCCTGAACTGTATCCGGAGCTTAAACGTTTCGGAAAGTTCATGCGAAAGGAGGCCGAGAACTGCAAGCCTGTATACGCGGAGTGCGGTGGAATGATGTTTCTTTCGAGGTGTATAGATGTTGAGGGT
This sequence comes from Archaeoglobaceae archaeon, assembly GCA_027036775.1. Lineage (GTDB taxonomy): Archaea > Halobacteriota > Archaeoglobi > Archaeoglobales > Archaeoglobaceae > Archaeoglobus_B. The sequence goes on along the minus strand of JALWDS010000044.1, from coordinate 67,646 downwards.
AAAAAAATAAAAATGGCGGGCATTCTCGACATAGACATAGTTTTTACGAGGAAACTTCAAGCTCTGGGCTACGTTAGGGGGAAAGTTGTAAAAGAAAATCCGTTTTTTGCTGGAAGCTTTAGAGGACACGAGTTTCACTACAGCTACGCTATAGCAGATGACGACGTTAAATTCGCCTTCAAAACCGACGGTAAGGGTATCAGAGACGGATTCGACGGTGCAATCGTTTACAACACCTTAGCCGGTTACTCGCACATACACTTCTACTCAACTAAGATCAAATTTAAAATTTATAAATAAATTAAATTTATGTATCAGTGAGGGTAAGGTTTTTATGCAACCTTGAGTCAAATATACTTGATTTTAGATCAAATGGATTTGATTCAGGGGTGGTTGCATGCACATATCGGACGGAATACTACCTTTGGTTTGGTGCGGAATCTGGTATGCGGTGTGCATTCCCTTTTGGATAGTGGGTGTTAGAGAGATAAGAAAGAGAACCAAGGAGGATCCCAAGTATCTACCGACCTTAGCTATGATAGGAGCGGCGGTTTTCGTGATATCGGTTTGGCACATACCTGTTCCGGTGACGGGATCTTGCTCTCATCCCGTAGGGACACCAATGGCAGCGATAATCGTGGGTCCTTTTGCAACGGTGGTTATATCGAGCATAGCACTGTTCTTCCAAGCGTTTTTGGGACACGGAGGAATAACGACGTTGGGAGCAAATACCTTCTCTATGGGTGTAGTTGGAACCTTTACCGGATACTTAACATACATCCTCCTAAAGAACAGGGCACCTGTATGGCTTTCAGCGGGACTTGCCGGGTTCGTGGGTGATATAATGACGTACGTCACTTCCGCTTTGGAGTTGGCTTTGGGTTTAAATCCACACTCCGTAGTCTACCACTGGTGGCTTTACTTCTTGGGATACGGACCGACGCAGATACCAATAGCCTTGGCCGAATTCGCTTTCACCGCAGGAGTTGTGAGTTACATAGCGGAAAACAGACCCGAACTTCTGAAGGTGGGTGTTGCACATGGATAGGTTTGTAGTGTATTCGATAGCCCTGCTCGTTTTGATATCATCGGCAATAATAGTCGCCAGTTACGTGGGACACAAGAAGGGAGAGCTTGAAGGAACGGACGACATCGTGGAGGACTTGGCAACATCCGCGACACACGTTCAGGCTAAGGAGATAGTCCCAGCGATTCCAGAAGACATGGAACCTATCGGATTCACGATAGCCGGTATCTTGGGAGGCCTGCTCGTCGGATACTTCTGGGAGGACATGTTTGGAACGGGTGAGAGGAAATGATGGAATGGCTCAGCGGTGACGCCCTAAACGGGTTGGGAACTACCATCGGATTTTTCTTGGCCTTGATAGTCGGGAGGTATTTGAGGAGATGGAGGTCTTCAGCGTAGCTGTTAAGGAGAACCGCCTGCAAAGGTTGGACGGAAGGGTCAAGCTCGTCTCGACAATGGCTCTACTGATTGCAATAGTTTCGATGAGGGAACCCTACATACCCCTTACACTTTTTTTGATAAACCTCTCACTGCTCGTCTACGTCGGAGTTCCCGTCAGAAAACTACTCTATCCCTTCTACATCTCCATCGTCGTCTTCATGGTGTTGGCATTCACAACTCGGGGGAAACCGATTGGAGTGTTCACCGTTACGAAGGAAGGTTTGAAACTCGCATCTCTCGTTATGGTTAAGGTCTTGGCCTGCACGAGCGTTCTGTTAATTTTAATAGCGACTACGCCTATTCACGAGATGATAACAGCTCTGTGCTGGATCAGACTACCCAAAGTCGTAGTAGATTTGACCGTTCTAATGATGAGATACGTCGATACCCTTGCTGAGGAACTTCAAACGTTAATTCACGCGTTAAAGATGAAAAACGCCTTTTCAAAATTCGTAAGCTGGAGAAAGAAGGTTTACAATATGGGAATAGCCAGCGGAGCTCTCATAATTAAATCCATAGATAGGGCGAGTAGGGTTTACATGGCCATGACCCTTAGAGGTTACGGAGGTTCCGATATCATCAAACCCGAAGGTATCGAACTTAAAGATTCACTGATGATACTCGCTTCCGTAGCTTTTGGAATTATCCTAATACTCCTCGACGGGGTGATTTCATGATCGATGTTAGCAATTTAACTTTCGAGTATCCTGACGGAACGTTGGCACTATCAAACGTTACTTTTAAAGTGAGAAGGTGTGAAAGGGTTGCGATTTTAGGTGAAAACGGTAGCGGTAAGACAACGCTGTTCCTCTGCATCGTCGGATTGCTCCGCCCACGAAGTGGGAAGGTGTTGATAAAGGGCATTGAGGTAAACCGAAAGAATGAGGATACGATCAGGAGAATAGTCGGCTTGGTCTTTCAAAATCCGGACGATCAGGTATTTCTGCCGAAGGTTTACGATGACGTGGCTTTCGGTCTGAGAAACATGGGTTTGGATGAAGGTGAAGTGAGAAGGAGGGTCACGCAGACTCTAAGGCTTTTGGGGATAGAGAACCTTGCGGACAAAAGCACGAGCAACCTGAGCTTAGGTCAAAAAAAGAGAGTTGCTATAGCTGGCGTTTTGGCAATGGATCCGGAGGTAATACTGATAGACGAACCCACCGCCGGGTTGGATCACAGGGGGATACTCGAGATGTTCAACATACTCGAAGAGTTGAACGAAAACGGAAAAACGATAGTCGTATCGACCCACGATGTGGAGTTCGTCGAGAGTTGGGCGGACAAGATAGTGGTGCTACATCGGGGTAGATGCGTTAAAGTCGGTGACAGAAGCTTGCTCGACGAGCTTGAAAGTTTCGGTATGAGAAAGCCGATAAAGAGAACGATAATGTCCTTGTTCGATTTCGAATTATCGAGTGCCGTCGTTGAAATAAGCGAAGATGGAAAATTTGGTTACGGCGTTGACGATGTGATACCTGAGATCGACATCGATCTAATTCTCCTGCGGGGTCTTCACGGGCCCGTTAAGGTGAAGGTTTCCGAGAGCCTTTACGACAGGTTTCTAAGAATCTTGAGAGAAAAAGGTGTTGAGGTGATAGGGGATGAAGGAGACAAAGGAGGAGATAATAGGGGTTCTGTTTTCGAAGCTTAAGCCGAACAACGATGACGTTTTCGTCGATATAGGATGTGGCACATGCAAAGTCTCCAACTTCTTCGCGGATTACGTTAAAACCGTTTACGCGGTCGATGTAGACGGATCGGTAATTAGAGACGTCGACGTTAAGCCCAACGTAAAGCTGATTCACGCTCACGGGTTGGAATTTTTGAGAGATTTCGATTACGACATAGTTTTCTTCGGAGGGACCAAGGATATCGAGGAGATGCTGAGGGTTGCGAGTGAAAAGGCGAGAAGATTAGCTGTCAACGTTGCGAGGATAGAGGTCGCGTGTAATGTGATTAGAACTATGAAGGAGTTAAACGTATTCAGAGAGGCCATCGTTGTAAATATCTCGAAAAGCTACGAGTTGGCGGGATTGACGGCTTTCAAAAATTTGAATCCGGTATTTATAATAGTGGGTGGTAGTTGATGCTGTTCGGAGTGGGTTTGGGGCCAGGAGATCCTAAGCTCGTAACGGTTAAGGCGGTGGAAGTTCTCAAAGCCGTGGATGAGGTGATAGTCCCGGGTAAACTTGCGGAATACATCGTTAAGCCGATAGTTAAACCTCGCGTAGTTGAATTTCCGATGGGTAGGAGTAAAGATGTAACGGTAAAGTTGGCTGAAGAGCTTGCGGATAGATGCGTCAGAGAAGACTTGGCCTTCGCGTGTTTGGGAGACCCTATGTTCTACTCCACTTTCCAGCATCTCGTCGAAGAAATATACAAAATAAACCCCGATGTTGAAGTCGAGGTAATTCCCGGAATACCAAGCTTTACGACCGTATTCTCAAAGATAAAGATATTCATAGATACCCCGATGCTCGTAACTACGCTTAAAGAAGATGAAATCGGTTGCGTTGTCGTCTTAAAGGCTACGAAACCCAGAGAGGTATGCAAAAAACTCGAAAAGATGGGAATGAGTGAGTTTTACTTGGCGGAGAGAATGTTTATGGACGGAGAAAGGGTGGAGAGAATAAAGGAACCTCCAGAAAAGTCCGACTACTTTACCGTCGTAGTTGGAGTGAGGTGAAATGAAGGTATACTTCGTGGGCTTCGGTCCCGGAGATACCGATTTGCTGACTATCAAAGCCTACAAGATACTCAAGCGAGCGGATCTTATAATCTATCCCGGTTCCCTCATAGATGAAAAGCTTCTGAAAGATTTCAGCGGGAAGAAGGTCAACAGCTACGGAATGAGGCTTGAGGAGATAATAGAATTGATAGAGAACAACGTTAGGGATGGAAAAATGGTTGCGAGAGTCGTAAGTGGAGATCCCTCCATATTCTCAGCCTTAAACGAACAGATAGTTGAACTCGAGAGGAGGGGAATAGAGTGCGAGGTCGTTCCCGGGGTTAGTAGCGTCTTTTCAGCTTCTGCCATCCTAAAGACAGAGCTAACCATCCCTTCCGTCTCCCATGCGGTTGCAATACTTAGACCAGCTGGAAGAACGCTGGATAAGGATTACTTGGAGGAGTTCGCGAAGATTCCGTGCACCCTCGTAATTCTGCTCGGAGTTGACAGGATCGAAGAGATAGCGGAGAGGGTAGGCAGGATAAGGGGATGGGATGAACCGATTGCAGTAGTTTACCACGCATCGAGGGATGACGAGAAAGTTATAAGGGGAACCCTCGGAGATATAGCGGAGAAGGTCAAGAGGGCCGGAATAAAAAGGACCGCCGTTATAATAATCGGTAGGGTTTTGGAAAGAAGGGGGAGGAGGTCGGTCCTATACGCGTAGCGGTATTGGGGTTTGAAAAGGATCGGGAGAAGCTTAGGAAAGTTGCGGAATTTCTTAATGCGGATATAGTAATCTATCGACGGGGCGTGTTCGGAGAGGTGTTGGGCAAGTTCGACTGCGTAGTCGCCTACATGCCCATCGGCGTGGTTGTAAGATCGATATGTCCTTATTTAAGAGGTAAGTGGGTGGATCCGGCTGTGGTCGTTTTGGATAAACTCATGAGATTTGCCGTCCCCCTGATTGGCGGACATCACGGAGCAAATGCCGTTGCCGAAAAATTGAGAGGTTTAGGAATGACACCGGTTATAACTACTTCGGCTGAGTTTTCGGATGGATTGTGTGTAGGTGTAGGTTGCAGGAGGGGTGTGAGTTCGGACGATATTCTGAAGGCCATCAACTCGGCTTTGGATGAAATAGAAGCTAATTTGGATGACGTTAGACTTATCGCGACTATCGAACTTAAGAGAAACGAAAGGGGGTTGATAGAAGCGGTTGATAGAATTAAGAAGCCTCTGATGTTCGTTCCTGTTGAGGATATAAACAGGATGGACGTCAAAGAGACAAAAGCCGTTAAGATAGGCGTAAAGAACGTTGCAGAGGCTTGTGCTCTATTTTATTCCAAAAAGAAGGAGCTAATTTTGCCTAAGAGGGTTTACGGAGGTGTAACGATTGCGATCGCGAGGTAAGCTCTACGTTGTTGGCACAGGACCGGGAGATATAGAACTGCTGACACTCAAAGCTAAGAGGGTTTTGGAGGAGTCGGAATTCGTTTTGGGTCATAAGACATACATAGATAGAATTCGCCATATAGTTAAAGGAAAGATCATCGAAAGCGGAATGGGCGAAGAAGTGGAGAGGGTCAAAAAAGCCGTTCAGCTCGCCGAATCTCACATCGTCAGCCTCGTCAGCGGGGGTGACCCTTCCATATACGGCATGGCTTCGCTCGTAGCGGAATACGTTTATTCTTTAGGATTAAACGTAGATTTCGAAGTCGTTCCCGGTGTTACAGCTCTGTGTTCAGCTTCACCTCTTTTGGGATGTGCGGTAAGCGGTGATCACGCGGTTGTAAGCTTGAGCGATCTGCTCACACCTTGGGAGGTGGTAAGGAACAGACTTAGGAAGGCTTTGGAAGGGGACTTCGTCGTTGTGATATACAATCCTTCGAGCAGAAGGAGGGTTAACAAGCTTTTGAAGGCCATGGAGATCGTGCTTGAAGTTAGGGGAAACGTTCCGATTGGAGTCGTGAAGAATGCGAGCAGAAGTGGAGAGGAGGTGTTCATCACGTCTCCCAAAGATATAATGGACAATCCAGAAAGGATAGACATGCATACGATTTTGTTCGTCTCGAATTCTGAAACCGTAGTTTTGAATGGGAAGATGGTCACGCCGAGGGGTTATTCGAGAAAATACAGGTGGTAGAATGATGGGGGCCTATACGAAAGAAGCTGAAAGGATAGTTGAGGAGAGCTACAGAATAGTCGAGAGGTTCGTTAAAGGGAATACGCCGGAGGATTTCGTATTGAAGAGATGCATAATCGCAACGGGAGATCCTTCGGTTAAGGACATAATAGTTTTTAGGAACGATCCCGTTAAGGCTGGAGTTAAAGCGATAAGAGACGGAAAAGAGATAATCGCGGACGTTTCCATGGTTAAGGCCGGAATTAGGTGGACTAATGTAGTAGTTGCAGTTGAACACTCAGAAGGTGCGAAAGAGCTTGGAATCACGAGAACCGCTATGGGTTTCTACAACCTAAGGGACAGAATTGCTGGAAGTATCATCGCGATAGGAAATTCACCATCGGCAACGTTGGCCGTTTACGATCTCTTTAAAAAAGGGTATAAGCCTGCACTAATCGTAGCCACTCCCGTAGGCTTTGTAAACGCATCGAAGTCCAAGGAGATGGTGAGGAGTCTCGAAGTTCCGTCGATAACGACTATCGGTTCGAGGGGTGGAAGTGCTTTGTGTGTCGCAATAGTTAACAGCATGATAGATCTCGCCCATGAGAGATCCTATTGAGCTTTTCGAGTATCCTTCGGAGTGGATAAGGGTTAGGGAGAGAATTGAAGGTAAGAAAGAAGTAGCTGAGAAAATAGGGAGTGGACTTTACATACTAACACCCGAAGACTGGCTCAGAAGGGGAATAACGACCGCAACGACAGCGAGTGCGGCGATATGTGGAGCTGTGGCTTCTCTCTACGAAGAGGTAAGAGAAGTTGAAGTAAAAACGCCCGTGGGATTGAAAGTTAGGATCAAAGTAAAGGCGAGGGATGGGATTTGCACGGCGAAGAAGTTTGCAGGTGATCACAGCTTCGACGTCACGAACGGTATAGAAATAGTTGCAGAAGCCTTTGAGGATGGGTGGGGTGTGGAGTTCGGGGAAGGTATAGGCGTTAAGAACGGAAAAAAAGCCGTTAGTGCTTCCGCAAGAAAGCAGATCGAAGAAAACTTCAAAAGATATGCGGAGCTCTACGGATTTAAAGGAAGAGTTGTCGTAAGCGTTCCTGAAGGTAGGAGTGTTGCTGAAAAAACGAAAAATTCAAAGTTGGGAGTTTTAGGTGGTATATCTCTGCTGGGATCGACTGGTTTTGTTGAGCCGTGGTGCGAAAAACTGGTTAGGGTGAAATCGATGGTAGCGAACAGATACGACAGGGTGGTGATAACGACAGGTAGGAGTGGTTGGAGATGGGCTCTGGAGAACTTAAAGGGTTATCAGCCGTTCGTTTTTGGAGTTTATTTGGAGGAAGCTCTCAAATCTGTCGAAGGTGAGGTTATAATCGTTGGACTTCCCGCCCTCTTAAGGAGGTGGGTCGGCGGAAAGAACGGAGACTTAAGGAGGGCGGTTCTTAAAAAGGCCATGCAGATAAATGAGAACGTTTCGGACGTGATTCTGCTGGGTGGTGGGAATGATTAAAATTGTAGGTGTAGGTCCCGCAAAGGGCTACCTAACGGAGAGGGCCATTAAAGAGATAGAAAGAGCGGAAGTGGTTTACGGTAGTAGGAGGGCGGTAGAATTGGCTGAGAAATACATAAAGGGAGAGAAGGTTACCATCTCGAAGTTCGACCACGAGACATACAGGAGAATAGAGGAGGTGGGTAGGAAGAGGAGGGTAGTGGTTTTATCCACTGGAGACCCGATGGTTTCGGGGCTTGGGAAGAGGATAGATGGTGAAGTTGAGCCGGGAATATCTTCGGTCCAGCTTGCTCTCGCAAGGCTTAAGGTGGATCTTACCGAAGTTGTCGTTATAGACTGGCACACGGATGAGTGCATGGATGACGTTTTGAAGGCATTTGAGATGGGTAGAGATGCCCTAATTCTGGCCAATTCGAGGTCCAATGTTAAAAAGTTGAGTGAACTTGCAAACGTCGTGGTTTTGGAGAACTTGGGATACGAAAGCGAGAGGATTTGTGAGAATTGCGAAATAAAATCGGATCTTGTCATTTTATTTGCAAAAAGGAGGTGATATTGTGAGAGGGTTGGTCATAGTTGGGCACGGGAGTAAGTTGCCGTATTACAGGGAGGTTATGGAACTGCACAAGGAGAGGATAGAGAAAACTGGGCTTTTCGATGAGGTTAGGATAGCTTTTGCGGCGCACAAGAGGAGGCCAAGGGTAGATGAAGTTATAAGGGAGATGAGGTCGAATGTTATCTACGTCGTTCCCCTCTTCATAGCCTACGGAGTTCATACTACCGAGGAACTGCCGAGGGATTTGGGTTTCGAAGGAAAGACTGGAGTTGTGGAGGGTGAAATCGAAGGGAAGAGGGTTATACTGTGCGAACCTATAGGTAGGGACGTATTCGTAACTTATGCAATTCTGAACGCAGTATTCGGATTGACATGCCAGCGTTGATGGTTGCGGGAACCTCAAGTCACGTCGGGAAGAGCGTGATAGTTACCGCTCTGTGCAGAATACTCAGCAAAATGGGATACAACGTCGCTCCTTTCAAAGCTCAAAACATGAGCTTGAACTCTTTTGTAACTAAGGATGGCAAGGAGATTGCAACGGCACAGGCCTTTCAGGCTAAGGCTTGCGGGATCGAGCCTAACGAACTTATGAATCCCATCCTTCTCAAGCCGAAGGGAAACATGGTTTCACAGCTCGTAGTTCTGGGTGAAGCTGTAAAGGACGTTTCCGCTTTGGAATACTACAGGGAGATCGGATGGTTACGGGAGATCGTTGAAAATGCTTACAGGAAGCTCGAGAGGGAGTTCGATTACGTCGTGATAGAAGGAGCGGGAGGAATTGCGGAGATAAACCTATACGATAGGGACTTGGCAAACGTAGGAGTGGCGAGGATAGCCAAGCCCTCCATTCTCATCGTAGGAGACATAGATAGGGGAGGAGCCTTCGCCTCTCTCTACGGGACATACAAGCTTCTGCCAAAGGATGTAGCTTCGATGGTTAAGGGTTTCGTGATAAACAAGTTCAGGGGTGACTTGAGACTTTTGAAGGGTGGAATCGAGAAGTTGGAGTCTTTAACGAACGTAAAAGTTTTGGGAGTAATTCCCTTCGTCGATTTAACGTTTACACCCGAAGATTCCCTGAGCTTGGAAGATTGGAAATGCGAAGATGCCAGAATAGGTATTATAAAGTTTCCGAGGATTTCGAATTGGACCGATTTCGAACACCTGAAACCGGCTGGGGTAAGGTTCGTTTGGAAGAGAGACGATCTGTCCGACTTCGATTTAATAATCTTACCGGGAACGAAGAACACTGTTTTGGATTTTAGGGAGCTTAAGTCAGCTGGGATCGACGAGAAGATAAAGAAAATTGCCGGAAGGATACCCGTGATAGGTATATGCGGTGGCTACCAGATGTTGGGCAAGGAGCTGATCGACAGAGGTGTGGAACACGGTTACATAAGAGCTAAGGGGTTGGGCTTGCTCGATGCTGTTACCGTCTTTGACGAGTTCAAGAAGAGAACTGTTCAGGTGGTTAAGAAAGTCACGGGGGATGCGGTGATAATCGATAGAATAAAGGGTCAGGAGGTTTGGGGTTACGAGATTCACAAGGGCAAAACGTTTGCAGACAACCCGATATTCGAAGACGACGGCTGTGCGAGCGAAGACGGAATGACTTGGGGAACATACCTACACGGACTTTTCAGCAACGATAACGTTCTAAAGGCCTTATCCGATTACTTGGGTGTTAAAATGGATAAAACAAAGGATTGGATAGACAGATTTGCGGAGGTTTTTGAAAGGAACGTGGATGTTGAGAAGATCATTTGAGGAATCTCTCCTCGATTCCCAAACTTCTTATTATCTCCATCTGCCTCAAAACCAAGTCCCTCGCTTCTTTCATGTCGAAAGTCTTCAGAATCTTCCCATTTTCCATCACCTTTTGAATTAGAGGTTCACCTTCAGCCTTCTCGTTGAAGAGGGTTACGTTGTCCCTAAACTCCTCCCAGACCCTGTAAACCTGCTTCATCCCACCCCTCTTCCCCCTCTTGGCAACGAAATTGCCCTCTCTCTCGACTATGTCCAGAGCGAAGTCTATGGGCTTTGCTCCGGCTATCGCAGTTCCGACACCGAAGGCATCTACCAAGTCCCTCAGCTCCATTACGTCCTTCAAACTCAGTCCACCGCTGACAACAATCTTCACGTCCCTCCTACCCCTGATGTCGAGCTCCCATCTGACCTCTTCAACTATCTTCCTCATGTTCCCCCTCCTCGATGAGGGCGTATCTAATCTAACGCCGTCAACCCTCTCAACGTTTTCGATCGCTAAGATTGCTTCGGTTTTCTCGTCGTAGTAGGTGTCTATCAGCATTATCCTCGGAACCCTCTCGTCCACAACCTCGTTGTAGGCTCTCCAAGCTTTAACCTGATCTCCGAAGCATATTATCAGTGCGTGGGGCATCGTTCCTACGCTCTCAATTCCGAGATACTTCTCCGCTGAGACGTTGCTAACCCCATCACACCCACCTATGTAAGCTGACCTCTCTATAACCGCAGAGATTGCGGGATGCATCCTCCTCGTTCCGAAGGATAGAATCCTCTTACCTCCGCTCGCAAGCTTGAACTTGAAGGCTTGAGTTGCAACAGCTGAGGGATGGCATATGAAACCAAGAATAGCGGTTTCAAACCTCGCGAAGTCCAAGTATCTGCCCACAATCGTTACAACTGGTTCGTGGGGGAAAAACAGACAACCTTCGGGCATGGCGTAGACGTCAACTGGTTTACCCTCTAAAAGCTTCAAAACGTCGTTTATCCCTACGAATATTCCCCAGCTCGACGTAGTTACCTCCGCCACAACCCTTGGATTAACCCCCTTGCTCTTTAAGACCTGCTCGGTCCACAGGAAGTATTTGTCCGTCGTCAGTCCTGCCCTTATATCCTCCTCACTCACTATCAGAAACCTCATCTCTCATCACACTCGCACGGAACTTTACCGCACTTTATGCAGACGTTCGGATACTTATCTTTAACAGCCTCCTCCAAATCTATACCGTATAGGTTCGCCAAGCTAACGAGCCATGCGAAGACATCAGCTATCTCCTCCTTAATCGAATTCAAATCGTTCTTTCTTACGGCTTCAGCCAACTCGCCAACCTCCTCAACTAACCAGAGGAGTGTTTTCTCCTTTCCCCTCTTTAAATCCTTTTCGTAGTATAGCCTCTTTATCAGTTGCTGGAACTCCCCTATCTCCACATTACCACCTCACGGGTATTCCCCTCTCCTCCAAGTATCTCTTTATCTCCTCTATGCTATACTCCCCGTAGTGGAATATGGATGCAGCCAAGCACGCATCGGCCTTTCCCTCAACGAAACCTTCGTAGAAGTGTTCAGGCCTTCCAGCTCCGCCCGATGCGATAACGGGTATGTTCACCGCTTCGCTTATAGCCCTCGTTATCGGTATGTCGTAGCCCAACTTCGTCCCGTCTCTGTTCATCGAAGTCAGCAGTATCTCTCCAGCTCCGAGTTCTTCAACCCTCTTGGCCCAGCTTATGGCGTCTATTCCCGTGGGTTTCCTTCCCCCGTATATCACGACCTCATACCAAGCCTTTCTCCCGTCTTCAAGCGTAACGATGTTTTCACCCCTACTCAGGTCGTAGTTCCTTCTGCAGTCTATCGCTATAACTATGCACTGACTTCCGAATATCTCGCTCGCCTCCCTCACGAACTCGGGATTTTTAACAGCTGACGTGTTTATGCTGACCTTGTCCGCTCCAGCCGACAGAATTGCGTTTATGTCCTCGACGCTCCTTATCCCACCTCCGACCGTGAAGGGTATGAAAACCTGCTCCGCTGTCCTCTCAATGACGTCGATCATCATCCTCCTTCCCTCTGGAGATGCTGTTATATCTAAAAAAACGAGCTCGTCAGCTCCCTCTTCGTCGTATCTCTTTGCCAATTCTACGGGATCTCCAGCTTCTCTCAAATTGACGAACTCGACTCCCTTAACTACCATCGCACCCCTCTCGTTCAAAGTCACGTCCAAGCAGGGTATGATCCTCTTTGCGAGCATGAGGTTGAATCCACAAGGTTTATTAAAAACGATTCCGTGTCAAACTTGGCAACGATGCCATTGAAATTTTTACTGTCAATTTTAAAAATAAATATTTAATAAATATTTTTCTGAGAATTTTTCGTGTATAGTTATAGAAAATTTTAATAACAAATACGATTTCGGAGATAACATGAAAACCGTTCACATAATACCAGTGGATAAGAGGTGCGACGTGGTGCTCGAAAGCGTTAAGGAGTGCGGAAAACCCATTCAGAAGGCTTACTTGGTGTTTTGCGATGATAAGAGCTGTATAAAGGATGTTAAAAACGCCTTGAAGAACTTCATAGAGGTTGAAGAGGTCAGGGTTGAGAGGGAAGTTTACTCCGCCTTAATGGAGATTCTGAAGGTTATAAAGAGGGAGGTTGGGGAGGGTAACTCCGTTTACCTGAACCTATCGGACGCTCCAAGGGAGCTCTGCATAGCGGGAGTTATGTCCGCCCAAATAGCCAACGCTGGAGTCTACATGGCGGTATCGAACGACGTGATAGAGCTGAAGGTTCCACCGATCAAAACGATAGGTGAGGACAAGGCCAACCTCATAAGGGTGATCGAAGAGAACGGAGGAGAGGTTGAATCCATAAACAGGTTGATAGAGCTGACTGAAGGAAAGATAGAAGACCACAGAAAGTATATGGCTCAGAGGGCGAGGATGAGCTACCATCTCAAGGGACTCGAGGAGGACGGATTGATAGAGATGAAGAGAGAGGGGAAGAACGTCAGGATAAGGCTGACTCCACTGGGAAGGGCGTTTGCGATTATGCTCCTTTAAGGGTCTTCACCGACTATCTCCAAACCGTCCATGATGTAGTTCGGATCTGTGTATCTCCTGACCAACCTCTCTATCCAACTTTCCGCCCTCTCAACGTCCGCACCCAGGTATTCGAAGAACTCGAGTATTTGCCTTTTGGGTCTCAACTCGTAATCGTTCTCTGCTCCGCTCGTTAAGACGAAGGGGGTATCGAATTTCTTAATTACCTTGAGTGTTTCAACGACCTCCTCGAATAGCTTTGATCTCTCATAACCCCTACACCTCAAAAACCTCGCAAATGAGAACTCTATCGCAACGTCCTTCTCCCTCGCCATCTTAATTAAGGAGTAGTCCAGAACCCTACCTTCGAAGTCCAATATCAGATCGACCCTCCACCTCATCACCGCATACTTCAAAACGTTCAAATCTCCCACAACGCCGACGAACCAATCCATCTTCGCCCTTCTAAGCTTTTGAAGGAGCTCCTTCGAACTTCTCGCTTTGACAACGTATCCCTTTAAAAATTCACCATTTTTAGGATTCTCATCGAAGACGACGAAGTTGTCGTAGTCGTAAGTTAAAGATGGTTTGAATCGAACGAAGTCAACCTTCATACCCCTCCTCTACGATTTTTCTTGCGAACTCCACTATCTTCTCCCTCTTAGATGGGTAGGTAACGAGTTTAGCCTTAACAACCACCGCATCTCCGCTTTCGGTCAAGACCACCTCTCCCAGATAGGCCTTCTGCTTGTCGAACCTTATGAAGAGCTGTCCCTGATCGTCTATCCTCTCTTCGAGGGTGTTTACGAGGTATCTCCTCTGATCGCCCAGAATCTCCATCAAGTTGTTCCAGAACTCCTTTATGTCCCTCTTCCTCGTTATCTCCACCTCCAAATACTCTATAGGGTTTCCGAAGTGACCCTTAGCTGGGACACTAACTATCTCGAATTCGAAGGGAAACAGTGTAGCCATTGCCGTAGCAACCTTCTCCCTGTTTTCGGTGCTGTAAACCACAGCCGAAACGACTATCCTCTCGATCTTCACACTTCAAAATTCCACCTCCGATTAAAATTTGTTTGGTAGGTCCCACTTCCAACTCGGATCGTCCCTGACGAACTTCTCCAAGAGCTTAGATTCCACATCGACGTCGAAGAGGTTAGCCAAGCTCAGGACCATGAAGAGCACATCGGCCAACTCCTCCTCTATCGACTTCAAATCCCTCTTTCTTACGGCCTCGGCCAACTCCCCAACCTCTTCAAACAGAACCGCCAAGAGGAAAAGCTCGCCCGACCTCTTGTCCGTCTCGTAGTATTTCTCCCTTATGATCTCCCTCAACTCTTTCAAGTCCATGAGGTTACATTTAAATATCCTTTATCAGCCTTTCTCTGAAATGGAAGAGATGTTCAGTCACGAATACATCGTCATAGGTTGCGGTGCAACGGGGTTTGGCGTCGTTAGAGAGCTCGTTAAGAAGGGTAAGAAGGTTTTGGCCATAGACTTATCGAAAGAGAGGGTTGAAATACTCAGGGACGAAAACTACGACGCGATAGTTGGGGATGCAACGGACGAAACCCTTTACGAAAACATAGACTTTAGCAAGGTTTCGGCGGTTTTAATTTTGACCTCTGACACCAACGCCAACAAGAGGGCCGTGGAAATCATAAGGGGGATTAGCAAGGACGTCTTCGTAGTTGCGAGATGCCAGAGCCCGAAGTTGAAGGAGGAGTTCGAACAGTTGGGGGCGGATTACGTCGTAGTTCCGAGCGAAGCTATGAAGAGCAAGGTCCTCGAAGTTCTCAGGAAGGCGGACACTTTTAGAAAGTTGAAGAAGCTCGGTAAGGTTATAGAAAACTGCAAGGTCAGGTTGGGTATATTCACCCACGACAACCCCGATCCAGATGCCATATCCTCCGCTCTGGCTTTGAAGGAGATCGCGAGGAACTACGGTGTAGATGCGGACATCCTTTACTACGGCGACATAATGCATCAGGAAAATAGAGCTATGGTCAACCTCCTCGAGATAGAGATGCTGAAGGCAAACGAGGTTGACCTAAGCCAATACGACAAGTTTGCGATAGTGGATTGTTCCAAACCGGGAGTGAACAACTCCATCCCGCCGACGATCAAGATAGACATCGTCATAGATCACCATCCAGCGGAAGAAGTCGAGGCGGAGTTCGTCGACATAAGAACGGATGTAGGGGCGTGTGCAACGATTCTTACGGAATACTTGAAGGAGATGAAAATAACCCCGAGCAGAACGTTGGCAACAGCCCTCTTCTTCGGGATAAAGACGGAAACCAACGACTTCAAGAAGAACGCGAGGACGGCGGATTTCTTAGCCTCAGCATTCCTCTATCCCTTCGTAGATCACGAGTTGATAGAGAAGATGGAAGGACCGGCCATATCAACGGAAACCTTGGACGTTTTGGCCACCGCAATAAAGAACAGACAGATTTATTCAAGCTTCCTCATATCCTTCGCGGGATACATAACCAACAGGGACGTTCTACCTCAAGCAGCAGACTTCCTGCTCAGGTTGGAGGGGATTTCAACCGTTTTGGTCTTCGGAATACTGAAGGACAAGGTCTTCATATCCGCGAGAAACAAGGACGTGAGGATAAACATAGGTGAGGTTTTGAAGAGGGCCTTTGGAGACGTCGGAAGTGCCGGGGGACATGCCCACGCTGGGGGAGCACAGATACCCTTGGGTATATTCGGAGACGTTACGGATAAAGATGCTCTGGCTAAATTGGTTACAGAGGCTATAAAGAGGAGGTTTCTGAACGCATTGGGTGTCGAGATCAAGGAGTAAGTTTATTAACCTTCGATACAAACTAAGGGCATGAGAACATTCGATTGGAAGTCTTGGAAGAACAAGGGCTTGGAAAAGGAGAAGCTGAAGGAGGAGAAGGAGATACTTGAAGAACTTGAAGAACTCAAGGAAGACGCAAAGAATCCCAAGACGGATTTGGAAAAGGTTGCGGATGAGGTTTTGAAGGAAGATGAGGGTCAAGATTAGATTTTTGGGCGGTTTCGAGAAAGATTTTGAAGAGGTTGAGGTTGAGAAAGGGATGAGATACCACGATCTCCTCAAGAGGTTGGGTATAAATCCCGAAACGGTCGTCGTCGTTAAAGATGGCAAACCCGTTCCCGTGGACGATTTCGTCGAAGAGGGGGAGATAACCGTTATGAGGGTCATATCGGGTGGATAACGATATTTTTTTATTTGAACCGTTCAACTTTATTCGTGAACTCGAAGGGAGTTTCGGTCCTCTTGGGTTTCATTCTGCTCATGCTCATAGGCATGATCTTCCTCGCGGTAGTTCAGACCAGACTCGTTCCCTCGATTTTGAAGGATGTCGAGCTCAAACACGAAAACAAAGTCACTCAAGAGCTATACTCTCTCGATAGCGTTATTACTGAGGGAGAGCTTTCTTCGGTTTCTTTAGATTTAGGCGTTGAGTATCCGAAGTATCCCTTCCTTTTGACACCTCAAAGTAGGGCCTGTTCGATTTCGGTTGAGAGGTTTTGGATAAACGTTTCTGGATTCAAAGTAGATGGTAGAGATTTCGTTTTAAACGAAACGAGTTCGAGGATAAACATAACTCTGAACTACTTTGCCTTTCCCAATGCTAAATTGGTTTACGAAAACACAGCAATTTTCAAGGTCGTAGGTAGAATAAATTGGACCTTGAGCGATCAGAAGACGTTCGGCAAAGGATTTCTGAACGTTTACATAATAAACGCCACGTTCAACTCCTTCAGCTCGAACAGACCCGTAAATCTCATAGTAGTTCCCGTTTCAACTCCAAAAGGTGTTAGAGGTCTTCACGTTCAAAACGTGAACGTTGAGTTCTACACCAAGTTTCCAAACTATTGGGAGAGAACTTTAAGGAGTATGGGTTACTCACCGACGATAGTTGAAGAGAACGGAAACTATAAGGTTTCAGTCCAGTTGAACGACGTCAACGTCAAATTCTACTACCTCTACATTTTGAAGGGTTTCCATACGACGGTTTCATCCTACGAAGGCGTAACGTTTGAGAAGTTGAATCCGAAATACATGGTGAAGGTCGGAGAATACAAAGACGTTGATCCAATCGTAGTGTCCCCCGGTCAAAGCGTTGTTTTGGGAGTTAGAGTTTTGGACAGATTTTTGAATCCTTTAAGCAACGCCTCCGTTAGCGTAGATGTTTCGGGTGGTATAGGAACTGTTGACAAAACGAGCGGTTACACCGACCAAAACGGAGAGTTTTACGTGAGATTCGACGCAGTTGATAGGACGTCAACAACCCTATCCGGTGAAGTGAAGTTCACGTGTGACGGATTGACGGTCGTTTACAACGTAACGGTTACTCCAACCGCTGGAGGAAACGTCACAACTCCATACACGATTCAATGGGAGAATCACGAATACGTTCTAACGTTTATGCCTTGGGAAACTCAAAAGAGCTTGGAGATGAGGGCCTACACTACTCCCAAGGTTGTCGGCGTGAACGTCCAATTCGCTACGGATCAGAGCTTGGAAAACGCATCTTTCAATCCCAGCGAAAGCCAAACGAACGATAGTGGCTGGGTTTCCTCGAATCTAACTGTCAACGATACAGTATTCGGTGGTAGTTACCTCAAGCTAATTCAGGCCTACGTCCTCTCATGGTTCTCCGGAGATACCGCAGTGGTTAAGGCTTACAAGACCCTGGTTTGGATTGTTTCGGACTACCTGAACTTTAGCAGGTGTTACCTGTTCAACACGACCGTGATGAACGAAACGGGTGGAGACGCCTACGTTACACTCAAGCCATCATCGAATTGGCTTGTAGGATGGAGTTACAGAAGACCCATATACGTTCAGGAGAATTCGGGTAACACCTTAACGGACTACCAGATCAAGGTCGTTTTAGATTCTACGAACTTCGATTTCTCAAAGGCAAACCCAGACGGAAGCGACGTGAGGTTTACTGATTCGGACGGCGTAACCCTCTTAAACTACTGGATAGAAGAGTGGGATTCCGTGAATCAGCAGGCGATAATTTGGGTTAAAGTGCCGTTGATAAATGCAAGCGAGAACAAAACTATCTACATGTATTACGGTAACCCAAATGCGACATTTGACTCAACTCATTACGGTTTAACGAAGGTTATGACGCAACTACCGGCAAGTGACGGGACAGGCTACACGATATACTACGAGCCGTGGTACATGCCCTCCCAACTCTTTACGACAACGGGAACCGCCATGAATTGGAACGGTGATGATGCGGTCTGGACGTTAGATTTACCGTTTTCCTTCCCGTTCTACTCAACGGCATACAACACGATATACGTGTGCAGTAACGGTTACGTCGGTCAATACAATTCGGCAGATTGGTCGAGCTACGTAAACGAGCTTACGAGCAGGAACATGATAGCTCCGTTTTGGGCGGATCTGAGAACCGATATTAGTGGATACGACATCTACGTAAATTCAAGCTACTCCGACGAGTTCGGTAGCGGAGTTTACATAAGGTGGCACACGACCTTTTATTACTGGGTTGGGTTTGGATCATACAACGGTGAGCAAAACTTTGCGGTCGTTCTGTATCAAAACGGTTTGATTAGGTTCGACTACGGTAGCATAAGAGGTTATTCATCAACAGACGACACACCAGTGATAGGTGTCAGTTACGGTGACGGAACGCATTACACCCTCATTACCACGTCCGACGATGAATCCGCATCGAACTGGAACAACCACAACAGCATAATGTTTTGGCCGAGGAAGAAAGCTGATACGGAACCGACCGTGAGCGTGGGCGGAGAACAAACCCCGAACTACTCGACGAACGGATACGTTAAATCCTACGTTGAAGACTTGGGGCAGAACTCCACAATCTACTTCCTACAGTGGAACGGATCGCTTCCCGCATCAACGGAGATGAGCTTCTACGTTAGGGCGAGCAACCAATCCTTCGATCCCAACGACTCGACACCCAATTGGATATTCGTCGGTTACGCGAGCGATGGAAAAACCTTCGATCTAACTTCAAAGAACGTCGTTGGTAGATACGTCCAATGGATGGTTTACCTAAACACCACCGACAACACTGAGACTCCGATACTCGACGAGGTGGTAGTCGGCTATCTACCGACAACCTAAATGGAAAACCTAAGCAGAGCTCCGATCCCACCCAGACTCATCAGAATCCTTCCCGGTTCGAATTCGGAACTGACGATAACGATTTTACCACCCATACTCTCGACTTCTCTCAAAAAGCCGTCTATATCCCACCTCTCCCTCTCCTCCCTCAAAAACTCATCCGCTACGAGCAAAACATCTATCGCTCCGTATTCGTAGGCCCTTTTCACATCTTCAAGCCCGTAAGTGGCCCTTTCACCCTTGGCAATTCCCTCCAGCAATCTCTCTACATACTCCGCCTCCTCCTTTAACCTCACCTCCCTTCCAATCCTATCCAAAATCCCCCTCTTAACGACCTCGACAAACCCCCTAACGCCAATCGTGGATGCGTCGCTCGTCAAAACCTTCCATTCCGGCTTTTTCTCCTTCAAAAACTTTGCAAAGTCCTCCTTCGTAAATCCCGGGCCAGCAACGACCAAGTAGTTGAATTCCAAGCTCTCAAGCTGTCTCATAACTTCGTGGAAGAACTCCATCCTTTCACCGCTCTCCTTTCCGTAGCTCCTCCTAACGTCGAAAACCTCCTCAACTCCCCACTCCCTAACTATTCCAACTACGGCCTCACCCTCCTCAATCGTAACTATGACAACCTCTGGCCTTTTTTGAGTTGCAATCTTCAACCTCTTCAACTGCTCGTCCTTCCACTCCTTGATCACGCTCAACTCCTTGCCTACGGTGATGTTCAGTGTGTGATAGCCGGAATCCTCAACTCCCTCGACTATTTTTCCAGTTATCCTCAACCTGTTCGCAAATCTGTGAAACTCGACCTTCTCGACCTCCACCCCCAGTCTTACGGTAACCTTCTCCTTGTCGCTCCTGAGCTTGTCATTACTTTCTCTTACCCTCTTGGTCCAAGAGTAAACTACATCCTTGGGTTCTATTATGTATTTCAGATGCCAAAGATCGTCCAAGCTCTCCGGGATAAGCTTTATCTCCCCCTTCTTGCCCCTCAAGTTCTCCTCAACTATCTTCACCTAATCGGGTTGGAGTTAGGAAATAAATAAATTCTCAATCGATCATCAACTCCTCCTTAAGCCTTAAAGCCCTCTCAATAGTTTTTTCGGTAAACCACGCCGTCTCTGGCTTCTCCCTCTTGAGCCTCTCAAGCTTTCTCATGAAATGTTCGAAGCTGACCTCTCTATCCCCCTCAACCAAGTTGTCCGCCATGCAGACGATCTTCTCCTCAAGGGTTTCTGGCACGTAATCCCTGTCAACATTCAATCCCAGCCTTTTGGCTTCCTCCTTGGTAATTCCACATGCGAAGTGCCTCTCCGCAATTCTGACTATCCTCTCATCGAACCCCTCCCTTCTGAGTATCTCCCCAGTGTGAATGAAGTGCTCCAAGCCGTGCGTTATCGCCCTTCCGACGTCGTGCAACAAAGCCCCCAACTTTACAGCATTTTTATCGACGTTGAAGCGATCCGCAAGCTTTAGGGCAACTTCAGCAACCTTCACGCAGTGCCTTCTCACGTTTTCTGGTAAACCGTATTTGTCCCAGACTTTCAAAACGTCCGAAGGTATATCCATGAACGGAAGGCGACCGAAAATTTAAAATGGTTGTCGGATTAAAATCATGTAAAAAGGTTTAGGAGGGATAGGGGGAGAATGAGCGATATATGTCCGATTTGCGGTCTGCCTAAAGACCTGTGCGTGTGCGAGGAGGTGGCGAAGGAGCAACAGCAGATAACGATAAAGGTAGTCAAGAGGAGATACGGGAAGGAAGTGACGATAATAGAGGGGATAGACGGAAGTCAGATAAACCTCGAAGAGTTGGCCAAGTTTTTGAAAACCAAGTTGGCCTGCGGTGGAACCG
This sequence comes from Archaeoglobaceae archaeon, assembly GCA_027036775.1. Lineage (GTDB taxonomy): Archaea > Halobacteriota > Archaeoglobi > Archaeoglobales > Archaeoglobaceae > Archaeoglobus_B. Next base: position 46,534 of record JALWDS010000044.1, on the reverse strand, counting down.
TCAAGAACGGCGTCATAGAACTTCAAGGAAATCACGTCGCAAGGGTCAAGGAGCTTCTGATCAAGAAGGGTTTCAATCCAGACCAGATAAAGGCTTGAACTGGGAGAAGAGCTTGTATATCGTTCCGTGAAACTCGACAATCTCTTTTATTCTTTGCATCAACGTTTTCCAAGCGTATTCGTCGACCTCGAATTCGACGTTCTCGTATTCCACGTCCTTCAAAATCAGCCCGTAAGCTGGAGCTGGCTCAACTCTCTCCCTATGCTTCTCTGGATTAAGCAGGTCCCTGAACCAATCGACACTCCTGTGACCGCTCCCCACTTCGCTCAAAGCGGAAACTATACACCTCACCATGTTCCAAGTGAACGCGTTACCCACTATTTCGAAAACTATGAAGCCGTCATCCAACCTAAGCTCGACGCTGTATATAGTTCTAATGCATCTCCTCCGTTCTCCAAACTTCTTGGTAAAGTTTGAGAAGTCGTGAGTTCCAAGAAGGAGTTTAGATGCCTTTCTCATTGCGGAGATGTCGTAACCTTCAGCTGGCATCACATACATGTAAGTTCTGCTCTTCGCCTTTCTCGGATTGAAGTCATCATCAACCTCACTCCACGCCCAGAACGTTATATCCTCTGGCAAGTGTGCATTGAAAACCCTCGGAAATATGGGTTTCTCAACGTTTATAGCTACAACCTGACCAAAAGCGTGAACTCCGGCATCTGTCCTTCCAGCACATCTGAACTTTGCTTTCTTGTGATCTATTCCCAATTCCTTGAAGGCTTTAAAGAGTTCACCAGCGACGGTTCTAACGTTGGGCTGATACTGAAAGCCGTGAAAGTTCGTTCCGATGTAGGCAATCTTGTAGGCTATCCTCATGGACTTTTCCGATTTCGATCGAGAATATTTAAAAGTTCCTCAATCTTTCTGTATATCTCGTCCCTCACCCTTCTGTAAAATTCCAAATCCTTACCCATCGGGTCTGGTATATCCCAGTATATCGTTTTATCCTTGGGGAAATCACCATCGCACATCGCAACTATCAAATCCGCCCTTTCTATCATCTCCTCAGTTAATGGTTTCGGCTTTCCGTTCCACTCAATCCCGATCTCCTTTAAGACGGCCTTGACCTTACTCGAAATCCTTTCGGCTGGTTTTATTCCCGCACTCTCGAATTCCAAATTGCTCAGATGTTTTGCTATCGCTTCGGCCATCTGAGACCTCGACGCGTTACCTCTACACACGAAAAGTATCATGGACTTTCGCTATACCGTATCCCACATAAATTATCTTGTCCACGCCCATAGCCTCAACGACCTCCCTTCTGTGGGTAACTATTACAGCGGTAATCCCAGCACCTCTCACGAGTTCTCCAAACTTTTTGGCTACCCTCATGGCGGTTAACGTATCCAAATGAGATGCAAACTCGTCTATGAGTATCAAACTCGGTTTTTCGGCTAAGAGAGATGCAAGTTTGGCTCTCTCCTTCTGTCCCGTTGAAAGCTCCTTGAACCTCGCCCTGTATAAGACCGCATCTGACAGACCGCACTTGTTCAATATCTCTACAGCAGTGTATATGTCCCCGCACTTTTTGTATACGTGTTCTATTACGCTTTCTTCACCGAATTCCGGCTCCACCTCCTGAGGGATCAAAGCTGAAACCTTGCACCTCTCAACCTCTATCTCTCCAGACGTGGGCTTTTCACCACCGGTTATGGCACCGTAAATAAGCCTTAAGAGTGTCGTCTTTCCAGCACCGCTCGCACCTATTACCGCAACAACCTCCTTCGGCTTTATTTCGAAAGATGCGTTCCTTAGGACGCAACGCTGAATTACTCTCGACTTCACACCAAATGCCGACAAAAGAAACCTTATCTCTTCGCTAACGTTCGAAAGGTCGAGTCTGTTTTCGAAAATCTTCGTAACGTTTCTGAACACTATCGGCCCTTTCAACTCCTCGACCTTTCCGTATCTCGAAACGCAGAGCCTACCTCTGTGAATTCTCGCATACTCGTCTCTTTCGAAGAACTCCTCCAGATACCTCCTTGCCTCTTCGCTCAACGGATAGTAAAGAACTGGTCTTCCAGATGCGGTATCCCACACGTATCTGAAACCAACCTTCTCGAAGAAGGGATTGAACCTCGCCATTTGAGCTATGGTTTCAACCAAATGCTTCCTCTTTCTCATCTCCGGAACTCTCCTCTCTTCAATCCACTCAACCGCAAGTTTTACCGCCGTAACCCCTATACCGTCGGACCTGTAATCTGGATGGACTACAACCCTCGCAATTCTCGAGCATGCGGTGTTGCTAACATCTAAGGCCTTTATGCTCGCCATCTCCCAAAGCTTGTGCCTCGCAACCCTCTTGCTGAACCTCTTTTTCAACTCCCTAAACATCTTCCTCATGAGCAGTTCTGGGCTGTAAACTGGATAGAACCACTCCCTCGGAAAAACCCTCTCCCTAACGTTCCTCTCAATCCTTCCATCTGGTAGTCTGCGGTGCATTAAGGGAATCGGAGGATCAACCCTGACGTAGGCTAAGAACTTCGGCTCGTATTCCTCTCTGTTCAGAAGTTCGAGAATCAGAAAGCGGGATGCAGGTGTGGAACCCTTTATCTCCGCAATTGTCATCTCTTCTCCGCACTTCGGACATTTCGGCTTCGTGTTGGCCTCAACTATCTCCCCGCACTTCTCGCATCTCCATATAGCAACCTTCTCCTTCTCCGATGCATAGTGAAACTGTTCGAGCTCCGCAATGGCCTCAAAATCCGATTCGAAAACCGCTTCTCTCGCCCTTATTCTGTATCTGTATATCTCGTTGCCGAAGGGGCTGTATCTCGGTAGTTCTACTTCCTTAACCCAGTAGGGCCACACCTTTACCTTCTCTCCCTCGTAGAACTTGTATAGTTCGTAATCCTCGAACAAAAACGTTTTAATTCCCCTTATCTCCTTCGGCTTTGCCTTCGGAATCAACTCTACCTTTTCTCCAACCTTTATCCACTTCGAAATTCCAGCGGAATATAGAACGAACCTCTCCCCCTCGCATTCAACGGTAAGGGTTCCGAACCACCTGTGCTTGAACTTGGGGATTTCCCTATCGACGACTTTGCACATCATCGTCAAGCGTAGTCGAGGTTTAAAATAACGTTTTGCAAAACGCTTTAAATCCCGAACCAAATTGCGGACGATGATCTGGGAGTTCGTGAAGAAGTATTACATCGACTCCATAGTTTACAAAACGGGCTACAATCCCGTAAACACCGCAACTTGGGCTCTCATACTCGTAGTTGCAGTTTACTACCTCTACAGATTTCTATCCAAAAGGATCAGATTCGACGAACGCTTCTTTCTATCGAACGTTCCATACGTCCTCTTCGGATCCTTTCTCAGAATATTCGAGGATGCGGGATTCGTAAAGCCCCCTCTATCTTACATGCTGATGTCCCCCTTCATCTACGTCTTGGTATTCCTCGTCACCTTCGCTTCCCTCTTAACTTCTCTCAAGCTCAGGGGGGAGAGGTATTGGGTTTTCCACTGCACGTTAGGATCGGTCCTCGCAACGTTTACGCTCTCCTTTCTCCTCCTAAATCTGAGGGTGAGGCACTTAGATGCTCTCTTCATTCCCTTAACCTTTGCGATCTCCCTTACCGCCGTGTTTTATCCGATTTCGAGGAGGATTGGAACTGATGGAATGGGGATTCTTCTCTTCTTCTCCCACATGCTCGACGCGAGTGCGACATTTTACGGGATAACCTATCTGGGTTACTGGGAACTCCACGTTGTTCCAAGAATTTTAGTAAACAAGTTCGGTGCTTGGATACTAATACCTGTGAAGTTCGCAGTTTTCGTGGCGATTCTGTGGATAATTGAAAGGGAGGAGAACTACCAGCTGAGAAACTTCGTGAAGTTCGTTCTCCTCGTCTTGGGTTTGGCTCCGGCAACGAGGGACGTTACGAGGATGGTCTTTTACGTATAGAGTCCCTCTCGTGCTCCTTTATAACCAAATCCTTTGGAATCTTGAAGTATTCTCCTATAGCGTTTATCAAAACCTCTTGAAAAACGTATGAGAGGAGTTCGAACTTTCCTCCGCCGTAAAACCCTTCGACGAGCTGTGCCTCAAGATACTTCCAACCCTTCCCCTTCTCCAAACCCCCGGGAATCTTTACAACCAAGTCCGCTATCTTTGCCAAGCTCGAATCCTCGAAGGACGTTATAGCTACGACCTTAGCGTTGGCGTCTTTTGCCCTCTCCGCAACTATCAAAACCTCTGCAGTTTCTCCAGAGCCAGAAAACGCTACGAGCAAATCACCCTCCTCGATCTTCTCCCTAACCTCGTCACCCACCCACCAAACCTTGCAACCCAGAGCCTTTTCGAAGTGCTTCAACCTTATCGCAAAGCACAACGCTACCGCTCCGCTTCTCCCAACCCCGTAAACGTGAATGGCCTTAGCGTTTCTTATCATTTCGACGAAGGCGTTTATTCTATCCTTCTGCTCCTCTAAAACCTTCGGCAGAATTCTCAGGAATTCGACTATTTTCGACGCGTTTTCAACAACCAATTCTCCAAAATCCATGTTGATATTTGGATTCAAAAGTATTTATCGGTTTCAGTGGATGTAGGCATCTACAACGACGTGAACGACACCAGGCGAGTAGTTCTTCACCTTTCTAAATCCTTCGATCTTGACTTCCCTCCCAAGGAGTTCGCAAGCCCTTTTAACCCTCTCAATCGGTCTCTCCAAAATAACCTCAGGAACTGTCTCGTGATAGTGAACGTATCCGTCACCCTTCAACGCCTTTATGGCCTTTGGTAAGAACTCGTGACAGTTTATGTGACCCATTATCACCCTGTCGGCAACCCCCTCTGGTGTCACGTGCATGGAATCGCCCAAAATTGGTATGACGTTCTCAACGTTGTTGATCTCAACGTTTTCAAGTAGGTAGTGGTATGAGTCGGGATTTATCTCGATGGCGTATATCCTTCTTGCCTTGGTGTGAACCGCTATCGGTATGGTGAAGTATCCTATCCCCGCAAACATATCCACGACGATTTCATCCTCACCTACGAGCTTAACTACTCTCATCCTCTCCCCCTGATTTCCGACGCTGAACATAACCTTGGTAACGTCAAGCTTGAAGAGACAGCGGTTTTCCCTATGAATTGTCTCGCTCCCCTCACCAGCTATAAGCTCAACCTTGGGCTTCCTCATCATTCCCTCCTTCCCCAAATCCCTCCAAACGGACTTGCACCTCCTGTGAATTCTCAAAAGGGTTTCTCCTATCAACTTCTTGTATTCCTCAAGTTCTTTAGGAATTTTGATCAGAATGACGTCTCCGACGATCTTGTATCTCCTCGGAATGTAATCCCAAAGCTCTTTAGGGATTTTATTCTTCAGAAGCTCGAATAGATCTGATTTTGGTGCGAAAACGGGATTCTCTTGCTCCACTATCTCGTAACCTTCGAAGTATTTTTCAAAGCCGTCGTATATAGGGATTTCTACGTAATCGCCCCTGCAAACCACGTATCTATCCTTATCCTTTGCACCAATCCTTTCCGCAAACCTCCTGACCTCTTCAGCCTTCAACTTCGGAACTCTAACCGCCTTCATAAAACCTTGAAGGGATAACGTAACATCTGGAACCGTATTCGAAGTAGTAAACCTCCTCACCCAAATCGACGTCGAAGGATTTGACAGCCTTAACCAAACCCCTCTCGCTCGCAATCTCTACAACGTAGTCGTCGTAGTTTACAACAACTCCCTTCTCCAAATCTTCCCTCCTCTTTACAACCTTAGGCTCCTTGAGGTTTACGGAAGCGTAGTTTGTCACATCCACTCCCTTCCCCACACCTACGACGACGCATATCCTTTCGCCCTCTCTAACAACGTCTCCAACCCTGTAACACGGTAGTCTGACAGCAAAGGTGTATCTGTATACGTCCCTTCCGTCCTTCCTCGTGTGGAGCTTTCTGCTCTCAATTATCTTACCACCCAAGACCTTGGCTATTTCCCTCGAAACCTTCCTGCCCACGTTCTTATCTCCGAAGTAAAAATCGATTCCCTCCCTTCTCTCAACGACTTTGCTGACGAAAGCCTTCACGTTGTCCCTTTCTTTTTCCAAGATTCTCTCAATCACATCTTTAACCTTTTCGAGCTCGAAATCCTCCACCCTTCTATCGTCAGCTCTGATCTGAACTACAGCTTCGTAGTATCCTCCCGAAATCATTGCGCACCTCTCACATGTCCTCGTCTTCACTCTAACCTCGACGCTCAGCTCATCAACGACCTCACGTCCCTCGACGTTGCCGATCAGCCTAAAGACGCATCTACCAGAATTCAACTGTTCCACTTCAACGTCTTCAACTTCGAATTGGGGATGAACCCTTATTCTTGAAACTATGGACTCGAACAGAGCTGAATCGAAATCCAGATCCTTCCAAACCTTATTTACAAAATACCTACCGCACTTCGGACATTTCACGATTTCTATAACGTCCCCTACCCACGAGAGTCTATCTCTCTTCAGATAGCATTCGAGGCACATTCCCTCTATCAAAGCCTCTCCACCGCATATCGCACACTTCATACTAACTGAAGAGTTAGGGGTAAAGGATTTATATATTTAGGTCGTTTAAGCTTTCAAAGCATTAATATATCTGTATCAATAAAACCAAAGCATTAATATATCTGTACCAGCAATTCTTTTTGTGACGCCAAAATTTACAAGAGTATCTACAGGTATTAAAGAATTGGACAACATATTAAACGGAGGTTTACCCATCCCATCTGTTTTATTGATTATAGGAGATGTAGGCACTGGTAAAAGTGTCTTGTGTCAGCACATCCTCTACCATCAAGCCAATGAAGGTTTTAAATGCACGTACCTCTGTATAGATCGACCGCCTTTAGATGTTAAACTGAACATGAGAAGTATGGGAATAGATCCCACAAACCTCGAAGAAAGAGGATTAATAAAATTCGTAGATTTATTTATAGGAAAAGAAGAATCTTCAAAAGGTGTGTATCTATGCAATCCGAGAGATTTTGACGATCTCGTATCAACGGTTAGAAAACTCGTTTTAGAGTCTGAACATCATGTGTTTGTATTAGATTCGATTTCATCGATAGCGTTTCTACAAGGAGAACGGAAAGCCTACGATTTTATTCAAAGATTTCACGGATGGATATGGGACGTCGAAGGAGTAGGTATAGTAAATGCAGTAAGAGGTGGGCACAGCCAATTCTTTGAGGTAGCAATTCAACACGCCTTAGAGAATACGATCAGTCTAAGAAGGGAAGATAACGGTAATGTTTGTATAGAAGTCACAAAGACAACGAGAACATCTCATAAGAAGGGTAAGTTTAAGTTGGATATTGACGAAACTGGTGTTAGGATAAAATTTTATAGCACCATATGCTAATTATTTAATCGTAATTATTATAAATCTGTCACAAAAACTATTTCTATCGATTGGCCAATTCTTGACATGGATGTAGTAATAATGGCCGGTGGATACGCCACCCGTTTGTGGCCCGTAACCATGACCAAAGCCAAACCCCTCTTACCAGTGGGCAAAGATACGATAATAGATCACGTTTACAGAAAGGTAAGGAAGTTCGGGAAGGTTTACGTTTCTACAAACAAGAGGTTCGAGGAGGATTTCAAGAGGTGGGCCGAATGCAAGGATGTGGAACTCATTGTTGAAAACACAACGAGAGAGGAGGAGAAGTTAGGTGCTGTAAGAGCTTTGGCTGAAGTTTCTAAGATTTTGAAAGACGACATGCTCGTCGTTGCGGGTGACAACATATTCTCGTTCGAACTCGACGGTTTCGTGAACTACTACAGGGAGAAGGGGAGTTGCGTCGTCGGTTTATACGACGTTGGAGATTTGGAACTCGTTAAGAGGTACAGCAGTGTCGAGATGGAGGGGGATAGGATAGTCAGATTTTACGAGAAGCCGAAGGAGCCGAGATCGAGTTTGGTGGGTATCGCACTCTACATCCTACCTAAGGACGTTAAGGATCTTCTGCAGGATTACGTAAGCTCAAACATGCACAGCGACAACTTGGGTAGCTTCATATCTTGGCTCTGCGAAAGAACGGACGTTTACGGATACACCTTCAGCGGTTTGTGGTACGATGTGGGAAATGCGGACTCCTACCTCGAAGCTTTAAGGTTCTACATCGAACACTACGTTGACGAAAAGGCGGAGATAGACAGATACGCCAAGATAATTCCCCCAGTTGTGATAGAAAGGGGTGCAGTGGTTAGGGGCAGGTCGATCGTTGGGCCATACGCCTACGTAGGTGAGAACTGCATCGTTGAAAATGCGGATATAAGCGAGTCCGTGATATTTAGGAAGAGCGTAATAAGAAACGCCAAGGTTTTTAGGTCCATAATAGACGAGGACTGCGAAATAAGAGGTATAGACCTGAGCAACTCCATAATAGGGATGCACGCCAAAATTCAGAGAGGTTAGTTACTCCAAAACCGCATGCCTCTCGGCCAAATCCTCCTCCGTAAGCTCCTTCATGTTCATTATTTCCGCAACCAATCCGTCCAAGAATATCAGAGCGGTTAGCTCGAAGAGTGTTCCGAGGGGCGCGAGTTTTGAAAGCTCGTGATTTCTGTCGTCTTTGGTTTTACCCTTTAGGACTATAACTATGTCGCTCATCTTCGCAAGAGTTGAGTTGGGTCTCTGGGTTACCGCCACGAGTTTCGAACCTATCTCCTCCTTAGCCTTCCTGCTTATGTTGACAACGGACAGTGTTTCTCCAGAGCCCGATATTGCAATGAGTAAGTCTTCGGGCTTTATCCTCGGAGTTACGGTTTCTCCAACAACGTAAACGTTGTATCCCAAGTGCATCAAACGCATGGCAAACGCCTTAGCTACAAAACCGCTCCTCCCAGCACCCATGACGAAAACACTCCTCGCATCTTCCAGTGCGGATATGAACTCCTCTATCTTTTTGAAGTCCAAGTTTCTCTTAACGTCCTGTATGTGCTCCACCACCTTATCCAAAAACCTTATCAAGTTCTCACCCACCACAAGAGGTCTGTTAAACCTACTTGAGCCTTTCGAAATCATACCAAATCCCCTCCCTCTCGAGAAGCGTTAGAGATACGACATATTCGTCTTCAACGTCCCTCCTACTTCCCACTATCAAGATTCTGTTACCGTTCAAAACCTCCAAAACGCCCCTCGCCTCAACAAATTCCCCAACGAAGGCCTGACCTACGAAGGTGTGCGTGTAACATAGTATCTCGCAATCGTTCAACCTGTAAACCGCGGGGTAATCGAAGGGTTTCGCCTCAACTACTCTCCCCCTAACGGTCAACTTCCCAACCCTCTTGCCCCTCACCAACCTAACGTCTCCCCCGACGTAGAGTATGTCGAACCTAACTCCGTTCAAAACCGCTTTATTAAACTTTCTCCTTTCGTGAACTTCAAAAACCTCGTATGGTAGGGAAACCTTCCTCTTCCTGTAAACCTCCTCGAAGTCGGGTTCGTCCAAAATCCCCCTTTCAATTCCCCTCCTTATCATCTCCCTACCAATATCAAAACATTCGTCATACAAAACGAAGTCGACATCCGAATCGTCTTTGGCCAACCCTACGAGTCTTGAACCAGTCACACCCATCTTTTCAAGTTTGAAGAAATCGGCCACCCTTTTAACGCATTCGTCCCTCTCGCAAACTTCTCTCAACATCTTCATGGCGTCGTAGTGCCTATCAACAATTTCCAAGGGAATGTAGTGCAGTCCATCTCTGTAAAACTCTGAAAGGTATTTACCAGCTTCGGAGTGGTCAACCTTCCCGTAGTTTTTTCCGTCCTTAACCCTATCCCCGTTTGGAGCGTATCTCAGAACGCAAACTATCGGGTTTCCACCCTTAAGAACCGAGAGGTAATGATCTTTAACTTCCACAAAATCTCTGAACCTCATACCTTCCTCTCGAACATGGCGTAAATTCTCTTTATCTCCTTGGCCTTCGCCTTTTCACCCCTCCTCTTTAGGAGTTTGCCGTCCAACCTCTTTATCCTCGTTATCCTGAACACGTAGTTGTCTATGTTTATCCTCTCACCGATCTCGAATTCCGTTTCCCCAGTTGTTCTCATCTTGTAGGGCGTTGTTACCGCACCCTTGTGCAAACTGAACTTTACATCGACTTCTCCAACGTTCCTAAGCCACAGGGCGTAAACGTCTTTGGCAATTGCAAACTCAACCCTCTTACCGTCTCTAAGCTCTATCGCCCTTATCTCACCGACCTTAACCTCGTCACCCACCTCGACGACTATCTCTTCACCGATCCTGAAGACCTCGCTCTCCTTAACCCTAACCCTACCGACCTCGCTCTCGCCCGATGTGCTTACTATGGCCTTAACGCTTACCTCCCTCTCGGGTGTTATCTGCCTCACGCTACCGCAGACCCTACACCTGTAGAGGTGCTTGTCCTCCCTAACAACCTCGTGCTCAGTTTCATCGTCGCACACGTCACAGTATTCGACGACCTTCATCATAGATAGACGTAAGTCGCGTCTATTATACTTTCCAGTTCGACCATCTTCCTCAAAACCTCCTCACTTGGCGGATCGTCTAAAAGTAGGAGCATGAGCTGTATTCCCCCCTTACCTCCGTGCCTTCCAACTATCATACCCGCTATGTTTATGTTGTAGCTTCCCAAGAGTGTTCCGACCCTACCTATTACACCGGGTTTATCTTCGTGGAGAGATATGATGTAGTGACCCTTCGGAACGAAGTCAACCTTGTATTTGTCTATCTTCAATATCCTACACTCCTCACCGAAGCATGTCCCCTCCAAATATATCTCCTTCCCGTTAGAAACCGTAACTTCAATCAAACTCGGATAGATGTCAGATTCCTCAATTCTACTCTGCTCCACCACGATACCCCTCTCCTTGGCTACGATGGGTGCCGAAACTATGTTGACACCCGAAAGGATTTGATTTAAAAGTCCCATGAGTAAAGCCCTCGTAACTATTTCAGTATTTCTCCTTGCTATCTCACCCCTAAAGGTTATCTTAACCCTGTTGAAAACGCCGTTCAACCTCGCACACGCAATCTTACCCATCTTTTCAGCCAATTCGACGAAGGGCATGAGGTAGCTGTAATCCTCCGGAGCGACGCTCGGTAGGTTTACCGCGTTCTTAACGGGGAGTCCCTTGAAGAAGTTCACTATATCCTCTGCTACGGTCATTCCGACTATCATCTGAGCCTCTCTCGTCGATGCACCAATGTGAGGAGTCGTGACCACGTTTTCAAGCTTCAGAAGGGGGTTGTCCTTATCTGGCGGTTCCCTCTCGTAAACGTCCAAAGCCGCTCCGGCAACCTTACTGCTCACTATAGCGTCGTATAGGGCCCTTTCATCTACTATCCCACCCCTCGCAGCGTTCACTATGTAAACTCCGTCCTTCATCATTTCGAACTCCCTGTAGGATATCATCTTCTCAGTCTCCTTAGTTTTTGGAACGTGGATCGTTATTATATCCGAATTCTTCAAGAGCTCCTCAAGGTCAACCAACTTGGCTCCAACGCTTTTAGCCCTCTCCTCGCTAACGTAGGGATCGTAAGCCAGTATGTTCATCTCGAAGCATCTCATCCTCTTGGCTACTTCGTAACCGATCCTACCCAAACCTATTATACCCAATGTCTTACCCCTCAACTCGATTCCAACAAACTTCTTTCTCTCCCACTTCCCCTCCTTAACGCTTCTATCAGCCTGAGGGATCTTCCTAACGAGAGAGATTATCAAACCGATCGTGTGTTCCGCAGCGGAAACGCTGTTTCCACCCGGAGCGTTAACAACTACTATCCCCCTTTCCGTTGCAAAGCTCACGTCTATGTTGTCAACTCCAACCCCAGCCCTTCCTATGATTTTAAGCTTCTCCGCTCTCTCTATAACATCCCTCGTAACCTTGGTTCTGCTCCTCACTATCAAGGCGTCGTAATCCCTTACTATGTCCAACAGTTCCTCGTGAGAGATGTCGGTTTTAACGTCAACTTCGAGTCCGTTCTTCCTCATGAAATCTATAGCCTCTTCCGCTATCGGATCCGCAACCAAAACTTTCATCGCATCCCGTTCGACCATTTGATTATAAAAACATCGCTCAGTTGAGTAAAATACAAATAATTAGGATCGAATGTTAGCCGATGGATAACCGTTCGATCTCTCAAACTGTCGGAATTTTGATGATGCTTTTGATAACGGTCATACTCGTTACCGCAATTTTCAAACTCTCGAACGTTTACTTTCATCCCTCTCCAAACGTCATGCTTGATGTCGAAGCATACACTGTAGATAAAGCAAACGCAACCAAGATATACGTAAGACATCTCGGAGGCGATCCTCTCATCTTTAACAACGAGCAGATGTTCTTAACCGTCAACGGTAGAACGTTCAAATTCCATCCGTTCACAAAAAAGGGTGTCATGCACGCTGGAGACGAAGGGGTAGAGGTAGTTCCAGTGGGGAGCAAGGTTGGTCAGGAGATTTGGATTTCAATCGGTGTGGGTGGGATGTCCCTATTTTCTGGTGAATGGGGTTCGGTAATTTACAGCAAAGAAGTTACGGTTAAAAAGTCGGTCGTCAAGAGTGCGGAAAACGGTTTGATGGCGGAGTGGCACTTTGAAGGTTTCAACAGGACGTTGGTCACGTCTCTTCCAGCGAACAAGAGGGAAGTTTTCGACTTGAGCGGAAACGGAAGAGACTTGGACATCGCTGGCTGGAACGATTTGAATTCCGCTTGGGCAAGGGGAATTAACGGCATGGCTTACAGGTTTTGGAGCTCGTCTAAGGGTTTGCTTTATCTGTTTTCGTTCTACGATAACGCTGTTCACGCGATAGAGACGGGAAACACGTTCACCTACGAAGCGTGGATAAAGTGGGAGGGTGAAACGGGATGGGGAAAGACGATAATCTACGTTGGCAACTACACATACGGATACAAGGTGTGGCTGTTCGTTGGGACAAGCGATCCAAACTCCGCCGATCTGGGCTACTACGTCTATACGTTATCGGGTCGAGTTGGCGGTTACACCGGATACCTCTTAAAGAGGGACTCGTGGTATTACGTGGTGTTAACTTCGGACGGAAGGTCAGTTAAGCTTTACGTAAACGGGAAGCTCGTCGATTCGAAGTCGTTGCCAGCTAAAGCTGTTAAGACTGATTACGTTACCGCAATCGGTGGTGCCCCCGGATACCCGTCTTTTGGAGGCGTTATAGACGAAGTATACGTTTGGAATCGAGCCTTGACACCTGAGGAGGTAAAGGCGAGATACGACGCTTACACCAAGTAAACGTTTTAAACGATCGAAGTCTTTACGGATTGTGAAGGTCAGGGGGAGGGTTATATCAAAGGGTTACGCCGAGGGTGAGGTTGTCGTGAGCGGAAGGAAGTTTTCGTTTTTGGGTGACGTTGATGTCGAAACGGGAGAAGTTGTTGCGGAGGACAGCGACATCTTCGGAGAGAGGATATCTAAAAAGATCTTCGTTTTTCCAAAGGGAAGGGGTTCGACCGTCGGAACTTACGTTCTCTTGAGGATGAAGAAGAAGGGAACAGCTCCAAAGGCCATAATAAACGTCGAAACCGAGCCGATAATTGCGGTGGGGGCTATAATAGCGGAGATACCTCTCATGGACAGGTTGGAGAAAGATCCGCTACGTATTTTTAAGAGCGGAGATCACGTGATAGTCAATGCGTATGACGGATACGTTGAGATCGGAGATTGAAAGGTTTGCAATCGTTTACGGTCAGGAGAAATTTAAGGATGGCGTCAGATTTTTCATATACCCCGTGGACTTCGAGGGACTTCAAAAACTCCTTAGGAGGATGGGCGACAGATACGACGTAAGGGTTATTTCAACTTCCAGCGGTTTCGTTCTCGAGCTGAAGGAGTATAGGGAGAGGATTTGGGTAAACGTAGCCTTACTGATTGCGACATTCGTTTCTACCACCGTAATGGGAGCGACGATGTTCGGGAAGTTCGATCTGATAGGAGGGATGGAGTTCTCCTTGGCAATAATGTTCGTCTTGGGATTTCACGAGATGGGTCACTACATTTTCGCGAGAAGGTGGGGGATGAAGACGTCTCTACCTTACTTCATCCCCTTCCCGAGTTTGATAGGAACCCTCGGGGCGGTTATAAGGCACAGGGGTGTTATTCCAAATAGAAAGGCTCTGTTTGACGTCGGAGTATCTGGACCCATCTTTGGGATAATCGCGTCGATTGTTGTCACATACATCGGTTTGAAGATGAGGTTCGTCGCCAACGGCGGTGGAACTTACATAATACTCGGGATACCACCCCTATTCGACTTCATAGCAAAACTTGCAAACTTCAAGGGATACTTCATTCATCCAGTCGCCTTCGCTGGATGGGTGGGGATGTTCGTCACGTTCCTCAATCTAATCCCGGTCGGACAGCTTGACGGGGGTCACGTCTTGAGGGCCATGGTAGGTGAAAAGGCGGATTACGTCTCGAAGTTCATACCTCTCCTACTCATAGCCCTCGGTTTTTTAACGAGATCACCGATATGGTTCTTCTGGGGGCTAATTACGGTGTTTTTCGCAATGCACCCTCATCCGAGGATGGAGGACGAAAGCCCTCTCGACTTCAAGAGGATTTGTATTGGAGTTGTGACGTTCGCAATAGGTTTGTCGTGCTTCACCCCCGTTCCATTCAAACTCAACGTTTAAAAGTCAAGCGGAAGATAGCCCTTCATGAAGTATAAGATCGTCAGAATAGAGCTGAAGGACGATGAGGTTGTCGTTTACTTCAAAAAGATGAAGAGCAACGCAACGGTTTTACCCAAGATAGACTCACCAGAGAGAATGATCGAGTTCAGCATGCAGATGGGGATGAACATAGCGAGAAAGATAGAGGAGGCATTAAACTTCGACGGCTTCGTGACCCTCGAATACGACACCTACTGCACGCTCGATCTGAAGGTTGGAGACGTCGTTGAGATAGACATAAAACCCGCCTAGCATGGAGTTGGCAATAAATCCGTCCAAGATAATAAGTCCCCTCTGCTACTCCGTTTTGAGGCTTGAACCTTACACGAACTGCGGATACTCTTGCAGATATTGTTACGCCAGATGGTATAGGGGAGGAAGGATAAAGCCAAGGGCTAAAGCCATAGGGATGTTTGCAAAGGTTGCGAAGAGGTTGGACTTAAAAGTTCCCTTCAGGTTGGCGACTCTGAGTGATCCCCTTCAGGATGTTGAAGAGATCGCAAAGGTTTCACTCAAGCTAATGAAGATCGCCAAGGAAAACGGAATTTCGATAGTCCTCTGCACGAAATCGGACAGGATTGCAAGAAATCCTTGGAGAGGAACGATAGAGGAGATGGCCAAGGACGATTTGATTGTAGTTCAGATTTCCGTAAGCTCGCTTGAGAGAAACGATTTGGAACCTAAAGCTCCGCACCCGAGGGAGAGGTTGAAGGCTTTGGAGGGTTTAGACGCCCCCAAGGTTCTCAGACTACAGCCCTTAATTCCGAACTACTCCTTCGAAGACGCTCACGGGTTTGTTGAAAGCGTTAAAGATTCGGTCGATCAGATAACTACGGAACCGTTAAGAATCGAGAGGGGTGAAATAGATTTCTACAGCAAGTTCTGGGATAGGTGGAGTCCCTACTCTTTTGAGGGAGAACTTCTGAAGGCGGATTGCTACGAAATCCTTGAGGATTTGAGTAGGGCTTGCAAGAAATTCGGTTTGGACTTCGGTCTGTGCAAAGAAGGATACTTCCACTTGGAGAGTGCCAACTGCTGTGGACTTCACATGATAGATTGCAAGATAAGGCCTACTTTGAGGGAGGTTTACAGGGTTTTGGTTAAGAGGGGCGAGGTGAGTTTGAACGATCTCGAGTTTGAAGGCTACCTCTTCGGAGAAGATTTGAACGAATTACCAAGACCTATTAAAAAGGCTTTGAGGTTTCACGAAAAGCTGTTTTTGAAGTGTTTGAGGTCTAAGGAAGTTCTCGAACGTCTAACACCCTTAATAAAGGTTGAAGGTGACGTGTTGAAGTTAGCTAAGCCCGAAATCCTCCTTTAAAACCCTTGCAACTTCGATCCCAGCCTTAACACTCCCGTTCATGCTCCTCTCCGGGTAGTTGGGTTTCGAGAACATTCCGGCCAAGTAAAAGCCCTTCAATTTCGTTCTGTAGGGGACTATCTTTTTCAAATACCCAGTTTCGTAAATAGGGGCGGAGTATCTCGCTTTAAAAACCTTTATCCACCTTACCTTTCTCCTGTCCATACCCAACCTCTCGAACTCCTTCAGATACAGATTGGCCAAATCCCTCTCGCTCATTTTGAAGAGATCGCCTTCAGGTGTCGTGTAACTTGCCAAGTATATCAAGTGCTCCCCGTAATCCTCGAAGGGCATGAAGTTCGTGTGCTCTATTATCGCACCAAAAATCGCGTTATCGACGTTTATCCAATAGAGATCGCTGAAACTCTCTTTGCATCCGAGGAGGGCACATATAGAGCTTTGATAATTTATTTTGGGTAATTCCAACATTTCCGCGATTTTTTTGTCCAATAGGGGTAGGGGGGCGGTCCAAACGACAGCGTCGAACTCCGTTCCGCGTATGTAAAACTTTCCGTTCAAGTAACCTACATTATCTACTCTCTTTTTAATCACTTCAACACCTTCGGCCATTCTCTCCACCAACTGCCAGAAACCGCCCTTCAAGTATCCCAACTCCTCACCTCTAAGCTTTCTGTTGCTCCTTATTGCAACCCTCGCCAAAAGCCAAGCGTAGCTGACTTTATCGTAGTTCTCACCGAACTTCGCCTTTAAAAGTGGCATGAAAAAATTGTTCAGCAGTCTCTCTCCAAGCTCATCCCTTATTCCATCCAAAACTCCGACGTCGTCGTAGAACGTGTAATCCCTCCCTCTGCTTTTTAAAGTGAAAATCGCAAGTTTCAACTTGTCAAAAAGGCTTAAGTGTGGGTATCTGAGTATCTCGATAGGTGTATTTAGAGGATGGACTTTTCCGTTTATCATGAATCCAGTTCTCGTTACCTTCCAAACGACCCTGCTCGACAAACCCAACCTTTTAATCAAATCGAGCAAGTCCTCGTCCCACCTGAAGAAGTGGTGATAAAATTTCTCTATCCTGTAACCCCTGTCGCAATAAGATAAAAGACCTCCGACGTCACAACACTCGAAAATCGTCGGATTGTAATCCCTAAGCTCCATAGCACAGCTCAAACCTGTCAATCCAGCACCCACTATAGCTATTTTCACGTTGGTAGTTGGGGTTTCACTTTTAAACGCTTTCAATTTTAGGCTGACCGAAAGGACTATATAATTTCGGTTCAACCCTCGCAGATGAACGGTTGGGGTAGGAGGTGTAGGAGAAGACATAGGTGGGGAAAGGGTTTAGGATGGAGAAGAGGTAGAGGAATGGGTAGATGGGGTAGAGGAAACGTTGGTTTCGGTGGAGGTCTATCTCAGGTGATCTCAAAGCCAATATCCGCAGTCAAGAGTTTGTTTGCGAGAGAATCTCCAGAGGTTATTGAAAAGGCCGAAAGGATATACGAGCTGTTACCAAAGAGGGATTGCGGAGCGTGCGGATACGACAACTGCTACCAGTGTGCGCTGGCTATTGCAAAGGGCGAAGCTCCGCCAGATGCGTGCAGGGTTGCGGGGAAGAGGATCAGGAAGGAAGTAGAAAAGATACTTTCACAGTGAATTTTCGAGTATGTCGTGTAGCATCTCCCTCGTGAACTCGAAGTTGACTCTGCTGATAAGATACCTCAACGGCCCGAAAACGATTCTCTCGACCTCTTTAAAGTCGTCCCTTCCTACGTAATCTCCCAACCTCTCTACAAATCCGACTTCCATCAGGAAATCCCTAAAAGCCTTTTCCGCTTCCTCAGCCAATCTAACTTCCCTTCCAGTCAAGCATCTCAAGATCTTTGCTGAGTTTTCGCAGTGCTTGTGAATCCAGTATATCGCTCTCGCCCCGATCAAAGCCAAACCGCAACCGTGAGGTAGCTTGGGATTTATACCGCTCAGGGCGTGTTCTATTGCGTGAACTATGTGGGCTGGAGATAAATCCAATGCCATTCCCGCAATCATCGACGCATACATCAGTTTGGTCTTCTCCTCAAGCCCTTGATCTTTGGGTAGGTTTTCACCGATTATCCTCGCGACTTCGCAGGATAGGGTCTCCACGAAAGGGTTAGTGGTTTTAGCGGTTACCGCCTCGTATGCGTGAAAGAATGCATCTATTGTCGTGTAAACCGCCTGACAGCTCGGTAAGGTCAGCGTGTATTTCGGATCGTCGAAGCTGACGTCCGGATATCTGATCGATATACCTATCTTCTCCCTACCTTCGGTCAAAACCGCAAACCTGTCTATCTCACTTCCCGTTCCGTGAGTTAGGTTTACCGCAATTAGAGGTAGATACCTCTTAGCTCTCTTACCTCTCAAGTAATCCCTCGCCCTTCCACCGCTCAAGGCTATCACGGATGATACCTTTGCTGTGTCTATTACACTCCCACCGCCTATCGCAATAACGCAGTCGTAGCCGTCTCTCCAAATGATTTCGGCCAACTCGTCCGCTATCTCCGTTGTGGGATTCGGAACGACCTCGTCGAAAACCTTGTATTCGACTTCTAAATCCTTTAAAACTTCCTCGACATCCTTTAAAGCACCGCTCAGCCTTGCGGAATGTTTCCCAGTGACCAAAACGACATTTTCAAACCCGTTCAAGTGATCCCTCAACCTTTCAACCGCTTTCAGTCCGAAATATAGTTTTGTGTTCGCATACCTCAACTCCATCATAGCTCCACCACTTCCCCAACTTTAACCATCCTCGCGTTTATTCCATTGCTCTTCAAAATCTCCACCAACCCCTCGGCGTTTCTGACCTTTCTCTCGTCGTAGTGAATTGGAACCACCAAATCGGGCTTGAGCCTCTTCATCTCCTCTATGTATTCCTCGTAGAAGTCGGGAAAACATGCTGTAAAGACGACTTTAACGTTCTCTACATCTGGAAACTTGGCCGAATCTCCAGAATGGAGAACTCCCTCGTAGTAGTAGCTCACGGACTCTTCAGATTTCCAGCACCAGCTCGGCAAAATCTTTATACCTTCAACTTCCTTCCCGATCTCAGCTTTGATGCCTTCGAGTTTGTAAAGCTTTAGGGTGTATTCTGGAGCAATCAGTTTTCTGTAATCCAACCTCCTCAGCTTTTCGACGTCTATGTGATCGTTGTGCTCGTGAGTTACCAAGACGTAATCTATACCCCCCTCGGGCTCCACGAGGTAGTTCGGATCTATCAGTATGTGCAGATCGTTCCACACCTCAACGCAGGAGTTGCCGAGCCACCTGAACCTCATAGGGACAGGTGAGAGTGTCTGCTTATAGGGTTGTCGTCAGGTTTATAAATTGAGTTCCCTTCCATCATGCATGGTCGAGTTCAAGGTGGTTATATCCGATCCTAAAACTGGAAAGGCCTACCAGAAGGTGGTAAGCGGAGCTAACGCAAACAAGCTCATAGGAAAGCAGATAGGAGACGTGATAAACGGAACCTTGGTCGACCTACCTCCGGACTACGAACTTCAGATAACCGGTGGTAGCGACAAGGATGGTTTCCCTATGAGACCCGACCTGCCCGGAACTGGAAGGAAGAGGTTACTGCTGTCTGGTGGAGTAGGTTACAATCCGAAGGAGAAGGGTGTCAGAAGGAGGAAAACAGTTAGGGGAAGGGTTATATCCGCGGACATAGTTCAGATAAACGTTAAGGTCGTTAAACACGGAAAGGTTCCCTTAGAGGAATTCTTTAAGAAGGAGGAGAAAGAAGAGTAACATGGCTCTGCTCGACGACAAGAAGAGGGCGAGGCACTTCTACAAATACTTTTCAAAGGTATACGACCTAATCAATCCCTTCTTTTACTCGAACGAGATGAGAAAGATCGTCGTTGACATGGCGAACGTGAAGGAGGGCGATCTCGTTTTAGAGGTGGGGTGCGGAACGGGTTTCACTACCTACGAGATAGTTAGAAGGGTTGGAGAGGATAGAGTTGTTGCCGTCGACCTAACTCCGGAGCAGATGGTTAAAGCAGTAAGGAGGTTTCCAAAAGCGAACTTCTTGAGGGGAGATGCGGAAAGCTTGCCCTTTAAAGACGACGTTTTCGACGCGTCGATTTCTGCTGGAAGCATAGAGTATTGGCCACACCCAGCTTTGGGAATTCAGGAGATGGCGAGGGTTACAAAGCCGGGAGGTAGGGTCGTTATTTTGGCTCCGAGGAAACCGGACAACCCCTTCTTTAGAAAGATTGCAGAATCGATAATGCTCTTCCCTTCAACTCAACAGTGCGTGGCTTGGTTTCTAAAAGCGGGACTTGAGGACATAAGATACGTTGAAACTGGCCCCTACAGATTTTGGAGTAAGCTCGTGGTTATAGTTTCTGGAAAGAAAGTTTGAAATTCCAAGTGCCAACTACCCCCATGCTCTACCAGTGCAGGGTTTGCGGTTACGTTTACGATGAAAAAGAGGGTTGCCCTTGGTTTGAGAGGTTCGAATTTCAATGTCCGATCTGCGGGAGTAGGGACTTCGAAAGGCTGGATTAACGCTTCAAGAACTTAACACCGTCCGGATAACCCAATATAGCCTCATCCACATTGCAAAATATGCCGTTCTCGACAACCCCAGCTACCTCGTTTATCTCCACCTCAAGCTCTCTCGGATTTTCGATCTCTCCGAAGTTGCAGTCCAGTATGAAGTTTCCGTTGTCCGTTACAACTGGGCCGAGCTTACCTTTCCCTTCCCTCAGAGTGCAAATTCCTCCCATCTCTTGCAGTTTCCTTTTAACGTAACCGTATGCGAAGGGAAGGACCTCTACAGGAACTTGGGAGTTCAACCTCTTCGAGAACTTTCTGCCTTCCGCAATGATCACGAACCTCTTAGAGGCTTGAGAAACCACCTTCTCCCTTGTCAAAGCCCCTCCTCCTCCCTTTATGCAGTTCAGATTTTCGTCTATTTGATCCGCCCCATCGATGCAGAGATCGAGCTCTGGGAATTCCAAAAGGTCAACTACCCTTACACCAGCCTCTATACAGAGAAAGTGAGATTGATACGAACTCGGAACTCCGTAAACAGTCATCTCCTCCTCCCTAATTCTTTCACCGAGCTTCTTTAAAAAGATGGCAACCGTAGTTCCGCTACCCACACCCAAAACCATCCCATCTTTAACGAGCTTTACAGCCTCAATCGCAACCATCTCCTTCTCATTCATTCAACCACCTCTCAATTGACTGGAAATCGACGTTCGCCGTTAAATCAACGCTTATGGGTGTTACCGAAATGAAACCCCTTCTCAAAGCGTGTATGTCCGTTCCCTCCAAAGCGTTTTCAACCTCCACACCGTAAATCCAGTAATACTCCCTCCCCCTTGGATCCAACCTCTTCTCGACCCTCGTCCTATACATCTTCCTCGCCAACCTCGTGACGACTATCCTCTCATCTACCGCTTTGGACGGAACGTTGACATTCAAAACGTCCACTCCTTTTGGCAATCCGTCTCTCAAGACCTTTTCGGCAATCCTCCTCAAAACCCTCTTGGCCAAGCTGAAGTCGAAATCCTTTGGAAATACTTCGAACTTCTCGTGGTCTGGAAGTTCAAGGGAGATCGCTATAGCCTTACTACCTTGAGTCGCTCCCTCCAAAGCTGAGCAAACTGTTCCAGATGTGGTTACAGCCTCCGTTGAAAGATTTTCACCGAGGTTGATTCCAGAGACGACGAGATCTGGAACGTCACCCACGACTTCGTATATGCCAATTATCACCGCATCCGTGGGAGTCCCGTCAACAGCGTAAACGTCCATCCCGTTAACCCTAACCCTGTGCATCCTTATCGGGGTCATTATGGATATGCTCCTTCCAACTCCGCTCCTCTGAATCATTGGAGCGACGACGTAAACTTCTCCCAAGTCCTTTAGAGCTTCGTAACTCGCTCTGAGACCGAGAGAATACAATCCGTCGTCGTTCGTTATCAGTATCTTGGGTTTCATTGAATCTCTATCTTCTTGAGCCTCTTTTCCCTTCCCTCTTCAATCTTCTTTATCTTTGCGTCTATTAGGCTTCTCAGGGCCAGAAGGGTTTCCTTGTATGCGTTTGCCATGTGCTCCTTGAACTCCTTCGGCAGGATGTCGTCCAAAGTCGGTATCCTAACCTTCACCTCTCTCATATTCTCAACTCGAACTCGAAGAATTTAAACGTTTACGAGTTCGAAGCTCATGAGCGGATACCTCATTTCTTCAACCCATCTCAGCAAACCTTTTACTCTAACCCCGTCCACGTTGACAACGACCTCAGCCTTGAGCATCTCAGGATCGAGTGTTGCGTATCCGAAACTCGACTCCCTCCTCTTCAAAACCTCCCTGTCTATCTCCACTCTAACGTCCTCCACGTAAGGCTGAAGCGAGACACAGCTCTCAATTGCCCTCTCGACAATCTCAACATTCTTCAAAGAGATCGGTAACCCCAAGAACTGGTGGAACAGGGCACCGAGCTTTATTCCGAGTTCGAAGCAGGCTTTGCACGTCATAACCTAACGTTGAACGCCGGACTTATAACGTAAGCCGTGAGCATTAAGAGGACGACGATGTAAAAGACCTTCGAAAAAACAGCAAGTATCAAGGTTAAACCGAAGATGACAGTTAAAGTCCTGTTCTTGACTCTAAAGTATCTCAATCCGCTGACCATCAGGAGGGATAAAATCAGTGCGAAGACGTCTATTCGGGGAAAGTTTAGAGCGACCGTGCAGGAAACGATTAAGGCGGAAACTGTCGTTGGTAGCCCGACGAAGTCCTCCGATTTGAGAACGTTGAACCTCGCAAGCCTATACATCGACGCGAGCAGGAAAGGAATTGCGGAGTAGAGGTATCCCAACTTCAGGAGGATTAGGGATGGTAGAACTCCGAAAGATACCATATCCGCAAGGGAATCCAACTCCCTTCCAAGGTCACTGCAACCCCTTTTCCTCGCGAAGAAACCGTCCAACCCGTCCATCAAGGCAGATATTAAAATAAATTTTATAGATAAATTTACATCATTTACATAGTAAATTCCGATCGTCCCAGAGAGGGCGTTGAGGAACGAGAAAAGGTCGGCAACCTTAAGTTTTGATCGCAATCGTCTCACCCGCTTTCACTTTATCTCCAACCCCCTTGACGAACTTGAACCCGTTCGGGACCTCCAAGACTACTCTGGAACCCATCACAATCATCCCAATTCTCTCACCCTTTTCAACCTTTTGACCCTCCCTCAAAAAGCAGATTATCCTCCTCGCCAAGAAACCCGCGATTTGGACGACCTTAAACGTTCCGTATTCGCTCTCTATGTATATCTCGTTCCTCTCGGGATTTCCGCATCTAATAAAGGCGGGGAGCTTCGAACCCCTACTGTAAACTATTTTACTAACCCTTCCGCTCACGGGACTCCTGTTGACGTGGCAGTCGAAGACGTTCATGAATATCTCTATCCTGTTCCCCTCGACGTGATCTATCCTACCGTCGGCTGGAGAAACAACTCCATCTCCGATCTCCCTGTATGGGTCTCTGAAGAACAGAAGGGTCAAAACCAAAAAGAATGCCAAAACGGGAAGGAGGGGTTTTAAGATCAGTGTGAGAGGTATCAGTGCCATTTCGAGGGCTATAAACTTAATCCCCTCCTTAACTATCATCTGACCACCCTCTCTATCTCCCTTTTTAGATTGACTATCAGGTCTTCGAGCTCAGGCAGTATTTTGAAAACCACCAGTGTTATGACTATCAGAGACGCCAGAGCTAAAAACTTAGATACTACGTTGTGTGCTATGTAAAAGCTGTTCTCTCCAAACCAGGAGTATCCGTAAGAGGCCAAAACGAAAACCGCCCTGAATAGGTTTAGGACGTAGATTGTGGGAACAGAAACGAGGAAAGCTTTCAGTCTCCTGCTTAAATCAGCTTTAACTCCCAAACACGCACCGGCGTAGAGGGACATGCTTTCGATTCCTGTGCACGGCAGTATGATCCTTATGCCTCTATCGTTCAGGGTTATCTCGTCCCAACCCAACCTCTCGAAGTCGAATCCTATGGCTCTACCCAGCATGAAAGTCTGATCAACCACGGTTCTTATCAAAGCCCTTCTAAAGGGCTCGTAGAGTTCGAAGGGGAAGTAGAAAAGCATTGCCAGAAATGAGAACCTCGTGACCTGCACCATAACGTCCAAGTCTCCCTTGAGTGTCGTGTATCCGAGAAGGACGAAGAAAAAGAATGCAAGTGCAAACACGGTTGCGTTGAAGTAATCTCCTATCGATAGAAAGTAGGGGACCCTCTGAAGAAAGGCCACTCCCGTCGAAATCCAAGCTATCAGTCCGAGGGTTCTCCTCTTAACCGCTAAGAATAGTAACATTAAAATCGATGCGACGATTATCAGCATTTCCGAAAAGTATCCTTCGAGATTTTAAAGGTTTCTACGTTTGTATTCTATCAGTAGCCTCTCTATTCTATCTATCTTGCTCATCCTCAAGTTCTCCTTAGCCAATTTGTAAGCCCTTTCGAAGCTCTCGTAGTTGATCAAAGATATGGGATAGCTTTCCATGACCTCGACGTCTTTGAAATCGATGACCGGAATCTCTCTCTCCTCGAAAACGGATTTTGCCAAGTGGGACATCTCGTTCTTAACTATAACCGCCTTTACCTCCTTCTTGCATAGGTATTCCGCACCGCTCTTTCCACCGCAACTCGCATCGAGGATGAGTATAACGTCTCCCCTCTCTATTCCGAACTCCCTTTCAAGCTCCTCTATTTCGTCTCTCGTGAACTTCTTCAACACCTTAACTCCCTTCCATCCCTTAAGTTCGAGCACCCTCATCTTCTTCAGAGTTTCAACCTCCCTTTCGAGTTCCCTTATCCTCTCCTCCCTCTCCTTCAAAGCTCTTCTAAGCTCTGAAATCTCGCTTCTGAGAGATCTCACCAAGTTGTCCCTCCTAATCCTGTCGTAGCTCTCCTTGGACATCTCGACTATCTTGCCCCTCAACCTCTCAACCTCTTCGCTTAGCTCCTTGACCTTTCTTCTAAGCATCTCATTCTCCCTTCTCAGTTCCTCCAAGACCTTCAAGTTTGTCGAGTGTGTTTCCTGCTTTTTCTTCTCAACCCTCTCCTTCCTCTCTTCCCTCTCGACCTTAAGAATCTCCTTGAGGGAGTTACCCTTTATAACCTCCGCCTTGACGAAGTCGACATCTATTCCGGCGGGAACCCTCTTCTCTACGTTCTTTATCTTGTTCTTGTAGGAGTTGTAGGCAGAGATGGCTACCGCAATGGCATCTCTCTCGTGATCGTTGAGGTAGTTGTAGTTGGACGTCAAGTTCCTCTTCTTCTCGACGCTCATATCCTCCTTCGGACACCACAAAACCGCGTTGAAAGAGGCCTTAAGTTTTAGGACGAATTCGGGTGGGTTGGACTTGTCCGTTGCAACGACGACGGGCTTGCCTATAGAAGTTATGTAGTCAACGACATCTCCAAATCCCCAACCCTTCTTACTCCTCACGTCGAGCACGTTACCGTTTAAGTCGAGCAAAGCTACCGCAGTTGTCGTTCCCGGGTCTATACCTACTATGACGAAGGGTTTGGATTTTCTCAGGGGTATGAACTCTATCCTGTCCTTCTCTACCGCCTCAACTTTGACCTGAACGTCCCCGAATCTGAAGGAGTTTATGGGGATTTTAAACTTCGGAGCGTTGACGAGTAAAACACCCTTCGAAATTCCCCCAAATCCCTTTCTAACCTTTTCAACGTATTCAAAGCCGAGATCGTCGAGTTTTCTCTTTATCTCGTTGAAAACCTGCCTTACGGAGTTGTGAATCTTTCTCTTATACTTCTTTTGCCTCCAACCTCCCCTCCCCAGACTTCTGTTCCTTGAAACGGTTATCGTAGTTCTGTCCATGAAAACAGAAACCTCGTAACCGACTCCAAGCTTTGCGAGGTAAGCACAGGCCCTTGCCTCGTCCATGGGATTCTTCGGGTTTATAGAGAGACCGAACCTCTTAGATAGGGCTGGCAGGGAGTGTTCTCCAGCAACTTGAATCAGCTTTGTATTCGGTGGTGCGTTTCTAAGAAACGTTACGAGCTCTTCTTTAGACTTGAAAAGCTCGAAAACGTTATCTACCGCTATTATTTCCGGTCTACACCTCCTGATAAGTCTGAAGAGTTTTACCTGAGATACCACCTTCCCCTCTTCGCTCTCCAGCACGAACAACGCATACCTGTTGTTCCCAACGACGTCAACGCCGAAGGTTACCACTTACCTCTATTAAACTCACGACTTGATATCTGTTTTGGTGGTAATAAGAAGAACTCTCGATATGCGGCCGCCGGGATTTGAACCCGGGCGACGGGCTCGGGAGGCCCGTGTCCTGCCAGGCTAGACTACGACCGCTCATTATTAGTAATTCGGAGAAAATATATCGTTTTCGGTTGAGTTTTATATGGTGGAACCTAACGAACGACATGAAAAAGGTCGTGGTGGAGTTCTACTCGCCAAGGTGCAAGTCGTGCAGAGACGTTGAAAATATCCTCGAAGAGGTCCTGAAAGGTTTTAGAGATGTCGAACTGATCAAAGTAAACGTCTTGGAAAACAGAGAACTTGCAAGGAGTTTCGGTGTTGTAGCCATACCGTTCTGGATCTCCGCTACATATTGTATTAATCTATAACTTTCTGTAGCGGAGACAGTCATCACGGACACCCGACGCCCCTCACCGCAGTTCTCCTACGGGTCTCGGAACGGTCGGGGCACGTTAATACTAACAACCGATAGATTTATAAACGTTTTGGTGGAATATCCAAATATGGAACATATAACCCTAACCTTACCGTTCAACGCATCTGGAGATATAGCGAGAAAACTGATTTCAACAGCTAAGCTTTTTAGAGTGGTAGCGCTGAAAGTCTTTAACGAGTTTTTGAAAGATGGTAAACCACCATTATCTCAATTTTCGATGTATAAGAGGTATCGAAAGGTCGGTTACGAAATTCTACCGAACAGGAGATACGTTGACGGTGCGATAGATTTAGTTTACGGAGTTATCGAGTCTGTCAACGAGTTGAACCGATTGTACAAAGAATTTGGATTCGACGAAGTTAAATTAGAAGACGTAAGCTGGAATAATTGGTTATTGTTTCAGTGTGAAGGGGAAAGTAAAAAGATGAATCAGAACATCAAGATCCAAGGAGACGGATCCTTCAGAATTCTAACATTCGATTTTGAAGGTAATAAATCCTACGTAATCGTTGAACCGACAATTCCAAAGAGATATGAACCAATACTTGGAAACTTATGGTTCTACATGCAACCTTATTATGCAAGGATTGTATTGAAGCAATTTGGTAACCGCAAAGGAGTTCTGTTTACACATGGTGAAGTTCAAGTTACAGTGGACTACGACTTTTATTTGGAAATTATGAGAAGGCACGATCAACCGAAAGGTAAAAACGTAGCTGGAGTTGACGTAAACTTAGATAGGATAAACCTTGCAATTGTCAATCAAAACGGAGAATTAAGAGATTATAAGACGTTTTGGTTTAAAGAAGTTAAATCGAGAAATATGCATAGAAGAAGAGTTTGGTCTTTGATAGGTGTGAAAATCCATGAAATGCTAAAGTACGCTTACCATCACGGAGTAAACAGAATATACTTGGAAGATTTGTCTGCTTTAGGTAAGCTAAAGCTATTCTGGATTAAAAACGGTAGAAGATTTAGCAAAAACTACAACTACTCCGTTCAAACCTTTAGAAGCAGAGTGATTGAAATGACTAGATTGAAAGCAC
Organism: Archaeoglobaceae archaeon; assembly: GCA_027036775.1. Taxonomy (GTDB): domain Archaea; phylum Halobacteriota; class Archaeoglobi; order Archaeoglobales; family Archaeoglobaceae; genus Archaeoglobus_B. The sequence continues at coordinate 18,688 of JALWDS010000044.1, read as the reverse complement.
CTTTATACGGTTTGAAAACTTCTTACGTCAATCCAGCTAATACGAGTAAGATCGGTGAAAAGCTGATGAAAAAGTTAGGTGTGGATAAACATACCGCCTCCGCTTACGTTATCGCTTTAAAAGGTATCAAACACGCATATAAATGTTATAGCTCGCTATAGCTTTTCAGAAACTGCTTTAAACCCCCCAAACTCTCAATAGAACAGACATCAACCCCTTAATCAACCCTCGGAATAGCTCTTTCTACCTTGAATAACCGTAAAGTAAAACATATATCTAAATTGGTAAAACGTTATACGGTGATGGTATGCCAGTTAAAATTTCAACTAAGGGACAGATAGTTCTGCCAGCTGAATTGAGGAGGAAGTATGGGATTGAAGCTGGGAACGAAGTGGAGATTTTAGATTTTGGGGGTGAAATAGTTATCGTTCCTATTCCTAAGACTAAAGGGAGAGGATTTCTAAAGTTTAAGAGAAAGTTAGATGAGATAATTAGCGAATATAAGAAGGAGGAGAAAGAGAGGGAGATGAAAAGATGAATTACGTTTTAGATAGCTTTGCCATTCTTGCGTATCTCGGTAACGAAGAAGGAGCAGATAAAGTTGAAGAAATCATCGATAAGGCCGAGAAAGGTGAAATAAAGCTGTTCATGAACTACGTTAATCTCGGAGAGGTCTATTATATAGTTGCAAGAGAATTTGGAATGGCAAAGGCTAATGAAGCCGTAGCAATTGTAAAAAGGTTGCCGATTGAGTTCGTAGAAGTTAATGAGAGCTTAGCTTTAACTGCCGGGAGGATTAAAGCTATGCATAGTCTATCTTATGCGGATGCCTTCGTCGTCGCAACAGCTATCGATAAAAAAGGAATTATAGTCACGGGTGATAGAGAATTTGAGGGTGTTTATCCCGACATACTCTGGATAAGGTGAAGAGCACCTAAGCCACACTACATTGAATAACCGTAGTGGTTAACCAGTTTCGACTCCAAATCGACAATCGTGAAATCGTCGAGTGGTGAACACCACTCGAAAGTTTTGAAATCGTCGAACTTCTGACTAACCGCTATAGTTAATAACTCTGCGAAAACCACTAAAAAGGGGTTAAAAGATCAAAAACTCCTTGAATAATCGTTAACTCCTCGTTCTGTTAATTTCTCCTCGTAAATCTGTAAAATTTATACTTGTATCTTATTATTATCAGTTTGATTAACCGCCACGGTTAATCACTCGCTCCGTAAAAAATTAGTAGAAGATTTCCTCGAACTCGTCCATTACGTCCTCTTCGACCTCTTTCTCCCTTTCTTCCTTTAAGAATTCGAGAAAATCTTTAGTTAAGCCCTTGTTCCTTACGAATTCGCACAACTTTTCGTACTTTCTTTCGATCTCCGCACGTTCCTTCTTGAGGTATTCGATTTCTTTCTTTAGCTTCTCAATTATCTTTTCTTCGAGGTTTTCGACCTCTTTGATAGCTTCTTCCAAGTCCTTGAACGGAACATAGATCGTTACACCCTTTATCGTGACGTCGATCCCGTTACTGCGAATCTCGTAGTTATCGATCTTCTGGGAAAGTTTTTCCTCTAACCTCTTTCTGAGTTCTTTTATCTTCCTTTTAATTTCTTCCTCTCTCTTGATTTCCTCTTCGATTTTCTTAATCAGTTCGCTGAATTCAGTTAGATCGACGTTCTCCGTTGTGATCGGTTCTTTTATCTTAATCATGTTCTCTCCGATTCTTTCGTAGTTGTTCTTAGCTATCCGTTCTATTACGAATTTTTCTATTAACTTTCTGAGTTTCTCCTCCGCTTTGTAGTAACTTCCGCGACCGCAAGCGTAGGTAATCTTAATCCCGTCCCTCGTTTCCACGAAGAACACGTTTCCGTTCGAAATCTCGTTCACCTTTTTAACGAACTCCGGGGTTAGTTCCACTCCCGCTTCGACGCTCTTAACTTCTCCCGTGTACTTCTGCCAATCTCTTTCCGAGATTCTCAACCACATCTCGTTCATTTCTTTTCTCACCTCCGCTCGGGTTTGGGGTGGAAAAAAACTATAAATAAAAATTGTAAAATAAAAAATCGTGATAAGTTAATTGGACTCGACGAGCTCTCCGCAGTACGGACACGTTACGTTTCCTTCGTAATTCGTCTCGATAAGGAATCTTCTTTTGCACTCCGGACATTCGAGCTTTACGAGGTCTCGCACTATGAGGTAGTCGTTCTCTTCGAGGAGGTCGCAGATACAATGAGCGCACAATCCTATCTCGTTCAGCATTTTTTTCGCATTCTCTTTCGAATCTTCGAGGACGTAAAGCTTGCTAACTCTCCATCCGCAACCGTCGCACTTCTCGTCCTCGACGTCGAAACCGTGCAGTCTCGTAATTCTCACCTCCGCTTGGTTTTCGGGGTGAAAAAAATTTTAAAATGTTTAGAAAACATTGTTAATTTTTATTCGTAAAAAAGTTAAATTAATTAAAAAAGTAAAATATTGAAAGTTATAAAAAATTATGGATGTTGTTTATCGTAGTTTTCTTTGATTATTTCTTTAATTTCTTTTAGTTCTTTGATTACTTTATTGATCATTTCGACTTTGGCAGTATCTTTCTTTTTTTCGTAGTATGCTTTAATATCTAAGAATAACTTGTCAATTGGTGGGTGTGCTATTAGGTTGTCTCTGTATCCAGTACTCCTTACAACTTCAAAGTAATCTTTATAGGAATCCAATCCAGAGTAGGTCTTGTAGGAACCGTTTTTCATAATTAGAATTATGCTTGGAAAGTCTAGGAGCCATTTGTTTGATCTATAATCGTAAAATTTAGTGCATGGTATAACATACTTGTCCCAATAGTTCTCATATCCGGGTGGATCAGTGATTATGTATTTGCGGTGGTAATAAGCGCTCCAGTCTACTATCTTGATGAATTTTGCATTTGGTATTATTTCTCTTATTTTCTTCGTGTAGTTGTCCATCAAGGGTATGAAGAATTCATCGTTTATCCCTCTCGAATCCGCGTAGATAATCATCTTAACGTTGTTAGGGTTGAGAGGTGTTATAGGTTCTGGAATGTAGTTGGGGCCAAGGACTAAAGCGGTAATGTTCTCCGATTCCTCGTTGTAAACGTGGTATGTTCTATTAGCGTAAGCTGGTGGTTTGGGGAATTTGCCGGTAATCTGAGCGTATAGCCAGTCTATTGACATTGGTACCGTATATTTTTCATTTGTTCCCCAGTAGAATAGGATCTACTATTTCACGTGCAGAAAACCAATAATCGTTGAAGAAGATAATAACACCTACTATAAACCACACCGAGAAAACAATTCCACATTTTACTGTAACTCCTTGCACAACTACAAAAATAATTACCAATTTTCCAACTCAAACCTTAACACCTAAACTCAGAGATAGACTCTATCCAAACCAAACAATCCATGTATATTTCTTCTATGCAAACACCCCCGCAGATAAAGAAGCACTTAAGATTGCCAGAAATCTTACGAAATATGTAAATGTAACATTCTGCAAGATTATAGCCAGAGGCAATGAGGTGGATCTACCACTAAGAAAAGAGTACATGGACTGCGCTAAAATATTAGATGACAAATTTTCAGTAGAAACTCCAGCTTATCCAAGATTCGCCACACCTTCAATGATAGTTACTGTTAAGAATTTCGATTGCAAATCCTACAGAGACAAATACCTCAATCCATTTTCCGGAAAATACGTAGGCAAACCAAACTACTTATATGTCTATTACACCGGTCGCTACAATATTAACTCCTATATCGATACTGTAAGAAGATAAATACCCATAAGAATTAAGCTCAGTATATGCTTAGCTTCTTTAGTGTTTTTTCTCATCACCGAGTTTGCGGGCTGGAAGACTCGCCTTTCAAGGCGGGAAGGAAAGCCCGCTCTTTCCGAAATGTTTTTATTCTCCCCCATCTTAACACCTCCTTAGAGGGTCGCTCTGACCCGGCCCAATGACACCAACCGAAAGCAATGCAGTCGTGAGACGGATGTGAGCCGATTCCCCTGTGGGGAACTCTCGCCCTTTAGGGCGGGGAGGAGGTCAGTGAGATCTTCTCTAATCCATTTTGGTGTTGTCGAACTAAAAAAGATTGTTTATAACTCTACGCATATATAATATAGTTATGTTTCTATATAGATCAATAGTAAACTTTATTAATAGTTTAATAGTAATCTTTGATTATGAAAAAGAAGAAAGGAAATGTAACGGGAGATAAAAAGTTATGGTCGTTCTACATAGTAGGGGGAATACTGTTGTTAGCACTCTTTATTTATGATTTCAGTTTGCTATCATGTTCAGCAACAAAAGTGGTTATTGCAAAAGGTTCCTTAGAAGATATAGAAACGTATAGTAAAAATTTACCAGAATGCGTTCTAAATTTTGCAAAATTTTACTCGGAACTGCACCCAGATGTGACTTTTGAACTCGTTAAAGAAGGGGATAGAACTAAACTCTACGCTTACGAAGGGAATAATTTTTGGGAAGTTTGGAGAGGTGTTTACATTAAGGATAAGGGAGATGTTTTAGAGACAGTTGTGTTCTTCTACGAACCTTACAAAGCGAGAGATTACATTACAATAACTGTAGATTTGCCAAAGAGGGTGGAAAAACCTCAGGCTCTGTTCTTACAGACGAGACCAATTCTTCTTGAAAATGTATCAGTGATCTTGCGTCCACAAAGGGTAGTATCTGTAAAAGCCAGTAAATCGTCTTATGAAGTTAAGTGGGCGACGGTAACTTTAAACTCTGAAGATAAGAAAATCTCGAAAGAAATTGCAGAGCAAGTTAGGAAAATTGCTAAGGATTACGGATTGGGAAAAGAGGGGGAGTTTTTAATCCTTCATGAATTCTTTAGAACTGTGTTAACTAATAACGGTTGGTGGATTAGCGAAAACGAAAATTGGTTTAAAACTTACGAATTGACTACATTTGCTTTTAAAGGATCCAAGGTAGAGAAGATCAAAGTAAATGTTGGGGGGATTCTAGAAGGATTACTGCTTAGCGGTGGAGAGGAAGGTCCATTGTCTTATCGTAAGTACTATGAACTCTACGCATTGGCGGAAGTTCTCGTATTAAAGAATTTAGGATTTGATGCTAAAATGTTTGAATATACACCTATCCAAGACGTGTTTCCAAATCTAAGAGGACTCGTTGCTATGAATCCCTATTTAGTAGCTTTAAATGAGAGGGCCTTCACTGTAGATAATCTTAAAAGTATTTTCATGGAGATTCCAGGGGTCATCATCAAATTAGACGGAAAAACTGTTAAATATGCATTATTTGACGTAGTTCCCGATCCAGATTGGCACTCAATCCCAATGCCAAGCAATTCAAAAGCTGTATTCTACACCGTCCGTTAACTATTATATATTTTTATTATAATTTAAAAATATAAAATTAAAAAATTATAAATAAATAGAGATTATGGTAGATTGCACGTAGCTATTGGAGTACCTATTCCGTGGTAGTCATCTACATAGAACTCGAATGCTTTATGGTAGGTGGGCACATGGAGTAGTTGCGCTTTATTTAGGTTGGCAGAACAAGTTGCTGAAAGTTACTATCGACAACAAAATGACTATGTGATTTATTATGGAGATATAAACGGGATACAGCGATAATCATTTTTCAAAACTTATAATGGAATATTATGTTGTTATCTCGTTTATACCATATTAGATATAATGAATGATCAAAAAACATTAAACAAAATTAAAAATCTAATTTATTAAAAATAATTATTAATTATTTTTTAATTCTACTTAGAATAATATCTAGGTCAGAGGAACTTACATTTAAGCTATAAGTTTTAAAACCGTTATTTGTTTTCATAGTTACTAGAACTGCGTTAGGTTTGCTTGCATTTAAAATGATGTAGTTGTTAGTGTATTTATTATCATAAAATATAATTATTGTATTTTTCGATTTATTGAATCGAGTGTATAGTAATGGATCCTCTTTGTTTTTTTGAATTATGTAGATTATACACGATCTCCCCTTTTCACAAAATTTAAATTCTGCTTTAGGGTGTTTTTGTTGGAATAGTAGAGCGTATTCGTAGACTTCTTTAGGTATTTTTCCCGAGTTAACACAATGTTCGAGAATTTCAGCTCTACCCTCAACGCATTGATAATTTTTTGTTAGGATAAGCATAATTAACGCGTATGTTAATACCAAAATTACAAATAGTGCTCCTTTATATTTACTTAGGATTCTTATCCGCATTTCGTTCATTTTTTCTCACCTCGTTTGGTTTTCGGGGTGGAAAGATTTATTTAAATTGAGTTTAGAAAACATTGTCAATTTTTATTCGTAATTACCATGATGACAATTTAAAGCGCCAGCTTTTTAAAGTTACGCGCGTTTAGCCTACCCATGCTCGAAATTCACTACACTGGCTGGATTGCTATTGTTTCTGTATTACTGTTATCATTATCAATGCTCGAAAATCGTTTAGCGTATGCGGGATACATCTTAGCAATCGTAAGTGCCGTGCTATATGTGTTATCGTTTTTGATTAACGATTTTACGTTGCTCAATGTTTTCTTAACTTCTTCTAAAGAACTACCTATATCGTTAAAATTTGTAGCTTCGTGGAGCACTTCAAGCGGTTTTTTGGTTTGGTGCTACCTAGTTTACGCTTTGTTGGCTTTATTCACTAAAAAAACAAATAGAGTATTTGTTATCACCTGTGTACTACTCGTTTTATCAGCGTTTTTGGAAGGAGCGTACTACCTAAATAGAACTATATTAGGAGATGGACTATCCTTAGATCATACATTTAGAAACATCTACGCAATATTACATCCTTTCTTTACATTTTTATCCTACGCTTTTTGTCTTTATGTAGCTTTGTTAGCTACTCAAAGATACAACATAGGTTTAAGGATATTAAGATTAGCATACCTTTTCTTATCTCTTGCCAATGTAATGGGTGCAGTTTGGGCGTATTTTACATTAGGATGGGGCGGTTTTTGGGGTTGGGATCCCGTCGAGGTTTCACTTTTGATACCGTGGCTGGTTTTTACGTCCTATTGGCATGTGCGAGATAAGTCTGTGTTGTCTCTGTTAGGTTTTTTCGTCGGGTTCTCCGCTTGCTTCACTAGAATAGGCGTCTCGACTCTTCATTGGTATGGTCTTTTGAAAATCAGTCCAGCCAGTTATGTTTTCATAATTATCGTTCTTATTTTTGCGTATTATATATATAGAAATTACAGAAGTAAAGTTCTCGAATTACTAAAGTTATACGACGAGCGGGGGGTAAAATTCGGAGGAAAACTATTACTAATGCTTGCGATACTTTATGCAATAGCTATTATCTTTACAGCCAGTTTCGGGAGAACCATATCTCCTTTAGCATACATGGTTGTTACATTCGTCATACTAACTATAATTTTAGTAGTAACGCCTAATGAGAATGTAAAATCTTCAAAGAAGTCTATAACTGTCGTCCTATTTATTACAGCTGTCTCTTTTATCTTCGGATGGTTAGTAGATATTACGAGAGAATCCGCACCAAATCTTACGAGCGCTTTGATTTTAGGTATCGTACCCCCAGTTGTATACACTATTCTCAAATTGTTATCCGGAAGGAAGGTAATAATCAAAGATAACGTTTTGCTAGTCATGCACGTATTAGTTGGACTGATTATAGTTTCGTTTTTCGTGGCATGGCCCTTTGCGTTTTACGAATCGTGGGAATATAAAATCTGCCAATCACATCGCTATTACGAAAAGCCTATCGAGTACTTGAATGTTCATGGGCTAAAGATACCCAATGTGATAGCTAAAGAAACATATACAACTTGTGACGGGCTTAAAGTGAAGTTTACGACCTATTTATACGTTATTAAAGCCCTAAAACGGCCAAGTGAAGCTATATACACGGATCCCGTAATCGTTAACGATTTGTTAGGTCAGTACTATCTCGTCATACCATCTAACGAGTTAGAACAGCTCGACTTAATAGTTTGGAGCATAAAAGTTGTTAACAAATACTCTCCTACGATTGCTAAGCACTTAGCTACGCAATTTTCTCTAAACTACTCTAAAGTGCTTGAGAAGAACATTAGCTGTTTCAAAAACAAACCTACAATGATATTGTTGAGATATATACCATTCGTCAACTTGCTATGGCTTTGTTTAATTGGTTTTGTGCTTACAATTATTCTTAGAATTATCTATTAAAATAAAAAATAAAAAATTAAAACTCTCAGCTACAAGTTCCGTAATAAGTTGGCTCTGATTTGCACTCCTTTATTTCTGCGTTACTCTTAAGCCAGTCTAAGAGAGATTGTGGTACTTTTACAGACTTACCGCCAATTGCGTAGAAGTATCCTTCTTTTAGAGTTGAACCTTACGAGTTTAAACCTCTTCATAGAGTTCAAATACTGCTTTACCGTATTTTCCGACTTGTCTAATTTTTCAGCCAGCTCTCTAGCACTTTTACTACCATACTTCAACTCCTCGCAGATTTCTCTCATTGTTTCAATGCTCGTGAGGACTCGAGGGATTCTAAACATTTTGCCACCTCTCGAACTTTTAGTACTTTAGTAACTTTTAGAACCAGTAACTATAAGTACTTTTCGGTCAATCGTAACTCATGGGTGAAAAGTTATTGGGAACATCTAAAGTTAGCAAAGGCTTCAAAACAACGATCATAAGAGCAGTAGTCGAAAAGCTCGGACTAAAAGAGGGTGATCTCTTAGTTTACTACGAGAAAAATGGCGAAATTGTCATTAGAAAAGCTTAACTTTCACCCCTTTCACATACGCTTACACCTGTAATTATCCAACTATGTGAGATAGATACCATATGTACTAAACCTAAAAAGTAGTACTTAAACACACTCAGATAAAAGAAAGAAGAAAAAAAATCACCAAATTCTACCACGTTAATACGATTACTGGAACGCTCTAAAGGCTTTGAGAGGTATTTTCTTGAGAGATAATGAGAAAGGATTAAAGAACTTGAGAGGAAAGTGTTGGATCCTAGGTTGAAAGTTGAGGAGCTAAGAACTCCAGAGCTTGAAAAAGAGCTTAGGAAACTTAAGCTTGATGAAATCATCGAATTGAAAAAGAAAAGGCTGGAAACTTGAAGTAGATTACCATCCTTGATTGATTAAACGCTATGGACCAGAGGTTGATTTACCGCTGTGGTTAATCACTCGCGATAGTAGATGTCAGGACTTGACAATTACCGTTATGGGAGGTGTCATAATATGACAACGTTACGATCTACCCGCAATTGAATAACCGTAGTGGTTACTCACTTATGATAGTAGTTTGTTTAGAATTAGTTTCAGTCTTTCGTCTATCGGTGCCGTTGGAATTTCTACGTATTGGGGGTAAATGTTTTTTAGAATTGCATAGTGCTTTTTTCTGCTCGCTATGTCTTGTTTTGATCTGAATCCGTTGTTAGATTGAACGTTTAGAGGTTCGAGTAAGAAAACCACGTCATATCTGTTAAGGTATTTCCTAGTTATACCTTCCACGATTTCTAATAATTCGTAAGGTAAGTAGAGTTTAGAGTATAAGGATAACTTCTGCTGGAGTGGTGTCGCTTATCACGAAGTCAAATCGCTCTTTTAATCGTTCTTCGAGCGTTACCTTCCTAAAAAGAATTTCAAGCTCGAATTGGGAGTATTTTTTAGGATTTCTTCTGACTTCTTCGATTTTACTGTATCCCATTTCTTTCGCTACGGTCTCCGCAAATTCCAGGACTATCCCTACCCTAAAACCTCTCTTCAATAGCTCTTCGCAGAGTTTAAGAGTTATAGTTGTCTTTCCCGAGAGCGTCGCTCCCCCTATCCCGATCAGCATGGTTCTCACCCGCTTTAGATGAGCTGTTATCACTTTTCTCTCGATGTTTTTCTCTATTCGATAAATTTTGAAGTTTGATTAACCGTAACGATTAATTGAATTTTTAGAACTGGATCGGTAAGCTGATAGTAAACATTTCTACCATCGACGATTTTCTCCACGAAGGAGGCTTTAATTAGAGTTTTGATAGCTCTGTTTAAGGAAGCGTCGGGAATAGATCTTTGATCCACCGATTCCAAGTGTCTCTTAATCTCACTCCAAGTTTTCTTGCCCGTTGCGATGGCTTTTGCGATCTCAAAAATTCTTTTTTCTGCTGGTCTGTGCTTTTCTAAAAACTTGTTGAGCTCTTCGAACGAAATTTTGCTGGCTTCACCTAAAACTTCCTCAACCACGTCCTTAGAAGTCTTCTTCTCCAAGCATTTCAAGCCGAAGTGAACGAGCCAGCCGACGATTCCGTCGAGCTTCTCGCAAGCATAATTTGTAACATCTTTTTCAACGTCCAATCCAACTTGCTCGAATCCCTTTACGAGAAAATCCTTACTCTTGAAGTAATCGAATATTTCCAACACTTTTCAAGCTCTTTATCTCTATCGTATAAACCTTCCCTCTTTCTCTTCGGCCTCGGATCAAAGTACATTACCTCCCACCTCGATATAATTACTATGCTTTGTGGTTGGTAGTGTCGTTGTTATAATCTTTGGCTTAGCTCAACAGTTGATTTAATTATTATACATCTGATTAACCACAGTGGTTAATCAGGATCTTAGCCTTATGAACTTTCTCGGTTGGTTCATCCCGGCATCAATTTTTCTGATCTCGAACGGGAACCAGTCTCCTAACTCTTCTCTATACAATTCGAGTCTAAGCAACATGTTCTTGATGGCATTATCTGATAAACCTGTGGCAATTGCTAAGGCTCTTTGACAGAGTTCACCGTGTTTACAGTTGCATGCGTTTCTCTGTATAAGATTAGTACAGTAGTCGAGATTTCTCTTGATTTCTTCAGCCATCTGTAAAGCTCTCAAAACCTTGAGCCAGTTTACCAAAGCCATGATTAACCATTACGGTTAGTCACTATTTCAACCTTTTGATTAACTATCGTAGTTAATCAGATGCTAAAAGATTGGATAGATATGCTTTGGCTAAAGAGATAATTGATAGTTAATAAAAAATAAATATGTATAACTAAATATTATTCTATATATTATATTATTCTATGTAGTTAAAAGAGAAGCTATACTTTAATTGATAATTTTTCGAAACCACCATAGTGAATTTTTTAAGTTTTGATTATTTACGGTTGAAATGATAGTCCACTTCACCATTGATTTCATAGCATCGGAATCGAGGTACTTCTGGATGTATTCCGGGGCTTACGTTAGGGGATTTTTATACTGGACTTTAAGAAAGATAAATAGGATTTTAGCCGAAGAATTGCATACCAGTAAGGGGCTTTCACCTTTTGCAACCTCTCCAGTATTCAAGAGCAATAACTACTCTATTGAAAAGCTTGTAGAAGGAGAAAAATACTCCTTTACGATTTCGGTGTTCGTTGAGGAGGTTGGAGAGGCTCTAAAAGAATATTTAGTAAGTATCGATCGAATCCCCTTTCTTGGCATGCTCAACGAATTGGATAGGATAAAGGTCAGATACGTTGACGATTTTAAAGATGAAGAAATTAGAAAATTCAGAATAAAGTTTCTAACGCCGTGCTATTTTAGAGTTCCAAATTTGGATTACAGGTTCGTTTCACTACCCCTCCCGCAACTTCTATTCAGAAGTTTGGCAAGGCTTTACGAAGCATACGTTTCAAGTTTGCCGAAAGAGTATAGGGAATGGCTCGACAAATGGGGTATTGCGGTATCTGATTGCAACATCAGAACGGAGAAAGTTTTGCTGAAGAAAGGGTTATGGTCGGTTGGTTTCGTTGGAGAAGTCAGCTTTTCGCTTCCAGACGATACGTATAATAAGGAATTTGCGAGGATTACGTCAAGACTTCTCAGCTTTGGAGAGTATTCAAATGTCGGCGGTGGGAGAACATCGGGTTTGGGAAAGATAAAATACGTTAGGATTGAATGATGGGTTATGACTACTGCGATCCTTCAGGTGTTGGGAATTCCAAGATTTTACAAGAAACTTAGATTCGTTATCGATGAGAAGGAATACTTTGAGAAGTTGTCAGCTTTCGCAATTTACAAATGGTTGAAAGATCGTAAAGATGCGAAAGTTGTTCTATTAGCTCCAGATAGCCTGATTACTGAGATTGAAAACGATATTGATGAGGCAGTTGAATTGCTGAAAAATAGGGAGAAGTTTAAGGATAGAATTCTTGAGCTTTTAGACGTAGATGCAGAAGTTTTGATTATTCCATCGGTTGGAGTTTACTCTAGGAAATACACCGTTCGATTTGAAGGTTCTGTGGAAAATACGATTGTGTACATCTTCAAGGAGCTTGTAAAACTTGGAATTGATGAAATCTATGCGGACATCTCAACGGGGCAGAACATCTACACTACGAGCATGCTTGAAGCTTTGAGGAGATACGCAACTTACAGGAAGCTAAGATGCATCTTGCAAGGTGAGAAGGGATTCTCTCTAAAGCTCGCTTACGTTCCACCCGTTCTCGTCGAAGGGCAAAGAGCTAAAGTCGAACTTCACGATTTCGACGTTAAAGTGTTTTTCAGTTTACCGACTTCAAATCCCAAGGGTATTTGCAGGGATGTGGAAAAGAGAAGGGAGTTGAAGGAGAAGTATAACAACTTTTTTAATGAAATTTCAAAGGATTTGAAAACGCTTAAAATGGCCTTCAACGCCGTAAAGCACAACGTCCCTCTTGTGTTCTACCATCCCGAAATCTTGAATCTGGACATCGATGTGGTGAGCAAAAGAGATAGACTTCTTAAAATACTTGAAGAACTCGAAGAGTCGAGGGAAATAATCGTAAATGGAGATTCTATTATCGTTAGGAGACCAACTCTGGACTTTGGCAACGTAGCGAACACGTTTTTTTCCATGGCAATGCTTCAGAGTGTAATCGAATTTTGGAGGGAAAAGGTTGGCGAACCAGAACTTAACAGTATTCTTAAAACGTTTGAAGAGGTTTACAAAAATTTGGGGTTGGACGTGAACTCTAAGTTCCTTGAGAGGGATGTTAAGGAAATTGAAGAGAAGGCCGAAGGTTTAAGAGGGGAGGAGTTGCTTTTGAACCTCTATCCCACAGATCAGAAACCTAAGGGGTCTAAAGACCCAAAGAGAAACTTCTTTGCACACAGCGGATTTTTGAGAGAGATAACGAGGGTCAAGAGGGAGGGAAACAAGATTTTGTTAAGGTACGATGTTGAAGCTATGAAGAGGAGAAACGTCGATGTGAAGAGATGGTTGCTAAACCCGGGAAAGTCCTAACGATTGATCAATAACCAATTCGTTACGAAAATTCAGTTCTCTATTTGAAATTGATCATAAACGCTGACCTATTCAAACAATATACTGCACTTAAAGTTTCAGTCCTCTATTTGAGATTGGGTATACTCGAACAATAGATTGTGGCTCTGAGATGAATATAAACCTTTCTTTCTCAACCCACCATTCGAACATGGATGCCCAACCAAAACTCTTAAAAATGAACCTCGATGTTGTTCGAGGAAATCTTTATACAATCCCAACTACACTGTCTATTCAACCATTTTTATAATTCAAAATGTTCAAGAAGATCAAATCTCTTGGAACAAATCTCAAAATCGTCCAACAATAGAAAACATGAAGATGATCAACGTTGTGACTAATTATGGTTTAATCATCTTTGGATCATTCGTTTCATCCTCAAAAATTCAAGATCAAGCGACCTTATAAACTTAAACAATATATGCAAAAGGTAAAAACAGTTCAAAAATCATCTTTGTATAATTATGTTATATTTTTATTAAGTGGATCGTTAGGTCTGGGCGGTGCATCTCCCAGCTTATAAGATTCTTTAGGCTCTCTGGAGCTTCCGCTTTGCCTTCGTAGATGGATTTCAGGTCATGCATCATCAAATTTTTTAAGAAATCGGAAGCACCCGCAACCTCCTCCGCTATGACGTGGTAGAATTCCTCAACTCCCACCTCCAATCCCGCTTTGTATAAACCCACACCCATCGTCTTCCTACCACCTGCAACAGATACAACAACATCCCTCCCGTTCTCAATCTCCCCTTTAATAACTTCTTTGGCTATTCTAACAAACTCGTCGTGATCCTTCTGTGACTTTATATCGTCAAACGGTAGTTCCACCCTCTTTAATTCGACGTTTTCGTAGTTCCACATAAAGTCGAGTGCTAAGGCGTAATAGGAGGTTTCCACTCTCGGATCCTTCGTCACCAGAACAACAACCCTATCGACCGTTATCCCTCTCTTCTTCAACTCGTCAATAGTTTCCGTCACTACCATGGGACTCGTTCCCAGAGAAGCCACAAGTGTAACCATGAGAAACATTTCGCAACCGCAGGTAAAAATCGTTTTTCATGGAGGAAAAAAAATTATCTCCTTATGAGATTCGAGTGCGGGATACTACGTTATAAGATCGGCGGGATCACACGGTATCTTGTTTCCGTTCTCCTTATGAGATTCGGGGTAAGGGGGACGTTGTGAAGGGTGGAACTGTTACTGACGTTCCAACGTTTCCGTTCTCCTTATGAGATTCCAATGCTGATATTCGAGCTTTGATATCCTATACTATTTCTGTAACCGTCTTCTATAAAAGAGTATTGGTTGCTACATCAACCTGCCGTGGGTATTTAAAGAGCAACCAATCCGACGAAGTTCCTCCGTTCGATTAATAGAGACTTTAGTAGTCACGCATAAGGTTGTAAAGGTTTAGGGGCAATCGAAATTCAAATTTAATTAAGCTTACGACCTCATACGAGAAATTGAGCCTTATTTGGGCTTAAATAAAATTATCGTTAGTAGATTTTTCTCAAAGAAACGAAATCGAAGAGATTATTAATTATTTAGTTTAAAACATTATAAAATTTAAATGAAAATATAACCAATAAAATAAATTATAAAGGCATAATCTATTCAAGCTTGCCTACATATCCAAGCGAACCCGCAACCTCTGCACCTTCTACTTTCCTTATACTCTGGAACCAATCCGATTTCGCAAATCTCTCGAATTTTATTTATTATATGCTTAACATATCTTTTTAGGCCAACGGTGAGCGGGAACTCCAACGTCCTATATCTATACTTGAGCACGACACTTATCACCCTCCCAAAGTTCTCTTCAACGAGCAAAGCGTAAGCTACGGCCTGATAAAGATGAGATTTTAGAGTTCTTTTATTGAATTCAACGCTCTTAAACTCTACAACCTTGTAACCGTTAGAAGTTTTTACGATCGCGTCAACGTAACCGCAAATACCGAGTTTTTCCGATTTCAAATAGACGTTTGCCATCTCTTTACTCCTACAAAACTTCTCGTGCTCTTTTAATCCCTCAATCATGCAATCCGTAACTTTCTCCTTAACACCCATAACCAAAACGAAGTACGGTATCCTCGGACAGAACAGATAGTACTTGATCATTCCAACCGGGATTTCAAACGAGTATGATCTCTTCATCTTCTTCAAACTCCACATCGCCTATTACCTCCCTCAAAGCAAAATCCGCTCTGCACAAGACAAAGATTTGAATGTTTCCCTTACTGTTCCCCAAAATCCTCCTAAGTCTTGAGATTAGCTCCTTTCTTTTAGCGGATGGCAAATCGCCTAAAAATGCACTCTTCTGAATTCTGCTGAGTCCAAATTGCTTGCAAGCTTTGGCAACCCTATTTCTTACAGTATCGTCCGTTATATCGTAAATTACGAGCGTTATCATCTCAGTATAAATGGAGTGTATCTTCCTTTTCCCAACAAAAACCTCTCAATCCTTCTGGCTTGCAGTGTTATGTGATAGTCTATTGGAAGCCTCCTGTTCTCAAACGTAACCTTCGTATTCAGCCTTTTTTCTATCTCAGAAATCAGGATTTTCCTACCCTCATACGTTAACCTGCCATCCTTCACATAGTCCTTAGAAGCTATTTTAAACACAGCTCTATCTACGACTGGCTGTCTAAATTCTTCCATCAAATCTACGACTAAAGCCGGTCTTTTTGGATTCTCCGCATGTAGAAATCCAGCATACGGATCGAGACACGTCATCTCTACGGCCAACCAAACATGAGACATCAGCACGGCGTAACCGTAGTTCAGCATGATGTTGACTGGATCGTCAGGATCCTCGTATCTCTTCCTCCTCTTATCAAAATCGCAAAATTCCGATATACCTTCCCAATAGAGTTCAGCGGCTTTAGCTTCCTCTCTAATGATTTCATCCCTGTTAAAGCCTTCCAGTTCGCCAATTCTGTTAGCTCTTTCCTTTATCTTGTAGCACAATTCTAAAACATCCTTCCTCCTTCTGTTCTTTGCCATCGACTTCAACAGGTAATACTGATTCATGATCTTCCCCCTTGCAAAGGACTTTGCAAGGATCGCCCCTCTCTCATCTTCTTGAGCTTTATACTGCTCCTTTCTTACCCTAACGTTAGATTTCTTCATGAACGGCATGAATCTGCCAGTTGGAACACCGTTGCTATTTAATATAACCACATCGATGTTGTTTTGGAAAGCCAGCCTTAGAAATGCCGAAGATACAGAAACCCCCTTAGTTGCTATCATCACAACTTCAACATCTCCCGCAGAGATTTCCCTCTCACTCTCACCGTTCTTGATACGTATCATCCCGTTCTTCGCACCTAAAAACACACCCCAACCGCTAACTATCAGCTTCATTGCAAACACCGTAAAAACAACAATTCTTAGGACAGGAATCAGGCCTTCCGGGATCTCTTCCAGAATTTATCAACTCTATCATCTCGTCTCTCAGTTCCAAAAACCTCCTTCTGAGTTCGTCGCTCATCAGGACGTGTTTAAGCTTGAAATTGACAAAACCGTTCTTAAACCTTAGATAAATTACGAATCCAAAATTCACATCCGTCATTTCATCGGATTCCAACGCTAAAGCGTATCCTGCCAAGGCTATGGCGTTTTGATCTCTAACTTCTCCGCTCTTTAAGTCCGCTATGGCGTTATATGGAATGAAGAAATCCACCGATAGGTTATCGGATAATCCAATTAGACTTCCATCCACCTTCCTTTCGACTATCGGCGGTAACGCTTTTCCTACGATGCAGTCGGCATCTGCGTAAGGATACTTAGCTAAAATTCTGTCAACTTGGGAGGCACACTGAATAACGATGTATTTGAAAAGCTTTTTGCAATTCTCTCTCATTGAGTTATTTATATTCAATCTATCGCAGATAGTGTCAGGTATATCGCTTGAAAGCATCTCTTCTATGATTTCAGAGCCATTCACTGGTTTTTGGTAGATTATTCTCTTTATCTGATACAAAGCTTCCTTAATAACTTCGTGATAGGCCAAACCGCTAAGCATATAGACGTTTGGCTTCGGCTTCAATCCTTCAACGTATTTTAGATAGATGTCCCTCAGGGTCTTGCATATTCCACAGAAATCTGAGACGGATAGCTTAACACCATACTCTATCGGCTCAACTGGAGGGGAATCCCAATTGTATCCCCTCAACTCCTCAGAAATTCCAAACTTCTCCAATTCTTTCCTCATAATTCTGATCCTCTTCTCAACCTCCAACGTGTCTACGAAGAACACAGTAGAATCTAAAGTTTTTAGCTATATTAGAAATTCTTGTAAACATCTGTAAGAATTTCAAAATTCTGAAAAATTTTCAGAACTTGATGCAATCGACATTTGATTAGACGTCGCTACGGTGACTTATTGGATGGTTATTTCAATTCTCTCTATGAGATTTGGACGTTAGATACCTGTGCAATTGTAGGTTGTGCAAAGAGGGAAAGTTTCAGTTCTCTCTATGAGATTCATACTTACATCCAATCCAACATATTGCGGATTCGGATTGATCTTTGGTTTCCGTTCTCTTTATGAGATTCCCAAATCAAAAGCCTTAGGACTATTTAACACCTTTTGGGAAATTTGGTAGTTTCCGTTCTCTTTATGAGATTCATGGGGAGAGGTTTGGGAGGTCGAAAGGGTTGACGAAGTTATGGGGTTTCCGTTCTCTTTATGAGATTCTGAGATTCAAATTTGAGATTTGGTATTCTATACGGTATCTGCGACTAACTTCTATAAAAGAGTATTGGTTGCCACCTCAACCTGCTGTGGGTATTTAAAGAGCAACCAATCCGAGGAGATCGTCTTTTTCGATCTATGGACGTAGCTACGGATTTCTATATTTTTATAGCCAACACAATTCGTTTTAACGATCGGTTAAAAGTGAATATAAACGATCCATTGGATGATAAAACAACGTCAACCATTTCATAGAAATATAGAGTGTTTATTTTGCTCGAAATCGGTTTATCTCCCTTGTAACGAATTATTCACGCAGAAAAATTAACGAATTATTAACCAATAATTCACAATAAAATACGCTATAAAACTGAAACATGTTTAAAGCTCCCGCAAATATACCTCTATATCAGTGCAATCTCCCTCCTATTCCGATTACGAGGTGAGACCAATTAGATCATTCAAATTTTTAGCAAAATATCCATCTTTTTAAACTTTTTAAAGATGCTGATAAAGAAAATCTTTCAGATGTCGAAACGTGGTGAATTTGTAAACCAATAGACGGTTGTTCGACTCCTTTTTAGACGATCTACAATGCTTTACGTAGCTCACCGATACGTTAATGATCATCTTCCGCTCCGTTAAAACGAGTATCGTATTGTTAAGTTCGGCGGTGGACAGTTTTTTGGATTACTCGTATCTGAGGGCTTGGATG
>JALWDS010000043.1 GCA_027036775.1 Archaeoglobaceae archaeon | reverse complement strand
CTGTATAGTTTCTGAGACTGCCTGATAAAAGCTTCTCCTATACCCTCAATATTCCCGCTCTCAAGGAGTTTTCTCAGTTGTGCAAGGTTAAGACCGGTCAGGTAGTAGGTTTTCTGCAGGTCTTCAATGTTGCCGCTGAGAGCTCCCGACAGCATCTCCATGAACTTTGTGCTGTCTATGTAGCTGTTCTCAAGGGCGGCGGAGAGCTCCTCCATCCCAACTATGAACTTTGACCTTGAGGCTCTGTCAAGGCGGCTCATAATGAAGCCGAAGTTCTCGTCTATATCGCCGAGTATCTCTTTCATCGTTTCTGAAGTGATGTTGAACTCCCGCCTGAGCGCTACTGCCTTACCAAGGACTTTTTCAAACTCTGCAACAGGTATGTGGAAGCGCTGGAGCTCGTATATCGTTTTCCCTATCTCCTCAGCTGGAACGTCAAAAGCTTTCTGGTATTTAGCCATTAAGGCTCCAAAGTATGCAAGCTCTTTCTCTGAGCCCCTTACGCCCTCTCTAAGAGCAGTAACGATGTTGTTGCCAATGTCTGTGGCGTCTATATAGCCGCCGGTTTTGTTGACCTCTTTCGCTATCTCGTAAGCCAGTTCAGACTTTCGCAGTCCATACTTCGTGCTTTCATAGAGAGCTTCTGAAAGGCTTAGTCCCTCCTCCTTTAACTGCTCCTTTAAACGGTTGAGCCCCAAGCCAAGTGAAACTGTGGAGACAATAGTCTGGGAGGAGAGCTCCTTTTTGAGGCTGTTTAACTGTTCCTGCAGAGCAGATTCGTTTATTTTGGGAGTTATGGTGGGCTCTGCTTCTCTGAACTGTCTGTTTAACCTGTCTAAGGAGCGGTTTGCCTCTCGGAACAGCTTTTCCGTCTTTAGTTCCGGCTCAACGGAGGGAGCTCCTCTAAACAGCCTGTTTAGTTTTCTGAAGAACTGTTTTGAGTCTCTTAAGGCTTTTCTGTATTTCAGTTCGGGCTCTACTGCCTCTGATTTGCCGATTTCCCACTCTACTGAGCCTTTGAGCTTGGGAATGGCGGGTTTCTCTAAAATACTGCTCCAGTTTACTGTAGATGTAGTTTCTGGTAGCCTGAGAGTTTCTTTAATCCCGGGAACTTTTCCGGATATCTGTAGAGGAATGGTCTGGGAGGAGAGCTCCTTTTTGACGGCGTCAATTCCCTTAACAAAAGAGCGGCTGTCTAAAGAGATGGAGAACTCTTTTCTGTTGAGGCTGTCAAACAGAGAGAGACTTCTGGTAACCTCTCTGTTGAACTCCTCTAAGAGCCTCTGATTTCTCTGAAACGGTCTGGAGAATTTGTCTATGTAGGTATGGGTTATTCTGTATTCAAGTTCCATTGCAACCTTTTGTGCAATTTGTTTGCTATTTCCGTATTAGCTGGTGCAGGTCAATACCAAGAAAGGCTCCGAGCACCATCAGTCCTAAAGCTAAAAGAATAAATACTGCCGCTCTTTTTGAGAGGATTCTAAATCCTCCGTCTAACCAGCGTGCAAACTGTGTAGCCTCTGAGAGCTTTTTGATCTCCTGCTTCAAACCCTCAACTTCTCCCTCAAGAGCCTCTATCTTCTCAAATAGTTTGTGATTTGTCTGTTCCTGTGAGTTCTTCTGAATCAGAAAGTTCTGTGTAAACTCATCTAACTTATCTCTTATCTCAATCGCTACTTTCAGTTCTTTTCTTTGTTCTTCTATAGAGAGCTTTATTTCTCCCAGTGCATCCTTGAGAGCTTCAAGTGTTTCAGTCGCTCTCTCTGTCTGCTTAACCAGTATCTCCTGCATTGCAGTTAGCTGAGATATTTCCCTTTCATGCTTGAGAACAAGCTCATTGATTTTGCTATCGTTCACAATAGCCTCCTAAGCCTTACCCATCTTTTTCTCTACTGTTCTTAGTCCGAAATAGAATGCGAAGATGCCGTAGAACAGGTAGTAATCGCTCTGATTTAATGGGAGGGAGTGGAGCTTCGCATAGATGTAGAAGCCAATGGTAGAGTAAGCTATGGATGGTCTTACGAGGGCTCGTATGCTCTTCACCAAAGGGTAAACTCCCTGTTCCCGGAGCTCCTCTTTGTAAAGTTCCCTCGCATTTTCCAAGTCCTGAAAAACGAGCTTTTTCTCCTCTAAAGCCTGCTCCATTACGGCAAACTGGAGTTTTGCTTTTATCTCCTCTCTCTTGTTAGCGTCGGGGATTACTTTATCAACGGCTTTCCCTACAAGGTCAAGGACGTCGGAGATTATCGGGAATCCCATTATCTACCTCTTTTAACTATCTTTTGAAATGTTTCTATGTCCTGGAAGTGGGGGAGCTCCCGGAACCTCCTCCAGCCTCCCGCCCACTCCAGACCTATCTCAGAAGCGATACTACCGAGGGTTCTGTAGGCTTCTATGTTGTTCCAGTCCGGTTTTCCGCCCTGCAGAGGAACGCAGTCAAAGGCGAGTCCATATTGATGAAAAGACTGCCATGGTTTTGCATTGGTGACTTTTCTCTTGGCTTCTTTTTCCGTTAACCTCCAGAGCCCAAGTTTGACTCTCCTTTTGTTCAGTTCCTCAAGTGTTATTCCGAACTGCTCTAACCTCCCCTGCATGTAAAGGACTTCCTGTTCTTCTGGTGAGCGGTAGGTGCAGTAAATTAGAACGTCTATACCTTTTTCCTTAGCTCTCTGTAGAAAAGCTTCTGTCTTCTCACGTGTTACAGGGTGTAGGTCTTCTAACCTCCTGCTTGCCACCTTTTACCTCCGGTAGCTTTGCTGAATACTCAAACTGTAAAAGCGGACTTTTTAGGAAGAGCCGTGGACTTACTTCGCTTGGATGGGTATTTTTGAGGAGCTCCACCCCTGCCTTCTTAAACGCAGCAAATACAAGCTCACTGCAGAACCATCTATTTTTGCTTTCTATGTTCGGATTAAAGAGAACGAATCCCAAAATCCCCAGCCAGTCGTAAGGCTTTCCTATTTGGGATTCAGCAAACTCAAAAATCTTCTCTTTTTGCTTCTCTGTAACTTCTACAGAATAGACTGAAAATTCTGTGCATGGAGTATGAACTTTGGAGAACTTCCCTCTCCTAACGCCATTCCACCAGGCTTCAATAACAATAGGGTCCCTTTTGTTGGTAAGGTCTATTGCCAACGCTATATGTGTAAAGGGAAAGTCCCACTGTCGGAACCTTATAGCCCGACTCGTGAGGCTGATACCTTTTGAGGCAAGAACATAGGCTTTTGGCATCCTATACCTCTAATGGTATCTCTGCATAGGCAGTTTCACACAAGGCTTTCACATCAAGCTGGAGTAGTTGTTCAAAGGTCATTGAGTCTATTTGACTCTCAAGTTTCTCCTCAGCCTTCCAGATTGCCTCTTTCCAGGCGATAATACGGGCTATTTCTACTGCTCTTTCAAAATCGCTCTTTAAGTCTTCGGGGATAGAAAGGTCTGTAACGGCTTGGTTTATAGTCTTTTTGCTGAGGATAACGAGAACTGTTTCATTTCTGACAGCTTCTGGTGAAATACCACTGGCAGCAAATACTCCCTCAAGGTACGACTTTTCGCTAACCAAATCAGGAAGATCTTCGTTAATGCTGTTTAATTGTGACTGTATGTATCTGTCAGTAAACCAGCTGATTGTGTCTTTGAATACATGCTTTAGTTTCTCGGGGTCGTTAGGTATCAGCGGGTTAGGTTTTTCCTTAAAGGCTACTGGCATTCCGTTTTCGTTAAACTTCATGGGAACAGCTACAGTTGCAGGAACATTTTCATAGATGGAATTTCCTATCTTAATTAACGCTATCATGTTTTCCTCCTTTTAGAGAATAATGTTGCTTACAATATTGCGAGGTATTCCATTTGAATCTTTAACAATGCCACGGATATATTGTCCAATGTTATTCCAACCTATTGATGCTGAATCGTCGTATTTAACTAAGTCTCCTTCTGATATTTCCAGTCTTAGTGTTCCCCAACCAACATCCATGAGAGCGTGTGAAGTATCAGAATCATCAAAAAAGAGCTTTGTCCAGCGAAAGACTATTTCATCTATCATTGTTGTTAATCTTGCTTTTTTAAGTTTGATGTAGCTATGAGCTACAGAAAGCTTTCTGTATCCCCAACTTTGTCCTGTACTAGGAACTGTGTCACAATGTCCCCAAATAATAGGGTCGTTAAGGGGAATATTAGGGTCATCCTCTAAAACCACTCCGTTCCCATATCTACCAAATCCAATACAAGCATTTCCTCCAAGTATAAACTTTGATACAGTATTATCAGCTTTTAGTGAAAAGTAAATTACAGGAGGGTTTGTATAAGGATAGGTTCCACTTCCATTACTATCCTGCGTAGAATCCCAAGCTACGAATAAAATTTGCTTTCCTCTGATGTATATATCACTGTCGGAAGGAAGATAGTGAGTTTGACCGTTTTTAAGCACTATCACTCCTATGCCACCAATAGGCACACTATCTACTGCTTTTTTTATTGTTTCAAAAGGCGCATCAGGAGTTCCCGGGTTGTTATCATCTCCGTTTACGTCAACATAAAAAGTTCTATTCCACAAGCCTGTTGCTGCGTTGACGTCATCCCACATTTGTTGCTTTATTTTTGCCCTGTTCGGAATTTTGACAGTTATCAAGTTGCCATTTTCATCAAGCTGTGGAAGTTCAACATCTTGCGGGTTCGGGTCGTAAAAAACGCTATAGGCACGTCTATTTTGTTCAGACATGTTTTGAATCAAGCGATCTAACTTCTGCTGAATCTCTGCAAGATTGAGTCCCATGTTAACCTCCTATGTATTGCTTTAAAAGCCCTATTTCCAAAGAGTTTTGAAGGGTTTGGTTTCCTAAGCTAGCTGACATATCAAAAATCGCAAGTTCGTGGTCTTGAAGTTTGATTTCGTTTGAGGAAATTCTTTCTTCGTGGTTCCTTAACCTTTCGGAAGCTAAAGACTTGAACCGATAGTAGTCAGACTTGAACTGTTCTAAGAGTGTTAGATGTTCTTGAACGTCAAAAAGAGCTAAAGAGATTGTAGAAACGGCATCTAAGTGAACAACATCCTGGTCAAATTCATAAAACGGAATGTCTTCAAAGTTCATTACAGAGTCTATTTGCTCCCAGACAAACTGAACTCTAAACCTTTGCCGCATGAGGGGAGGAAACGGATAGGGAGGCTTAGCAACGGCAAAGAGTGTTCCGTCTTCAAGGTATAAGCCGAACGTTTTGCCGTATTTGGTTGCTTTATCTTGGGGGATATCAAGAATGAACTGGACGGTTGAATCGTTTACAGGAACGTATGCAGAAATAGGAGCCTGATACCAGACTGACGGTAGGTCTGCTATGTTTGTGCCCGGGTAGATATCTCCTATGTCTTGCTCTGATACCTTGAAGTAAGCAGGCTTTATCTGCTTACCTACAGAGCTTGCTTCTATAAGAGCTCTTAGACCGTTCTCAGTTACAACAGTTTTTCCCTCTGCCATCAAGCCTCCATAACGGCTACAGCTTCGGTTTCAGAGATGCCTGACATTGCGAAACGAACAGTTCCTGATGCTAACCAGACGAGGTCCTTCTGGAAGTCGGCTTCGGTTTCAGTTTCAGGTAGCTGTGCAGCTGCTACTTGCAGTCTTCCTTCTGCGAGGTAGGAGAGAAGAATTTCGTCTAACCAGCTGCGTTCGTTTTTATATTCGTTGATGAGCTGGATGAGTTTGTTCCTTAATTCAGGAGTTATCTGCCGTGAGGGAGAGGAGACTTCTACTTTGAATCGGTAAGGGTTCCCGCCGTATTCAAACCACTCACTTAGGTTTGCAGGCAGTCCCATTACTTCAAAGACTTTTTCAACTGCGAATCTTGTTCCTTTAAACTTGTGCAAGTCTATTGCGTTGGCTAACTGCTTTCTAAATGAAACCGGGAGGATGTCTGAGAGCGTAAAGCCCAGGTTATCTGCCAGCAGTGGGAGCTTGTCTTCGGGGATGGTGTCTATGTCAATCAAATTCCAGAGGGATTCTATTTCCTTTAGAGCTATCTCAAATTCGGGGCTGAATACCTCTTTTATGAACTGATACCAGTCTCTTTCGTTATCCCTGTAAAACTCAGGGAATAGCTCATGAAACTTCAACTGTCACCTCTCCTAAAACGAGAAGTCTGTATCTTTCTCCCGGTTCTACGTCGTGGCTGGGGGTTAGGATGTTGCAGTAATCAACGCCCTCTATTGCGTCTATCAGCCTGTAAACGTCTGAGAGCCTGAAAGCCTGTCCTGGGGTAAGGGAACCGAAGTAATCTTTAAGCAATTTAATTGCTGTTTGTCTGATCGTTTCGTAGTTGTAGCCTGTATAGGCTTTTACCTTTATGTGAAGGTTAACCGGAATGAACTGAACGTCTTTTATGTTGACTTTGTCTGTTAGAGCTCTCCTTTTTCTTAGAACTTCATCAACCTTAGCCTTTAAAGTTTCGTCTGCTGCTACCGGGTTTCCGTTTTCATCTTCAGTCGCAATGTAAAGGTCAACAACTCCCGGTTCAGGAGAAACTGCTACTGCATGCTTTACTCCCTCAACAAGGACTTTGGCGAGGTTTTCGTAGTCCCAGCCGGTTACCGCTCTTTCGTTTGTTCTCAGCCTGACTATGGCGTTCCTCTTTATCTCCTCTATACTTTCCTCATCTTTTCCGCCTGAAAACGGGAGGTCATTTCTAACCTTTATGGGAACGATATTCCCATCTATATCTGTTATGGCGTCAACGATTCTGGTTAGCTTTCCAGAGAGAATGTTGCCTTTAGAGCCCTCTGTTAAGTAGACCTCAATTAAGACTTTTGCTCCTTTTGGTGGGTTAACTACAGTGATTACGTAGCTCTGAGGTGTTTCTTCAATTTTAAAGGCGTTCTTCTCGTT
>JALWDS010000042.1 GCA_027036775.1 Archaeoglobaceae archaeon | reverse complement strand
TATCACGGTGTTTCCAGTTTCCCTGTTTATTATCCTCTCAATCCTAATCCTCTTACCGATCCACATACCCGTCACCTTGTTACTTTGTGACTTTGACTCATAGTGTGATAATATAAGGGTTTCGGTCAACGTGAGTGGTAAAACGACGTTACGGGTTGTCTTCCAAAGGCTCCCTTCGCGTATTGCAGGTAAATAACCGCCCCTCCATGATGTTCGAACATCCTGACATCGAAGCGATGGTAACCTTCACTTAAATGCACGCTACCACTCCTTTCCCTCGGAGCGTGTAAACCTCCGTTATCTATTACAAGTCTTCCGTCGATGTAAAGCCAAGAACCGTCGTCCGACGTGAGATAAAACGTGTAGTCACCTTCATGGAGGTATATCTTTGCCGAGAAGTTTACGCTGAATTCGTCCGTCTTACCTACAATCGGTTTTGGCCAGTTAGGTATGTCTGAAGGCCAGTGGCTTGCGAAATCCGCGAACCTTATTCTGCTGTGAGTGGTCACGTTTACGAGATTGCTCCAACTTTCGTCCGAATAGTAGTATGCTTCCCAAGTGGCGTTTAGGAACTTCTTCTCAGGAGTCCGTTCAACTTTTCTCTCCCATTCAAGCCTTACAACCGCCCCACCGTGATTTTCGAAGAACCTTACCTCGATGGGATGGTAGCCCTTCTTCAAGTGAACTGTTGCACTCTTTTCTCTCGGTGCGTGCAACCCCCCGTTATCTACGACGAGGTTTCCGTCTATCCACAACCACGATCCGTCGTCTGACGTGAGATAGAACGTGTAATCACCATCCTCTGGAACGTAAAGGTAGCCGACCCACCTCACGCTGAATTCGTCGGTTTTACCTATAATAGGTCCCGGCCAGTTCGGTATGTCTGAAGACCAATGACTTGCCGAATCCGCATACCAAATTCTGTTTTCAACTCTTACCTTCGCCAATTTGTTCCAACGTTCGTCTGTATAGTAGTAGGCCTTTATTCCCCTCAAAATCGCCTTATTCATTAAATTTACTTTTATATTTTTATCTAAAAGAATTGTGTTCGATGGAACGTGAACTACCGTTACGTGTATAATTTGCGAGAGTGGTATGCGAACGTCAAAGGACACGCTATCTTCAACGCTTAAAACGTATTTTGGTATATTTACGACTCTCGGAATTGGTTGTCTCGATACGTTTTTACCCGACCATTCCAGTATGCATGTGGCGTATCCCGACCATTCGAACATCTTCACCTTAACGGTATGAACACCAGCGGACAGGAATAAACTCTTTGAAACCGTTCTGTCCGCATGGAGTCCGCCGTTGTCTATGATCAGCTTACCGTCTATCCACAACCACGATCCGTCGTCCGACGTGAGATAGAAGGTATATACACCGCTTTCACTTACGCTCAATCGACCGATCCAAACGACTCCGAAGTAGTCCTTCAAATCGTTTCTTGGACCCCCCAAACCCCACTTGTAGTTTATACCGTTTTCATCCTTCGTAAAGACAAGATTCGAGAAAACTACGTCTTTCGGATCGTGACTCCTCGGATTCGTTGCAAACGTGTTCAACCTGTAGTAGTATCCTCTGAGGTCCGTGAAGCCCGAACCAAACCTGATATTTAATTTTTCGTTTCTTCCTATAGACTCTATCGTTATAGCCAAGTCTCTCAGGTCTATCGGATCGCCACCTTTGTGGGTTAGGATTATCTTTCCCTCTTCCGTGTTCCGATAGTAAGTTGCGGAAACGGATAGAACTACATTCGGAGGCGTGGCAACGCTGTAAACGCTTGAAAGTTTGAGAAAAACTACTGCAAAAATTATAGAAACTAAAGAAAGAAGTAGAACGCCCAAGATGGGAGAAAGAGACCTCGAATTTTTAAACATAAAAAAATAAAAATCAACTCAAAAGGTTTACTGCACCAACTGCTCGCTGTCGTATATTATCGTGTTCGTTGGTATGTGAACAACCTTCAGTTCGAGAGTTGCGGGTGTGTTGGACGTGTTGAACAGATCGGTTGGCTCGATCAGAGCTGCGACGTCTCCGACCTGCAAGACTCCGCTTGCGGTTATGTGATACCT
This sequence comes from Archaeoglobaceae archaeon, assembly GCA_027036775.1. Classification (GTDB taxonomy): domain Archaea; phylum Halobacteriota; class Archaeoglobi; order Archaeoglobales; family Archaeoglobaceae; genus Archaeoglobus_B. The sequence continues at coordinate 20,770 of JALWDS010000042.1, read as the reverse complement.
CAAACCGTCGTTATTTACGGTAAAGTTACTTGCACCGCTGTTGTAGTATATCGTTTTTCCGCTGAGCGGTGAAGAGTAGCTTTCGTTTACGAGAAGTATCGGTGCGTTACCAGGACTGTTAACGTCTTCAAACGCGTTGTCCGCGGAGTTCCAAGTTAATGTCCATATCTTGTTGTTGGTCTTGTCCGTAACTATGACCTTCAGCTCGTCGCACTTCAAAGTGTCTCCACCGTAGTGCTCGACGTAAAGGATCACGTCGTTGTTTGAGTCCAACTTGTCCTCAGCGTCGCTTAGAGCCAATTGGACGTTCGGTGCAGCCTTAACCTTGGAACCCATTCCGAAGACGAAGCTCGCTATCACCGCAGCCAGTATCACTGTTATTGCCACCATCAGTATCACTCCTATAACTGGGCTCACACCCCTCTTACCCCTCAACACCTTCTTTCACCTCCTTAACGCGAGGTTAAGTAGCGGGAAATATATAATTTTCGTGTTCATATTAGGTAATGATAATAATCACAGCCACCAAGCGGTCAATTTGCAGGAGTTCCAATCTTCCAAAATCTTCTGACCGGCCCTGTGCGTATCCAGTTCACCTCCCCTCCTGAGGAAGTTGAACCTTTCGGCTATTCTAATTAGGGTTTCTTCGCTCGCCTTCGGTTTTAAACCGTAGAGCTCTTCGAAGTTAGACCCCTCTGCTTTTTCGATCTTCTCCAGCAATATGAACGCTGATTCCTCCACATCCCTCGGAAAGAGTATCTTCTCCCAGTCCCTACTGAAGAACTCCCTCGGGATTATACCGGGTGTATCTGACAAAACGATCTTACCCGTTATCCTTATCCACTGCTTCCCCTTAGTATGCCCGGGCTTCGGTGCGGTTGAAGTTGCGGAATACTGGGCCAGCATGTTTATCAGGCTGGACTTTCCGACGTTGGGATAACCGACCAAAACCAACCTGACCTTCCTATCGACGTCTTTAAAGTAGCTCTTCAAACTCCTCCTCAAAATCCAAAAACCGTAAAACTTCTTACTCGAAACGTGAACGACATCCACCGCATTGCTCTCCCTCTTCAAAACCCTCTTACACCTATCCGCAAATTCCTTTGGAACAAGGTCAACCTTGTTTATAACTATCCAAAGGGGTTTCCCCAACTCCTCGACCTTCTCCTCTACCTTCAAACACCTAAGCTCGTTCGGACACCTCGCATCTACGACCTCTAAAACCCCATCCGATCTTTCTATTTCTTTTAAAATCATTCGATCTCGACTACCTCTACAACCTCCAAGGGAATCCTCTGCAACCTCTTGCCCAGTTCGGATTTGGCAATCCTTATTGCGTGCTCCTTACTTTGAGCGTTGAAGACCTTCATCTCAAACGTCAATCCCACCAAAGCGGTGTTCGCAACCAAAAAGACGCTCTTCAAGTTTTCACCGCATTTTGGGCATTGCGTAACTCCTACATCGATTTCGACGTAGTCCATGTCTGGATTCAACCTCTTCCCAGCCTCGGCTACCGCTATGTTCATAGCATCCCTTACGCTCTTAACGTTCCTGACTATCCAAGCACCCTGAAGAACGACGAGATAGTTGGGCATTACAGCTCAGCTTCGAAATCGCTTACTGAATACGGAAACTCCTCAACTCCCCTGTTCTTTAAAACCTCCCTCGCGAGTAACCAGTAAACCAGTGCCAAAGCCTTCCTACCCTTGTTGTTTGTCGGTATTACCAGATCGACGTTTGCGGTGGAGTTGTTCGTATCGCATAGGGCTACAACAGGTATCCCTACGCGAGATGCTTCCTCAACAGCCTGTCTGTCTATCGCTGGATCTGTAACTATCACGACATCTGGCTCTCTGTATTCCTTCAGCATCGGATTCGTTAGGGTTCCGGGGATAAATCTGCCTACAACGTAATCGCATCCCACCGCTTTGGCGAACATCATCACAGGCTTTTGTCCGTATTGCCTTGCGGATACAGCCAAAATCTTCTCAGGCTCGAATCTCGCCAAGAACTTCCCCGCTATCCTTATCCTTTCGTCGAGCTTCTTTATGTCCAATACGTAGAGCCCGTCAGGTCTAACCTTGTATATGAACCTCTTCATGTCTCCCGTTCTTATCTGAGTCCCTATGTGGACGCCAGCAGCTAAGTATTCGTCTGGAGGAATCAGATACTCATACTCGACTACCCCTTGCATTGTCCAAAGATTGTCAGCTTGCTTAAATACGTTTCTGATGAAACCAAAGTTTTAAATTTTATTCCGACATTTAAATTCGGGGTGATCGAAGATGGTTAGGGCCGTGATACTCTGTTGCGAAAAGGTTAGAGACAAGGCCTGCATAGGTTGCGAGAGGTGTCTTACGGCTGCAAGGGAGAGATTGGGTAACTTCGAGAAGTTCGACAGGGTGGACGTCGTAGGAATACTCGGCTGTGGGGGATGTCCGGGATTCGTAGTTCCGAGGTTGAAGCTCTTCAAGAAGTGGATCGAGGGTTTCGACGACTTCGATGTGGTTTACATAGGGAACTGCATAAAGTGGGCAACTTCTGTCGGATGGTGTCCGATGGATCTCGACAAGGTTGTGGAAATGGTCAAAGAGCTAACTGGAAAGGAGGTCGTAGTAGGAACTCACCCATGGTAAACGTTTTGTAGCCTGCAACCTTTTTTAATTCATGCTGAAGGATCTCGAAAAGAAGAAAGATGAGATTGCCAAGGAGTTTAGGGAGTTCTTTCTGAGCAGGTATCCCATAAGACCGCCAATAGAGATCGTCGATTTTTTAGACGAATGCAGTAGGGGAATAGTTTATGCCATAGCCAAAAACGATTACAGAGATTTGGACTCGGCTTTGGACAACCTTATGAGGTATCTCGCAACGGATTCGAGGCTGTCCGCTGGAGGTAGTATAGGAACGCTTTTCCATTTGAGGGACATAGTGATAAAAAAGGTTAAACCGAACTTCGACGAACTTTTGGAGCTCGACAGGAGGTTCAGCGTAGTCATCTGTAAAGCTTTTGATCACTACATGAACGCGAGGGAAGATTTGTATAAGGCGAAGTATAAAACGATGGAGTTCGAACTCAAGGCCCAGATGAAGCAGTTCGAGTTCTGCATGAAGCACTGTCCCTTCTTAAAGAGGGGATTTGACGTTCCACCTGATACGAAGAGGGTTTCACCAAACCCCGAGGAGCATGGAGATGTAGATGATTCCTAAGGTCATGCTCGCAAGCTTATACATCTTCTTGGCCAGAGCTCTGTTCGGCGATTTGGCAAACTTCACCGCTTTGTAGAGGAAGTAGAGGGTAACCAAAGTCGAAATCGTGAGATAAAATCCGTTCAAATCCGCAACTACGTATATCAAAGCTATCGTTACCAACATCAGAGAAGTGCAAAAGACTATCGCCCACGACGCCTTCTCCATTCCGACCACTATCGGATACATGGGAATTCCAGCCCTCCTGTAATCTTCCTCGTAATGCATCGTTATATACCATATGTGGGCGGGAATCCAGAGCAAGACGACGACTGACAAGAGAACTCCACCCAAGACATCTCCACCTTTAACCGCACACCATCCGGCCAACGCTGGCATAGCTCCAGCGAAACCTCCCAAAACTATCGAGTATGGGCTTTTCCTCTTCAACAGAATCGTGTATATCACTATGTCGAAAACTAATCCCAAGAGTAGAACGAATGCGAAAACGTAGTTGACTGTTAATCCCAAGAGAAATCCCAATAGGAACAGGGTTGATCCGTAGGCCATGCAAGCTCTCGGACTCAATCTACCCGAAGGAACTGGTCTGTTCATCGTTCTGCACATCAAAGCGTCTATATCTCTGTCCAACCACATGTTCAACGCCGTAGTTCCGGCTATCGCCAACAACGTTGCGATCATCGACTTGAGAAAGTGAAGAACGTTTATGGAGAGCTTAGATGCCACCAAGTATGATATTACGCACGTTATCATCAGTAACATCGTCTGTTTAGGTTTTACGACCTCTACAAACGCCTTCACGGAATACCGTTTATTCGAGCTCAATAAATGTTTCGGTTTAGGATAAATTTATCTACATAGACAAATTCGAAGTTTTAATGGAAAATGTTGAGGAGACCAAGGTGGTTAAGATTATCAAGCCCGACAGGTGGGTTTACTGTAAGAAGGGTGAATTCGTCTGTTACGAAAATTTGCTGGTCGGTAAGAACTTCATCTTGGGATTAGAAAGGCCGATTCTCGAAATAGATGTTGATAGAGTGATAGCGGTTAGAACGGAAGATGAGGTTGCGGTTCTGGATTTGGAAGGCAAGGTCTTGTGGAGGAAGAAGGTCAAAGCCAACGCCTTAGCGGTTCACGAGGAAAGGGTTGCCTTGGGAGTTGGAAAGAGGGTTGAGATTTACGATTTGGAAGGTAAGAGGATTTTTAAAAAGAGGGTTGGAAGGGTCTTGGCTTTGGATTTCGACGACGAGATCGTGGTTGCGACCGACAGGGGTTTGAAGTGTCTGAAGTTAAAGAGGGAGATTTGGAGGTTGAACGTCAGAGCCAATCTCGTAAGGATTCACGACTTCATAGCGGTTGCAAACTACGACGAATTCACACTTTTAACGAGAGACGGGAACGTGATTTGGAAGAAGAAGTTGGACAACGTCATATACGACGTGGAATTTCACGAGGACGGAGTGGTTGTTTTAACTCTGGGAAGCAGGGTGAAGTTCGGTTTCGACGGGAGGGTCGTTGAGGTCTTAAAAGAGAGTTACGATTTCAAGTTTCTGCCTTACCCTCAAATCGTTTTGGAGAGGAAGTTTGAAGAGTTGAAGAAACTTCTGAAGTTGTCCAAGGGGATGAACGTCAAAGGCGTGAAGAAGATAGTAGAAGAGGCTGAAAAATCGTTTAAGGAGAAAGACTACGGTGGATCATACGAGCTTTTGATCAGGGCCCTTGAGGATTTGAAGAGGGAGCAGTTGATGGTGAAGACACCCAAGAAGGTCAGGGTGAACAGGGAGTTTAAGTTGAAGGTGGCGTATAAAAACGTTTTACACGACACCGTAGAAAATCTGATAGTAGATTTGACGGATTTAGAGAAGTATTTCGAAGTGGATAGGAAGGTTGTGGAGTTTCCGCCTCTGAGGAGGGGAATGGTCGTCAGTGAAGAGGTGAAAGCGGTTCCGAAGTTCGAGGGTCTTTTTAAAGTTTTCGTCAACGCCAAATCGAACGTGGATGAGGTGAGCAAGGAGGTAAGCGTTAGGGTAGTTAGGGGTTGGTTCGACTTGGCAGGACTGTTCAGATTTAAGAGAAAAGAAAGAGAAGAGGCCTCACCCTTTGAGGAGCTTTTGAAGTAAGGGATAAATAATCTTCAGGCGAATTTGAAGCATGGTGAAGATATACGTCGTTTACAACTACGGGCAATACAATCACCTTATCCACAGAACCCTAAGGGACTTGGGTGTCGAAACCAAGCTCATTCCGAACACGACGCCCGTTGAAGATTTGAAAGACGTTGACGGTTTGGTTTTGGGTGGCGGTCCCTCTCTCGACAAAACGGGTAACTGCGAACTCTACGTTAGAGAGCTTGAAGTTCCCATTCTTGGGATATGCTTGGGACATCAACTCATAGCGAAGGTTTTCGGGGGAGAGGTTGGAAGGGGGAAGGTTGGAGGATACGCGGAGGTTAAGATAAAGGTAGTTGAGGAGGACGAGATATTTGAGGGTATTCCGAGGGAGTTCAAAGCTTGGGCGAGCCACATGGACGAGGTGAGAAAGCTACCTAATGAGTTCAAGCTTCTGGCAAAATCCGATATATGCGAAATCGAGGCGATGAGGCATAAGAGCAAACCCATCTACGGTGTTCAGTGGCATCCCGAAGTCTATCACACGGAATACGGTGTCGAATTCTACAAAAACTTCGTCAAGATTTGCAAGAGCTGAAGACGTTTGCTTTCAAAACGTTGTAATCCCCAATTCCGTAGAACCTCTTGTATCTCCTAACCAAATCCACGTCCGGGGTTAATCCAGTAACCTTCCTAACGTATTCCAAGAACTGCGTGACGTTGCTCGGATTTGGATTCTCGTAAGCTCTTTCAAAGTCTATGAAGACTATCCTATCCGCTACGATTACGTGCTTCTGAGGGTGGTTCATCTCCTCCTTCTGCACCCTCATCCTATCGAGGTAGAAACACACGTCCAAACACCTCTTCAAAACTTCAATCACGTTCTCGAAATCCCTCTCCCTAACGAAGTCCCTTATGAAAGTTCCGTTCACGAACTCCATCTCTATCTTCAGTTCTTCGGCGTTGAAGCCGAAAAGCTTTGGAACGAAGGTCCTCCTCTGGAGTATCGTCAGATACCTCACCTCCTTCCAGAAGTTGTATCTGAACTGGGGTTTGAAGACCTTGATCGCCTTTCCGTCTTCAACGTAAACTTCCGAATGCTTGCCCCTGAACTTCATAACTACTTTAAACACTCGAACGATTTTAAACCTATGTTCGGTGTTAAAGACGGTGTTTTATACATCGAAAACGTGAGCTCTATGGAGTTGGTTGAAAGGCTTGGAACTCCCCTATACGTAACTTCAAGGGCGAAGCTCGAGGAAAATATAAGGGCTTACGAGTCCGCCTTTCCGAATGCGGAGATCCTCTACGCTGTCAAAGCGAACAACAACTTGGCGATAATGAGGATAATTGCAAATCACGGGTTTGGGGCGGATGTTTTCAGCGGTGGGGAGCTTTACATGGCGAGGATTGCTGGATTCAAGCCAGAAAAAATCCTCTTCAACGGAAACTCGAAGAGCGATTGGGAGATAGAGATGGGTGTTGAGTGCGGTGTCAAGTTCAGCGTTGACAGCATAGACGAGCTTTACACCATACAGAAGGTTGCTGAGAAGAGAGGTAAGGTGGTAGAGATAGCCTTCAGGGTAAATCCGGACATAAATCCAAAGACGCATCCCAAGATCGCAACTGGACTGAAAACTTCGAAGTTCGGAATACCTTGGGAGACGACTTTGGATGCCTACGAAAAGGCTTTGGAATTGCCGAACGTTAAGCCCGTTGGTATTCACTGCCACATAGGAAGTCAGATAAAGGAGATATCTCCCTTCGTTGAAGCTCTGAACAAGCTGTTCGATCTGGCCATAAAGCTTGAGGAGATGGGAGTCGAGATCGATTTCATAGACGTAGGTGGGGGATTGGCCATAGACTACACTGGAGAAGGGGCTCCAACACCTAAGGATTTTGCAAACGAGATAGTTCCCGTTTTCGAAGATAGAAAGAGGGATTTGAGTTCCGATCCTAAGTTGTGGTTGGAACCGGGAAGGAGTCTGGTCGGAAATACGACGGTTCTTCTAACGAGGGTCAACGCTGTGAAGAGGGCTTACAAGAACTTCGTCGCGGTAGATGCAGGTTTTAACTTGCTGATAAGACCAGTCCTATACAACGCCTACCACAGAGTTGCAGTAGCAAATAAGATGAACGAGAGGGAGGAGGAAGTTTACACCATTGTTGGACCCATATGCGAGAGCGGAGACGTCTTGGCTGAAGATAGAAGGCTACCGAAGGTCGAGAAGGGTGACGTGATAGTGATATTCGACACTGGTGCCTACGGTTTTGTCATGAGCAGTCAATACAACGGGAGGCCGAGGTGTGCGGAGGTCTTAGTTGACGGAGATAGGTATCACGTTGTGAGGGAGGCGGAAACCTTCGGAGACCTGATATACAAGCAGAGGATTCCGAACTTTCTACTATGAACGTCGTAGTTATCGGACCAGCCGGTAGTGGAAAGAGCACGTTCGTCAAGAACTTTTCGAGTTACCTGAAGGAATACGACGTCAAAGTCGTAAATTTGGATCCGGCTTCGGACCCCATTTACAGGGCGGACAGAGATATAAGGAGTTTCGTTAAAACGGAGGACGTTATGAGGGAATACCGCTTGGGAATAAACGGGGCACTGCTTAAATCGATGGAGCTCTCCTTGAGATACATAGACGAGTTGGTTGTCGATGGAGACTTCGTCATATACGACACCCCCGGACAGATGGAGCTCTTTTTATACAGCAAACACGGATTGAAGATTGCGGAAGAGATATCGAAGGGTTTCAGCGTTTGTCTTTTCATAATAGATGCGGAAATAGCGTCTACGCCAGAGAACTTCGCTTCAGTCGTAGCTCAAAACGCTGTGATTTCCCTCAGGTTGTCCATGCCAACTTTAACGGTTCTAAACAAGTGCGACGTCGTGGACTTCGACCTGAAGAGGGTTGAAGAGGGTTTGAAAGATGTCGGTGGAGTTTTGGGGGAGATAGTCGAAAAGCTTGCAAGCTTGATAGAATACACCACGCTCAAGTTCAGAGTCGTAAAGGTATCCGCCCTGAAACGCACGGGTTTCGATGATGTGTTTTCCGCAATAAACGAGGTTTTCTGCTCTTGCGGAGACATAAGTTGAAAAGTTTTTTAAATAATTTTCAAACCCATTTATCAATGCCAGAAAAAATAGACAGATTGGACATCGAAATTTTGATAGAGCTTCAAAAGGATGCGAGGAAGAGTTTGAGGGAGATAGCGGAAAAGCTCGACGTTGCGGAGGGGACGGTTTACAACAGGATAAACAAGCTGAAGAGGATGGGAATAATAAAGAGCTTCATTCCGATAATAGATCACTCAAAGCTCGGTTTCGATTTAACGGCAATAATAGGGATTTCAGCGGAGGGGAAGTATTTGATAGAGATTGAGAAGGCGATTGCGAGAGAGCCCAACGTCACCGCGGTTTACGACGTCACCGGAGAGTTCGACGTGATAGCGGTTGCGAAGTTTAGAACGAGGGAGGATTTGAACGAATTCGTTAAAAAGGTTGGGGGCATGAAGCACGTTAAGAGGACCTACACGATGCTCGTTTTGAACGTTGTGAAGGAAACGCATGCGGTGGAACTTGAGAAGCTCGTAGAAAAGGTTTTAAAGAGCCCTTGATACTATCTCCTTCATTATCTCGTTGGTTCCTTCCCCTATGTCCAAAGCCTTAGCGTATCTGTAGAGTGTCTCTGGAAGGGAGTGCGTTACCAAGCCCTTAGCACCGAAAACTTCGACCATGAAGTCCGAACAAGATTTTGCAACTTCGCTCGCTTTCAACTTGCATATGGCTGGTCTAACGAAATCCTTCGGGTTGAAATCGTTCACGACGCTTTTCAGGTATCCGGATAAAACTTCTATTTCCGACTTCAACTCCGCAAACCTCCATCTTACTCCAGCGTTTTCAATTAAACCCATTTTCTTAGCCCTTCTTAAGGCAACTTCGAAGCATCTCTTTGCAATTCCGAGGGCGAGATGCGAAAGAACGACTCTACCGAAGTTTAGAGAGATAATGGCCAACTTGAGGTCACCCAAAAGCCTACCTCGGTTGTCGAAGTAAACCTTTGATATACCACTCCCCCTAAAGGCGTTCAAGTTGATCCTCTCCGCTTTAACCTTCCCATCAACCTCAAAGACCATCACCTTTCCCTCAACCTTTGCGGAAACGACGAAACGATCCGCAAACTCACCGTTCGTCACGAACCTCTTCAAACCGACTATCCTGTATACATCACCTTCAACTTCGGCCGACGTTTTTACGTCTTTCACGTTACTTCCAGATTTTTCGGTCAGTGCAAAGGCGCAAAAACCCTCGCAGTCCTTCAAACAGTTCAAGGCCAAGTGGTGCGCGGAGATACTCAAAGCGAGTGAGGGGTTGCACTTGGCCAAACTTTCGACGAGTTCGCAGAGATCGCGAAGTTGCATCTTTTCATTTAAACCCAGGTCCAAGGCGTATCTCAAGAGTTCTCTATCGTATTCGTTCGTCTTGTCCATAACGACGAACCTCTCTCTGGCGAGTTTCAAGAAGTCCTCCATAGCTCGATTAGTTGAGGTATTTAAAAATACCATTCGAATAGCGGGGGGCCGATTTGAACGGCCGATCTGCGGGTTATGAGCCCGCCGGGATTACCTGACTACCCCACCCCGCTTCCAAAATGATGGTTGACGCATCTGCTATTTAAAGTTTTTCCTAACTCTTCATCGCTGTGATCAGTTTGACGTTCATAACACCCTTTATCGCCATCGCTTTGTCCACCAAAGCCTTGACCCTCTTCATGTCGCCCTTGACGAGTATCATCTCCAAACAGTAGTCCTTGCTCAGGTGAATGTGCATGGTGGTCGTTATAACGTCCAAGAACTCGTGCTGGATGTCTATTATCGCATCGCTCACACCCTTAACGGTGTGGTCGTATATCAAGTAAACGACACCCACCACTTCTCCCTCCTCCTTTTCGAGCCACTTGTATTCCATTATGTAGTTCCTTATCGCATCTCTAATCGCCTCACTTCTTGAAGAGTATCCCCTCGTCTTTATTATGGAGTCGAATTCCTCAAGCAAGTTCTTCGGCAGACTAACACCAATTCTGGTTACGTTTTCTTCCATGCATTCAAATAGGGTAACAATATATAATAATTTTTCCTCAAGCTATCTCTCTGATTTCCTCGTAGAGCTCGTTCAGGGCTTTGAAGTAGTCGAGTTCACCTCTCTCCACAGCATCCATCTTCTCCTCCAAAAGCCTCGTTCTCTCCTCAGAAACGAACTTTCCGTAGTTTTCTGCGAGGTATTTGAAAACCTCTATCCCCCTCTTGGTTGGAATGAGCTTCCCGTTCTTCTCTATGACGTAGTTCCTTATGAAAAGCCTGTCAACTATCGTAGCGTATGTTGATGGCCTTCCGATTCCCCTCTCCTTCATGAGCCTAACGAGATCCGATTGAGTGAACAGCGGGGCCTTTGGAACTGTTCTAACTTCCGCCTTAACCTTAATCCTGCCAGTTGGCAGTGGTCTTTTAACCCAAACGCTCCACTTGTAAAGCTCTACTGCCTTACCTTCAGCTGATAGAACTCGCTCCTCCTCAACCTCCCTTCCGTCGAACCTTACAAGGTATCTCGCAACCCTAACCCTGTAGGGCCTGCACTGGCTCGCCATGAACCTGCGGAATATCAGGTCGTATAAGGCTAAATGCCTCGATGTGATTCCTTCAACCTGTATTACCCCCTCCTGAATCAACCTCTGAAGGGTCTCCTTCGGAATGGGTCTCGTGGGTCTTATGCATTCGTGTGCCCCTTCCATGAACCAATCCCTTCCAAAGAAGTCCTCGCCCAAGTAATCCTTTGCTATCTTCAAACCCACTTCACTCACTCTCGTTGAATCAGTCCTGTGGTATGTACAGTTGTGATTCAGCATGGCGTTTGCAAAGAAGTTGGAGGTTGTCGTCGTAACGTCGTAAACGTATCCATCGTAATCAACGTCTCTTACCTCCTTAACCTTAATCCACGTGACGTTGGAATTTAAGATATCCTTCAAGAACGCTTTTACATCGGAATCTTCCGCAAACTCTAATACGACTTTTAACTTCTCTCTTGGAATACACTCACAGTCATTCCAATTCCAAACGTCAATACCCAATTCTTTTAACAACTTGTTCTTAACGCCACGCTTGAACCTTAAATTCCTGAAGAGTCTTCCAAATGGAACCAAATCCGACTCGAACTGCTTGTGCACCTTCAAATAAGTCTCGTAAGCCTCTTCAAACTTTTCCCTCTTTATCCTAAGGAACTTTCCAATCTTCGATTTGAAGGTCTTAAGAGATCTGTTGCTTATTATCAGAGAGTGCACGTTGAACCTCCTATCTTCAACTATGGAGTTCGCTATTCCTATGGTGTAGAGGTAGAATCCGATTTTCTCCAACTTCACCCTATCCTTTGACGATATCATGATTCTCAGATTCGGCTTATCCTTGTCGAACATCAACGAAACGCAACCATCCGTATCTATATAACCGGCAATCATAGCATTTATGCACTCTTCTGGCAGAGAGAACACCAAACCGTTCAACTTACCTCTGACATCCAACATCTTCAGGATTTCAGCTATTATCGAATTTGCTATCCAGACCTGCGAACGGGTAACCCAGACGTTCAAGAACGGAAAGACCTCCTCAACTATCTCTTTAACCTTACTCACATCCTTCTGAGCGATGGCAATCTTGCCATCTTTAACAGTTCCGTCTCCCATCACCAAACCTACGAAGTACCAGAACCTCTCGTCCAACTTGAAGATCGGAATTATCTTGGCTGATGCCCTCTGCCTGTACAAACTCTCGACTTCACCTTCAACATCTTTCAAATTGACGTTCCAATCGATTAGATACTTCAGCGGAATTGTTCTATTTTTCAGATACTTGTACTTCGTGCTGACCTTCAAACTCTTCAATTTCTCCTTAAGCTCTTCGAACACTCTTGAATTCTCTTTAAATACTAAGCAGACATCTGTTATTCCGAGCTTGGCTAAAAGTTCGAGCAGACCGATTTCTCTCCTCTCCACATCGACGTTAAATGGAACTGCGACGTAATCACCTTCCTTCAAGTACTTTGCGGAAACCCAGCCGAACTTCCCGTCTCTATAAACGAAAAGACCGTGATCGGGTGTGGCTTTCAAAGAATAGTTGTTCTCAAGCTTAATCTCCTTCAAAGTTCCCTTGTAAGGAATCTTCCAGAACTTAAGAACTTTCGAAGGTTTTTCATGGAAATCGTTCAAACCTAAGACACTCTCACCCATCTCAATTTCATCTATCCTCTTTATGCTACCGTCACCCATGATGACGAAGGAATCGGGGGTTATGCACAAACCGCTTTCGAAGAGGTCTTGAGCCAACTTCATCGCATCCTTTGCAGGAATCTTCAAGATGGCGTTGGCATCTCTGAGCATGGAATCGGTTGTGTAAGGTGGTAGAGGTGTTCTCTCCTCCTCCCTCTCCTCCAAAAGCTCTATTTCGAGCTCGAGTTCCTCTTTATCTATTTCGAGGGTTAAGTCCAAGTCCCTGATTATGGCCACCTTCTTCTTCTCCTTGTATTCGTTGTATCTGTCTATGACCCATCCCAAAACCGGTGTTTGTGCCCTTCCGGCCGACAAATTGCGATCTCCAAACACGTCCCAGAGTTTTTGACTTAAAACGAATCCTATCCACCTGTCCTCTATCCTTCTGACTATCTGGGCCTTAACCAAGTTCTCGTCAATGTCCCTCAAATTCTTCAAAGCCTCGTTTACCGCTCTTCTCGTAACCTCGTGGAATTCAGCCCTCCTAATTGTCCCACATCCAGCCAAGAGGTTTCTCAAGTCCCACGCTATCTTTTCTCCCTCGGAATCGGGATCCGTTCCTATTATTATAAGGTTCGTGTCGTGTGCGAGCTTCCTCAAGGCCTTGATCCTCCTCTTCGAATCGTCAACGTTTTTACTCCCGCACCTCGGACAGTCCTCTCTCTCCTCCGTGAACTGATAGCCACAGTCTCTGCAACGCTTTATTGAGGAGTAAATGGGAACGAACTTACCGTCGGTCAAAACGCCGTGAAAGCCCACGTTGGTTATCAAATCGGTTACGTGACCTATGCACGCGGTAACTATCAAAACGTGCTCTGGAGTTGGGACTTCGTATGCTACGAGCTGTAATTCACCGTTCTCTTCGAATACCTTGACGCTTGGTTGTCCGAAGAACCTCGCAATCTGTCTCGCCTTTGTGGGACTCTCCACTACGAACAGCGTGGGCTTTATCGCGTCGAATTCAGCCTTCCTCTTAAACTTCTCCCTGCTTTCATCGATCTCCCTTATCAAACTATCGAAATCGATTTCGTCTACACTCTTGAACTCGATATCATAATACTTCGCTCTTTCTATAAAAGCTTTAAATATTTCCTCGTCACCCTCCATTAGAAAGCTCGCACCCTTGGTGATTCCACCAGCAAAGAGTCGAGAAGTCCTACCCGATCCCTGTATGTATGTCCTCACGTCCGGAAAAATAATCTCTCCCTTCCTTACGACTATGTCCCTCTCGTGGACTTCACCCCTCTCTATGAGCCTTTTCAGAATTTGCTTTAGCCTCTCCAAATCCTCCTTCCTCCTGTCTATAACTGAAAGGTAGGGGATGAATTCTTTAACCTCCTCGTTTTCCCTGAATATCATCGCCAGAACTCTGATTATCCCAACGCTCGCACTTTCAACGTCTTCAACCCTAACCCTAAAAATCGGAGCACCGTAAAAGACGCAGAACCTTATCCTTTCGGGCAAATCCAGTCCTCTAACCAAAGTTCCGTAGTAGTAGGCGGTTCCAATAAGGTAATCCAAATCACCCTTAGCGAAGAGATCGAAATCCTTCTTACTCGTGGCGGTAACTATTCCAACCTTAAACTCCTCTTTAAGCTTCTCGTAAAGGTTTTCAGCTTCCTCCGTGGTTCTTGCGTATATTATACCACCCTTTCCCATCCTCCTCAAGATGTCCTTCAGAACCTCCAAATCCTCGCTGTTTATTGCAACGTCCTCTATGTTCCTCACCGCATGAGTTGAAGTCCCGACGTCGAAGTTCAAAAGCTCCCTGAAGAGCTGAACCTTCTGTCCCTTCTTTGCTGTGGCAGTTGAAACCATCAAACATCCTTTGGCCTTTCCCTTCCACTTCCTTTCGTTCTGATCGTAGTAGAATCCCAGAAGGTTCAGTATTCTGTCAACGTTCTTAGAGGCCTTCAAAACGGAATCGACATCATCGACGAAGATGAAGTTGAACCTCAAGTGTCTCATCTGACCGAAGTATCTCGGCAGAAATTGAGCGGTCGTAACCAAAATGGAGAAATCACCCTCCTCCAAGAGCTTGAAGAACCTCTCCCTCTCGTCCTTCTTGACGTCGCTGTGGTAGTATATTATCGTTGGATCTCCTCTCTCGTTGAATCCGGCCTTCAAATTAAGCTTTTCGCAAAAGCTCTTAAGAGTTTTGACGACTTGCTTAACCAACAAAGCGGTGGGAAGGATTATGTAGCATTTTTTACCCTTCAAAGCGAGGAAAAGGGCTATTGCGGAGCCGAAGGTAGTTTTACCGATTCCGGTAGGTGCCACGGCTGCAAAGCTTTCACCCCTCAAAATCCTCTTAGCCCAGAACTTCTGAATCGATCTCGGCTCTCCCACTATTTTCCTAAAGAATTCGAAAAACTCCTCAACGATGTAATCCTCATAAAACCTACACATGGCTTTGTTCTTCTTCTTACAGATTCCAGAAAGAGCCTCTTCGGTGGTGAAGTCGTTACCGCAGACTTGGCAGAGGTTCTTGTAGATCGCCGGAATCATGGTGTGACTACGTATTTAAGTTAAAAATTTGTTGCTGTTGTGTTAATACTACCTCAAAAACGATGATATAGTTCTATGATATAGTCATATATAAATTATTTATTAAATTCTTAAATTAAAATTATAAAGTTCGAATTTTGAAGATCGATAAACGGGAAAGAATTTACAACTGCTTTTGATGTCGTTTTCGACTTTTGCCGTTTAAAGTCAGAGCATTTAATTAAACCTTAAAAAACGATCAGACCGTCAGTGGTTAACTATTTTTCAGTAAAAGATATCTCCTGCAAACAACGAGGATCGTAGCCAAGACCCTCAAGTTCGTTACGAGGGCTATCAGGATCAGGAGGTAAACTATCACGAACTTCCCGAGGAAGGAGAAGAGGCAGAATAGGAATATCAAGAAGATCCTCTCATCCCTCTTTCCCGGGAACTTGAAATCGAAGTCTTGGTAGAAATCTCTGAAGAATGCCCCCCTGTATCTCTCGGTCGTGTAGCTCACCATCAAACTCCCGAATATGGCGAAACAGGCTACAACCCACTCCAAATCGTTCAATTTCGAGACGAAGGAGAGGGTTAAGAGGAAGAGGAAATCGACGTATCTGTCCAAAACGGAGTCAAGCCATCCGCCGAAATTCGAAGTTCTGAGGCTTGCCCTCGCAATTTCACCGTCTATCCCGTCCAAGATCGAGCTTATCTGATAGATAACTCCGGCCAAAGGAATCGAAACGAAGTTCAGCAAAGAGGATAGGATTCCCACGAGAAAGCTGATGATTGTAGCTTGGTTTGGAGTTATCCTGTTAACCAAAATCTCGGAAATTCTCAAACTTATCCTCCTGTTCAGATACCTTGAGACGAACCCGTCGCCTTTCCCCTTGTAGCTACACCTCACGACAAACCTGTTCGCCTTCCTCAACTCCTCCTCCGTGTCAACGTCCATCCAAAACAGACCGTCAACGAAGGTCACCTTAACTCTTGCTTTTTCCATTATCTCAGACAAACTCACTACCTCTTTGCTCTCGACAATATTTTCCGCAACGCCGAATATTTCGGGTGTCAGAACGAAGAATCCCGTATCGACACAGCAAAACCTCTCAAGTTTCTTACCAACCCTTTTGGCCCTTCCGTTTTCGACAATTACCTTCGTGGCTTCATCCAGATCAACGAACCTCGGATTTCTGTCGCATATAAGTCCTTCACCCTTCAAAGCCTCTTTGACGAAGTCCTCACAGTAAACGTGATCACCCATGACGAGAACGAACCTACCATATACCCTATCCTTGGCGAGGTAAAAGGTGTAACCGTTTCCCCTCTCCGGATTGGGATTCACTACAACCTCGTATTCGATGTTGAGGGATTTCAAAAACTCCTCTATCGGTTTTCTGTTCTCCCTGTTGACTATCACGATAAACCTCTCAACTCCGTTGTCCCTAAGAAGCTTTATCGTTCTGTAAATAATCTCCCTCCCTCCAACCTTCATCAGAGGTTTAACCTTTCCACCCATCCTCGTCCCGTAACCCGCACACAGGATCACCGCAGTCTTGGGCATTGCCCAAATTTTACCACCTCGATTTATATATTTTAGGCAATCGAAAGGTATATGTTAAGAGGTGTCAAGCGGAGACGATGCTCATACTCGATACAACGTTGAGAGATGGAGAGCAGACACCCGGTGTATCTCTTACGGTCGAGCAGAAGTTGGTGATAGCTCAGGCCTTGGACGAGTTGGGCGTGGACATAATAGAGGCTGGGACCGCTATAGCTGGCGAGGAGGAATTTAGGGCTATAAAGGAGATAGCGAACGCCGGATTGAAGGCCGAAATATGCAGTTTCGCAAGGATCAAGGAGATGGACATAGACGCGGTTGCAAACGCCGACGCTGACTCTGTTTTCATGGTTGCTCCCTCTTCTGACATCCACATTCAAACCAAGTTTCCGAACAGGAGTAGGGAAGACGTAATAGAGATGTCAGTTAGGGCGGTGGAATACGCAAAGGAGAGGGGACTGATAGTTGAGTTCGGTGCTGAAGATTCTTCGAGAGCGGATTTGAATTTCGTTAAGGAGTTGTTTAGAGCGGTATTGGATGCCAAAGCTGACAGGTTGACCTTTACAGACACCGTCGGAGTTCTAACCCCGGAGAGGGCTGAAAAGATTATGAGAGAGTTGACTTCCGAATTCAAAGTTCCCGTAGCCTTTCACGGTCACAACGACTTCGGTTTGGCAACAGCAAACACCGTTTACGCCGTTAAAGGTGGAGCCAAGGAGATACACGTTACAGTCAACGGTTTGGGTGAAAGAGCTGGCAATGCTCCCCTTGAGGAGGTAGTCTTGGTTTTGGAAAACTTCTACAGCATAAAAACGAACATCAGAAAGGAGAGGATATACGAAACTTCCAAGCTCGTCGAAGCTCTGACGAGGTTTCCGATAGCTCTGAACAAACCCATAGTGGGAGACAACGCGTTCATGCACGAAAGCGGTATCCACACCTCCGCTCTCTTAAGAAACGCCACGTCCTACGAACCCATACCTCCAGAGCTGATTGGGAGGAGGAGGGCGATAGTTCACGGAAAGCACAGCGGTAAGGCCGGAATAGTCAAGTTGATAGAGGAGTTGGGTTACGAGGCGAGCGAGGAGCAGGTTAAGGAGATCGTGAGAAGGATAAAGGATTTGGAGAGCAGAGGAAAGAAGGTGATGGGTTCCGATTTGATCGGGATAATAGAGGATGTTCTGAAGGTCAAGAAGGGTAGAAAGATAGTTCTAAAGGGTTTGAACGTCGTGTGCGGTAAGAGTGGAACGTCACCCCACGCGAGCATTAAGATAAGTTTGAACGGTGAAGACGTCGAAGCTACCGCACTGGGTAAGGGGCCTTTCGACGCATCCATAAAGGCTTTGAAGAACGCTTTAAAGTGCTACGCGGATATGAAGGGGGATAAAGCGATTGGAGAACTCGTCAACGTTAAACTCGTAAACTACAAGGCAAACGCCATAATAGACGACAAGGTGATCGAACACATCGAAAAGCTTGCGGAGAGAAATCCCAAGCTCTCGGGTTTGATGGAGAGAGTTAAGATCATGACGGGAACAGACGCTCCTGTTGACGTTATAGTTCAGCTGGAGAAAGACGAGAAGGTTGTTACCGCAATAGGGAGGAGCACGGACATAATCCACGCATCCGTTGAAGCATACATAGAGTGTTTGAACAAGCTTATTTGATTGCAGTAACTTTTTCGACGATTTTTCTAACGGCAAGTAGATCGAGACGAGATTGGGGTCTAAGGAGGCGTTTGCGGGGATCGAGGAAGAGGATGTTGTTTTTGACAGTCCAGATGACTTCGTCACCGATCTCGTAACATTCAGTTTTGTCCTCATTTTCGAAAGCTTTGAACAATGTTAATACCTTCTCGAAGAGATCCGGATTTTCACGTTTTAGAGCGTTAACACGATAAAGGATAAAGTTAAATCTGTCCTCTAAAGATTCCTCGCAAAACTCCTTCAACCTATCCTTGTTCTTAACAGCTTCAACCAAGTAAACGGGCTTTCCACCGAAGTAGTTCCAAGTTAGATCGATCTCCTCTTGGCTAAAGTTGTATTTCTCTAAGAATTCCTTGGTGGTATTGTAATCGAAGTCGTCTATAAGGAGATATCTGCACCTACCGTGGAGCATAGCCTCGCTGTAAACTCGCTCTATGAAAAGAGAGTCGGAAGTGATAGCGAAGACGTGAGCGAGATGCCTTTTTTTAGTGATACTTACGAAGAGGTTGAAGAGACGATAAATTAGTAGGTCGTTTATTTTGAGGTCGCCAATGACTTGAAGTTCGTCGAGGATAAGGATAGGAGTTTTTCTCTTTTCTCTAACCGTCTCGAAGACCGTTATGACGTATTCGAAGAAATCTTCTACGTCACTACTTTTCAGTAGCTCGATTAAGAGGTTTTTAGGTATGGGTAATCCTTCAAAGTTGAAACCCTCTAAAACTTTAGCTAAAAACGCCTTGTAATCTTTGACCTTACTTCTGTGAACCTTAAAGAGAACTCTAATGAAGTCATCGTAGTTCTTTACGAACCTCTCTCTTAAATCAACGTAAAATACTACGTAATTCTTTCCTAATTCCTCAGCAATCTTACACATCAAACTCGACTTTCCCGAATTGATGGGTCCGTAAACGAATGTAATTAGATTTGGCCTACTGTTTAAAATTCGCATTATCTCTTGAATCTCTTTCTCTCTATCGTGGAACTCGATCTCTAACATTTTTCAACACCAACATTTTTCAACACCTTCACTCGTCTCGGCCGAGTCGATATTTAAATGAGCTACCCCGCAAAAGCGGAGCTTCTACCGTTCCACCCGCCTTCACGGCAAAGCTTTATACGGGAGCTAAGGGCTGACTCACGCTAATCGGACTCGTTATCGGATGACACAGTTCCGTCAGTTTTTGCTGGTTTCTATCCTATATACAGCTCGTTAATAAACATTTTCTTCCTTAAACCTTCTTTCTACACACGGCTCTTTGAAATCTTCAACATCCAGAGTAGCTAAGCATTCTATTTTGTAGCACTTACAGGTGGCTAAGATCAAAGCGTCGTTCGGCGGTAAGCCGTATTCCTTAATGAAATCGTTTGCAACAGAAACGACATCCCTATTAACGACGAGGAAATTCAAAACATCAAAAATGGGATAAACCGAACTCAAAAACTCTTTACCAATAAGACTCACGACGGATTTATTCTACATTAGGTGACTCTTTCCACTCTTCGTTCTGATGTATATGACCTCCGAATAGACGACATCGTTCACGTAAGCTTCCAAATCTATTCTATTCAAAATTGCGTTCATCAGATCGACTGCTCTCTCATCATCTTTCAAGTGTTCGACGATTACACTGCTATCTACGAAAATCCTCGTATATTCCGTCATACATCTCAGTCTCAAGCTCCTCCCAAGTTTTGTCAGTCTTTAAACACCCCTTCGCCTTCTCAAGAGCTTCAAACCTTCTTATTATCTCCCTTACAGAATGTCGCTAAGAAAGGCCCGCTTTTCAAAGCGGGGATGAATTAGGGGAGGTGGGAGGGGGAGGTTGGTGGTAGGTTTCAAATACATCAAAAAACTTAAATACTCCGAAAGCTCTATATAGAGTTAATGGTAAAGAAGTTAACGATATCGGATGAAGCGTATTGGAAGCTGATGGAGGTTAAGGTTAAGCTTAGATGTGAGACGTGGGAAGAATTTGCGAATAAGATTCACAAAATGGTGTTTAAGGATGAAAAGAGTGAATAAGTTCAGGCTGAGACAAACGAAGGAGCAGGAGAAGGTTTTGTTTAGTTTGTGTGAGATGTCGGCAGTATTATGGAACAAGCTAAATTATATCAGAAGACAGGCATTCTTTGAAGGTAGATTCAACTGGAAGGAAGGTGTTAATGAGTTATACAACGAGTTCAAACCAATTTTAGGTTCAGCCACAGCACAACAAATAATAAGAAAGAATAACGAAGCATGGAGGAGTTTCTTTGCTTTGTTGAAGTTGCAGAGGCAAGGTAAACACCCATCTCACATTCGTAAGGTTTCTCCCCCTCGCTATTGGAAAGAAAGGTTGTTGAATAAGAGAAAATTGATGATTGTCATCAGAAACG
>JALWDS010000041.1 GCA_027036775.1 Archaeoglobaceae archaeon | reverse complement strand
CACTTGTCATGATTTCAAAACACTAAAAACGCCCCTCAAGTAATCTAAATCATGACACCCAAAGAAGCTTTGGATATCTCAAAACGCGTATGCAATGCGGTAAAATCCGAGATTGCAAAGGTTGTCGGCAATGAGAGAGGAGTAACCGTTGGTATGGGTAAAGACGGAACCCCGACTAAAAAGATAGATGCCATAGCGGAAAGGGTAGCTCTCGAAATTTTGAAGGAATACGACGTCACGGTAGTTACCGAAGAGTCAGGTGTCGTTGGTGATGGTGATGTTGTGGTTTCTCTCGATCCCATCGACGGAACCTTCAACGCCGTTAAAAACATTCCAATCTACTCCGTATCCCTTTGCTTTTCCAAGAGCTACAGATTTGGAGACGTCTTCTGCGGTTACGTATTGAACTTGGCAACCGGTGACGAATACTATTCAATTAACGGTAAATCCTTTAAAAACGGTGAAAAAATACGAGTTTCGAATGTGGAGGAGTTGGAGGAAGCAAACGTTCTCTTCTACTATCCGGATAAGAGATACCCATTCAAAAGGTTGAGAGTTTTCGGTAGTGCTTCACTTGAAATATGTTACGTTGCGGATGGAACGTTCGACGCATTCGTTGACATCCGTTTAAAGGATGGAAAGGGTTTTCTTAGACCCTTCGACGTTTGTTCCGCTCTCTTTATAGCAAAAAATGCAGGTGCAAAGGTTACGGATCATAGGGGTTCGGACTTAAAGGACAAGAAACTGTCGATGGACGAGAGATACACCTTGATAGTTTCAAATCCGAACCTCCACGAGAAGCTACTGAGGGTGATACCGTGAGAGGAGCCATAGTTTACAAACCGGATTCGGAGAAGTTGGCATACGAGGTAAAGGAATTTCTCAACTCTAAAGGATACGGCACGGATGTCCTCAAAAACTTCGTGGGACTTGAATCATACGATTTCGTAGTGGTCGTCGGTGGCGATGGAACCATCCTGAAAACCCTCCAGTTCGTCAAGGATTGTCCCCCCATATTTGCAATAAACACGGGAAGGGTTGGTCTCTTAACTCACTGCGAACCCCACGAGTATAGGAGTCTGTTGATTGAATCCCTCGAAAGTTTCGAGTTCGAGGAGTTTATGAGGTTGAAGTGCGTAGTCGATGGTATGGAAATCTTGGCTCTGAACGAATTCGCGGTTCTCTGCTCAATTCCTGCAAAGCTCGTTGAGATGAGGGTTTACGTTGACGAAGTTATGGTCGATTCCCTCAGGTGCGACGGAATTCTAATATCAACTCCTCTCGGCTCCACCGCTTACGCCCTTTCTACTGGAGGTCCGATCATAGACCCCTACCTGAGTTCGGTGTTGATAGTTCCCATAGCCCCCTTCAAACTCGGATGGAAACCTTGGGTGGTTAGGGAGGAACGAAAAATAAGATTAAGTTTCGATAAAAGAGTTTTTGTAATCGCAGACGGCCAAAAAAGGGTGGAGGTTGAAGGAGAAGTGAAGGTATCCAAGTCTGAATTCCCCGCGAGGTTCTTCAAAATTCGAAATCGATTGGAAAAATTGGTGAAGAAGTTGAGGAGGATTTGTTAGGCTTTGACATCTTTTAGGATTTTTTCTATTTCGTTGTGTATGTTTTTGACGTCTTCGTCGTTATACTTCTCTCTATCCAACGCCAAAACGAGTGCTACTGGAAAGTCAGGAACGTTGAAGGTTCTCACGTATTTGGCGATCATCGTCGCCTTTCTTCTAGTCTTCGATCTGACAATCCTCGTTTCGGACTTTTTCTTAAAGTTTGAGAGGGTTATCAGGTCCCCCTCCAAGTTCAACTTCAGTATCTTTGTAGATATCTTAGTTATCTTCTGCAGAACCTGATCTATGTCCCCCTTGTCGTATCTCACGATCTCCAGTATGTGGTAGCGGTCTTCGGGATACTCCTCATCCAGCTGAGAGAACGTGAGCCACTTCTCTTCCATGAGAACCCTACTTTTAAAAGACTATATATCTTTTGTCAACCGTTTGATCAGTTTGACCTCCTCTTCCCACTAAAGCGGAAAGGTTTTCCACAGAGAAAGTTACCCTTTACGGTCTCGTAACTGCATAGCTTTTGGTTGGTATCCTTAAGCGACATTCTTATGAAGATTGAAGGAAAATAAAAAACATTTCAGAAAGAGCGGGCTTCCTCACGAGGTTTTAAACCAGCAAACTCTGTGAAACGAAATTTAGATTTGCCGTTTTTCATGCCCCTTGTTGTTCGGTTTCGTTACGTAAACCTTGCACTCTATGTTTCTCTCGCTGAAGTGGTCCTTAAAGTATCTCGAAACCTCCTTGGCATTCGTATCCGTTATGGAGTAAACAGCAGGACCCGTGGAACTCATTCCGACGGCAAATTCCGAGTTTTCTATTAGCTTCCAGATCACTTCACCGTATTGGTCTATCTCAACCTTTTTGAAGCCCAGATACTGTATCGATTTAATAGCCTCACAGAAAGACTCCAAATCCTCCTCAACCACCGAAGGTAGAAGCTTCATGAGTATCAGGTGGCAGAGTTTTCTAACGTCTTCTATCGGTATGGGACAGTGGCTTTTGAACAGATCGATCTCCTTCCCACCGTAAAAGCCTTTCATGTTTGGAACCGCGACGACGACCTTCCAATCTGGTAGGTCGTATCTCGCCAAAACCTTTGGTGGTTTAGCTTTACTCGCTGAAGAAGGTAAGAACTGAGGTTTCTCCTTCACCGAATGACCTCCATCCAAAACGAAACCTCCCGACTCGAATACCGCAACGCCTATACCAGAAGTCCCTCCCCTTCCGGTGATCTCAGCCAGTTCCCTCACACTCAATCCCAGATCGTATATGTCGTTGAAGGCCTTTGCAACCGCCAAGCTAATCTGCGTTCCGCTACCCAAACCCACGTGTGCCTCGTAATCGCTCAAAACCTTGACCTTCAATCCAAAGCCGAACATCTCCTTCAAAATCTTAGCGACCCTCTCAAACCTATCCTCGTTGATTCCACCTTCAACTTTCACGTCCTCAAACTCCTCGCAAATCACATCGACGTAAGGTTTTTCAATGGCGAAACCTATTCCTCCATCTACCCTACCTATCGAACCGTTCAAATCTATAAGCGTTACGTGAATTCTCGACGGGGTCTTTATCCTGACCTTCATGATCAAAGTTTATCGACACGCTTAAAACGTTGTTTCATCTCCAACTCCCTAACGACGCCTTTTTCCACGACCAACGCCCTGGGTGCAATTGTTACTTCTTTCCCATCGAACAGCCTAACTATCTCTCCAGCCTGAAGAGCACACGTAAGCGTGTAATCTACAACATCCATACTTATTCTTGGCGGTTCAACCTCCCAAAACCTAACTGAGTCTGGAAGAAAGAACGAGACGAAGTTCGGCATGAAGGGAATACCCAAATCGTAACAGACCTTCGAAAACGTATGTGCGAACTTGTGAGCAACCACGACGTCGCATCCCCTAACCTGCACCTTGCACTCCCTGACATCATCCACCAATGGATAGGAAACGATGTATGCGTCTGGAACGTCGTATCCGCATCCATTCAGAGTTACGTCGATCTGAGAGTCCGTCGTGGTGTAGAAGTCTCCTACATATTTAACTCTGAAACCCTTTCTGTAGAGTATCTCCGCAAGCAACCTGCATCCAACAACTCCGACTACGTAATCACCGCTAATACGTCACCGACCTCCACCCTTTCCCCTTCTTTTACCGTTATCTGCTTAACTACACCATCTTTAGGGCTCTTCACTTCGTTTTCCATTTTCATGGCTTCAAGTATCATCAGCGTGTCTCCCTTCTTTACCCTCTCCCCCTCCTTGACTATTACCTTCGTTACCACACCCGGTAACATGGCCTTGACGTGCTCTCCTTCCGCAACCTCAACCCTCCTCTTTTTGACCTCCACCCTCTTGGGTATAACTTCTCCGGGCTTTCTTATCGTTACTTCGAAGACCTTGTCGTTTATTCTAACCCTGTAACACGTTCTGTTCAGCCTTCTAACGTAAACGTCGTATTCGCTCTCTCCAACCTTGACCTTCAACCTCATCCTTCGAAGATCGATTTGAAGGATAAAACGCTTTCTAAAATTATTTATATTCTCAATCGAAACTTGAAAGGTGGAAGGGTTTAAAAGGAGAAATCCATACGGATGGAACAACACGATAATACTCGCTTGCGTGGTAGTTTATTTTATAAAGCTTTTGAGCGAAGTCGTAGGATTTGAAGTAAAACTGAACTACTTTTCATACAATCTCGTGGACTTCCTCTTCGCCCTTACACCCGCATACGTCCTATACATGCCGTGGCAGATAGTAACGAGCATATTCGTTCACGCAAACTTCTGGCATCTCTTCGTTAACATGTTCGTTCTCTTTTTCTTCGGATCGGAGCTTGAAAGGAGGTTGGGAAGTAAGAAGTTCTTGAAAGTATTCTTCCTAAGCGGAATAGCTGGTAGCTTTGCTTACGTTATCTACGCATTCCTAACAAATCCTTTCATTCCAGCGATGGGTGCTTCAGCATCCATATTCGGTGTGATGGGTGCCTTGGCTATGATAGCTCCGGAGACTAAGGTTATAATATTCCCCATACCTATTCCGATCAGCATAAAGGTCGCGATAATTCTTTTCGCACTCTACGACCTCCTTTTGCTTCCCTTCACATACGCAACTGGGGTGGCTCACGTATCGCACCTCGCTGGATTGATAGTCGGTCTGTATCTGGGTAAGAGATACAGAATCAGGAGGTTTTTCTATGGTTACTACTGAGCCCGTTGCGGTTTGGATTGAAAAGGAGAGGTTTCACGGAGATGTTGTCGATTGCTTAACGGTCATTTTGAGGACGAGAGGTTGCTCTTGGAACAGGTGTTTGATGTGCGGATACAAGAGAGACACAGACCCAAGGGTAACTACACATGACCTTATCTCTCAGATCGACAGGGCATTGAAGAAAGGTAAGGCCAAGATTTTGAAGATATTCACCTCTGGTAGCTTCTTCGAATTGGATAAAGAGTTTAGGGATTACGTTTACGGTAAGGTTAGGGAGTTCGGATTTGAAAAGTTAATAGTTGAGAGCAGACCGGAGTTCGTTTATGAGGTCGAAAAGGATTTGGACAAGATAGACTTCGAGTTTGAGGTGGGAATAGGATTGGAGACAAGCAACGACTTCGTTAGAGAGGTTTGTATCAACAAGGGGTTTATGTTTGAAGACTTTAAGAGATCAGCCAAATACTTAAAGAGTAAGGGATTTAGGGTTAAAACCTATCTACTACTCAAGCCACCCTTTTTGTCCGAGAGGGAGGCTATTGAAGACGCTCTGAATTCCGTTAGGGATGTTAAGGATTACGCTGACGTCGTATCTCTAAATCCGACGAACGTTCCGTCCAACACGTGCATCGAAGTCCTATGGAGGAAGGGAATATACAGACCTCCCTGGCTTTGGAGCGTCGTTGAGGTATTGAGGAATGCGGATATTGAGATTGTTTCCGATCCTGTCGGTGCTGGAAGTTTGAGGGGGCCTCACAACTGCGGTAAGTGTGATAAAGATGTTGTTAAAGCTATCAGAGAATTTTCTCTAACGCAAGAAAAATCAGTTTTCGAAAATCTTTATTGCAGATGCTTAAAGCTCTGGGAGAAAATTTTAGAGCTTGAAGATTACTCCCGCATACCTCTAACGAGATGATCAGCGTGCCCTGGGTTTCATCACACCTCAGTGAAGGGCAAGTTCATCATCAAAAGGTATAAAACCGTAGAAATCTATGAAAGTTTCGGTGATGAAACCCATCGGGTCTGAAAAATGATGAGAGGGATGTCGTCTGATTTACTTCTTATCAATTCCATACCTTAGGTGATTTGGATGGGAAATCTTTTAAGGAATAGAACTTCAATGCGGGGGGCGGGATTTGAACCCGCGGACCCCTACGGGACGGGGTCTTAAGCCCCGCGCCTTTTCCTGGCTCGGCAACCCCCGCAATTCCTATTAATCTTTCAAAGAATAAGAATGTTACGTTCACCTCAAACCCCTCGCATGCGTTAGTATGTGCTTGATCTGAGATTTTATCAGCTTTGCTCCAAGCTTAACCGCATTCAAAGAACCGGGAAGACAAAATACCGCCTTTCCATTCAATATCCCAGCGAATGCCCTCGTGAGCATAGCCCTCTCTCCAATCTCCTTATAGCTTAGATATCTGAAAATCTCTCCAAAACCCTTTATCTCCTTTTCAACTATGGGTTTTATCGCCTCTATCGTAACGTCTTTCGGATTCAATCCAGTTCCACCAGTTGTTATTACAACATCAACATCCCTTAAAACGTTTAAAACCGTCCTCCTTATCTCCACAACGTCATCTGGAATCAGTCTGTAAACCTTAGCCTTGAATTCATCACACAGAAACTTTCCAGATTCGTCATCGTCTGGTGGTTCTTCAACGAATCCGTATCTCTCAAACCTCGATGTCGATACGGTTACGACTCCGTAATCTATCTTTAAATCTACCTCGTGCATCAGAACCACCTGTCCAAGGTCAGCTGATCGCTTTTAATAGCTTTCAACTTCTCAACGGCTTTCTCAACCCTCTCCCTACTGAAGTCGTGTTCCTCGCATAGGAATTCTATTATTCCCTCAACGTCTGGCTCTCTGAACTTTATCTCGTAGTCGTCTGTTACGGGCGGATTTAGAAAGAAGTTCCTTATCTCCTCTATGGGCTCTTCAACCTTAACCCTTAGAACCCTTAAAACCTTGAATACGTTTCCGTAGGATTTTACGTATCTGTAGGCTGTTTTAATACCGATCCCTTCAACACCCTCGTTGTAATCAGTTCCTATCAACAGAGCGATGTCTATCAACTGTTCCCTCGTTATTCCGAGTTTTTTCAAGTTTCTTTCCAAATCTATTACCTCAGGCTTGACCTCAACGTAAACGTTTTTTCCGGGCAGTTTTCTCTTCCCCGTTATTGCCAAATTCCTTGCAAGCCTTGGAGAGCCGAAGAGAAGGGAATCGTAATCTTGTGATCCGGTGTAGTCCGCATCACCCTTTCTAACGATGTATGCCGCTTGTGCCTCCCCCTCTGAGGGAGCTTGAACCGTTGGGATACCCATCAAGTCCAACAGCTTTTTCGAAGAGTCTATTATATACTCGTCAACCCTAACGGCCATCTGAGCAAATTTCCTCGCCTCCTCTACGTCTTTCGCCATCTTCCACTTCATCTCAGCCTCCTCCCTTATCTTCCTCCTCCTCTCTATCTC
>JALWDS010000040.1 GCA_027036775.1 Archaeoglobaceae archaeon | reverse complement strand
TTAAAATTAAGTTAAAATTAAGTTAAAATTAAGTTAAAATTAAGTTAAAAAGAAAACTTTAAGTTTCGATGAAAGTGCACGTTGACAGTTGTCCAGTGAGTTCAGGGTGTCTTGGATGGGAGAGATACTTCTCTCAGGGCAACCGGGATCAGGAAAGACACTGCTCTTGCTTAAGATAATCAAAACGAGCGAATTCAAGAACGTCGTTTGGGTAACGACCACTCGAAGTGCGAGAGCTTTGAGAAAAATCTTGAAGAGGGACGACATCTGGATAGTCGACACTCACACGTGGGCTCCAGTAAAGGGTCATCAGAGGGATGTGGTTATAGGCAACCCGCTAAACTTAAACGAGGTTAACCTCGGCATTTCCAAATTGTTGGACATCTTGGGTAAAGATATCTTGGTGATATTCGACTCATTAACAGGGCTACTCCTCTACCACGACCTCCAAAAGCTCGTTTACTTCTTGAGAGGACTTCTGGTTAAGATGGAGGAGAGAAAAGCGTCCTCGGTCTTCACGTTCGTTAAGGGTGCACATTCCACCGAGGTGGAGTTCAGCCTATACACGCTCTTTCCAAACGTCGTAGAGCTTTTGAATACCGAAAACGATAGGAAGAAGATTATAAGGGTCGTGAAGGCGACGGAATGGGTCGATCCGAACTCTGGAGTGGCTGAAATAGTCAAGGACGACATAATAATTCCAGAAAACATCATGGATTTCATGCTAAAGGTTTTGAAGGAGTAATCTTATCTTAGATTCCAATCCGGAGAAGACGTATTCGACTCCTATCGCAGCCAAGAATATGGCCATAATCCTCGCAACTATATCCGATCCGCTTTTACCCAACACCTTTATAATCAGATTGCTGTAAACGTGTGTCAACCTTACGACGACGTAAATCAGCACTATTGCAAGGAGGAGGAGTAGCCTCGATTTGAAATCCCAAGCTTCGGTGCTCAAAACTATTGTTGCCGTGATAGCTCCGGGGCCCGTGTAGAGAGGTAGGGCTATTGGAAAAACGGCCAGAGAATCGACGTCTATGTGTTTCAGTCCCCTTCTGGCGTAGATTTCTTTTCTCGCCCCTCCGAGGAGTATGTCGACCGCTATTATAAAGAGCAGTATTCCGCCCGCAACCTTGAGGCTCTCGACGGATATGTGAAAGAACTTCAAGAACGAATCACCACCTATTCCCACTATGAGGAGGAGGGCACAGGCAATCGTTACGGACTTCTTCGAAATCCTATCCCTCTCAACATCGCTGAACCTCTCAGTTAGGGCTATGAAGAAGGGAATGTTCCCGGGAGGGTCTATTATCACGAAAAGGGTCGTAAATGCCGTTACGAAGTAGCTCAGGTAGTCCACACCGTTCGTGGGATTCTCGGAATATTAACCTTTTTAAGATTGCTTCCTATTCCTTTCATGGAATACGAGGATGTAGTAAGAACGGTGATCGAACTCTTCAGAAAGGCTGAAATTGAGTTGAGCGAGGACGTAGTTAGGGCTTTGAGGTTCGCCTACGAGAACGAGGAGAACGAAATTGCAAGGATTAATTTAAAGAACATTCTCGAAAACGTCGAATACGCAAAACTCAAAGGAATTCCGATATGCCAAGATACCGGATTGCCCATAGTTTTCGTTGAGATTGGAAGGGAGCTGTGCTTGGACTTTGACATCAAGTCCGCAATAACTGAAGGTGTTAGAAGGGCCACCAGAGAGGTTCCTCTAAGACCGAACGCCGTTCATCCTTTAACGAGAGAAAACCCCGGAGACAACGTAGGAAAGGGGATGCCCTACGTAATTATCGACGTAGTTGAGGGTGATAGGCTTAAGATTGCGGTAATGCCGAAGGGAGCCGGAAGCGAGAACTGCTCAGCCTTGAAGATGATGTTGCCTCACGATTCCAAAAAGATAAAGAGGTTCGTTCTCGACGTCGTTAGAAGTGCAATGGGTAAACCCTGTCCACCCATTTTCATAGGCTTGGGAATTGGATCTACCTTCGACGGATGTGCCAAACTTGCGAAGAAGGCGCTTTTGAGGGACGTAACTCAGATGAACGAGTTCGAGATGGATATACTCGATGCGGTGAACGGGTTGGGAATAGGGCCAATGGGAATGGGTGGTAAATTCACAGCTTTAGCTGTTTTGAGTGAGATAGGTTACTGCCACACCGCATCTTTACCTGTTGCGGTAAACGTTCAATGTTGGGCGAACAGAAGGGCCTTTGCGGTTTTGAGGTGATCCTATGGAGCTGAGAAGTCCAGTTAAGAGAGAGGATTTGGAGAAGTTGAGTGTCGGAGATGTGGTTTACGTCAGCGGTTATGTAATTACAGCAAGGGACTCCGCACATCGCAGAATGCTTGAGTATCTGAAAGAGGGGAAGGATTTACCTTTCGAAATAAAAAACGCCGTGATTTACCACTGTGGCCCGCTCGTCGAAAGGAGAAACGGTGAGTGGGTTGTAATATCCGCGGGACCTACGACATCGGCGAGGTTGAACGAACCAACTGAGGAACTCTTGAACTACGTCGATGCGGTTGCGATAATAGGGAAGGGGGGCATGGAAATAGACTTTAAAGGTAAAGCGGTTTACCTATCCTATACTGGAGGGTGTGGAGCCCTTGCGAGCAAATCGATAAAGAAGGTTAAAGAGGTTCACTGGCTCGATTTAGGAATGCCAGAAGCTGTTTGGGTCCTCGAAGTCGAGAGGTTGCCGTGCATAGTTGCGATAGACTTGAGAGGAAACAACGTTTACGAGGAGGTTAGAAGGAGGGTTGAAGAGAACTACAAGAGGTTGGTGGAAAAAGTTTAATTTTTTGCGGTATATTGTTAAACGCCCCAAGCGGGATGAGGGGGCTGAGTGAGCGTAAGCTCTCGATGAAGCCACTTGCGAACTTGGGGCGACACGGTGTCGAGACGTCCCCTTCGGAGAGAGTATACGCTTTCGATGATGAAGGGGCAACCCCGACACCGCACAACCCCGATGGGTCAGCGGTCTTGAGTGAGCGTTTGCTTACGATGAGAGACCGTGTTAGCGTTCGGGGAACACGTTTTTGGCAATCTCGTAATCTCTATCACCGTAGATGACCAAGTAGATTACATCGACACTCTTAACGCTCTTTGAAAACTCTTTGACCGCATCTAAGAAAGTCTTTACAACCTCTTCAAGCGGACAACCGTAAATTCCGGCACTTACGGCTGGAAACGCTATAGACTTCAGCCCCAATTTGTCGGCCTTCTTCATCGGAGCCAAAAAAGCTTTGAAAAGCTTTTCCCTCAGATCGGGGTTCCATTCACCTCTGCACATAGGTCCCACGGTGTGAATGACGTATCTAATACCGAAACTTTCAAGGTTCAAAGCTGGAGTTACGACCACTTCGCCGTGATCCATGAAATTCTTACCCAACTGCTCTTTCATAGCTTTCTTGCTTATCTCTGTATATCTTTGAGGATCACCTGCACACGCTTTGGCTATAACGTAGGCAACACCTCCTCCGTGCTCCAAATACCTGTTTGCCGCGTTGACTATCGCCTCAGCTTTAACCTTGGTTATGTCTCCTTTAACGAGCCTAACGTTCAGTCCACCGACGATCATGAAGACACCACAACGCTGTTATATTTTAAAGTATCATTTCGGCGTGTGAGCGGAGAGTTGAAGGGAATTCTCAAACTGCTCATTCTGAAGGAGTTAAAAGAAAGGGAACTTTCGGGATACGATTTGATGAGAATCATAGGTGAAAAACTGAAGAAACCTTCCCCGGGATCAATTTATCCCGTTCTGAAGGATTTGAGGGAGAAGGGATTTCTAAACGTGAGGTCGGAGGGTAGGAAAAAGGTTTACACCCTATCCGAAAAGGGTAGGAATGTCCTTGAAGAGATGGTGGAGAGGGAAAGAAATGTCATTCTCAAAAAGGTTGAAGCCTTGAAAGACTTGGGGATTTTTGACGAGAGAGAAGCTGAGAACTTCTACTCTTTCATACTCAAAAAGAGGGAAACCCTGATAAAACTGCATCGATTGAGAAACTGGCCAGAGTTTGTGGAAGCGCTTTCGAAAGCCATCGAAATCTCAAAGGACGATGTCGAGATTTTGTTGAAAGAGTTTACAGAAAAGCTTAAGAATATATCGGATTCCGATATAGTTTAGAGGTCGAGAGTATGAGGTATATCCTAATCCCCCTGATACTTCTCGTTGCGGTAGGAATTGCAAACGCACAGGACTTCCACGTTTCCGTTTTAAACGGAAAGCTCCACCCCGGTGATCACACCAACTTAGTAATCCTCGTAGAGTATGAGGGAAGGGCGGAAAACTTCGTATTGAACGAGAACACGTCAAACCTACTCACCCTCATCACAACCGCAAAGGACCTGAGGGTTGAAATGGAGGACGAGTGGATACCTATAAAGGTAGAGAACGAAAACCCGCAGATCGTGGGAGACTTACCCTCTGGAAGGGTTGCTAAGGTCGTTTTTAGGGTGAGGGTTGACGAAGATGCGGAGATGGGCGAATACAGAGTTCCCATCAAGCTGAAATACACCAAGGTAAGGGTCACTCAAACACCTTCTGGAGTTTCGCTCTCCTATTCGGATGAAGTTGACGTCGAATACGTTAAGGTGAACGTAACAAGGAGGGATTACGACTTCAGCGTTTTGAAGGTTGAATCTTCGCTCGAAGTCGGTAGGGAGGGCGCAGTTGAAGTTACCCTAAAGAACACTGGGAGGTTCGAGATACACAACGCAACTTTGACTTTGAAGGCGTCACCACCCTTAAAGCCCAATCCGAAGGCTACGACAACTTATCTCGGAGACTTGGATGTTGATGAAACTGCGAGTGCCAAATTCAAGGTTTACGTGATGGGGGGTGCTCTGAATCAGAGCTATCCGGCTGAGCTGATTTTATCCTTTAGGACTTCCGACAACGTTAGAATGGTAGTTTCAAAGACTGTCGGATTGAAGGTTGAAAACCGCGACCTCTTCTACGTCGAAAAAGTAGAGGAACTTCTAACTTCTCCGAAAGGGTTGAAGAAGCCCGTTGTGGGTTTCTTAAAGGTCGAAATTGAAAACTTGGGTAAAGACGTTAGAGATGCGGTTGCGATCCTTTCCTTCGACAGCCCCCTACTTAAAGCGGAAAACACACCTTACGTGGGAAACCTGAAGAGGGGGGAAAAGAGGGTCGTTACGTTCTACGTGGAATCCCTCGCACCGAGGGGTTACTATAGGGGATACATAGTTTTGAAGTATAGGAACGGTTTGGGAGACGAGGTTTTGAGCGGAAAGCACTACGTTGAGGTTAAGGTGGACTCTTCTCCCTTAAGGGTCGTGAGGGTCGAATCAAACTTGGCGGTGGGGATGAGCGGAGATCTAAACGTTTACGTTAAAAACAATCTGAAATCGGATTTAGAGAACGTGGAATTCTCGATAGTTCCCACGAAGTTCGCAGTCCCCTTAAGCACAACATACTACTTAGAGAAGTTGGGCCCTTCAAAGGTTGAGGTCGTTAAGTTCAGAGTTAGGGTTTCGAGCGAGGTTGCAAGCGGTTCGTATAAGCTTTACATGATTGAAAGATACGATCTTAGCAATGCGGAGGGTTTGACGAGTGTCGTTGAGATACCCGTCTTGATAAAATCGAGAAGGGCTTACTTCGAGGTTGTTTCGGTCAAAAGCGACTTGTATCCCGACAAGACTGGTTACGTGTTCGTCGAGATAAGAAACGTGGGGAACTTGACCGCCTACAACTGCGTGGTGGAGCTGTCCGTTTCGAACCCCTTAACGATAGCTGGAACTTCTTCTCTCGCGAGTTTGATGGGAAAATCCCAGCCCGGTTTGTATTTTGTAGGGACTTTAAAGCCCGGAGAAGTCGCAATCGCCAAGTTCAAGGTTGACGTGGATAAGGATGCTTGTTCGGGCTACTATCCAGCGACCGTGAGGGTTAGATACGACGACTTTGAAGGTTACACTCACGAGTCGAATCCCGTAACAGTATCCCTTGAGGTTAAGGAGGTTCCCCTTATAAATCCCGTCACGATCACCGCAACCGTTCTGATAGCGGTGGCGGTTTTTGCGGGGTTGAAGTTCGGGAGGAGAAGGTTGAAATGATCAAGAACTGGTTGGCTTTCATACCCGTAAGTCTGGGACTCTTCATGGTTCTATTGGACGTCAGCGTTCTAAACGTCGCACTTCCAAGGATTGCGGAGGACTTTCACGCGAAGATGTCCGATTTGCAGTGGGTTCTCAACGCATACACGTTGACCATGGTAGTTCTACTCGTCTTGGCTGGAAGGATAGGTGACATGGTTAGGAGGGACAGATACTTCGCCTTCGGCATGGCGATATTTACGTTGGGTAGCTTTTTGAGTGCTCAGTCTTGGAGCATTCGATCTCTAATAGCGTCGAGGATCGTTCAAGCCTTTGGAGGGGCGATACTCAGCGGTAACAGCTTGGCCATGGTTACGGAGATTTTTCCACCGGGAGAGAGGGGGACAGCAATGGGTGTCAACGCAATGCTCATAGCGTCAAGCTTCACTTTGGGTCCGATAATAGGTGGGTGGCTGACGACACATCTGAGCTGGCACTGGGTTTTTTACATGAACGTTCCTATAGGAATCACGTCAATCTTTCTGTCTCTCCTACTCCTCCCACCCCTAACTCCGAAGGAGAGAGTTCCCATAGACCTCGCTGGAACGGTATTGCTTGCGATAGGTCTGGGCTCTTTAACCCTCGGAATAATAGAGGGGCAGAACTGGGGGTGGGACAATCAAAAGACACTCGCGTGCTTTGCGGTATCCATCCC
The DNA here is from genome assembly GCA_027036775.1 of Archaeoglobaceae archaeon. Classification (GTDB taxonomy): domain Archaea; phylum Halobacteriota; class Archaeoglobi; order Archaeoglobales; family Archaeoglobaceae; genus Archaeoglobus_B. Next base: position 762 of record JALWDS010000040.1, on the reverse strand, counting down.
GTATCTGATAGTATTCTCGGTGAGAGAGCTGAACTACGATCATCCCATCCTCGACCTGAGCCTCTTCAGAATCAGAAACTTCACAGTATCTGTGATTTCGACGTTCATAATATTCTTCGGGATTTCCTCATCATTCTTCGTAATCCCATACTTCCTTCAGGGGTTGAAGGGTTTGAGTGCTGAAGAAGCGGGATACTGGATGATCGCCATCCCGATAATGAACACGTTCGTGGCACCTCTCGCTGGAAGGTTGAGCGACAGGATCAATCCGAAATACATGATGTGTCTTGGGCCAATCCTCTTCGCACTGGGTATGTTCAACATGACGAACGTTAAGCTGAACGTGGGTTACTGGGAGTTCTTTGCAATGCTTTCTCCCATGGGAATTGGGATGGGACTTTTGACTTCTCCGGCCTTCAACGTTGCGATGTCCCTCGTCCCACCAGAAAAGACTGGAATGGCAAACGGAACCATCAGGTCCATAAACACCTTAGCTCAGGCGATGGGTGTTGCGGTTGGAGGAGTTCTGATAACACAGAACATGAAGAGGTATCTTCCGGGATACGAAAACATCGTTCCCGATCCGGGGACGGTTGCGATGATGAAGTTGTTTGCGGTTAAGGTTTCACCCCTTCCCCTTGTAGGTCTCTTCGAGGGATTCATCGACAGCATGCACTTCGTCTTCTCGATAATGATGTGGTTGCCCGTGGTTAGTTCGATTTTAATAGCCATCTTCCTTAAGGGTGAGGAACATTTGAAGGC
>JALWDS010000039.1 GCA_027036775.1 Archaeoglobaceae archaeon | reverse complement strand
TTCATTTATTGATGTTACCTCTACCTTTTTCTCTTTTTCTATCCTTTCTTTATCTTCCTTTCCTTCGCACTTTTCTTTTTCTACTTTATTTAAGCTTTTCTCTTCATTCACTGGAACAGCACCATTCTCTTCAAGTTTGAAGAGCTTCTTACAAGAGGGACACAAGATTTTACCTTCATACTGAAACAATGGCATTCCACACTCGTTACAATGGTGTGCCAACATCTTTGCACCCTTGTATAGTAGCTCTACCGCTTCCGAAATACTTTTATCCTCCACAATAAATGGATGTTCAATAGTGGTTATAAAAGATTCGGTTTTGAGAGGTGGTAAGAAATGGAAGACGTCTTGAAAGCTGTGTTAGATACGCTCGATAGAATAATTCAGGACGATTCCGTTCCAAGAAACGTTAGGAGGGTTGCAAGCGAGATAAAGAACGACCTTTTAAATGATAGAGAAAATATAGCGGTAAAGGCAGCTACGGCAATATCCACACTCGAAGATCTGTCAGCCGATCCAAACTTGCCTATGCACGTAAGAACACTGATTTGGAACCTTTCAAGCCTACTCGAAAAGTTAACCGTTGAAGAGTAACTTGTTGTTTTGTTGTTTTAGTTCTGTTGTTTTATTTATTTTTGTCCATATTATTCTAAAATAGTGGTTCTCTATTCCAATTGCTCGCTTAGCTTCTATCACACTACCCGTTTTTTCTTTTCGCAAATCAAAGTGTCTATCTTTTCAGCTAATAATTTTTATAATATTATTAATGTTTACGTGCTTTTAAAGTGTTTAAATTCGTTTGGGGCGTAGATACCATGGTGGTTTCCACAGGAAATAAAGGGGTGGGTGCTTCGTGTGTTATCACATAGCATATATCTCAACTGCAAAAGTATTAAGTATTTTCTCTAAAAACAAAGGTTGTGAAGTATGTCGTCGATACGAGTGCTCTGATTGACGGAAGGGTTTCGAGGATGCTCGAAAGCGGTGAGATAGCTGGAACCATCATAATACCAGAGCCGGCAATAGCGGAGTTGGAGGCACAGGCGAACAGGGGTAGAATGACCGGATTCAAAGGTTTGGAAGAGGTTAAAAGGATAAGGGAAATTGCAGAAGAAAAGGGTTTCGATGTCCTGTTTTTAGGTGAAAGGCCTACCATTGAGCAAATCAGACTCGCTAAAAGCGGTGAAATTGACAACATGATCAGAAAGATTGCGGAGGAGGAGAAGGCTATACTTATAACCTGCGATAGGGTTCAATACTACGTTGCGATTGCCAAGGGTATAGAGGCAATTTACCTCCAGCAGGAAGTTGTAAAACCCGAAGAGACAAAGATAATGAAGTTCTTCACACCCGACACTGCAAGCGTTCACTTGAGGGAAGGCGTTCCTCCTTTCGCTAAGAGGGGTAGGATTGGACAGCTGAAACTCGTCAGGATTAGGGAGGAACCGATGACCCTTGAGGAACTTCAGGAAATTGCACACGAAATACTTGAGATTGCGAGAATAGATGAGGAGAGTAGCATCGAAATCGAAAGGAAGGGTTGCACGGTCGTTCAGCTTAGAGACCTAAGGATTGCAATTGCGGAAAGACCGTTTGCGGATAGAATGGAAATTACCGCAGTAAGACCCATCGCGAGAGTTACGCTTGAGGAGTATGGAATCAGTGAGGAACTCAAAAGGAGGTTCGTCGAGAAGCAGAGAGGTATTCTCATTGCAGGACCCCCGGGAGCAGGTAAGTCAACTTTCGCTGCAAGCGTTGCGAACTACCTCATGGAGATGGGCTACGTGGTTAAAACCATGGAGAGTCCAAGGGATCTGATGGTTAGAGACGAGATAACCCAATACGCTCCGCTCGAAGGTGACATGAGCTTGACTTCAGATATACTTCTCCTCGTAAGACCCGATTACACGATATACGACGAGTTGAGGAGAACGTCGGACTTCCAAGTCTTTGCGGACATGCGTTTAGCCGGTGTGGGAATGATAGGTGTAACTCACGCTACAAGGGCGATAGATGCAATTCAGAGGTTGATAGGTAGGGTTGAGCTGGGTATAATACCGCAAGTCGTCGATACGGTCGTATTCATAGATGCCGGTCAGATAAAGAAGGTTTACGAGCTGAACTTTACGGTTAAGGTTCCCTACGGTATGACGGAGGAGGACCTGGCGAGACCCGTTATCGAAGTCATAGATTTCGAAACCAAGAGGGTTGAATACGAGATATACACCTACGGCGAGCAGGTCGTTGTAATGCCCATAGAGGAGGAGAACCTTGAGGAGATAAAGAGGGCAATTGAGGAGGTTATTCGCAGATACGTTTCGAGATACGAGGTCGAGGTTTTGAGCAATACCAGAGCGGTTGTAAAGGTTCCAGAGGAAGAGATACCTCGTTTACTCGGGAGGAGAGGTAGGAGAATTAAGAACATAGAGAAGGAGCTAAAGATAAAGCTTGAGGTTGAACCCCTTCACGAGGAGGTTACGATTGAAGCGAAGGTTGAGGAGGACACAAAACACTACGTAATACACGCCAAGGGTTTGGAGGGCAAGACCGTTCAGATTTACGCGGACGGGGATTATCTCTTTACGGTGGCGGTTAGTAGAAAGGGAACGATAAAGATTAGAAAGGATAAGGAGGCTGGTAAGATGCTAAAGGAGGCTATGCTTAGAGGTGAGAAGATATACATAAAATACAACGTTTGAGGAGGTGGTTTTATCCGATATTTTTTGGTGTTGATATTCGTTCTTGTCGGTCTAACCGCAATGCTGTTCTCTCCCTCCTACGAATCCGCAAACGTTAAGGTTTTTGAAAACCCTTCCGATCCCACAAACTCCATCCTATACTTCTTCGCTATAATCTTATTTACCGCCGTAGTTTTGATTCTTGCAAGAAATAAAATCGTCCTGAAGTTGATCATGTATTCACTCCTCCTAATTTCCGCATTCTACGTGTTTTACCCCTTCTTAGGTTACCTCTCAATTTTGCCATCTCTAATCATACTATTGGCCTTGATGAAGAAACCTAACGGTGTCACGATCGACGTTTCCGCATTCTTTTTGGCGTGCGGTATCACCGCGATGTTCGGTATAAGCTTGGAACCCCTTCCAGCGATACTGCTCTTGATAGTTCTCGCAATCTACGACTTTCTTGCGGTTTACAAAACCAAGCACATGCTCGATCTTGCCGAAAGCATACTGGACTTGAAGTTACCCCTCCTATTCGTGGTTCCAACGGACGACAAACCGACCATGCTCGGTGTGGGTGATGTGGTCATACCAAACATACTGACTGTTTCCGCTCAAACCTTCCTAAAGGCTCCCAGTTTTTTCGGTATAAAGCTACCCGCTTTAACTACATTGATCGGTGGTTCTTTAGGACTCCTCGCCCTTCTAATCTTTGCGGAGAGGTTCAAGAAGGCCCACGCTGGTTTGCCTTTTATAAATACGGGAGCTATACTGGGATTCCTTTTGGGATTCCTCACGATCTGATTTAACGTTTGCCCTCTTGGGAAACGCGTGTTCGTAGATGAATTAGGAGTAGAAACTTATAATGTTGCATACGAAAGATTGACGTGCCCCGTTCCCCCCTGAGACGGGAAGGATCTCCCGCACTTCATTAACGCTATACTAATCAAACTGTAAAGAGGTTGAGGCTTTCAACTCTATCGAAGACACCAACTATCTTGTAAAAGGTCGTTACGTCCCTCAAATCTCTCAAGTCTTCTTCGTTCAAAGCTTTTTCAATTTCCACAAAAAATACGTAGTCTCCCAATCCAGTTTTCGCCGGTCTCGATTCAAGCTTTCTCATGTTTATACCCTTGCGGTAAAAGACCTCCAAAACGTCCTTCAAAGCCCCAACCCTATCTTCAACTCCGAAGAACATTGCGGTAACCTTACCCCTCCTTTCACCGCCCTTCCTCCTTACGAGATAGAACCTCGTTACGTTGTCCTTAACGTCTTGTATCTCCTTCCTAAGTATGCAGAGTTTGTAAAGCCTCGCCGCATACTCCGATGTTATAGCAGCTGAATTTTCGTCCAACATCTCAATCGCATCGCTTGTGGAAGTTGTGTATCTTATTTCGACGTGCGGAAGGTAGTTGCTTATGAAGTTTATACACTGAGCCACCGCTTGGGGGTGCGAGTAAACGACTTTGATTTCCTTCAACGGTATCTCCCTCTTGGCCGTTAGACAGTGAGTTATGTCCAACTCGCACTCCCCGAAAACCTCCACATTGGAACTCAATAGGGCATCTAAAACTGGCAAAACCGTCCCGTTTATGGAGTTCTCAATCGGAACAAGCCCGTAATCGGCTTTACCTTTCTCAACGGCCTTTATTATCTCGTTCGTAGTCTTGCAATACACCAAAGGCAATCTCGATCCCACAAGTTTCAGGGCCATCTCCTCGCTGAAGCTACCCATAGGGCCGAGTATGGCGAGTCTCTTTCCAACACCGAGTAACCTATACTCCTCCTCCTTGGTTAACGTCATTATCTTTTCGAAGATGCTGTGAATAAGAACGGGATTCAAATTGGTTTTTGCAATCAGATCCCTTATCTTTATCTCTTCCACATCGCTGATCTCTATCGGCTCGTTCCTCTCCTTTTTGATCAAAGCAATCTTCTTACCGCTCTCAACCCTCCTCTCTATAAGTCTTAGTATGAGGGAATCCAAGGCCCTTATGTATCCTCTAAGAAGTTCAAGGCTGTTTACATCGAGAGTTGCCTTGTATGAGTCGAGTATTATGGTGCTCTCGCCCCTATCCATGTAGAATTCCCTCAAATCCTCGAAGATCTTTTTGAACTCTCTTTCACTTTCAATTCTATCGTTGAGCTCCATTAGATGTTTTAAAAAGTTCCTTCGCACCTCTTTAGCGTTCTTCTGAATTTTAAGATACATCCTCCAGTTTTGGGAAATTATCCTTGAGGAGAGTTTGTAGAGAACGCAGAATATGGGTGAAGCATACTTCAAATACTCCCTTCCCCTCTCCTTCAAATAATCTGCAAGACCTAAGAGCATGAAGTGACTCAATCCCTGTATCTCCGCCATTATCTCGTCGTGTTTTTCCCTTGGAAGGTAGCTTATCAAGGCTCCAGCCCTTTTGAACTCCTCAAGTATGACCTCCTCCTCCTTCCTTCCAGACCTGTGAACGACCACTATGTTCGACAAACCTATGTCGCTCTTTGGTCCGAACATCGGATGCAGACTCATGTAGTCGAAACCGCATTCGTCGAACAAGGGGAGTATATCGGATTTAATCGTTGAGATGTCTATCAACAAGGCATTTGGATTTGCGAATCTCTTTACGTCTTCGAGTGCATGTTTGACGTTCTCCATCGGAACGCAAACGAAAATCACGTCGAATTCCGATATATCCTTTAAATCGACATCGCTCCTATCTTTTATCACGTCGTAACCCTTTACGTAGTATCCCCTAACTTTGAAGAACTCTTTGAAGAACCTTCCCATTCCCCCCACTCCAAATATCAGCAACCTCATTTTGACAGTGTGTATCAAACTGACTTAGCTTAATTAAGCTTTCGCTAACGTTAAAGCTTCCATTGAGTAACAACCTTCATGCTTAAGGAGAAGTTGCTCAAGTCCGATAAGGTCTTTATAGTCGGTATAGCTGGAGATAGCGGTTCTGGTAAAACGACTTTTGCAAACGGCATAAAGAGGATGTTCGGAGAGGATGTTGTCAGCCACATAACCCTCGACGACTATCACGTTTACGACAGGGAGATGAGGGAAAAGTTGGGAATAACACCCTTACACCCTTCGGCCAACAACCTCAAGCTCGTCGAAACCCACCTATACATGTTGAAGAGGGGTGAAAAGATAAAGAAACCAACTTACGATCACAGAACTGGGACCTTTGGGGAGTGGGTAGATTTCGAACCCACACCAATCGTCATAGTTGAGGGACTGCACACCCTCTACGACGGAATCAGGGACCACATAGACTTCAAGATATTCGTCGATCCGGCGAGATACATAAAGAGGAAGTGGAAGATAAAGAGGGACGTGGAGAAGAGGGGTTACGATAGGGAGAAGGTCGTAAAGGAGATAATAAGGAGGGAGCCAGATTACAAGAGATACATAGACTTTCAGAAGATATACGCGGATGTCGTCATAAAGATACTGCCGAGCTCGATTCAAAGCACCGAGAGGATAAAGTATCTCGTTGATTCCGTTGAAGAGGTTTACAAGGTCAGACTTATTATGAAGAGAACCGAGATACCCCTCGAATCCATAAGCCTAAACATCGACCTATCCGACCTCGTTAAAGCGAGTGAGAGGGACTTTTCGATAGGATTCTTTTCGGATTACTACTATTCGGAAAAGGCAAGCTTCATAGACATAGACGGATTTCTAAATGTCGAGATATTCAAATCTCTGTTCGAATCTCTGCAAAACGAGATCGGTTACGGTGAACTGGAGATAGAGTCGGAATACGTAAACGCCATTGAGTTTTCAAAGCTTTTGATCTGCTGGAAGTTGGTTGAGGTTCTCAAGATGTTCCTTCAGTAACCTTTCAATTACCTCTACGGCCTTAGGTATAGCCCTCTTTACGCTCTCCGAACAGTCGTAACCAAAATCTATCTCCTCGACCTCTACTGCAACGATCCTTACGTCCCTCGGCATTTCACTGCCGAATATCTCGTAGCCTATCTTTATGCTCGTAGCCAAATCCAAGCTGTGAGTTCCGCTGAACTTGTAACCTCTGAACAAGTCTTCAACGCACAAAACGTGAATTTTTCCCGGATTTCCTCTGTTCTCTATGGCATCAACTATCACTGCGAGATCGTATCCCAGAATCTTGTTTATTACGTCGAAATCCGTGTTAGTCAAGAAATCCACCTTAACTTTCAACCTCCTTCCGACCTCTTCAGCGATTCTCAAACCGACTGAGTCGTCCTTTAAAAAAGGGTTACCGATACCTATTACTATCGCTTTCATAAAAAATTAGAAGTTTCTGAGAACCTTTACGATCTCTCCCTCGCTGTCGTATATCGTTACCTCAATAGGATACCTCCCCGGTAATGCATGGGAGGCACAGGCTTGACAGATATCGTAGGGTCTGTATGCGATCTCTATGTAGTTCAGGAGCTTGTCGTTTATCTCCTTGTTCTCCTTTATGAAATGCTGTGCAGCCTTCTTTATCGCTATGTTTATGGGTGCGTGGTTGTGAGTTGTTGCAACTATCAGGTTAGCTTCGGTAACTATCGCGTTTTCATCCGTCTTGTAGTGGTGTATCAAGGTTCCACGTGGTGCCTCAATTATACCCACACCTTCCCCTGTGACCTCTCCGAGCTCCGCTCTAACGTCTGGACTCGTTATCTCCGGGTCTTGAGATAGCTCGAGTATTCTTTCAGCTGCATTTAATAGCTCTATGGCTCTAGCCCAGTGGTATGCCATTATGTAGTGGATTGGTCTTTCCTTCAAAACGTCGAACATCTTCTCCTGAGCTTCCTTGGCCTTTGGCGTGTTCATCTCACCTATGTTGCACCTCGCCAAAGGTCCTACGCTGTATAGACTCGTTCCTTCTCCGTCAACGAATCCCTTCCATCCCAACTGCTTGAAGTATGGCATCTTAACGTAACTCCATGGAACGACCCTTTCCGCTATGTAGTTCAGATACTCCTTGCCCCTGAATCTGAAGAGCTCGTTCCCCTTCGTATCTATTCCAACCTGAGTTCCGTCGTAGTAGTTAACCTTACCCCCGTCGTCGACAGTTCCCAGATAGTTGACCACAACTCTGTAGTAGTCTGCGGTTATCAGCTCCAACATCTTTTCGTTCTTGAGTATCACGTCCTCGAATATCTGTAGCGTCATCTCTCCTAACTCGACCATTTCCTTAGCTAAACTCTCTATCTCCTTTCTCTCTTCTTCTGTAATCCTCTTCGACCACCCTCCCGGCAATCCGGCAACTGGATGGTTTGGTTTACCTCCGAGCATCTCAAGAACCTTAACAGCAGCGAACCTCTTCTTCAAGACTGTTTTACCGACGTCAACTCCGACCTTCTTTATAAGTCCTATGAGGTTCCTCTCCGCCGGATCCGCTTCAATTCCAACGACGAAGTCTGGAAGACCCAAGGCGTAGAGTATTGCGCAGTGGTCCTCAACGTAGTGGGCGTTCAAGAAGAGCTCCCTGATTTTTTTGGCGGTTTCCGTCGGTTCCACTCCGAAAACTCCGTCGCTCGCTTTTGTTGAAGCGGTAAAGTGCACCGCCCTACAAACACCGCAAACCGTGGAGACCGTTCTTGGAACCTCTTCGATTGGCAATCCCCTTAGGAAGGTCTCGTATCCCCTAAACTCGACTATCTGATAAAACGCATCCGCAACGTTTCCCTTATCGTCCAAAAATATGGCTATCTTACCGTGACCCTCCAACCTGGTCATGGGTTCGATCTCAATCTTCCTCACACCTTTCACCCCCCTTCTAAAAATTTTTTCAAATATGTGCATAAAAATCACTTCTTCAACAGGGCCTTGGGTAGTGAGTATCTGTAGAGCATCTTCGTCAAGTTTGGATACTTCTTTAAGAGCTCATCTACGACGTTTTCGTTATCGAGTATGGCACCTATGGCACTTATCGCCCTCAATCCGAAGTCCCACGTTGGCGGGATTGGTCCACCACAGCCGGCACACCTTATGTTGACCTTCGTGCACAGAGCTCCGCAATCACCCTGCGTTATCGGTCCCAAACAGAGGTAACCCTGCTGGAGTAGGCACGTTTCCTCATCTGGAATACCCTCGTGCATCCTCTTAACCTCCTTTACGTATTCTCTCTTTTCACCCTTCAACGCTGGATTCCTCGGACAGACGTCACATACAGCCTTTCCCATTGTCAACCAAGAGCCCTTGGGCGGTAGGTTTCCTGTAACGATTGCTTCAACTATCCTCGCAACGTGATCGTGATGAGGTGGGCATCCGCCAACGTAGTAGTCCACATCTATTATCTCGTCTATAGGCCTTACCTTGTCCAAGAATGCTGGCAAAGTTAACTCGAAATCGCCCTCCTTGCTAACGGGCTGTGGAGTTACACCGTCCGGATTGTCCGCACTCATACACTTCACGTAGGCGTTCTCGAACAGTTCCCTGTTTTCGTGCAGGTTTGCCATTCCCGGGATTCCTCCGAGAGACGCACAAGCTCCGAAAGCGACTATTACCTTGCACTTCTGCCTCATCACCTTAACGAGGTGCTCGTTCTCCTTGTTCCTAACCATTCCAGAAATCAAACCGAGATCGATCGATTGGTCTGGCATAGCCTCCAAGTCCTTGTATTTGACGTCTGCAACCGTAGGTGCCCAGAAAACTATTTCTAAATGCTCCAAAGCATCGACGAGCTTTTCTGATAGATCCACTATGGCCATGTCGCAACCGCCACATCCTCCAACCAAAAGGTAGGCGAGCTTCAAAGCCATTCTATCACCTCTTGAACGGGCCTAACTTCCTAATTGTAGCGTCAAACTCCGTCATGACCTCTGCAAACTTCAATCCCTCCGAACCGCTGATCCACTCCAGTCTGACCCTTTCCGGTTCAACTCCCAACTCGGTAAGCAGTTTTTTCAACATCTTGAACCTTCTCAAAGCCTTGTAGTTGCCTTCTTTGTAGTGGCAATCCCCGGGATGGCAACCGCCTATTATCACACCGTCAGCCCCATTTATCAAAGCTTCAACCACGAACTCTGGCTCTACCCTACCGCTACATGGAACCCTCACGATCTTCACCGTTGGCGGATACGAGTATCTCAAACTCCCCGCCATGTCCGCAGCCTGATACGTGCACCAGTTGCATGCTATACAGATTATGTTCGGCTCCCACTCCTCACCCATAAAGATCACCTCTTATTCTCCAAAATTCTCTTAATAATCTCATCCCTTGGAGTGACACAAATTCCGGCCACTTTTTCTGGATCGAAGCCCATGCAAAGGGCTATTACCTGAACGAGGTGCATAACCGGAATGCTGAAGTTCAGCTTTCCTTCCTTCCTTAACCTCTCCTGAGCGTCGTCAAGCTGTATCAGACAAGAGGAGCATGTTGTGACTATTAGATCCGCATCTATCTCCTCCTTTATGTTCTCCATCTTCTCCCTTACGAGTATGAACGACTTCTCTGGGTCTGTGCTCCTCAAAGCACCCATTCCACAGCACTCTATCAACTTGGAGTAGTGAGGAGCTTCGGCCCCCATCGCCTCGCATATCTCCCTCAAAACCACGGGATTGAACGGGTCCTTCTCTCTGTCTGGATATATCTCGGACGGCCATAGGAAGTGGCATCCGGGTTGGACTGCAACAGTGATACCGTCCAACGTGTATTTCAAGCTCTCCTTCAGCTTCTCCAAACCTATGTCCTTGTATATCACCCATGCGACGTGTCTGCACTTGGCTTTTCCTTCATACTTCTTCCCTATCGTAGCCAGTATTTCGTTGACCTTCCTGTGAATCTCCGGATTTGTTAACATCTTGTGCCTCGCCTCGTTTAAACTTCCGTAGCATGAGTTGCAGGCCGTAATGAGGTCTATTCCCTTCTCCTCACCCAAAGCCAAGTTCCTCGCAGCTACCGCACACCATCCCACCACGTCGATCGAAGGCATGGTTCCCCAAGTGGGACAGCACGACTGCCCGAGCAGGTCGTCGAGCTCAACTCCCAAAGCTGGGAATATGCTTCTCATTGAAACCTCCACGTCCGGTCTGCTGAAAGGTATGTTACAGCCCAGAAACAACCCAAACTTGAGTTTCTTCTCTTCCTTTGCGGTTTCGGCCATCATAAACACCACCTCACTCCATGGGAATTAAACCGAGATCCGCAAGTTTGGTCTGCTTCAGAATCTTCCTCAAATCTTCTAACGCTTTGGGATCGGATTCGGTTGAAGGTGGTTTCTCCGGCAAACCGACCTTTTTTCTCGCCTCTCTTCCCGTCATGTAAACCGCGTGGCCGTATTCGTATAAGGCCCTCAACCCCTCAATTGCCAAGGAACCGATGGCGTATTCTTCCGCCATCAGCCTTCTCATGGCGAACATGACTTCGAACGGTGAAACCCTCCTCGGACAAACTTCGGTGCATCTGTTGCAGGCAACGCACGCCCAAGGTGTCGGATCGTCCAAAAGCTCGTCTCTCAAACCGACTATCAATGCCTTTATCAGTTTTTTGTTGTACCATTCGAATCCCGTCTTTGCCAAGGGACATATGGAAGCGCAAGCTCCACATTGCATGCAATACATTATCCTTTCCGCACCCAACTCCTTTATTATCTCCGCTACCTTCTTCTCCAACTCCGTTTCTTCCCTCTCGGCCAACTTAGATAAATTAATAACTGGGGGAACACCCTCTTCCATCATCTCCATGTCATAACACCTCCACAACCCCTCTCTTAGCCAAGGTCCTAACCTGAGCCAAAACCTGCTCGAACGTGAATCCGTGTAGCTTTATCGCCTTACTTGGACAAGCTGCGGCACAGACTCCACATCCTTTGCAGAGTGCCGGATTTATGTCCGCCCTCATCTTGCCGTTGTAGTTGACCATGCTTATCGCACCGTATGGACAGAGAGGAACGCATATTCCACAGCCCGAGCACTTCTCCTTGTCAACCTCCGAAACCAAAGCTTCGACCTTCATCTTGCCCGGTGCAAGCAGTGACATGGCTGAAGCTGCAGCTGCTTTAGCTTGAGCGACCGAATCTGGAATGTCCTTTGGCCCTTGGGCGCATCCAGCTATGAACACACCTTCGGTCATGGTGTCAACCGGGTAGAGCTTTGTATGTCTCTCCTTCAAGAACCCTTCCTCACCGCACGTGATTCCAAGCTTCCTCGCCAGTTCGAAGGTTCCGTCGCTCGGCTCTATTGCAGTGGCCAAGACAACGAGATCCGCAATCAGTTCAACAGGTTTGCCCAGTTCCGCATCGTAACCCCTAACCCAGAGCCTTTCGTCTGGCAATCTCTGCACTCCACCTACCTTACCCTTGATAACCTTTATACCCAATCTCCTTGCCCTCATGTAGTATTCGTCGAAGTCCTTACCGGGAGTTCTAACGTCTATGAAGAAGATGTATATGTCCAAGTCGGGATACTTCTCCTTCAGAAGCATGGCCTGCTTGACCATATACATACAACAGACCCTTGAGCAGTAGCTGTGGAACCTATCGTCTCTCGAACCAACGCACGAAACGTAAACTATTCTGTGCGGTTTTCTCGCGTCCAACTCGACCTGTTCTCCCTTTTCAACCTTCTTCTTCCACTCCAGATACTTCGGTATGTCAGATGGAACTATGAGCTTACCTTCAGTCGGACCTGTTGAAGATATCAACCTCTCCATCTGCATTGCGGTAATCACGTTCGGTGAGTCTGGAGAGAACTCCTTGAAGTGCTTCTTATCCATAACCTTGTAACCCGTGGCGAGTATTATCGCTCCGACATCCAATTCGACTACCTCTCCTTCTGGATTCCTCGGCTTAGTTCTGTCCGCAGCTCCTGTAGGACAAACCTTCTCACAAGGGGCGAGAATTGGTTTTCCGTCTTTGGTCTTCCTCGGCTCAGTTCCGAACTCTCTACCCGCACACTTGATGCACGCATCTATATCTACAACGGCCTTCTTTGGCACAGCCTGCGGGAACTGTATGTATATTGCACCTCTCTTGCTCAATCCCTCGTTGAACTCGTCTGGAACTCTCGCCTTGGGTGGACAAACGTTCGTGCACGCACCACAGCCCGTGCACAGGTCCCAATCGACCCAAGTTTGCTTCTTCCTAACCTTAACCTTGAAGTTGCCAACGGTTCCCTCCACATCTTCAACTTCGGAATAAGTTAGGAGCTCTATGTTCGGATGGTTTGCAACTTCGACCATCAGCGGGGTCAAGATACACGACGAACAGTCGTTCGTTGGGAACGTCTTGTCCAATTTGGCCATGTTTCCTCCTATTGAAGGATTCCTCTCAACGAGATAAACCTTGTAACCAGCGTTTGCTATATCGAGAGCTGCGAATATACCCGCTATTCCTCCTCCCACTACCAAGACCTTCTGGGTCAGATCTACGTATCTGTCTTCCAGAGGCTCAAGCAGTCTCGCTTTAGCAACCGCGGCAGCTATTATCTGCTTCGCCTTTTCGGTAGCCTTCTCCTTTTCATGCCAGTGAGCCCAAGAGTCCTGATCTCTGATGTTCGCCATCTCGAAGAAGTATTTGTTCAGTCCCGCATCCTCCAAAGCCCTCCTGAATATCGGCTCGTGAGTTCTCGGTGTGCACGCAGCGACAACAACCCTGTTGATCTTACCCTCTCTTATATCCTGCTTGATCAATTCCTGTCCCGGATTGGAGCACATGAAGAGGTAGTCTCTCACGAGAACTACGTTGGGTAACTTCTCGGCAAACTTTTTGACCTCCTCAATGTTCACCGCTCCAGCTATGTTTTCTCCACAATGGCAAATGTAAACTCCAATTCTCGGCTCTTCTTCGGCCATCTTCTCACCTCAGAATTATCTAAATCGCATACGTATCGCCAATATCTCTTTAGAGATGGTATAATAAATACTTTGCGGATTTAAGATATTACTCAAAAGATGAAAAATAGCATTTCTTGTTATTTTATTTTTGAATTTTAATATTCAAAACATTTTTGAAGTTTGGCCTATACGATCAAACCTTTATCCTCTCGACCGCTATATATCTATTTCTTTCTCCATCCTTGCAGGCAAATACAAGGGTCTTTCTTACGCTGTGTGCCAACCTCACCGCTCTAACTATTTCGAAAGCGGGTATGGGTTTTCTAAATACGTTCACGAGGTATTTTGAATGAGGGATTTCTTCGCTGACGTATTCGTAAACTCTGAAGTCGCTACCGAACTTCAAGCCCGTTTTAACGACAAAATCTCTCTCTTTCAAATCCCTGTAAACTTCAAGCCTCCTATCGAAGTTTCCATCCTTTTTCCTTCCCATCTCAACTATCTCCTCCAATCCCAACCTCCTATCGCCTTGATAAACTTCGAGCATACCCTTTTCCATCAAATACGCGCTTTCAAGTAGGGAAAGTATTGTCATTCCCCCCTTGTAGCCACCGTAAAAGTATCTCTCGTGTAAGAACCCTTCCGTAAAAACCCTGTCACCTACGAGCGTTCCTTTGACTTTGAACTCTTCCTCCCTCTGCCTTCCCCTCGGATCGATTTCGTAAACCTTGTAGTAGGTTACCTCGTTCTCCTCGTCAACCACCGAAAGGACTGTGTTTTCGAACGCCCTCTTGACGATTTCGCAGACGTTTACCTCTTTGACCTCCTCGACTGGATGGTAAACGTGCTTTCCAACCAAAACGTCTTCGAGTATCTTAACCCTGTATCCCCTCCTTCTCAAGTCCTCGTAAACGCAGTAAAAGGGCATGAAGTTTTCAAATCTCTCCAAGCACCATCTGAAAACGTCGCTTATGGTTTTACCGTGCACCTCGTATCCTCTATTCAAAACTAGGTAGAGGACCTCTATTGGGTGAAGAGTTATCCTCCCGTCCCTTTTGACACCTACACCCATCCTTTCAATCTTCTTAGTGAAAGGCACGTATGCACTATCGCCTTCAACGTATATCTTCATGATTTTCTTTCGTCCCGAAGGTATTTTACGATTACATTTGCATTAAAAGACCCTTGCACTGAAGTGTGAGAGCGAGGAGATTTATGCATATAGGGCACACCTAATTCATCCCAGTCTTGAAAAGCGAGGCCTTCTTAGCGACACTCTAAGATCGGAGAAACCGGCTGTTGAGACATCGGTTTAAGTAAAATACAACCTTTCAACATCAACATCCCCTTCAAACTCCTTAACTATCCTCCCTTTAACCAAAACGTAACCTCTATCCGCAAATTTAAGGGCGAATTTGGCGTTTTGCTCGACTATGAGTATAGAGAACATATCCTTTAGTTCCGAAAGGACTTCCGCAATCTCGTTCAAAACCTTCGGTGCCAGACCCATAGACGGCTCATCCAGAATCAGAATCTTTGGTTTAGAAATTATGGCCCTCGCAATAGCAACCATCTGCTGTTCTCCACCGCTCATGTATTTAACGAGCTGATTCCTCCTTTCTTTAAGCTTTGGAAACATTTCGTAAGCTAAATCCAAGTCGTTACCAGCTAAGAGGAGGTTGTCCTCAACGGTCATATTCGGAAAGAGACCCCTCCCTTCGGGACAAACTCCTATGCCAAGCCTGACCCTCTCGTATGGTTTCAGTTTGGATATTTCTCTACCATCGAAGATAACCCTGCCAGTGCTTTTAACCAAGCCCAGTATGGATTTTATAAGGGTGGTCTTTCCAGCACCGTTGGGACCTAAGATCGTTACTACCTCCTTTCTATCTACCTCTACATTCACTCCGCTCAAGATTTCCGCCTTTCCGTAGTATGCCTTAACGTTTTCCGTTTTAAGAAGAGCCGACATAGGCTTCAACTACCTCTTCGTTCTCGACAACTTCGCTCGGCTTCCCCTCGAATATGACCCTACCGAAGTTCAACACTACTACTCTCTCAACCAAGTCGAAGAGTTCACCAAGCTTGTGCTCTATTATGATGGAGGGAACCTTCAGATCCCTTAAGTAATCCGCAAGTGACCTGCACTCGACCGGGCTTAATCCCGAGAAGGGTTCGTCGAGCAGTAACATCTTTGGATTCCTACTCAAAGCCAGAGCTATACCGAGAAGTCTCATCTCTCCCTGAGATAGGTTGCCCGCCAAAACGTTTCTCTTCTCCCACAAACCGACGTCTTCGAGGATTTCTCTGTAATCATCGCATACCGCCTTAACGTTCTCCTCAACAGTCAAATTCCTGAAGACCTTCAGTATCTGAAAAGTTCTGATCAAACCCATCTCCGCTATCCTGCTCGGTTTTAACTTGGTTATGTCCCTCCCCTTAAAGATGATCCTACCCGAATCGGGCTTTAAAAATCCCGAAATAACGTTGAATAGGGTTGTTTTACCGGCACCGTTCGGACCTATTATCCCCAGCCTCCCGCTGTTAACTTCGAAGGTTACGTTGTCCAAAGCGACTAAAGCTCCGAACCTCTTGGTAACTCCTTCAACCCTCAGCATGTTAATTTGATACACAATCACAATACTTATAAAACTTTTCCAAAGGCTACGGTTATGAAGAAGCTCGTGGTGTTGATAGTTTTGGCATCCCTCTTGGTCATAGGATGTGCCCAGAAGGAAACTAAGAAAGAGGAGGTCATAAAGATAGGAGTGATAGGGCCGATGGAGTTGAAGTTCGGGAAGGGGATGGTCGAAGGTGCAAAACTTGCGATAGAGGAGATAAACGCAAAGGGAGGGATAGACGGTAAGAAGCTCGTTTTGGTAACGAGGGATGGAAAGCTCAAGCCGGACGTTACCGCTCAGGGTTTAAGGAGCTTGGCCTACGATGAGAACGTGAACGTGATAATAGGAGGGTTCTCAAGCGGTATAGTCATAGCGAACATGGACACGATTGCGGAGATAAAGAAGGTTTGGATGGTTGAGTGTGCCTCACCCACGGTAACCAAGAAGATTGCGGAGGACTACAAGGACTACAAATACATCTTCAGGTTGGAGGCAAATTCCTCAACCTTCGCGCCATCCATAATCGAAGGACTGAACCTTCTAAGGGAAAAGCTCGGAGTTAAGAAGGTCGTTATAGTAAGGGATCAGGCCAAGTGGGTCGAAGACATAGATTCCCAGCTTAAAGACCTCTTAGCTAAGAACGGTTACGAGGTTGTAGATGATATAGCCATTCCGCCAGATAAGACCAACTTCGACGACGTGTTTACGGTTGTTAAAGAGAAGAAGGCGGATGCGATAGTTGCGATGATAGCTCACGGAGATGCCGTAGACTTCGTAAAGCAGTGGAAGGACAGCTGTAAAGTTCCAGTCGTAGGTCTGATTCTGCCAGCCGTAGATCCGAACTTCTGGAACGAAACGAACGGTAAGTGCGACAAGCTGATAGTCCTCGCACCGGCATCGGAAGTTCCGATTCCGATAAACGAAAACATGGAGAACTTCCTCAAGAAATACAAAGAGAGGTTCGGGCATTTGCCTATAGCTTACAGTGCCTACGAGAGCTACGAAGCGGTTTACGCATTTAAGAGGGCCTACGAGATGGCGAAGAAGAACGGAGAAGACCCAACCAACTCAGACGTCCTCGTCAAATACTTGGAGAAGATTAACAGGCAGAATCCCTTAGATGGGGTGAGGGGTAAGATAGCCTTCACGAAGAACCACGACATAGTGGTTGGAAAGGGTTACGTCGTCAACCTGATATTCCAGTGGCAGAACGGTAGCATGGTTGCAGTAGCACCTATATCTACTGGAGAACTCGTTTGGTAAATTTTTTAACACCCCTTCCTTTTTTTCAGAGCATGCTACCCGTTCTCATTATAGGTGCGATATGGGGAGGGATTCTAACCTTGGTTGCGAGCGGATTCACATTAACCTTTGGGGTTGGTAGAATATTCAACTTCGCACACGGCACCTTTTTCGCAATTTCCGCCTACGTTTCCTACATCCTCTATCCCCACTTGGGCTATCTGTCTGTAGTTGTTGGAATCCTTTCATCCGCAATTTTGGGTTTGATGCTCTACTTCATGGTCAAACCGATAAGGGAAAACGAGATAATGGTCATACTGCTAACTCTGAGCTTGGCCCTTCTGATAGAGCAGGTCATACTTTTGACGTTCGGCGAAGACCCCGTCTCAATTCCCCCGATTTTTAAGGGTAGCTTGAACTTCTTTGGAGTTGAGGTAACTTCAACGAAACTCCTCTCTTTCATCGTAGCCATAATTTTGATCGTCCTTTTGGAGTTCACGATAAGTAGGACGAGGATTGGGAAGGAGATAAGTGCTGTTTCTCAAGACTACGAGTCTGCGATGATAGTCGGGATAAACGTCGAGAGGGTTTTCATGCTCACGATGTTGATATCCTCAATTTTGGCCGGAATCGGTGGTGTCCTCTACGCCCAGATATACTCCGTTAATCCAGAGTCGATTTTGGAGATTTTGATAGTCGCATTTGCTATAGTCGTTTTGGGCGGATTGGGTAGTGTGAAGGGGAGTATAGTGTCCGCATTCCTAATAAGTTACATCCAAACCGCGGTGAGCTACTTTTCCGATGCGAGATGGTCAGAGCTGGCGTCTCTCTTGGTCATAATAGCGGTTTTGATTGTCAGGCCTAAGGGTCTCTTCGGGGTGGAGTGACATGAGAGCTTTGGCAATAATTCTGGCTTTGATTCCGCTTTTGATTCCCCTCGTAGCTCCGAAGTCGATTCTCTTTACGATTGGGCTCTTGTTCCTCTTCGTTGTTTATGTTGTAACTTGGGATTTGGTAGCTGGTTACGTCGGTGAGGTGAACTTGGGTCACGTGGTTTTCGTTGGTATTGGAGCCTACACCTCCGTTTTGTTAACTCTTAACGGTTTGAACATGTGGCTGTCCATTCTCGTAGGAGGAATGCTATCGACCCTCTTCGGATTGGCAATAGGTTCTGTCTGTTTAAGGCTTAGAGGATACTACTTGGCTTTAGTCACAGCCATACTTCCACTGGTTTTCATACAGATAGTTAACATCTATCCTAACGTCTTTGGCGGTTACGAAGGATTATCCGTAGGAATAAACAACGCACTCCACAGAACTGTAGAGGGGAGGTTCTACATATCCTACCTATTCACCTTGGCAAGCTTAATTGTAATTTACAAAATAGTTAACAGCAAGTTCGGTTTGAGGCTTAAGGCCATAAGAGACGATCCCGATTTGGCCGAGAGCTTGGGCATAGACGTTTTCAAGCACAAGGTTTTGGCCTTCGTAATATCCGCATTCTTCTCGGGAATCGCTGGGGGAATAACTGCCTTTTACAGACTTTCGGTCGGTGTCGATCTCTTCGGAATTTCCCTGATGCTTCTGATAATAATTTCCGCGATACTCGGAGGTTTGGGGACATACTACGGTGCAATAATCGGAGCGGTAATCGTTTACGTCCTTAAATACATGGTTTTAACGAGCTTCGCCCAATCCTTAGGAATGGCAGGTGTGGACGATCTGATTCTCTACGCCCTCCTGATAGTTCTGATATACAAGTTGCCGAAAGGAATATTTGGAACTTTTTATAAAAGTTAGAAATTCAAACCTTCCCTCAACTCCCTGCACTTCTCATCAACCTTCTCAACCGCCTTCTCCCCGTAAACCTCTATGAGCTTGACTATCGCACTTCCAACAACTACCCCATCTGCACCCGCTCTCAAAAGCTCTCTAACGTGCTTGGCCTTTGAAACTCCGAAACCTACAGCCAATGGCTTTCTGCAAATAGATTTGGCCCTCTTTATCAAGTCAAAGGCTAAACTCGAAAGTTTTTCTCTCTCCCCGGTTGTCCCGTAGAGGGAGATCAGATATACGAATCCACTGCTCGCCTCATCTATTGCCCTGAGTCTGTCGTTCGGTGTGTTCGGAGATGCCAAAAATACCGTTTTCATTTCGTATTCGTAGCAGACGTCTATGTATTCCTTAGCCTCTTCCAAGGGAAGGTCAACAACGAGCATGGCATCGACTCCGCTCTCCCTTGCGTTTCTCACGAAGTTCTCCAATCCCCTTGCGAACACCGGGTTGAAGTAGGTCATGAGAACTATCGGGGTTTTGTGGTCATCTTTAAAATCCTCAACGATCTCGAATACGTCTTTAACCCTAATTCCCGACTTCAAAGCCCTGTAGTGTGATTTCTCTATGGTTTTCCCGTCCGCCATCGGATCGCTGAACGGAATTCCAAGCTCTATGACGTCGCTGTATCTGGAAAGAACGTCCAAAAACTGGAGCGTTAACTCCTTGCTCGGATCTCCAGCTGTAACGTAGGTTATCAGACTCCTGTTTATCATAGACCATCACCCAGAGCGTTCATAACTATTCCCAAATCCTTGTCTCCCCTTCCAGAGAGATTCACAACAATAATCTCGTCCCTACTCATATCTTTTGCAATCTTCATCGCGTAGGCTAAGGCGTGAGAGCTCTCCAATGCTGGGATTATCCCTTCTGTCTTCGAAAGCTCCAAGTAGGCCTTTAGAGCTTCTTCATCCGTAACAGCGACGTATTCAGCCCTACCAATCTCCTTAAGATAGGCGTGCTCAGGCCCCACACCGGGATAATCCAAACCCGGAGCTATGCTGTGAGTGTCCAAAATCTGCCCGTCCTCATCTTGCAAGAAGTAAGATAGCATTCCATGCAAAACCCCCTTCTTACCAGCACAGAGGGATGCCGAATGCCTTCCAGTATTCAAACCCTTACCTCCCGCTTCAACTCCAACAAGCCTAACGTCGTCGTTCAAAAAGGGGTAGAATATTCCCATAGCGTTGCTCCCACCACCAACACATGCAACTATCACGTCTGGCAAGCAACCTTCAATCTCTAAGATCTGTTTCTTTGTCTCCCTCCCTATAACGGACTGGAAATCCCTAACTATGGTCGGATAGGGATGTGGTCCCACAACGGAACCAATCAAATAGTGCGTGTATTCGAACGTTGCAACCCAATCCCTCAAGGCCTCGTTTATAGCGTCTTTCAAAGTCCTACTCCCGCTTTCAACCGGTATGACGTTTGCTCCTAAGAGCTTCATTCTGAAAACGTTCGTTCTCTGCCTTTCGACATCTTCCGCACCCATGTATATGTCCACCTTCAAACCCATCAAAGCTCCGGCCATCGCTGTTGCGACTCCGTGCTGTCCAGCACCGGTTTCGGCTATCAACCTGCTCTTACCCATGAACTTCGCGAGCAAAGCCTGACCTACGGTGTTGTTTATCTTGTGTGCACCGCTGTGAAGCAGATCCTCTCTCTTCAAATATATCTTAGCCCCTCCTATCTTCTTGGTGAGGTTTTCCGCGTAGTATAAAGGGGTGGGTCTTCCTGCGTAGTTTCTCAAATAGTAATCCAACTTTTCCTTAAACTTCTCGTCATCCTTAAGCTCCTCGTAAGCCTTTTCAAGCTCCTTCAAAGGCTGTATCAATGTTTCAGCTACGTAAATCCCCCCAAATTCCCCGAACTTCATCTCCTCACCCTAAATCCCAAGTCCTTCAAAACCTCCAATGCCCTATCCAGAAACTCCTCCTTCACCAAGATCAAGTCCGAGAATAGGGATAGAATCAGTATGGGAATCTTGGCGTTTGCCATTGCACTCGAAACCTTGGATATGTATCCGACGACGTCTAAGGGAACGTTTATGTCCAGCTTTAAAAGTCTGTAACCCGTGTCAACTTCATTGACCTTCTCAAGCTTGACCAGCTCCCTCTCAGGCATGACCACCTCGTAATCCTTCCCCTTAACGATCGCAACGCAGTTAACGTTAGGTAAATTCCTGACCCTCACGACCGCATACCTCTCAGGCCTTATCTCTACCCCCTCACCCACGAACTCTATCAAACCTCCTCACCTCCTCAACGAACCTCGAAATCAGCCTCTCATCCTTCCTACCGTCTTTTTCAACACCGCTCGAAACATCGACTCCGTAAGGCTTAACAAAGTTTACTATCTCGAAAACGTTGTTCGGATTTAAACCTCCAGCCAAAACAACTCTAAACCTCTCAGCCAAAATCCTGCTGATCCTGTGATCGTGAGTTTTTCCAGAGCCCCTTCCGGTGTCCAAGAGTATCAAGTCCGCGTCGTATCTCTCTATAATCTCAGCCAACTTCTCAGCCTCTCTCTCAGGATTCTCGCTTGACCTTGGAACTTTAAACGCCTTCATAACGAAAAGCCCCGTATCTTTCAAACCCTCTACCACCTTCGGACTTGCATCTGAATGGACTTGAACGAACCTCGCATTTGTTAGGTCAATTAATTTAATCCAATCTTCCAAGCTTTCGAGAGTCGAAACGAGAAAAACTGGAATCTTCGAATTTTCGATTATCTCCCTCGCCCTTTCAATTGAAACCCTACGCTTCGACTTGCACTCCACAACAACTCCGGTTGCGTTGGCAAATTTTTCAACGATTTCGAGCTCTTCCAAGCTCTTGATACCGCAAACCTTTACGAACATGCTACCCCTCGCAGAACCTAACGAAGTTCTCGATGATCTTCAGCCCCATCTCCCTCTTAGTCAAAACGCTCTCAGGATGGAACTGAACTCCCTCAATCCTTCCATCCTTGCTCCTTATCCCCATGACTATTCCGTCCTTCAAGTCTATTGC
The DNA here is from genome assembly GCA_027036775.1 of Archaeoglobaceae archaeon. Classification (GTDB taxonomy): domain Archaea; phylum Halobacteriota; class Archaeoglobi; order Archaeoglobales; family Archaeoglobaceae; genus Archaeoglobus_B. The sequence goes on along the minus strand of JALWDS010000039.1, from coordinate 3,066 downwards.
AGAAACCTTGAAACCCTTTGGAACCTCTAAAACAGCCAGAGAGTGATACCTCCCAACCTCCAAAGGATTCTCAACTCCCCTAAATATCCCCTCTCCGTCGTGCTCTATCAAACTCGACTTACCGTGCAAAGGTCTGACTCTACCAACCTTCCCACCGAAGACGTGGGCTATTATCTGATGACCTAAACAAACACCCAAAATAGGTGTATCCATTTCCAAAACGACCTTTGGACTTACACCAACGTCCCTCTTACTCTCTGGCGATCCGGGGCCGGGAGACAGAATTATGCCGTCTGGATCGAGCTTTTTAATCTCGGACAAACTCACCGTGTTCGGTAAGACCTTCACCTTCGTAAATATCGAAGCGTATTCAGCCAAATTCCAAACGAACGAGTCTCTGTTGTCTATCAAAACTATCATTCGACCACCCCTAAGGCCTTCATAACCGCCCTCATCTTGTTCTCGGTCTCAAGGAACTCCTTCTCTGGTTTTGAATCCGCAACTATTCCAGCTCCAGCTCTAACCCTGCAAACCCTGTCCATTTCGACCATCCTAATCGCTATGGCCATATCCGCGTAACCGCTGACCGAAAAGTAGCCAACGCATCCACCGTAAACTCTCCTCCTCGACCTCTCCAGCTCGTCTATTATCTCCATCGCCCTTACCTTAGGTGCACCCGTTAATGTCCCAGCTGGAAAGCATGCCTCAACAGCATCGAACATGTCCTTTTCCTCATCCAGCTCTCCAACAACCTCGCTCTCTATGTGTTGCACGTGGCTATACCTCAAAACCTCCATGAACATCGTAACCCTTACGCTTCCAGCTTTGCTAACCTTCCTAACGTCGTTCCTCGCCAGATCGACGAGCATCACATGCTCAGCTTTTTCCTTCTCATCGCTCAAAAGTTTTTCAGCCAAAATCCTGTCCTCTCTCTCGTCCTTTCCCCTCCTCGTAGTTCCTGCAATCGGATTTACCTTGACGATGTTCTTCTCGACAGAACAGAGTGTTTCTGGAGATGCTCCAACAACTGATTTTTCGAACTCCAAACAGAACATGTATGGGCTCGGATTCAAATCCCTCAACCTCACGTATATTTGGAACGGATCTCCATCGCAGTCTATCTCGTATTCCCTCGACAAAACCACTTGAAAAACGTCTCCGGCGTAAATGTATTCCTTCGCCTTTAAAACCATCTCTATAAAATCGTCTCTGTCGGCATCGCACTTGATTACGTTTGAAGAAAAATCTTCCCTCTCGACCTTGGTTCTTTTCGCCCTTCTAACCAACCTCTCCGCATTTAAATCGGAACCGTGAGACACGAAGTAAAATAGATTCTTGACGTGATCGTAAACGAAAACGCCGTCGTAGTAGCAAAAGACCGAGCTCTCTTCTATTTCCCCTCCTATGTAGTTGTGAACGGTGTCGTAAGAAACGTAGCCCACGAAACCGCCCCTAAACCTCTCCCCCTCAATCTCCTCAAACTCTATCTCCTTAAGAGCCTTGAAGGGATTCGTTTCTCTGCTAACTCTTTTTCCATCTAACTTCGTTCCCCTTCCGTCAACCTCAACGACGAACTTCGGATTTGCAGAGAGATAGGTGTATCTCGCCCTTCTCTCGTGCTTCCCCATAGATTCGAGTATGAACGGGTAACTCTCTTCTCTCAAGACGTTGTAGAGTTTTACGGGATTTACGAAGTCAAGCTTCTTGACAAGCATGATACCTCCTCCAACTTCTTAGTCGCTTTTTCACCCAAGAGATCGCTCAAGATCTCGACGCACTCCCTCAAGTCTTCCCTTATAAGGTTCAAAGCCAGTGCGGAGTTCATCAGTATGAAGTTCCTGTCCTCAACTCTCCCCTTACCCTCGAAAACGGCCCTTATCCTTTCCGCACTCTCAAAAGGTGAATGGCAGGGGATTATCTTAGTCGGTTTCAAACCGAAATCCTCAGGAGTTACCTTGAAGAATTCCAAATCCTCGTTAACCAAGCAGACCGTGGTTTCACCCTTCGGATTGACCTCGTCCAACCCGTTTCCGTAAACGACGTAAGCTTTCTCGACACCCAAAAAAGTCAAAGCCTCACCGACCTTCCCGACCAAATCTGGAGAGCTCACACCCAAGAGCTGGAACTTTGGATTTGAAGGATTCGCCAAAGGACCCAAAACGTTGAATATGGTCTTTATCTCCAACTCCCTCCTAACCGGCATAACCACCTTCAAGGCTGGATGGTAGAGCGGTGCGAAAAGAAACGTGAAGTTCGTCTTCTCCATAAGGGCTTTTGCCTCCTTTGGGTTTAGCCTGTAGTTTATCCCCAAGGCCTCCAAAAGATTTGCGGATCCGCTCTTGGACGTTATGGAAACGTTGCCGTGCTTTGCGACTTTAGTTAAACAAGACAACAGGAGGGAAGAGGCTGTGCTCACGTTTATAGTGAAAGATTTATCTCCACCTGTCCCGCATGTGTCCATCACGTCTCCCAAATCGACCTTAACAGCTTTGTCTCTCATCGCCCTCGCAAATCCCGCTATCTCCTCAGCAGTGTAACCCTTGGTTTGAAGGGCGGTTAAGATTCCAGCGATTCTTACGGGACTCTCCTTCAAAAGGGAGTTGAAGAGTTCGTAGGCATCTTCAAAACTCAAGTTCTTTCCTTCAACTATCCTCTCAAGCATAGACGAAACACCTCACGAAGGATTCGACATCTTCGGCCATCATGAATGCGGTGCCAATGAGAACAGCATCTGCAAACCTCAAGGCCCTCTTCAAATCGTTTAAATTCCTAATCCCGCTCTCGCTCAACTTCAAAAATCCGTTCGGTATCATTGGAGCCAACTTTTCCGTCAAGCTAACGTCCCCGTCATCTTTCTCAAGCTTCGATATGTCCCTGTTGTTTATTCCAACTATCGTTGTTTTAGATTCCAAAGCGTATTTCAAATCCTCTGGATTGTGAACCTCAACAACCGTATCCAATCCGTGATCCCTTGCAAAATCCACGAACTCTGGAGTTTTCTCCTTCAAAATCCTCGCTATTAGTAGGATTGCGGAAACTCCGATTTCAGCGGATCTCTCTATCTCA
>JALWDS010000038.1:57253-89507 GCA_027036775.1 Archaeoglobaceae archaeon | reverse complement strand
TGACGTGCATTATGATCAACCTGTTCCAAGCGATGGGAACGACCCAAACTCCTTCCGCTTCTCTAAATTCAACAGCTTCTATGACGTGAGATTCTCTTAAAACACTCTCCATCCTCTCCTTAACCTCGTTCAAGTTCACATCCCTACGAGCCCTAACGGGTCTTCCCTTGGGTGAAGGTATTTTCGATAGCGGATCGTAGTGAACTCGGTCTATCGCAAATCCCATGTAGGTTATCGGAACGTTTATTTCACCTTCTGGACCTACTATGGGTCTTTCGACCGTGAAGAGTTGGAGGGCGTTTTTTGCGGTCTCTATCGCCCTTTCGAGTGCATCGAAATCGAGTGGCTTCGTTGGCCTCATACCTTAGGTTGGTTGAAACAATCAAAAAGCTTAACTATTCTTTTTGTTCATTCCCAAGGGATGAGGCATTTGATATCCATGGCGGACCTAACTTCTGAAGAGCTCGAAGAGATACTCAAACTTGCGGAGAAGCTTAAGGAGGAGAGATACAAGGGGAGGGTCACGGATTATTTGAAGAACAAGAGCTTGGCTATGATATTCGAACTTCCATCAACGAGAACGAGGATAAGTTTTGAGGTTGCAATGACGGATTTGGGAGGGCACGCCCTCTACCTGAACTGGAACGATCTGCAGTTGGGGAGGGGAGAACCTATAAAGGACACCGCAAGGGTGTTGAGCAGATACGTTCACGCCATAATGATAAGGGCGAGGAAGCACGAAACAATCCTCGAATTTGCCAAATACTCAACCGTTCCGGTAATCAACGGCTTGAGCGACTTGGAGCATCCCTGTCAAGTTATAGCTGATCTTTTGACCATAAAGGAATACAAGGGTGATTTGAGAAGCGTTAGACTTGCTTGGGTTGGAGATGGCAACAACGTCTGCAACTCCTTGATACTCGCATCAGCGTTAACGGGTATGGAGATGGTGGTGTGCACTCCAAAGGGTTACGAGCCTAACAGGGAGGTAGTTGAGAAGGCCTTAAAGATGGGTGCAAAGCTGACGTTCGAAAGCGATCCTACAAAGGCGGTCGAGAATGCTGACGTTATATACACCGATGTGTGGGTATCGATGGGTCAGGAGAAGGAGAGGAGGAAGAGGTTGAAGGCGTTTGCTGGATATCAGGTAACTCAGGAGTTGGTTGATTCAGCAAAAACCAACGTCGTGGTCATGCACTGTTTACCGGCACACAGAGGTGAGGAGATAACGGAGGAGGTTTTAGAAGGGGAACATTCGATAGTTTTCGATCAGGCGGAAAACAGACTGCACGCACAGAAGGCGATTCTGCTTAAACTCATAGGAAAAGAGGTAGAATAAAAATTTTTAGGCGGATTTCTTGGCCAAAACAATTTCTATTGTCGAAACGTTAACCTTCCTACCCTGCTCGCTCTCCAGCTCCTCTGTGTCGATCTTTATGCTCTCAACATCCACGTTCGGTAGGAATCTGTTCCTCACGATCTCTGCAACATCTACCGCTCTGCTTATCGCCTTCCCTCTCGCCTTTAAAATTACCTTTTCCGCACCTTCGTTGAACTGAGTTAGGGTTGCGAGGACGTAGTTCATTACGGGCTTCTGTCCAACGTAAACCACTCCCTCCGTCATAGCCTATGCAAGAGGTAATCGTTATTTAAAAGTTGCTGATGGCAAACTTTATCTTCTCTGAAAGTTTAGTTAATCTGAGCCGGGGTTGCAGAGTCCGGCACTGCGGGGGACTCGAGATCCCCTGCCCGAAAGGGTTCGTGGGTTCAAATCCCACCCCCGGCGTATTTTGGCAAAACTTATCTAACACCTATCAACTTTTTGGGCATGGATATCGTCGTCGTAGGTGGAGGCGCCTGCGGTTTAAAGGCTGCGTGTAGGGCGAGGAGGAGGAACGAGGAGGCAAATATAACCGTCGTAGATGCGAGCTCTTACCCCTCCCTTGGTAGATGCGGTCTGCCTTACTACGTTGAAGGCTTGGTTCACACTGTTGACGATTTGAGGAAAACCCTTGCGGGCGTTGTTAGGGACGAGAGATACTTCAAGAAGGTTAAAAACATAGAACTCCTATCCAACACAAGGGCTACGGAAATTGACAGGAATAGAAGGGTCGTCAAGATATTAAAGCCAGACGGAAGTGAGGATGAGCTGAACTACGATTACCTCGTTCTCGCAACGGGATCCAAGCCCGTTAGGTTGGACGTTCCCAACTCGGATGCGGAAGGTGTCGTGACCTTCTCGAATCCCGAGGATGCGGAAAGGATAGTAGAGATGTGGGAGAACAACGAGCTTGAGAGGGCGGTGATAATAGGCGGTGGATTGATAGGGATGGAAATGGCGGAAGCTCTGACGAACTTGGACGTTAAGGTGACTGTCATAGAGATAATGGACTACATACTCCCAGCACTGCTCGACTTGGAGATGGCAAAGCTCGTCGAGATTTATCTCAAAGAGAAGAACGTGGACGTTATGACTAAAAGCACGGTAACGGAGATACTGACGAGCGGAGGAAGGGTCAGAGGTGTGAAGGTCAACGGAATCAAGGAGGTTCCGTGCGATCTCGTTTTGATGGCGGTTGGAGTTAGGCCGAACGTCGATCTTGCTGTGAAGTGCGGTTTGGACGTTGGTAAGTTCGGAATAAGGGTTGACGAGCACTTGAGAACGAGCGACGAAAGGATATTTGCTGGAGGTGACTGCGTTGAGAACAGATTCCTCTTGACAGGCGATCCCATATTCACACCCATGGGTAGCGTCGCCAACAAGCACGGTAGGGTTATTGGGGACAACGTCACTGGAGGAAACTCGAAGTTCCCCGGTGTTTTGGGAACCACCATATTCAAGGTTTTCGACATGAACGTCGCAAGAACGGGATTAACCGAAAGGAGGGCGAGGGAGTTGGGCTACGATGTCGTAACGTGCTTGGTTTCGGGTCCCGACAGGGCTCACTACTATCCCAATCAGAAACCAATAAGGGTTAAGCTCGTTGCGGAGAGGGGAAGCGGAAGGATACTGGGTGCACAGATAGTCGGATTGGGAGTTGTAGATAAGAGGATAGACGTAGTCGTATCGGCAATGCACATGAAGGCGAGCGTTTACGATTTGTCCAACTTCGATTTGGCTTACGCACCCCCATACGCTCAGGCAGTGGATACCCTGATACATTCGGCAAACACCGTGATAAACAAGATGGAGGGGTTGATCGAAACAATTTCAAGCTTCGAATTGAAGGAGAAACTCGATAGAGGAGAGGACTTGGTCGTTCTCGACATAAGGAGTGAAGAGGAGTTGAAGAAGTTCAAGAGGATAGAAGATGAAAGGGTTCTGCACATACCACAGAGCGAGCTCAGGGAGAGATACGATGAGATTCCAAAGGACAAGGAGGTGGTAATAGTCTGCCAGATAGGTGCGAGAAGCTACGAGGCCTACAGATTTTTAAAGAGCAAGGGTTTCAAATGCAAGGTTTTGGAGGGCGGTTTGGCCTTCTGGTTCTGGTAATTTTTATAAATCTTCGAATCTTTTTAGGTCGATGAAGCTCGGTTTTGTAGGTGCGGGTAGAATCGGCTCTACAACAGCCTTCACATGCATACAGCACCTCGACTTGGAAGAGGTCGTTTTGGTTGACATAGTTGAAGACTTGGCGGTTGGAGAGGCCATGGACATATCCCATGCGGTCGTCGGCTTAGACAGATACGTTAAGGTAAGGGGTGGAAGCGACTACTCCCTTTTAAGGGGATGCGATCTGATTGTGGTTTCCGCTGGTTTGGCGAGAAAGCCGGGTATGTCCCGATTGGACTTGGCCAAAAAAAACGCCGAAATAATTAGGGACGTTGCGAAAAAATTGGTCAAGCACTCAAAGGAAAGCAAGATACTCGTCGTTACCAACCCCCTCGATGTCATGACCTACGTGATGTGGAGGGAGAGCGGAAAGGATAGGAGAGAAGTTTTCGGGATGGGTAGCCTGTTGGATACGGTTAGGCTGAAGGAGATAATCATTTCAATGGGGGGAAAACCCAAGAGGGTGTTCATGATGGGCGAACACGGGGATTCAATGTTCTGTCCCAAGAGTCTGGCGGATGTGGAAGGTGAAGTTGATTTGGATAGGGCGGTTGAGGAAACGAGGAAGGTTGCCATGGAGGTCATAAAGAGGAAGGGTGCAACTTTCTACGCTCCGGCCATATGCATATTCAGAATGGTTAAAGCGGTGCTCGAAGATACGAAAGAGGAAATTCCGACGAGCGTAGTGTTGCAAGGGGAATACGGAATAAAAGACGTTGCTTTGGGTGTTCCCGCAATACTCGGTAGAGATGGAGTTGAAGAGGTAGTGGAATACAACCTGAGCGAGGAGGATTTTGAGTTGTTAAGGAGATCCGCTGGTATTTTGAAGGAGAGGATTGAGGAGTTGGGCTACCGAATATGAGGATACTCGTAAACGGACTTCTACCCCACGACTCTGGAAAGACCACTATGGCCTCATCCCTCATAAGGGTTTTTAGGGATTTGGGTTACGACGTGGGATTTTGCAAGCCGATCAGCGGTATAAACGGGTGGTATCAGTTTAAGTGCGTGGAAGAAAGCTTAAAACTTGGATTTCTCGTCGGAGAAGACTTAATAAAGCTTCACAAAGCGTGCGAAAGTGGAGACGATTTGAGGGTTGAAGGGGTTGTCGTTTCCGTCGTCTTTCCCCCAGACCCGATAAAGGTTGACTTCAGAACGGACTACTACACCGTTCACAATCCCGCAGTGGTTAGAATTTACAGAGATCACTACTACTTCCCCTCAAATCTTAAACTCCTCTCCAAGGAGATTTCGAAGGTTGTAGAAAAGATGATAGAAAGGTTTAAGGCCGAAAAGCACGACGATTTCAACGAGCTTTTTGAAGAGGGGTTGAGGATTGCAAGGAAGTGCTTCAAAACTTTGAGACACGAAGTTACGATTATCGAATCCTACAACAACGTTGCAAAACCTGTAGAGATCGAATGCGATTACGTTCTATCCGTCATGCCTTGCAGGGCGGTTTTAATCGACGGTAAAGACTTCGAGATGGCTACAAACCTAACCCACTTGAACACGACCGAAAGGGTGTTGGAGGTTGTGAAACCCGTTGAGGTTTTCGAGGTCCCGCCTATGAGGAGCGAAGAAACGGCCAAGAATATTGTGGAATTTTTATTAAAAGATTGAGAGATAACGATATATTCATTCGCACCAAAAACCTTTGAGGGTATCCGATGAAGCCGAACCCGGGCACTGATGAGTGATGAGATCAACCGGTCGCAAACTCTGCAAACGTTTTGTTCGCCCTCTCGAAGAACTCCTTGGACCTTTCGAAGTCTCCCATGTCCTTATACAATCCGCTTAGATACATGCAAACGTCGGCAATTGCGGACTTGTAGAACTCGTTCTTCTCCGCCAACTCCTCGAATATCTTCAGAGCTTCAAGATACATTTTCTCCGATTTCTTGTGCTCCTTTAAAACCCTCAAAAGGGATGCGTAGTTGCAGAGAACGACCGCCAAATCAACCTTGTAATCCTCGTTTTCCTTGACGAGTTCCCTGTATATACCTTCCGCCTCAGCGAAGAACTCGTCGGACTTGTCGTATATTCTCAAATCCTTGTAAAGGGAAGCCAAGTTGTTTAAGGTTTGGGCTAACATGGGTTTGAATGCGGGATTCGATTTGGCCAACTCCCTTCTAATTTCAAGGGCCTCCTCAAGCAAACTCCTTCCCTTCTCCTTATCTCCGCTCTCCACGTATATTATTCCGAGGTCGTTCAAAACGTCGGAGAGCTCCTTAAGCCAACTGCTGTCCTCCCTTGCCAACCTCCTCAAAATCTCCTCCGCTTTTACGTAGCAGATTTCCGCCCTGTCCTTCATTCCCATTAGGCTTAAGGCCTTACCACCGCTCAACAGAAATATAGCCTCCAGCTCTTCCGATTCGAGCTGTCTGCTGAGTTTTGCACCCGTTAAAGCTGAAACCGCCTGACCAGCAATACCCTTTCTGCTCATGTCCCTCGAAGATACCTTAAGCATGTGCGAGTAGTATATCAGAGCCAGAATCTTTCCCCACTCACCCTCGATCTCTTCGATGACTTGAGGATCGTCAAACATGTTTTTGGCCTTCTCTCTAACATCCTCTGGAGCCTTGCTTAGAACGTAGTTTAATGCCAAAATGGGCTCTCCAACCCTTATGAGCTCCGCGATCTCCTTAACCACATCCCTCATACCGAGCCTTCGGCGGGTAGTATATAAGGTTATTGTTCAACCTCTACAACCTCCCTTATCCTTTCGATCGGTAGGGCTCCCAGCCTCAAAACCTTTGGAGGTTTCGTTGTAGTATCTATGACTGTGGACTCGACCTTTAAAGGAGTCTCTCCCGCATCTATCAGGGCGTCTATTCTATCCCCCAGCTCTTTCAAAACGTCCTCAGCTCTCGTAGGTGAGGGTCTTCCAGAAACGTTTGCGGAAGTTGAAGTTATTGGAACACCGCTAAATTCGGCAAGTTTTAAGGGAACCACGTGTTTTGGCATTCTCAAACCAACCTTGTCGCTCCCAGCGGTGAGTATCGACGGCAAAACATCCCTCTTCCTAACCACGATGGTTATCGGGCCGGGAAAGAATGCCTTCATCAGCTTCAAAGCTATTTCGTTTATCTCTCCAAACTCGTTGGCCATCTTCAAACTCGAAATAACTATTGAGATTGGCTTCCTCTCCCTACCCTTGATTTTAAATATCCTCTCGACCGCCCTCTCGTTTAAAGCGTTCGTTCCCAAACCGTAAACGGTATCCGTCGGATAAGCTACCACCTTTCCCTTCCTTATCATCTCCGCAACCTTCCTCAGAACATCCTCTTCTGGATCGTTGGGATCGACCCTGTAAACCTTCATCTGTATCTCTTCATGAACTCGTTCATTATCCTCTTCTTCAACCTGTAGAGGATACCCATGGGTCTCGAAATAAAAACACCCTTGTAGATCAAAATGGCTCTACCCCTTGCAAGGGTTACGAACGAAATTGGCCTATCCAAACTCGACCTCACCTTGTGCTTCAAGAGCTTCTCCCCTCTTTTAATTCTTTCGATGTTTTTTGCAGTGTTTCTTGCCTGCATTTCGGCCTCGTAAGCGGTTTTGGTTGCGACCTTGTTGTCAACGCAAACTTTGGCACAGTCACCTATCGCGAAGACTTTTTCCTTGGCCCTCAAGAATTCGTCAACGACGATTCCCCTCTCGTATCTCAACCCCCCTATGGAGTTCGGAATTACCCCAGCACATGAAATTGCCGTATCGCATTCTATGTCTCCTTTGCTCGTCTCGACAAACTCGTTAACACCCAAAACCTTGCAGGAAGTTAAAACCTCTATTCCCTCCCTCTCCATTAGTTTGGCAACGAAGTTCGAAACCTTGAAGCTGAAGGCTGGGAGAACCCTTTCGAGGTATTCAACCAGAATCACGTCTAAACCCATCTCTCTAAGCTCGAACGCACATTCAACTCCAGTCGCTCCAGAACCTATCACCACAACCCTCTCCGCACATTCCAAAGCCCTTTTGCAGGCCTTGGCACTCTCAAGATCACCCAAGTTGTATGTGTTTTCGAAAGTGAAGGGTTTTGCACCTATCGAAATCACCGCCAAGTCGAAATCCAACTCGTCTCCGCTCGTGATAACCTTTCCGTCCCTTATCTCAATAGCCTCATCCCTAACCCAGTTTACCCCGTTTTTATCGCAGAATTCGGATATTTCTATTGTTATCTCGTCCTCTTCAACCTTTCCAACTAAGTATTCTGGTAAAAACGCTTGGCAGACCATCTTATCTTTGGGTTCGATTAGTGTTACGTCTCTCCCGTATTCCTTTATGAATTCGAGGCCTCCTATTCCTCCCCCTATAACGACGACGTCCATTTCAGACCACTTCTCTTAATTATTTATTTGAGTTATGTTTTAAACCTCGGATTAAATCGTTTTTCCTACGGATTCAAAATTTTTATCTCGAACATATTTCGATCTGTGAAGGTTCAGATAATGGGTGCAGGTGCCTTGGGATGTCTATACGGTTACATGCTTCAAAGGAAGTTCGATGTGATATTCGTCGCAAGGGGTGAACAGCTCAAAGCTCTCAAGAGGGGTTTGAGAGTCACGGGGATCGTTGAGGACTTCGTGAGGGTTAAAGCGGTAGAAAATCCTGTAGAGGCGGACGTAACGTTTGTAACGGTAAAATCGTATGACACCGAGGAGGTTGCGAAAGAGCTTAGCAGGGTAAATTGCGGAATCGTCGTTTCACTTCAGAACGGCATAGGCAACGAAGAGATTTTGATGAACCACTTGGATAGGGTTTTGAGCGGAGTTACGACCTACGCATCCAATCTGGTCGATTACGGATGGATAGAGTTCGCCGGTGAAGGTGAGACTTTCGTAGGTGAGTTGAACGGAAGGATCAGCGACGACGTGATTAGGGTTGTCGAAATCTTGAAATCCGCGGGTGTTAAAGCTCACGCCGTTGAGGATATAGTTAGGAGGAAGTGGATAAAAACGGTCATAAACTCCGCAATAAACCCGATCACCGCAATTTTGAGGGTTAGAAACGGTAAGATTTTGGAAATCGAAGAGCTTTGGGATCTGGCTTTGAGAGTTTTGAGAGAGGGGGAGAAGATTTTAGAGGCCATGGGTTTTGAGGAGAAACTTGAAGAAGTTTTGAGGGACGTTCTAATTAAAACCGCAAGAAACAGGTCTTCCATGCTTCAGGATGTGGAGAGGTGCAAGAGAACGGAAATAGATTTCATAAACGGAGCCTTGGTAAGGAAGGGGGAGGAGCTTGGGATAGACACACCCTACAACAGGACTTTAACTCTGCTCGTCAAATCTCTGGAAAGTATTATATCCTTGAAATGAACTTTAAACGTGGAGTGGTTGAAGGTTCTGTTCGTTTCAGCCATGCCCGTATCGGAGTTGAGGGGTGGGATACCCTTGGCCCTCTACCTCGGATTCGATCCCCTAACATCTTACCTCACCGCTCTCTTGGGCAACTTGATTCCCATTCCCTTCGTCCTCTACACCCTGAACTTCGTCGAGAGGTTCGTTCAAAGGACACCGCTTTCAAAACTTTACTCCAAGTTGATCGAGAGGGTTGAGAGGAGGAGAGTTGCCATCGAGAAATACGGATACTTGGGATTGACTTTATTCGTTGCCATCCCTCTCCCAGTAACGGGTGCTTGGACTGGAGCACTCTTATCCTCCATCTTGGGATTAGACAGGCTTAAATCTTTTTTGTTCATAGCCTTGGGCGTTGCGGTATCTGGAGTAGTCGTTTTAACGTCTTCTTTGGGAATTTTGAAAGTGATCGGATATGTATGAGGCCAAAGCTTACAGAAAAACGAAAGACGTTGCGAGATGTTATCTCTGTTACCACTTCTGCAAGCTCAAAGAGGGGGAAACGGGTAGATGCGGTGTAAGGTTCGTTAAAGATGGTAAACTGTGCACTTTAACCTACGGTAACGTAAGTGCGATCGAAAGCAGACCCATGGAGATAAAACCCTTCTTCCACTTTCTCCCCGGTAAGACCGCCATAACCTTCTCCACGTATTCGTGCAACCTTCAATGCCCTTGGTGTCAGAACTGGCACATCTCCAAATTTATACCTAAGAGTTACAGACCCGTTAGCCCCAAGGAGATAGTAGATAGAGCTATCTACTTTGGAGACATAGCGACGTGTGCGAGCTTTAACGAGCCGACGCTGTTGTATGAGTTTCTTTTGGATTTGTTTAGAATTGCAAGAGATTATGGGCTCTACAACACGATGGTTTCCAACGGATACATCTCACCGCTACCCTTAAGGAACTTGGCGAAAGCGGGTTTGAATGCGATAAACATCGACCTGAAGGGAGACGAGGAGGTTTACAGGGTTTACTGCAAAGGCGAAGTTAAGAACGTCTTAAAAACGATAAAAACCGCAAGAGATTTGAATTTGCACTTGGAGATCGTTTGCTTGCTGGTTACGGACGTGAACGACGATGAAGATTGCGTCAGATGGATGATCGAAAGTCATCTTAGATACGCTGGCGAGGAAGTTCCAATTCACTTTACCCGCTACTTCCCAGCTTATCTTTTCAAAAATCCTCCGACTCCAATAGAAAGGATAGAGAGGGCAATCGAGATGGCTAAAAGGGAAGGCATCGAGTTCGTTTACATCGGCAACGTTCCGGGTCACAGATACGAAAACACATACTGTCCAAACTGCGGTGAACTTCTGATAAGGAGGCACTCCTACAGGGTTTTGGACGTTAGGTTGAGGGGCAACAGATGTTGGAGGTGTGGGAAAGAAATTTATGGGGTCTTTCAGTAGGAGTAAACCCTTCCGTATGGTCTCTTGCTAACCGGAATCAGCTTGGAAAACTTTTTACCCAGAATCTCGTCCTCCTTGCCTTCCATTTCGAAATTCTTACAGTATTCCTTGACAACATCCTCCAAAAACTTCCAATCCTCTTCATCCATCTCTACAACTCCGACCTCCCTTCCGAGTTGATGTTTCTCAACCTTCCCTCCTATATACATGACCCCTCCGTGCATTCCCGTTCCTATGTAGTAACACCTGTGCCTTTCGATTCCGATCCCCAAAACGATTACCCTTCCACCGGCCATGTATTCCCCTAAAAAGTCCTGAGCGGTCTGGCCTATAACTAAAGTCGGAACCTTGTCCTTGTAACCCTTCATGTGTATCGCACATCTATAGCCAACGTAGTCCCTTATGAAAATCTTACCACCCCTCATACACATCGCTACAACGTCACCAGCCCTTCCGTGAACGACTATCTCCCCATCGTCCATGGTATTTCCCACACCATCCTGAGCGTTTCCGTAAACGATTATTCTGTGTCCAGCCAAAAACGCACCCAAGTCGTTTCCCGGTGTTCCGTATATCTCGATCTCCACCCTCTTAGGTGGGTTGAAGAAAAGCCTCGAACCTATGTATCTCTGACCGCACACGTTTTTTAAAATCAACCTACTCGCCCCTCTTAAAACGCACTCCTTCATAAGATCGTTCAACTCCTTGTGCTTCAAGTCCTTCGCATCTATAATTGCAGTCCCGTCTTCGAAATCTACGTATCCCAAAAGCTCTTCAACACTTCTAACTCCGTCCAAGTAGGGGTCTTTGAGCATTCAATCACCCCTATACTCGTAACCTTCTCCAGCACCCTTTATACCCAAAATCCTGAGCTCCCAATCCTCCAAACCGATTCCCCTCAAATGCTCTCTATTTCCCCTCAAACTCTCTATTGCGTTTATTCCCATGGCACCCATCATCTCCTTTATCTCCAAACTCCAAGCCCTCAAGAGGTTTACAAGTCTCTTTGAAGCGACCTTAGGATTCAAACGTTTTGCCAAATTCTCGTCCTGAGTGCATATACCCCAAGAACACTTACCGGTGTAGCACTTCTGACACATGGTGCAACCCATGGCAATCAACGCAGCTGTTCCAATGTAAACAGCATCAGCCCCTAAAGCTATGGCCTTTACAACGTCAGCGGAGCATCTAATCCCTCCACTCGCAATTATCGAACACTTGTGCCTTATACCTTCCTCTCTCAACCTCTGATCCACTACCGCTATAGCCATCTCTATAGGAATTCCAACGTGATCCCTCATCACCTTTGGTGTGGCACCAGTTCCACCTCTGAAACCATCTATGACTATCGCATCCGCTCCAGCCCTAACTATTCCACTTGCAATTGCAGCTACGTTGTGGACCGCAGCTATTTTAACGAAAACGGGCTTTTCGTAATCCGTCGCCTCCTTCAAGGCGTAGATGAGCATTGCCAAATCCTCTATTGAGTATATGTCGTGGTGAGGTGCTGGAGATAGTGCATCCGTCCCCTCTGGAATCATTCTCGTTTCGGAAATCTTCTTCGAAACCTTCTCACCGGGTAAATGCCCCCCTATTCCCGGTTTTGCACCCTGCCCTATCTTGATTTCGATCGCACATGCACAATTTAAATACTCTGGATCGACACCAAACCTACCGCTCGCACACTGAACTATCGCCACTTCTCCATACTCCTCACGCATGTCTTTAGGTAATCCACCCTCACCTGTGCAGAACTTGGTTCCAAACTCCTTAGATGCCATCGCCAACGACAAAAAGGCGTTGTAGCTTATAGCTCCGTAGCTCATCCCGGCGAACATTATTGGAGTCTCTATAACCAGATTCGGTGTAATTTCGGTTTTTATCTCGAAATCGTCCGGATCTATCTCCAACCTATCGGGTTTTCTACCTATGAACGTCCTCAACTCCATAGGCTCCCTCAACGGATCTATAGAAGGATTCGTGACCTGTGAGGCATTTAAAAGGATGTGATCGAAGTAAACCTTGTAAGGCTTATCGCTTCCCGTTCCGATTAATATAACACCTCCCTGCTCAGCCTGTTTCTTGATATCGCTAATGACCTCCCTTGTCCAGTATGCGTTTGGTCTGTAACTCCCTTCGTAGGGTTTAACGATCAGAGCCTTGTTTGGACAGTAAATTACGCACCTCTGACAACCCACGCACTTCGTGTAATCTATCAAAATTTCCTTCCCCTCCTCGTCCCAGCTGTAAACGCCCCAAGGACATTGCTTTACACAAACTCCACATTTGTTGCATCTGCTCTCAATCCTTTCAACGTAGAATTCTGGTAACAAATGGGACTTCATTCCACCACCCTCTTCAGAGCCTTCTCATCCAACCTACCTATCACTGGTTCCCCCCCGTGAGGTGTCCAAACTCTGTCTGGGTTTGGACAGACAGCCCTTATTGCGGATTCCTCAGACGATAGAAACAGCAGATCACCTTTCTCTCCAGCGGTAAGCGGTCTCAGTCTTATCCTGTCGGTTAAACCGAACATCTCGCCGTGATGGGCAACTATAACCGTCCAAGGGCCGTTGACCAAAAGGGGGCCGTATGTCATCCTCAGGATCGTGTAGAATCTCTTCCTCTTCTCGTCCATGTTGTCTATCTGATCCCACATCGGCGGGGCCAAAATCTTTGCAACCACTTCAATGGGATAACCGAACCTCCTCATGAGCAGGTCAAATATGTATGCCATGACTTCCGTATCTGTCATCAGAGTGCAACAGTAGCCGAACATCTCCAAGTAACGCTTGTTAGTTCCGTAACTCGATATCTCACCGTTGTGAACTACAGTCCAATCCAATATGCAGAAGGGATGCGCCCCTCCCCACCATCCCGGTGTGTTCGTAGGGAATCTGCTGTGAGCGGTCCACATGTATCCCTTGTAGTCCTCGATCATGAAGTATTCAGCTATATCCCACGGAAAACCCGTTCCCTTAAAAACTCCCATGTTCTTGCCCGAAGAGATGACGTAGGCGTTTCTGATTTTAGTGTTTATCTCCATAACCTTTTTAACGACGTAATCGTCATCGCTCAACTTTTGATCCCTTCCCGACTTCTTCGGTGAGACGAAGTATCTCCAAAACAGAGGTGGATCGACAACTTCGACTTCGTCGTTGACCGGAATCTCTTCATCGTCAACAACGTGAAAGTTATCGTTTAGAAAGAGGTCAACTTCCCTCTTCGCACCCATGTCTCTGTTCTGTATCATGACGTGAAAGCAGTAATACTCCTTATAGTCCTTGTAAAGACCGTAAACAGCAAAACCTGCCCCTAAGCCGTTTCCCCTCACATACATGTTTTTCATAGCTTCGACGACCATCCTGCCCTTGAACCTCTTGCCACTTCTGTCCATCACACCGAATATACCACACGAAGAACCAATCATAGCCGATGCAAGAGCTACCAATAGAATAAAAATTTAACTGAAGTGGACCGGTGGGGATTTGAACCCCAGGCCTTCGCCATGCCAAGGCGACGCTCTACCAGGCTGAGCTACCGGCCCTTCGATTTCGATTTGATCACTCACGACATATAACCTTTATCCTCGAATGAGAAGAAGTCTTTGACCCTCTCGTAAACATCCCCAAGAACCCTCCTCAAATCTTCCATACCGTTGTAAGGTCTGTTAGATATAATCTTTCCCGCCAAACTTTTACCGATACCCGGGATCGCCTCAAGCTGATACAGCTTTGCGGTGTTCGGATTCAAAATGGGAATGGCGGTGATGGATCTCTGCCCATAATCAACAACTCTAACGTCTAAAAACTTGTTTCTTTCGTATTCACCCAAAACACCCACCAGGAGGGGATAGGTTGCCAACTGCCTCGCAAACGTAACCTTACCCCTTTTAGCCTCACATCTGAGATCGGTAAGCTTCCTACCCACTGGAACTATTCTTCTGAGCATCTCCCTATCTATCTCTTTCCTAACTCTCTCTTTAAAGACCTTGAAATACCTCTTGTGCCTCAAGACGTTCCTGTATCCGAACTTTTCCATGGGAGTTCCTTTAAAAACCTTCACCTGCCTTATGTTTATCCTTCTAACCCACAAATCCTCCTCCAAGAGAGTTCTTAAAAATTCATAGTTCTTCTCAAAAGTTCTCTTCGTTTCACCCTTCAGTCCTATAACGAAGTTTATACCCGGGAGAAAGCACGGTAAACCGTTGTAACCCACCGATCTGAACTCGTTGAAAACTTTTATGGCGAACTTTACCTCCTCTGGATTCGCACAGAGATCGTTTTCCCTAACCACCCTTTCATCCGCACTCTCCAAACCCATAGCACCAACGTTGCCGGGGGTTTGATAAATTATAATCGTTTTTACAATTTCTCTACTTTCTCTGGGATATTCAGCGATCGTTTTCGGGTTGACGTTGTCCAAGTGCAGTGTCCTTATCTTCGGACATTCTCTCCATATGGCTCTGTGAAAGTTCTTCATGAATTCGGGATTCGGTTTTGGTATCTCATATTTGAAGTCCGCCATGTATGTGAAGAAGTCCGTCTGGTTTCCCAGTCTGAAGAACCTCACTCCGTTTTTGTATAGGGCGGAAATTTCATCTATCACAGCCTTTGGGTCTCTCATCTCAAGTCTATGAAACCTCTCAATGCAGAAAGAGCATCTACCCCAATAGCAACCCTTGTAGGTTTCGATTTCGCATATTACGTGGGGATAGTCGGGATGAAACTTTACGACTTCAGCCCCCAAAATGGCAAATCTGTTTACGAAGTTTCTATCCCTTTCGATTTTAACCTCCTTTTTGAAGATCTTTGATAGATGTTCGAGCAGTCTCCTTTCAAACGGATAATCGATTATCGTGTAGAACTCCTCCAAGTTCTTTCTATCTTTAGATTCTATCTCAAGTGTTATAGGTCCAACTAAAATCTTTTCGGACTTTAAATTGGAGAAATCCTTTAAATCCTTCAAGGACATGGGATTTCCACCCAAATATTTCCCCGGGACCGCAATTCCAGCTATGAATATCAGCAAATCGAACCTTTCAAGTTCGAAAATCCTGTCCCTCACCTGATCTATTGTGTAGTAGGCTGGATTAACCTTGAAATACTTCAGCATTCCGTAGATGTATCTCGGATAGGGTGATATGTAGGGTGGAACCCCCAAACACGAGGGTTCGTCCACGTAACCGTCAACTATCGCCACCTTCACATTCCAAGTAAAACGCTCAGTTTAAAAGAGGTGGTAGCATGATAGAGAGGAGAGTAAAGAGGGCTAAGGAGATGGTGAGATTGGTGAATCTCGACGAGATTAGGGACGATCTGCGAATGCTCGAAGAGGCGATAGAAGAAACTTGGAAGTTCATGAGAGAGATCGGAGTCACTTCTATTTGCAGGGAGTGTGCTAAAGAAACGGGAAGCTGTTGTAAGGAGTGGGTTGAAGACGAGGTTGACGAAATCATTATCTTGATGAACATCTTAATGGGAGTAAAGATTCCGGAAAAGAGGTATAAAGATGGATTCTGCTACTTTTTGAGTGAAAACGGTTGCGTTTTGAAGGTTAGACCCGTTATATGTGTCTCCTTTCTCTGCGAAAGGATAACTAAGAAAATCGGACTTGAAAAAGAGAGGGAACTGCAGGAGATAGCTGGGAGAGAGTTGGAGTTGGGTTTCATTGTGAGGGAGAAGATTCTGAAAATGGTATCCTCCTATTTTTCGGAACGAAGTTCCTCAAAATCTTACCGTTTGCCTTCCCACAGCCCAAGTAAAATTTCCTCCACTTGACTATGACGTATCCCCTTAGGTTACATTCGATATCTTTTCCACTCATCCAGATTTTTGCTTTCTCGTCGTCAACTTCGTAAACGTTCCTCCTCGCAAACTTACCAACCAAGAAACATCCCTCAATCGAAAGTCTGAAGCCGTTTTCATCTAAGGTCCCGAAGTATATTCCGTGGTGGTAGGTTGGAACTTCCAAATTGCAAGGTTTGAATGCGTAAACTCTCCTCTTCCCCCTCTCTTCGAATTCGAGGTTCAAGCTGAAAAATTCTTCCCTCCTTATTCCGAACTGCCTTTCCAAAAAATTTGCTATCTTTTCTTTGAGCATGTCAAATTAGCTCCACCGCATCCACCTCAACGCTCTCGACACCCTCAATTTGCTTGATGTTCTCAACCAGCTTGTCTCCTATTCCACCCTCGTCGGGCATTACGGCCACCACGAGCAAAGCTTTCAATCCGAAGGCGATGGGCTGTATTTTGTAGTCCCTTATCTCAACGTTCTCGGGTGCGATCTCTTTAATCCTCTCGTAAACCTTCTCCAAATCCACATCGACGTCTTCGGGCATAACCCTCAACTTCATGTAAACCTTACCCATAACATCACCTCACGGCCCCTCAAACCCGCAGTTCGGACACTTGTATGGGTTCGCCAACCTTCTACACCTTTTGCATCTGTATATCGTTTCACCGCACACCGGACATGGAAATGCCACGTAAGTTGGCCCCACCAAGTTCGAGTTGCACGTTACGCATCGCATGCTCTGAGGGAGAGTTGAAAGGTATTTAAAGTTTGGGTAGTGGGGCCGCCGGAATTTGAATCCGGGTCTCCGCCCCCCCAAGACGGAAGGATAACCAGGCTACCCCACGGCCCCTTGGAGGCATCATCGCCTTCAAAAGGTTTTCGCATCGTTTTTTAAAACTTTTCTTGACGTTGAATTCATGAAGGTTGTTGTATCCTTAGGTGGATCGGTTTTGGGTTTAGACGCCAAGAGGATAAAGAGGTTCGCCGAAGTTATAGAAAACGTTGCCAAAGACCATAAGGTATTCGTTGTGGTTGGTGGGGGGAAGGTTGCGAGGGAATACATAAGGATTGCGAGGGAGTTGAAAGCCAACGACACCCTTTGCGATTACATAGGAATTGAGGTTACGAGGCTCAACGCAATGCTACTGCTGTCAGCTTTAAATTCTGCACCTAAGAGGGTTCCCAAAGACTTCGCTGAAGCTTTTGAGCTTTCTAAACACTACAACGTTGTTGTGATGGGTGGAACTTTTCCCGGACACACTACGGATGCTACTTCAGCGTTGCTTGCAGAGTTCGTTAACGCCGATCTACTCCTAAACGCCACGTCCGTTAGGGGTGTTTACTCCGAAGATCCAAAGGTAAATCCAAAGGCTGAGAGGTTTGAGAGGATCAAGGTTTCTGAACTAATCGACATGGTTGCGAAGCAGGAGGTTAGGGCTGGAGGAAGTTACGTCATGGACTTGCTCGCTTTGAAGATAATCCAGAGGAGCAGAATTAAGACTATAGTATTTTTGGGAGAGCCTGAGAACGTTCGAAGGGTTTTGGAGGGAGATTTTAAGGAGATAGGAACCCTTATAGAGCCAGAGTGAGAACTTGTTAAGATGAGGGATAGGAGGGATTACTACTACTGGAAGGCTAAAAAGATGGGTTACAGAAGTAGGGCGTCCTTCAAGCTAATTCAGATGAACAGAACGTTCAAACTGATAAGGGAGGGAGATTGGGTATTGGATTTAGGAGCATCACCGGGTGGATGGAGTCAGGTTGCTGTGGAATTGGGTGCGAGAGTTGTTGCTGTTGACATAAACCCCATGGAGCCCATAGAGGGTGTGGAGTTCGTAAGGGGCGACATAACAAAGGAGGAGACGTTAGAGAAAATAAAATCGATTAGAAGGTATTACGACGTCGTTTTGAGTGATGCCTCACCAAAAATTACTGGTAAGTGGACGATAGACCATCTTCTTTCGATAGACTTGGCGAGATCTGCTTTCAAGATAGCCAAGGAGGTTTTAAAGTTTGGAGGTAACTTCGTGGTCAAGGTCTTTCAGGGGGAGGAGATAGGTAACCTCTTCAACGAGTTCAAGCAGTTCTTCAGATTTAAGAAGTTTCACTCACCGAAAGCTTCGAGGAAGCAGAGTGCGGAAGTTTACTTCGTTGGAAAGGGATTTAAGAGAAAATTTTAAATCGGGAAGAATTCGAAGGGGTCGATCTCGTAGAGCTCTATCTTCCCAGAATCGCAAAGCTTCGTTAGGGCTGGATCGATTGGCAGTTCTACGAAGAACTCTATCCTGTATTTGCTTGCAATCTCTCCAACCCTACCCTTTCCGAACAGATACTCCCTGTGACCACACTGAGGACACTCGAAGTAGCTCATGTTTTCCACCAATCCCACTATAGCTGTCTCCAACTCCTGAGCGAGCTTGAGGGACTTTTCAACTATCGTAGTCGTTAGCTCTTGTGGAGTTGCAACCAAAACGACGCCGTTGGGTCTCACCTCCTGCAGTATCGTTAAAGGAACGTCTCCAGTCCCCGGGGGAAGATCGAAGATGAGGTAATCGATTTCACCCCATTCCGTTTTTGAAAGCATGTCCCTTATGACACCGCTAACCATAGGCCCCCTCCAAGCTAAGGGGGATTCTGGCGATGGTAAGAAGAACTGAATTGACATTATCGCAATACCCCATTTGTCTGTGTAAACAGGCTCTATTCCGTCTTCCCTAACAATCGGCCTCTTGCTTTCAACGCCGAACATCTTCGGTATGCTCGAACCCCAGAAGTCGCAGTCCATTATGCCGGTTTTAAAACCCTTTTTTCCGTAGTGAACTGCCAAAAGACTGGCAACCGTGCTCTTACCGACACCACCCTTCCCGCTCATTACAGCCAACTTGGTCTTAACCCTTTTCATTCTCTTTGCCAGCTTGTCTATTCCTTCCATGAACATCCTTTTCAGCCTTTCGTCGTCGAACCTCATCTTCTCCTTAACTTCCTCATACTCCATGCCGTCGCTACATCCAACACGTATTTAAATTTCATCAACCAACCACTTCGAGATGCTGAGGGCAGTTCAAATTATAGCAAAAAACGAAATAGGAGTTTTGAGGGATTTGACTACGATTATAGCCAACAACAACGGAAACATAACTTTCACTCAGGCCTTCGTAATAGAGGACGGTGAGTATAAGGGTAACGCCATGATCTACTTCGAAATAGACGGTGGTAACTTCGAAAGGATATTGGAGGAAATAAAGAAGGTTCCTTCGGTCGTCAGGGTTGAGGAGGTGAAGCCCTTTAAGGACATATTCGGAAAGAGGGTTCTTATATTCGGCGGAGGAGCTCTGGTCTCTCAAGTTGCTTTAGGTGCGGTAAGCGAAGCGGACAGGCACAACCTGAGGGGTGAAAGGATCAGCGTAGATACCATGCCCATAGTGGGTGAAGTTGAGCTGGCCGAAGCGGTAAATGCGGTTTCGAGATTGCACAGGGCGAAGGTTCTCGTTTTGGCTGGCGGTTTGATGGGAGGGAGAATAGCGGAAGAGGTGAAAAGGCTCAGGAAATGCGGAATACCGGTGATATCCTTGAACATGCTTGGAAGCGTCCCGAAGGTGAGCGATCTTGTCGTGAGCGATCCCGTAATGGCGGGAACCCTTGCGGTTATGCACGTGAGCGATAAGGCGAAGTTCGATATAAGAAGGGTGAGGGGGAGGAGAATATGATAAGAAACTTATATCCGTCGAGGTAGGTGATTTGATGAGGATCGTAGCCTTAGGGGATGTTCACAATAGGGATGTCGAGGTGCCCGAAGGTGACGTAACAGTGGTTGCTGGAGATTTCACCAACGTAGGTCCGGTATCTTTCGTAGAGAGGTTTTTAAAGAGGTTGAAGGGAAAAGTTTTGGCCATACCGGGAAACATGGACACGAAAGAGGTTCTCGATTTCCTTGAGAGTAGTGGTGTCTCAATTCACAGAAAAACGGTTGAGGTCAACGGCTTGACCTTCTTCGGATTCGGAGGTTCCTCGACAACCCCATTCAACACACCTTTTGAATTCGACGATGAGGAGATAGAGAGGCTTATTTCTGGCTTCAAAGCGGACGTTGCGGTATTCCACGACACGCCCTACGGCTTTTTCGATTGGATAAACGGAAGATCAGTTGGTAGCATGGCCATAAGGAGATGGATAGAGAGCGTTAAGCCTAAGATCGTTTTCTGCGCTCACATACACGAACACAAGGGCGTGGCAAAGCTGAACGACACGTTGATAGTCAAAGTGCCACCGGCAAACGAGGGGTGTGCGGTTGTCGAATTCGAGGATTTTGATAAAATTATCGTTAGATTTCTATAAACCTAAAAACTTGTTTCCGTCCTTAACCACGTGGAAAGTGTGTTCTGGAGTCCATATCAAACCGACGAGCTCGTATTCCTTCAAACCTCTAACCTTCCCCTTTCGAGGGTAAAAGAGGCCGATCTGCTTCCATCCGTTATCGTCAACGAGAACAACGAACTTGTTCTTGGTCTTCCTTATTATGCAAGGCCTACTTTCCAAACGGAAGTAGTTTGCGTAACCCGTGTAATGATCGCTACCTTCCTTTTGAAAAAGGACGAACTCCGAAATTCTCATTGATCGAATTCAACTTTCGGTTATTTAATCGTTCTGGTTCACACTATGTCCCTTGAGGTGTCAATCTCTAAAACGCTCCTTTCAGTCTTGAACCTGACGTAGTTGGGTATGGTGTATCCGCCAATCATTTTTGGTATTGCGAACTTGAAAACGAACCTGTCACCCACCTTTTCGGACTCTATTAGCATCACCCCGTCGCTAACGAAGTGTATCTTAGCCAACTCCCTGTCGTCGTAGTAACCCTTCAATACAACAAGAAGTATGACGAGTTCGTTATCGTATGCAAGCCTTCTCAGCTCCAAAACCTTATCGAAATCGTGGCAGAATTCAACGCAGACCTTGGCGTTTCTCAGGTTCTTCAGGTCGTCGATCTTCAACACCTTTAGATTTCGACCCAAGGTGTTCGTCTCCACTTCAACCAAACTTCTATCCTTGAAGTTCGGAACGTAGTATTCGCACATACCGTAAACTATCAGTTCCGGAGTTGCCAGCGGATCGACGGTCACCGATACGAGTGAGGGGATGGGAAAACCGCCTATAATCCTATCTACTATCTTTATTCCGCTTTCGATTATCCTCTTCATACTCGACGATTTTTGAAAATGTATAAAAGGCGTTTGGAAAAGCGGGTTTTATGAACGAGGTTTACTTTCAGTGCAACAGCTGTGGATACGTGTTTCTCGAAGACCCCCACAAGTTTCCGATAAGATGTCCCCAGTGCGGTAGCGAAGACGTGACAAAAATTTAAATTTGAATGCTCTCTATAAATCTGAGTCTCTTCGGAATCGGTGGATGCGTTGACAGAAACTCCTCGAGAGGAGAAACCTCCCTGTTCTTCAACCACTCTATTTCCGCCCTCGTTACAGGATTTGCAACCGCATTCACCAAGGCGTATATGAATAGGGTTTTGAGCTTGCTCTCCGCTATCTCGTGCATGAACCTCGGATACCTCTCGTAAAAGAGGTGTATCTTCGCCAGACTCCTCTGCATCGATTCCTTGCTCGTCGCAATTACTCCTTCGAAGTCCGCGTAGTATTCCCTCAACCTGCTGAAGGCCAGAACGAGTATCTGAACTACGAAAGAAACGATTACGGCAATCAATCCCACTATGGCGAGGTTGCTCCTCCTGTCGTCTCTAAACCCAGCGTGAATAAGTGCGTATCCCAGATAGAATATTACCGAAGGCAGTAATCCGAAGAGTAGCATGACCAAGTTGTCTCTGTGCTTGTGGTGTCCTATCTCATGTCCAACAACCGCCTCAAGCTCGTCCCTTGTGAGCATCTGGATGAGGGTGTCGGATACCGCAACGAATTTTCCTGTTAGAAAGTTTCCGTAGGCGAAAGCGTTCGGTGGGGCCCTCACTACAACGGCTTTGGGAGGCTTAACTCCCAACCTGTAGGCGACTTCGTTCACGACCTCTTGAAGGAACGGGTCGTGTTTGGCGTTGTAGCTGACGTTTATCATGTATGGGGACACCAGATACATCAGAAGGTTTACGATTAGGAGGAAGAGAATCAATCCCGCAATGCTGAAGTATATTCCAGCAAAGCTTAGAATTGCGTATATCGTTAAAGCGGATGTCGTGACTATCAGAATTGCAAGGAGAACCATCGACGTGTAGAGTGAAAACCTTCCAGAGACCCTGCTTGCCACCTTTGGTGCTATGGTGCTCGCTAAGAACAGCATTACGAAGTATCCCAACGTAGCCAACATGAGGTATATCGGATCGAACACTATCCACATGTTCTAAATCGGGGGCTCAGGTTATAAATCCCCTTCGCTGAACCTGAGTTTGCCATCGACAAATTCCAGATTTTTACTTAAGATATCGAAGGGACCTTCGCATTTGAGAGACGGTTTCGAGTTTTGGAACGTAACCGTTACAACGACGTCGTAAAGGTCGTTTAAGTAGTAATCGATAACCCTTTGCGTCTTCAAGTGCTTAAATTCGAAGAGGGTGGCCTTCAAAAATCCGTAAAACTCAAGAGACAGTCTCAAGGCCTCTTTATCATCGAGCATGCCCGTCAGGTAGTTACCGTAGAATATTGCAACGTCTTCCTCCTTTAAATCCTTCAAAACCTCCATGAGTGTAACGAACTCTTCCCTCGGAGTGCTGTGCTCTATGAAGGCGTGAATTCTACCGAACTCCGTTTCTCCAACGTTTCCAATTTTTATTAAGTTAACCCTGTTCAGATACCTTTTAATCTCCGAACCCGCACGTCTGAAAACGTTCGTGAGCTTGTTGTGTATGGAATCTGAGTAAACGACGACGTAAACGTTTGAAAACTCGGGAAGCATGTGGTTGAGGAAGATGACGTTTTTGATCGTTGGAGAGTCGTAGAGTATTCTGACCTTCAAACCCTCCCAGCTCTTAATTAAACTTGAGATGTCCATGACCCGCTGTCGAGGGAAGTGTTTATATCACCCATCGCCAAAGGTGTATGAGATGATGAGTTCAGCCTTGACTGAGTCGTGATGAAGGTCTGGCAACTGATCAAATCCTCTTAACCATGTATTCGAACCTCTTTCTGTATCCGAACCTTCTGTAATACTCCCTAACTCCAACACCGCTTATAACCGCAACTTCGTCGAACCTCTCTTTAGCTATCTCTTCGGCGGTTTTGAGCAACCTCTCCCCGAAACCTCTGTGCTGGAAGGCATTACTCTCCTTAGCACCTATAGGAATCGCTTTACCGTAAACGTGCAGTTCCCTAATCAAGGCACAGTTCTCTATGGCCTCTATGAAGGGTTTGTGAGGAAACCTGAGCCTTACGAAACCAATCAAAGCGTCGTATTCGGGAATCTCGTAGGATATGAAGAACTCCACTCCCTTCGAGGCCTTGTATCTTCTTACAACGAGCTCAGCATCCTTAACCGCTTCGGCGTTCAATCCCCTGTGACCCACTTCCCTGCACCTTATGCACCTACAGCGGTAACCCAGCTCCTTGAGCCTTTTATGAACCAACTGCCTGACGTTCCCCTTATCCAAACCTATGGCTTTATCGATCGGTATGTCTCTCTGAATCCTCTGAACCCTAACCCAAACTGGAAAGAACCTCTTAGCCCTTGCAATCAGTTCTACGACCTCGTCGGTCGTATAAGGTTTGTATCTACCTTCTAAATACCAATTGTAGAGCTCAGTCCCCTCGACCACCAATGTGGGGTATATCTTGAGGTAGTCCGGCTTGAACCTCTCGTCCCCAAATAGGATTTTAAACATCTTCAAATCTCTCTCGAAATTCGAATTAGGTAAACCGGGCATAACGTGGTAACCGACTTTGAAGGCGGAATCCTTCAACAGCTGGGTAGCCTTAACGACATCCTCAACGGTATGTCCTCTCTTTATGGTTTCGAGAACGTCGTCGTAAACGCTTTGGACTCCCAACTCGACCTTGGTCCCTCCGAATCTCAACATCTCAACTATGTGCTCCTCCTTAGCGTAATCTGGACGGGTTTCGAATGTGACGCCTACACACCTCGCCTTGGCCCTTTCGTTTTTTCTTTTAGCCTTCTCCAAATTCCTCTCGAACTTAAACCTCTTTCTACCGAAAGCGTTTAGGGCGTTGAAGACATTCAACATGAACCACTCCTTGTATTCTCTGGCTCTCGCAGGAAAGGTTCCGCCCATCACTATTATCTCAACCTTATCCACATCGTGTCCCAAATCGTGAAGCTCCTTTAACCTTGAGTAAACCTGCCTGAACGGATGGTAGTTGTGCTGTCTTCCCCTCTGGGCTGCCGGCTCCAATCCGATGTAGCTTTGAGGAGTTCCCCTCTCAACTCCTCCTGGGCACATTACACACTTACCGTGAGGACACGGAGCTGGAGAAGTCATCACGCTCACAACCGCAACGCCTGAAATGGTTCTAACTGGTTTGACCTTCAATATATCCCTAAGCTTCTCGTAACCCTCTTTTCCCTTCCAAGCCTTAAGAACTTCAGCATCGCTCGGAATCTTTGGTAGTTTGAACCTTTTACTGACTACCTTCTTTATCTTCGCAATCTCCTCCTTAGTCTTTGGCTCTCTTCTCAGTATCTCCCTACCTATCTCTATCAAGGCGTCCATGATTCCAAGTGTTGAGTTTGCCTGCACGGTTTAAATTTTTATAGGCGTTGGATTTAACGGAATCGAATGAAGTCGATGTCAGCTTTGGACATCTACGCGTGCGTTAAGGAGTTGAAGGAGATAGAGGGAGGCAAGGTTGAGAAGATCTATCACTATCCCCCCAACGAGATAAGGATCAAGATTTACAGCGAAGGTAGGAGGGATTTGATAATCGAAGCTGGTAGGAGGATTCACCTAACGATCTTTCCGAAGGAGAGTCCCAAGTTTCCATCACCCTTTGCAATGCTTTTGAGGAAGCACCTCGAAGGCAAGCGAATAAAGAACGTTGAACAGCACGATTTCGATAGGATTGTAGTTATAGACTTTGGAGATAGGAAGATCGTTGCCGAGCTATTCGCTAAGGGGAACGTAGCCCTAACTGATGAGAACTACAACGTGATAATGGATATTCACGGAAAGAGGGGGGTTTACGAGTTCCCGAAGAGGAAGGCCCCCTTCGAATTGACCTTGGAGGAGATTAAAGTTCTTTGCCATGAAGATAGAGAGATAGTAAAGCTCTTAGCCACGAAGTGCGGTTTGGGTGGTTTGTTTGCCGAAGAGACATGCTTGAGGGCTGGAATAGACAAAAACAAGCTCGGTAGTCAGTTGAGCGATGAGGAGTTTGAGAGGATTTTTGAAGCCATTCAATCCATATTCAAGCCAGTTTTTGAAGGGAATTTAAAACCGCACATCGTGGTTAAGAACGGAGAATACGTGGATGTTCTACCAATCGAACTGAGATACTACGAGGGTTTTGAAAAGAGATACTTCGACAGCTTCAACAGGGCCTTGGACGAGTTTTACTCGAAGATGATAGCCGAAATCGAAGTTGAGGAGAGCGAAGAGTTAAAGAAGTTGAGGAAGAGGCTTGAAATACAGCTCGAAACCAAGAGGAGGCTTGAGGAGGAGATGAACGAGTTCAAGTCGCTTGGAGACTTCATTTACGAAAATTACAGCGTTGTCGAAAAAGCTCTCAACGCATTTAAGAAGGCGAGAGAGGAGATGGACTTTGAGGATTTCAAGAGGAAGGTCAAGAGTTTGAAGTTCGTCAAGGAAGTTGGCAAGGATTACGTTACGGTTGAGATAAAGGGTAGAATCGTTAGGCTGGACTTGGACAAAGACGTTCACGGTATTGCGGAAACTTATTACGAGAGGGCTAAGAAGGCCAAGGAGAAGCTTGAGGGTCTTTTAAAAGCCATAGAGAAGACTAAGGAGGAGATAGAGAAGGCGGAAAAAAGGGAGAGCCTTAGATACGTCGCACCGATAAGGATCGTCAGGAAGAGGGAGTGGTTCGAGAGGTTCAGGTGGTTCATCACTTCCGAAGGATTCTTGGCCATAGGTGGGAGAAACGCTCAGATGAACGAGGAGATAGTTTCTAAGTATTTGGAACCTAAGGACTTGTTCTTCCACACCCAAACACCGGGAGCACCTGCCGTAGTTTTGAAGAGGGGGCAGGAGGCGGGAGAGAAGAGTTTAATTGAGACTGCACAGTTTTCGGCCATATACTCATCCCTCTGGAAGCAGGGGATTCACAGCGGTGAAGTTTACTACGTAACTCCAGAACAGGTCAAGAGGTCAGCAAAGGCTGGGGAGTATTTACCGAAGGGGTCGTTTTATATAGTCGGAAAGAGGAACTACATCACCGTCGAGCTTAAATGTGCTATCGGTGTCGATTTGAGAAATTTAAGGCTTATGGGCGGGCCAGTCGATGCCATATCAAATCACTGCGATCACTACGTCGTTTTGGAGATTGGTGATAAAGAACAGAACGAGTTGGCGGTTGAGATAGCCAAGACTTTGGTTGAGAATGCTAAGGAGGATGAAAAACACGTCGTTAAGGCGATAGCAACTCCAGATGAAATAGCAAAATTCTTACCACCCGGGAGATCGAGAATCGTAAAGGTTGCGTGATGAAACCCTTGCCCATCTGAGGAGTGATGATATCCACGGCATCTGAAATTTTAAAAATCCAAGGCTTAAAACTGAAACGAATGATGAGGCTGGGGATTCTGATGGGATGATGAGTTCTGGGGTAGCTGAAAGTTTTTTAAATTTTGACAAACTTCTAACCTCAATGAGAACGATCAAGATTTTCGATACCACGCTGAGGGACGGAGAACAGATGCCCGGAGTCTCTCTACCCGTCAACTACAAGATTCAGATTGCCAAACAGCTCGATAAGCTGGGAGTAGATGTAATAGAGGCTGGGTTTCCCTCCGCTTCCAAGGGTGAGTTCGAGGCGGTAAAGGAGATTGCAAACTTGGGATTAAACGCAAAGGTTTGCGGTTTGGCGAGGGTTGTTAAGGGGGACATCGACAGGGCGATTGATGCGGACGTGGACATGGTTCACGTATTTGTTCCGACTTCGAAGATTCAGGTCGAACACACCATAAAGAAGAGTCCAGAGGAGATAGTTGAGATGGCGGTAAATGCCGTTGAATACGTTAAGGATCACGGCGTTGAGTGCATGTTTTCCGCAATGGACGCTACTAGAACGGAAATAGATTTTCTAAAGAGAATTTACAAAGCTGTAGAGGATGCTAAAGTTGACATAGTAAACGTTCCAGATACGGTAGGAATAGCAACACCGTTCAAGTTCTATGAGCTTATAAAGGAGTTGAGGGATCACCTCAAGGTGCCGATAGACGTTCACTGTCACAACGATTTTGGCTTAGCTACCGCAAACACATATTCAGCTGTTTTAGCCGGTGCCGACGAGGTTCAAGTTACTATTAACGGTTTGGGTGAGAGGGCTGGTAACGCACCTCTTGAGGAGGTAGTTGCAATACTCTACGCCGAAGGATTTAAGACCAACGTAAGGATGGAATACTTGGTTGAAACCTCCAGATTGGTTGAGAGACTTACTGGGGTAAAGATGCCACCGAACAAACCCATAGTGGGTGAAAACGCGTTCAGTCACGAGAGCGGAATCCACGCTCACGGAGTTTTGAAGGATGCGAGGACTTTCGAGCCCGGCATAATAACTCCAGAGATGGTCGGTCATAGGAGGAGGATAGTCGTTGGAAAGCACGCTGGTAGGCATCAGATAAAGAAGATTTTGGAAGACGCAGGTTACGTCGTTGATGATGAAAAGTTGAGCTTGATAGTTCAGAAGGTTAAGGAGTTGGGTGACAAGGGTAAGAAGGTCACGGACTTGGATCTGTTTGCAATTGCAGAGTCTGTTTTAGGTGAGATCAGCGAGAAGGACAAGGTTCTGAGCGTTGAAGAGGTTACGGTGCTGACGGGAAACAAGATAACTCCGACAGCGGTAATAAACGCGAACGTGTGGGGCGAGAGGAAAATCACCTCGGCAATAGGTGTTGGACCAGTGGATGCCACTTTTAAGGCTGTGAGTGAGCTTCTGGGTAGGAAAGTTAGGATTACGGAGTTCAGGTTGGATGCCATAACCGGTGGGAGCGATGCCCTCGCAAACGTCTACGTAACCGTTGAAGACGAGGACGGAGAGACTTTTACAGCGAGAAGTGCAGGTGCGGACATAGTCATGGCGTCTTTCGATGCGGTAGTTAAAGCGGTAAACTACCTTATGCTCAAAAGGAGGAGAAAGGGGATGAGAAATGCCGATAAAGAAGAGGTTGAGTCTGTCTAAGGTTCAAAGGATCAAGGAGATTCTTTCGAGGAGGAAGCAGGAGAGTAGAAAGAGGATAGCGGTCCTCGTAGATGGACCGAACATGCTCAGAAAGGAGTTCAACTTGAATTTGGTTGAAATTAGAGAAATCTTGAGCGAATACGGTGACATAAAGGTTGCAAAGGTGTTTTTAAACCAATACGCAACCGACAAACTGATTGAGGCCGTGGAAAATCAGGGTTTCGAGCCAGTGATAACCTCAGGGGACGTTGACGTCAGAATGGCCGTAGAGGCTATGGATTTGATCTACAACGACTTGATAGACGTTCTGGCATTGGTTACGAGAGATGCGGACTTCAAGGCGGTTTTGAAGAAGGCTATGGAGATGGGAAAGGAGACTATAATAATCGGAATGGAGCCCGGATTTTCTACCGCCTTAAAGAACTCCGCGGATATAGCCATAGTTTTGAACGAGGAGGACTACGAGTATGACTGACCTAATACTCGCTTTGGACTTGCCCGATTGCGACAGGGCTTTGAGGATTGCGAGAGAAGTTAAGGATCTGGTTTCCCACGTCAAGGTCAACTATCCCCTCGTTTTATCGTGCGGTGTTGGAGTAATTGAGGAGCTTTCAAGGGTTAGACCCGTGATTGCGGACTTCAAGATAGCGGACATACCATACGTTAGCTCATCGATCGCAAAGATAGCCTTTGAGAACGGGGCTAAAGCGGTGATAGTTCACGGATTCTCTGGTAGAGAAACCGTCAAGGCTGTTTTGAACGTCGCTAAGGGCTACGAAGGGGAGGTTTACGTTGTGACGGAGTTGACGAGTTCTGAAGAGTTTTTTAAAGACGTTTCGGATAGGATTGCAAGGATGGCAGTTGAACTGGGATGTCACGGCATAGTTGCTCCAGCTACGAGGGTTGAGAGGGTAAAAAAACTTAGGGAGATAGTTGAAGGCTTAAAGGTCATATGCCCGGGGATAGGTGCACAGGGGGGTAGCTTAGAAGTCGTGAAATACGCAACCCATGTAATAGTTGGTAGGGCGATATACGAATCTAAAGATCCAAGGAAGTCGGCGGAAGAAATTTTAAGGTCTATTCGACAACTTCCGCAAAAGCGAACTTCTTCAAAACCTTGGTTATCCTCACCCTAACCACGTCGTTTAACTCGGTCCCGGGAACGAAAACTACGAAACCGTTCACCTTTGCTATTCCGTCCCCACCGCTTCCCATCGCAACTATCCTTACCTCTCTAACTTCTCCAACGTTTACAGGCGGTTTTTTCAATTTTCACACCTCCAGATTTGATCCTTTAAGTTGTCCCGATAGTATATAAACTTTTTGTCGAAAACGAAAAAGCTTATCAATTCTCGTCCTTAGCTAAGGACATGAAGTATTTCCGCTATTCACTTGTGTTCTCGTTTGGATTGGGTTTGATCCTCTTGGGACTCGCTTTCATAATACACTTTCAACTTCACTACGGTTCCAACCCTTTTCTGGTGAAGTTTACCTTTACCCTGATAGGTTTGGGCGTTCCCATCGCCCTTCACGGAGTATCGGGAATGCTCGGATACTTCAGGTATTCTAAGGTCGCTGGAGTTGTCGGTTTGACGCTGTGCCTAACCGCAATAGTGCTTTTTCTAGTCCTCTATCCAAAAGATTGGTATTATCCCAACGTGACGTTTGTAGCAACTCTTTACGCCTTCGGACTGATCTCCCTGTTCGGTGGTCTGTTCGGTGAAGTCGTTCAAAGGATCGTCGAGAGCAGGGCTGAGGAGAAAAGAAGGGAATCTTTGGATTTTGAGGAGGTTAAGTTCGTTGAGCCCGTTGAAGTTCCAGAATCTGAGATAGTTGCAAAGGACTTTGACTACAACGTCGAATTCGGTCCTCTGGGTGAGAGGATAGGTAAGGTTGTTAAGGTTAAGGACAACGTCGATTACGATGCGGACATGCTGAACAGGGTTAAGGATGGGAAAAGGGAGGTTAAAGTCAAAGACGACGAGATTTCGGAAATTTCGAGAATTTTGAAGGACATGGAGAGTAGGATGAAAAAAGATTAACCTTTTAAACTTGGTAGCGAATTTGTAGCATGGCCAAGGGATTGGACGTAGGGACTATGAACATAGTCTGTTCCGAAATGGAAGGAGACAACGTCGTTTTCGTTCAGCAGAGGAACGCCTTCTTAGAGCTCGATTACAGCGATTTGACGAGGATGATGCTCGACAACGCCAAGGTTCAATACATAGTTAGGGGAGACAAGATCTACGTTTTGGGTGACGACGCCTTGAAGTTTGCTACAGTCTTTAAGAAGTCCGTGAGAAGGCCAATGAAATCTGGAATATTGAGTCCGGAGGAGAAGGAGGCACTTCCGATAATAAAGCTCATACTCGAAAGGGTTTTGGGCTCTCCAAACGGGGAGGAGGTCGTTTGCATATCGTCTCCAGCCACCCCCATAGATTCCGACATAGAGCCAACGTATCACAGGAAGACCTTGGAGGCTCTCGTTAAAAAACTTGGATACAAGCCGTTCACTATAGACGAGGGATTGGCTGTAATATACTCGGAATTGGCGGACAACAGCTTTACTGGAATAGGTATAAGCTTCGGAGCCGGTTTAACGAACGTGACCGTAGCGTATTTCGCAGCACCTATAGTTTCCTTCAGCATAGCGAGGGGAGGTGACTGGATTGACGAGAACACCGCAAAGGCGACGGGAATGTCCAAGGAGCAGGTGTGTGCGATAAAGGAGAGCAGGTTCGAGTTGAAGTATGAGGTCGAACTGGGTAGCGTTGAGGGTGCTTTAGCAATATACTACGACTACCTTCTGACCTACGTCATAGAGAACTTGAGGAGGAAGCTGGCCGAAGTTTCACCACCTCAAGTGGAGTTTCCGATAGTTTTGGCCGGTGGAACAGCAAAACCGAGGGGATTCAAGGAAGCTTTCGAGGAGAAGGTTTCAAAGGTTGGACTGCCAGTCGAGATTTCGACGATCAGAATGGCAAGGGATCCTATATTCAGCGTTGCGAGGGGTTGTCTGATAGCTGCGAAGACCAAGGAGAGCTAAATATCTCATATTTAAAACTTAAATTTAAAATTTTATGAGACTATTATCATCGATTATTTTAATTCATTTTTACTTCTCTCACTTCAACAATCAACGTCTTTCCGTTGGTTGGAAGCTTAGTCGTTATACGGACCTGTGCTTTGGGATCACCACCCTCTTTGAGCCTCAAAACTTTCCTGATAACGGCGGCACATAGAAAACCCTCCGGGCTCAGGGGGAACTCCTTAAATCCCTGTTTGACCAAGACCATGTGAGCAGGGTGAAAGATGGAGTCTGAAATCTTAATGATATGAGTTTCCTCATTCTCCTTTCCCTCGGAAACGACTTCAACTTCTTTGCAAATTCCCATTTCAAGCAGAGCGGACTTTATCAAATCTACCCTGTTTTCGACGTTGTATTCGAGCTGTTTGCTACCGAGTATCTGATCAACCATCTCGGATAGAACGTCACCTATTTCCTTAATTAGCAGTTGACTCATGGCCGTAGCTCCACTCCCCAAAGCTTTTGAAAGTGCTATCGTGTATCCCGTTACCACTGCGTTCATTAATGAAACTATCCTATCCATACTTCTCCACTCCCCGTTTACCTTTTCAAGTAGGTCTTTGGCCTGTTTACTCACGTCATACACCTCCCTCTTCAATATACCACCCCCTACATGGGGATGGCGTTACAGGCCATAACGTTCTATTTCTATCCCATTTAAAATACTTTCGCTTATAACAAAATAATAGATTATTATAACAAAATAATAGATTATTATAA
>JALWDS010000038.1:0-57153 GCA_027036775.1 Archaeoglobaceae archaeon | reverse complement strand
TTATAACAAAATAATAGATTATTATAACAAAATAATAGATTATTATAAATTAGAGTCGAAGTAATGATTTTATATCACTTCAAACAACAACCGTTTGTGAGGGAGGTTCAGGAGGTTAAGTATCTCATACTCAGGCCTTTAGGATACCCGCTCAGGGCGAGCTATCACGAGTATCCCGTAGTGGACAATCCAAGGGTTTTTGAAAGATACGCTAAGGATCAGTGGAAGGGGGAGTTCGTTTCTAAGGGTAAGATGTTGTTTGATTACCGCATGTTCCCAGATTTCGCTTTCGAAGTCGTTAGTGCCGAGCCTGAGGGGATAATTACCGATTCAACCCGCATTCTCGTTGAAAATCCGAAAAGCGTTGTCGAGACCGAGATAGTTAAGGACGTCAGAATAGACGACGTCGTTGGGCAGGAGGAGGCGAAGAGAAAGGTGAAGGTCATTTTGAAGTATCTCAAAAACCCCGAAAAGTTCGGTAAGTGGGCACCCAAAAACGTTCTGTTCTTCGGTCCACCGGGAACAGGTAAAACGATGACCGCAAAAGCTTTGGCAAATGAGGCAAACGTCCCGTTCATATCCGTAAAGTCCACGAAGCTGATCGGAGAGCATGTAGGAGATGGTGCGAGAAGAATCCACGAGCTCTACGAGAGGGCGAGGCAGGTAAAGCCCTGCATAGTCTTCTTGGACGAGTTCGATTCGATAGCTTTGGACAGGAGCTACCAAGATTTGAGAGGAGATGTAAGCGAAGTCGTCAATGCACTGCTTACGGAGTTGGACGGTATAGAGAGGAACGAAGGTATATGCACGATAGCTGCCACAAATAGGATAGAACTTCTCGATCCCTCAATTAGAAGCAGATTTGAGGAGGAGATAGAATTCAAACTGCCGAGTTTGGAGGAGAGAATGAAGATACTTGAAAACAACTTCAGGGAGTTTCCTCTAAAGGTCAAAGCCAACTTGAGGGTCGTTGCGGAGATGACTGAGGGATTCAGCGGTAGGGATTTGGTTGAAAAGGTGATAAAGTCCGCACTTCATAGGGCCATTGCGGAGGAGAGAGATAGCATAGAAACGGAAGATTTGATAAAGGCTGTCGAAAAGGTTAGAAAACCCGTAAAGCAACCTCCGAAGCAGATGTTCGTCTAACTTTCTCAACGGTGAAACAGCTTGAGTATTTCTTCAACCAACTTCTCTATGTATCTCTCTATCAACTTTTGAAGGTCTTCGAAGGATACCATGACAACGTATATTTTGTCAGATTTGACTGGAGTTGGTGTCGGTCTTGTTTGTGTGGGTATCGTCGTTGGTATTGTTGCAACGACCGTCGGAGAAGGGGTTTTAATGGTATGGCTCTTAACTGGTAAGACTATTTTAACTTTCTCAAAGGGTTTGTATGCGAAGGCGGATGTCTCTCCACCGCTACCGTTTTCATTAAAGACAGATACGCTGTAAACGAACACAGGGTATTTCGACTTGAAAAGTCCCTCGCCGAGAGAGTGAATACCGCTTTTTGTTTCTGTTGGTGGATTGTAGGTTTCGCTTTCGTTGAGAAAAACCGTCTTGTCGAATGCACCATCGCGATTCGTGTCCAAACAAACAACGTTCCCATCCAATGTAGATATTAACGTAAAGGCTATACCCTTAGTCCCAAGTTCCGATAGGGGATAAACCTTAAACGCAAAGGTGTAGTGTTTGAGTCTGTAAACCTCACTGCCGAAATCCCTCGCATACGCATCGAAAAATACGTAAGCCACCGCAGGTTTCTCAGTTTTAATTTTTTGAACTTCATCTTTCAACTCAACGACCTTAACCATTCCGTCCGAATAGGTTACGTAAGCGGAGCATTTC
This sequence comes from Archaeoglobaceae archaeon, assembly GCA_027036775.1. Classification (GTDB taxonomy): domain Archaea; phylum Halobacteriota; class Archaeoglobi; order Archaeoglobales; family Archaeoglobaceae; genus Archaeoglobus_B. Next base: position 55,305 of record JALWDS010000038.1, on the reverse strand, counting down.
AAGTATTTGTAGTCGGAATAACGAGCGTCAATTTTGGGCGGTAGGAAAAGTATGTTGCCGAATTCCGAAGTTGGAATGAGCGAGGTGGCCCAGCTGTAATCTCCGTTTTCAAGATCGTAGTCCGCGAGAACAACAGAGATGTTATCAGCACTCTTTAGTATCATACCTTTCAAAACACGAAGTTTTAAGACGTCTCCAACCTTTACGTCAAATTTCACGTGGTGCGTCTTTCCGTATATGACTTCGGCAGATGTGTTTTTATCGCAAGCGGTTATATACGCGTAGCCGTCTTTGGGAACTACAAACGTCTTTCCGGGACTCGACGGAGAGTATTCGAATGCCAAATCTTTGTATTTATCTGGTTTGCTAAAGCGGTAGAAGGTAACTATCGGCTTATCCGAAACCAACTTTATGCAGTTGGATATGACTCTTATCTCCTTCCAACCATCTTTTATGTCGATTTTGTATCTGGGTTCGTTTTGATCCAGAAGTCCGTTGTAGTTTAAATCTACGAACAAATCGGTGTCGTCGTAAATTGCGTGGACGTAAACTTTGGAATCGTTTACGACGAGGGGGAACCAGTAAGTGTAGTTACCCAAGTTCAGACTTACGTTCTCTATTACCTTCACTTTAAATACCATTATCAGGTCGTCGTCACCCTTTTCGGACCTCGTGTAAGGGTTACCACGATGTATTTTTACTAATATTCCGTTCATCAGAATTTTCTCGTAGCCACTCGCCGGTATGAGCCAATACCTCTTTACGAACTGGGTTTTGTTCCCGCTACCCATAAGGTCTATCAGGTAAAACGTGAAATTACTACCTTCCAATTCGTCCGTTTCAATTTCAAGTTTTTTTATTCCGTTTACGATTTCGAGCCATCCATACTTTTGCAGACCAAACTCGCTTTCGAGTGCGAAGAAAAGCCAGTCGTAATGGCATTTTCTATTGGTCTTTATAGTTACGTTAAGTTTTTCTCCCCTGTAAACGACTATTTCACCGTTTATAACTTGATTCGATGTTGATACGTTGTAAACGGGATCAACAACGTTTACGTAGAACGTCTTCTTGAACATCGGCCTGTTCGTTCTGTTTGAATAGACCCATATCTTTAAGGGATACTTCCCGGGCGGAATTGATCTTTCACCCATGTTAAACGTTAATCCACGATCGTTGTAGTGCGTTGGAATGGGAACTATAAACGTCTTACCGCAAACGTATTTCTCCCCCTCGTAAACCATTCCAAACGGATATGTTAAATTTGAATATGTGAAACCCGTTGTAACCTTGAACTTATACTTCACCTTACACCTCATCTCACCGTTCAAGTGAAATACCAGCAGATCGTTCTCACCTCTAATCACTGTGAGATTCTCGGGTTTGACCTCCAACGGAACGATTTGGAACTTCGCAACCGCCTCATCTAAACACGTTCTAACGTCGAAAGTTTCCTGATCAGATGCGTAGAAGAACAGAGAGTAGTTTCCGAAATCTGCAGTCTCTTTAACTATACCTACGAATTTGAACTCCCTACCCTTTCCGCTCTCGAACGTCTTTATCTTTAAAGCTTTATACGGACTGTCTGGGATGTTTTCAAAGACGTCATCGCTCGCATAAACGTAAACGTACTTCGATTGCGAGTAGCCGTGAATTACGAGAGTCGAACCCGGTGGGACCTTTTCCTCGATATTGACGCTTATCTTAGGCCTTACTACCGTCACGTTTATCCAAGTCATGTTCATTATGTTGTCCTCCCTCGGTTTCCCTCCGTCCGTTATTATTGCGAACACCCTGTAACAACCGAAGGGTGCGTTGCAGTTTACGCTCCAAATGGAACTTTCGAAGTAACCCTCTTCGTTCTGAACGTAAACCTTCTCAAGCGTTCCTTTCAATCCGAAGAGCCTGTATTGGTTGGCGGATATTCCAAGTTCACTCCCCCTTTCCACGAATATCCAAACGTAGTTTGGAGTTAGAAGTCCGGCCTTAAACGGTAGCTCCGCATATCCCCTTATCTGAAACTTGTCGCATCTGAGGAAGTTGGTCTCATTTACGTATTCTCCATTTTTATAAAGAACTGAGTAAACTTCAATCTTAGGAACTACAAGGCTGAAAGATCCGTATGCAACACCGTAGAAGTAGCCCTTAGTTCCAGCGGATACGTTTGTTACTACGACAGCTACAACAGTCCAATACGTCACGTTTTCGAATCCCGGTGCGTCTATGAGATACTTCAACTCCATCACTCCACTCTCGTCAACGCTGACGTTCATAGATTCTTTCTTGTAAAGCATGAACATCGGAACCGCATTGGAGTCGGGTAGTGTCAAGTTATCTTTCGTAACGTTTACGGAGCCCGTGTATATGCCCCTAACTATGGCAACGTAGAGTCTGTTTTCTGTTCCGTCTAAGCTTGAGTTCGTATTCAACACGTTGGTTCTAATATCAAAAGTAAGCTTCTTACCCGATGTGATCTTGTCATCTTCGATCGATACTTGAACTGTCGGTTCGGAAACGCAGATGGTTTTGTATGAGTTCAACTTATCCGTAAAGATGTGGAACGTGTACGTTTTCGGCTGAAGGTTGTAACTGCTACTGAGCCAAGATGTGTTAAATATGAACCAGACCTCGTCGTTGGGACTGTTCAAAGACAAGGTTCCGTTAAGTGGTGGGAACAATCCGAGAATTTCCCAGTTAAACGATTTAAGTCCCAGTGCGTTTATCTTTATGTATGCGTTGTCTCCTATCACAACGCTGTTGTCGTAAATCTTTCCCGTATCCAAGTCTATTTTAATCCTTTCGGGTGTCTTTTCCACTTCGAGTATGAAGGGTTTAAACTCGACACCGCCTACCCTCACGGTTATGTTGTAAATTCCGGGATAGCCGTAAACGTCCCTCGGCAACACGACCTTTTCGTTTTTGTTTAAAGTAACTTTTTTAGAAAACAAATCCCTTCTGAAGCTTGGATACATTTCCAAGGTTAACGTTCCGTTACTCCAAACGTTCTCTATCGTCACGTAATTCACAGCCTCGTAATTTACGGAGACCTTTCCAAGGGTCGTGTTGTTGTATGTGTTTGAGGCTGGATCGTAAAGAATTCTCGTCACGTTGTAGCTTTTACTAATATTATAAATATAGTATATTTTCAATTCAAAGTAAGTGGAGTTCCTGAGAACGAGTATGTGCGTGTTTGGATCGTATTGCACTGTGTATTGAGCGTTAGCAGGTATCAACAAAATCAGAGTGGAGATCAACGCCAACGTTGCGAACAACTTGATGTCCATGATTGTTTTTTGGTAAATTGGAACTTAATAAATGTTCCTTTTTAAACCTCCTGAATTTTTGTAAAGTCTCTATATCTTGCGAGCAGGAAAGTCGTAGCTACGGTTAGAACGATGAATATAATAGAATGCACGAACCAAGATAGGGAAATCATGCTGTAAAGCAAAGCTCTACTTCCCAGAGTGTAGTATGAGCATCCCCTATCCAACAGCTGTGCGTAGAACTTTTCTGCGGTAATTCCAAGAACTCTCATTATCTCCTCTGGAGGTGTTGCAACCAAAAGGCTCAGCATTCTGTAGTATCTTATCGATGATACGAAGAACATGAAGGAGAGGGCGAGGAGGGAGATAACGAAGATAACCTTAAACTCGAAGGAATGCACGTTCAAAATCTTGAGATTCTTGACAACTTTGTCGATGTTTATGAGGAGGTTGAGTAGAAGTCCGATGAATATGAGCGTTGATGACGCGAAGACGTTACAAACCATTATAAGGTCCCTCAACTGCTGTATTACGGTTTCGTATTCCTCCCTCTCAAGCAGATTTGCTATTCCCCTTTCCCTTAAAACCCTGACGTAGGCTTTTACCGCCTTCTTTGGATATTTTTCCGCGAGTATTAGGTATGTGCCGTGGTAACCGACAAAGCAAATTAGAAATACGATCAAAGCGATGACGTCCATTGGAGAAAGCATGGATTCAGTTGGATTTGGAAATTTATCTGTTTTCGTAAGTTCTTTAAAAACTCTTTGAGACTTAAATTCATGAAGGTCGTGGCGGGTAAGTCTTCACCCCTTCTGGCCAAGAGAATTGCAGAGAAGTTGGGATGCGAGCTTGCAAAAACGACCTACAAGGTTTTTCCAGATGGAGAGCTCTACGTTAGGGTTGAGAGGGTTGATGAGGCTGTAGTGGTTCAGAGCCTGAATTCGAACGACGACTTGGTTCAGCTCATGCTCATCTTCGACGCTTTGGGAAATGCGGAAATAACCGCGGTAGTTCCTTACATGGGATACGCAAGGCAGGATAGAGAGTTCAACGAGGGTGAGGCTGTGAGTGTAAGGGCAATTGCAAGGACGATAGAAAGCTACGCTGATAGGGTTTTCACGGTCAACATACACAGCGAAAAGGCGAAAAGTTACTTCAGGAAGCTCGTTGAGGTAGATGCCATGCCCCTTATAGGTGAACATTACAGAGGTAGGGATGTCGTGATGATTTCACCCGATCTGGGTTCTTTGAAGAGGGTTGAAACAGCATCGAAGCATGCTGGATGTGAGTTCGACTACCTTGAAAAGGTCAGAATCAGTGCCGAAAAAGTGGAGATCAAACCCAAGAGCCTGAACGTTAAAGGTAGAGATGTCGTTATAGTTGACGACATAATATCGACCGGGGGGACGATAGTTGAGGCTACGAAGGTTCTTAAATCGTTGGGAGCTAAATCCGTTGAGTGTGCGTGCGTTCACGCGGTTTTGGCCGGAGATGCCTTAAACAAGCTATTCAACGCCGGTGTGAGTAAAGTCATTGCAACCGATACCGTGGAGAAATCCGTTAGCGTTGTTAGCGTGGCTGAAATGTTGGCTAAAGCAATTTCAGAGTCCCGATCTTCATCATGAGTCAGTGCTCAGCCTCCTCATCACTCAAGTAGTAGAACGTGAAGTTGTTTATTTTAACCTTTACGTTCCCTCTCGTTTCGCCGTAGGAAATCCATCCCGGTTTGTCTCCGCAACTCACCTCTGGATAGCTCCTCCTTCCATCCGACCAGGAAATGAGGGTTCCTCCAACGAGAACGTCCGCTATCGCCTTGGCCTTTTCGAAATCCAAATCTATCCCCCTCACGTCAACGACTATCTCCCTCATCAATAAGTCTTTGCGACTCCCACGAGATAACCCTTACCCCTGCAAACGACGCATTCACCTTCCAGCTCTACATTCAACCAATCTGGTTTCTCCTGCATTTGTCCTAAAACGCTACCGTAACTTTCCAACTCCCTCTCGCACTTTTCGCAAACGTGAACCAAAGCCAACCTTCTACCCTCCACAGACTTTGCGACGTCGTCCAAGCTCTCACAAAAGACCACCTTCCCCTTCACGCTCTCTATCGCCCTCGACCTTAACCTTTCCCTCATCTCCTTCGCCCACTTCAAAATTAGATCGTCGCTGACTTCATCGAACTTAACTCTGAACTTCCTCCTTTCGTCTCTGAAAGATACGACCACTTCATCGTTTTCGTATTCCTTGGGGCCTATCTCGAACCTTATGGGAACACCCTTCAGCTCCCACTTGTAATACTTTGCTCCCGGTCTTTCATCGCTCTCGTCCAGAACCACTCTGAAGTTCTTCAACCTCTCGTAAAGTCTTCTCGAAAGCTCCAAAACGCCCTCCTCCTTTCCCTTGTAGAGTATTGGAATTATAACTATCTGGACGGGTGCGACCTCGAAGGGTAGTATCAAACCCAAGTCGTCGCCGTGAATGGCTATGAGAGATGCAATGCACCGCTCGGATATCCCGTAACAGGTCTGATGGACGTAGGCGTGATCTCCCTCTGGGGTTTCGTATTTAATATCGAATGTCTTTGCAAAGTTATCCGCCAAGTTGTGAACCGTCCCAATCTGTAAAGTCCTCCCGTCGGGCATTAGGGTATCGAAGGCTATCGTGTAATCCGCACCCGGAAACTTGTCCCACTCCGGGCGTTTGAATATGAGGTAGGGAATTATGAGGAAGTCGTAGAACTCCTTGTAGATTTCTATTGCGGACTTAACCTGTTCCTCAGCCTCCTCGTATGTTCTGTGGGCCGTGTGTGCCTCTTTAAATGAAGTCACCTCTCTGAGCCTTATCAGGGGTCGGGTGTGCTTAGTTTCGTATCTGAAAACGTTCACTATCTGGTAAATTTTTATGGGTAAATCCGCGTGACTCCTTATCCAAAGCTTGAACATCGGGTAGATTGCGGTTTCGCTTGTAGGCCTCAAGGCGAGTTTGACTTCCAAAGGCTCCAAACCTCCGTGGGTAACCCAGTAAACTTCATCTTCAAAACCCTTTATGTGCTCGCTCTCCTTCATAAGCATGTCTTCTGGAATCAAAGTGGGGAAGTAAACCTCCTGATGGTCCCTATCCAGTATCTCCCTAAGCTTAGAATAGACGAGCTGTCTGATCTTAAATCCGAACGGTAGCCAGACGTATAGGCCTTTAACGGGATACCTTATGTCCATTATCTCCGCCTGCTGGATCAGTTCGTGATACCATTCCGAAAAGCTGTCCTTTGGCGGTAACACGGAATTGGCGATACGCTCATCTATTAAACTTTTTGATTGGTAACTGATTTAACGTTGAAACGAATCGAACTTTATGAAGTGTAGATGCGGTAAGAGAGCGGTATTCCACTCGAAGGTTTACAGGGTCACGCTTTGCGAGGACTGTTACTCCAAATTCTACGTTAACCTCGTCAAGAGGAGTGTCAAGAGGTATGGGATTTTGAAAAGCTCGGAAAAGATTTTAGCCTGCGTTTCAGGTGGAAAGGATAGCACCGCAATGGCCTACGCTTTGAAAGAACTCGGCTACAATTTTGAACTCTTCCACGTGGATTTGGGCATAGACGATTATTCCAAGGAGTCTCTCAAAGCGGTGGAAGAGCTCTCCCAAGTCCTCGACGTTAACCTAAACGTTGTAAAGTTGAGTGACTACGGTTTCACGATCAAAGACGCCAACAGAAGGAAGGTGTGCTCAGCATGCGGAATTGCCAAGAGATACCTCATGAACAGGTTTGCGAGGGAAAGGGGTTTCGATGTCGTTTCAACCGCACACACAAGTGAGGACATAATACTTTTCTTCATAAAGAACGTTCTGAGCGGAAACGTCGAGTATGTAGCCAAACTCAGGCCGAGAATTGAGGGACACGACAGGCTGGTTGCGAAGGCAAAACCGCTCTTTGAAAGGACCGAGAAAGAAAACGCGGTCCTTGTTCTATCTTTAAACCTACCCTTCACACCAGTAGAATGCCCCTTCGCCCCTCAAGACGTTTGGAAGGAGATAATCTACGACATAGAACTGAGAAAGAGGGGGTTTAAGCAGAACTTCGTTAGGGGAATTGCAAAGCTGTCTGAAAGCGTTGAAACCGAAAGCTGGGAGTTTAAGCACTGCAAGATTTGCGGTGAAGTTTCGAACGACGAGGTATGTTCGTTCTGCAAGCTCAGGTTAAAGAGGTAGAGCCAGGGCCCGGATTTGAACCGGGGTCAGGGGATCTGCAGTCCCCCGCATGGCCCCTCTGCCACCCTGGCCTGACCATACTACACGAGACTGATATTTAAGAGTTTTGGAGGCAAAGGTTATGAAAAATCGTGAGGTTTGATACATATGAATATGTATTTCATCGTATATAGATGAATTTTTCGAGCAACAAATTTTTTTATCGTATGCCATACCTTCGAACAGTGGTGATACCCATGCACAAGGAGGAGATGGTTTTGTTACATTTGGCACTGTTCAACGTCAAGAGGTTCTTCGAAAGTGCCGGTGTAGCGAACGGCCACTTCAAGTTGTATGACGAGCTCGGTGTCCAACCCGTGCACATCCACAAGAGCAAAGCGGATCACAAAAGGGCCATACTGCTGTTGTGCAAGGGCATATACGAGATATTTAAGGACAGGCACGCAAGCGAGCTGTTGAACAACCCTAAGATAAGGGAGCTCCTCGATTCGATCGAGTCAAGTCCAAAGCCATGAGGTAAGCGTCCTCACCGTCGTGGTAGTAGTTTGGTATGACGTTTACGATTTCAAACCCCATTTTTTTATACAACCTCTGAGCTACGTAGTTAGAGACTCTGACTTCGAGAAGAACCTTCTTCTTACCCCTCTCCCTACACCTCTCTATTGCTGTCGATAGAAGTCTCTTCCCTATACCCCTACCTCTAAACTCCTTTTTAACCGCAAAAGAGACGATCTTCGACGTTTCCCTATCCAAATCCATGACCGCTATGTAACCAACGACTTTACCGCCTATGTCCGCAACGAGCAAATCGCTACCGTATGTCACGTATATGTAAACGTCGTAAATCAGATTGCGAGGTGAAAACGCTTCCCTTTCAATCTCCATCACGTCTCTGAAGTCCTTGGTGCTGTATTCCCTAACAATTACACTCAACACAAAACGTTATAACACCAAACAAGTTAAAAAAACTTGTGTTACCCATCGCGGAATACGTATCCGAGTTTTACAGCGGAAAGGTCGTTGAGGTGGGCATAGGATACAACTGGAAGGTCGCTCTGAGGTTGAAGGATTTGGGTTTCGAAGTGGTCGCGACGGATTTAAAGCCCATAGACGTCCCAGTAGAGTTTTACGTTGACGACGTGACCGATCCGAAGGTGGAGATCTACGAGGGTGCGAGTCTGATATACACCATAAGACCTCCTCCCGAAATAGTTCCATACGTCCTCAGAATTGCCGAAGTCGTTAAATCGGACGTCATAGTTAGACCCTTCGGAAACGAGTTCTACGACGGGAGGCTGATAAACTACAAGGGTGAGAGGTTTTACCTTTGGAGGTGTAGAGATTGGTAAAGAGAATCCTTTTTTTAATTTTGCCTCCCTTCCTTTACATAACCTTCGTTTACGCTGTGATGAAGTTTTTCGGATACTACATTGCGGGTTTTCTCGTTGCATACTTCCTTCCACCAGCGGGTAAGGAGAGCGTAGTCCCCCTAATGGTAACCTATCTGAAAGACGGTCTTTACGGCGTTACGGTTACGGTTTTGCTCATAACCGCAACGGATGCCTTTACCGCTTTCTTCGTCATCTGGAACTTCGACATCATACTTTTAATTCCGAAGGTTGGAAAGCTCATACTCAAACTTGAGGAGAAGGCGAGGGCTTTCATAAGGGAATACGAACTCTCAAAGAACACATACTTCGGTCTCTTCGTGTTCGTTTTCATACCGTTTCAGGGAACTGGAAGCACGACCGCAAGCCTGATAGGTAGGTTGCTGGGTTTAGATAAACTCAAACTCTTTTTAACAATAACCTCCGCATCTTTTACGAGTTCACTCTTCATAGCATTGATATCTATCTATCTGAGCGAACGCTTTAAAGACTATACAGTTTTGATCGTAGTCGGACTCGTGGTTCTTCTCGGTTTGATAGCCAGATCGATAAGGAAATATCGCATACATCGTAGGATACTCCATGAGGCTCAAAGACGTGTTTTTAGAAGCTCTAAAGGAAATGGACGTTGATTGCATTTCAACGGAGAAGAGAGAAGATTCCCTCCAATCCGTAGCCCGAAATGTGATCATGGGGAAGGCCAACGTTTGCAGGGGGATCAAGGGTGAGATCGTTTTGAAGTTGAGGGAAAATTGCGAAAAGCCCGTTTACGTTGGTAAATGCGAGAATCCAGTTCTTTCAAGGGAAACTTTATTGGAGAGGGTCAAAGATTTTCCCTACGTAGTCATAGATTGCTCTTTTTACGACCTTCACACGGAAAAGGAGAAGAAGAAGCTCAAGTTGCAGATTCAGCAGAGCCTTGGGGTTGTTAGAAGGTTCATGTGGGACGAGAGGCTGGTGGTGACGCACAGAGACTTCGGAGTTGGCGTCTTTTATCCTTCTACCGAGGACTTCGTGAAGGATATGGGATTTGAAGAGGTAATCCTACTCGATCCGAACGGTGAAGAGGTGTTCAAAGGTCAGAGATCGATGTGCTACGTGATAGGAGGTATAGTTGACAAGGTTGGAAACAAGAGGGGGTGGACGTCTAAGATCGGGGAGAGATTGAGAAGGAACGGTGTAAACGTCAGATCGGTGAGGATTGAGCTTAGGGGTGACGTGATAGGAGTCCCAGATAGATTGAACACTATCGTCGAAATCCTCCTGAGGGTCGTCTTGGATGGGGAAGACGTTGAAAGTGCAATTAGGGCGGTTCAACCCCCTTTGGTTGCGAAGTGGAGGTTGAGGAAGGAGTTGCCAAAGAGAACGGTTAGGATAGACGTCAAGGGAAGACCCTTCAGGGTCGTGAGGAAGTCTGAAATAAAAAACTTCGACTGGTTGAACGTTAGGCCTAAGGACTTCTACGAGGTCTGCAGTGAACTCCGCTACCTCGTTCTGGACGACGATTGGTTGGAATACGTTTTGAAGAACTCGAAGTTCGATGAGGTCAAGAACAGATATATATTCGACGGATTCTCTTGAACACATGAAGGTTTACAACACCCTAACTAAGGGTTTCGAGGAGCTAAAGCTTGGAAAAACCGTTAAGATTTACGTTTGCGGAATCACCGCTTACGATTACTCGCACATAGGACACGCGAGAACCTTCGTGTTCTTCGACGTTCTTAGGAGGTATCTCGAATACAAGGGGCATAGGGTGATATACGTTCAAAACTTTACGGACGTTGACGACAAGATAGTTAGGAGGGCGATCAGCGAAGGGAGGACACAGAGGGAGATAGCGGAGAGGTTTATATGTGAGTTTCTGAAGGACATGTCCGCCTTGAACGTTAAAACTCCGGATTACATGCCTAAGGTTACGGATCACATCGGCGAAATAATTAGGGCAATTGAGAGACTGATAGAGTTGGGATACGCTTACGAGGTCGAAAACGAGAACGGAAAGGACGTTTACTTCCACGTTCCATCCTTCGAGAGCTACGGTAAACTATCGGGGATGAGCTTGGAGGAGTTAAACAGGCACAGAATTGAGCCCAATCCGAAAAAGAGGGATGTAAAGGATTTCGCTCTCTGGAAGTCCGCGAAGGAGGAGGACTTTAAAGCTAAAGCCGTTTTCGAATCTCCTTGGGGTTACGGAAGACCGGGATGGCACATAGAGTGTAGCGTAATGTCCGCGAAATATCTGGGAGTCCCCTTCGACATTCACGGCGGTGGTAAGGATTTGATATTCCCCCACCACGAGAACGAGAGGGCTCAGAGCTACGCACTGTTTGGAGTTGAACCCGTCAGGTATTGGATACACTGCGATTTCGTTGTGATAAGGGGTGAAAAGATGAGCAAGAGTCTGGGTAACATAGTGAGGATCAGAGACCTCATACACTACGGAGAGGCCTTGAGATACTTCCTGTTAACCGCGTTCTACAGAAGCCCCCTGAACTACAGTGAAAACTCACTCGAAAAGGCTAAAAAGTCCTACAACTACCTCAAAAACACTCTAATAAATCTGGACATGGAAATTTCAGCCCTGAAGTCATTTGGAGAGGACAGAGACGGTGTTGGGTTTAACTCGGGCGATTACGTTGCTGAGTTTGAAAGGGCGATGGACGTTCTAAACACTCCGAAAGCTTTGGCGGTATTCCACGAGTTTGCAAGGGCAGTAAACAGAAACCTCTACGATATGAGCCTTAAAGAGCTTGAGGATTGCTTCAACGTATTCACGACGTTTTCAAGGATTTTAGGACTTTTCGAGAGATATCGGAGGGTTCCGATACTTCCAAGAGAGCTCGTCGAACTCGTGAAGGAGAGGGAGAGGGCGAGAAAGGAGAAGGATTTCGATAGAGCGGACAAGATAAGGGAAATCTTTAGAGAGAAGGGTATAACACTGATAGACACACCTAAGGGCACGAGATGGTTCGCGAAACATTTTTAAAACGTTTCGATTAAAAACAGTTGATACCTACTGATTTTTCAAAATTTTTGGAGGTGAAGAGTATGAAGGTTTGGCTGATAGGAGCATACGGTATAGTTTCAACGACGGCGATGGTGGGGGCGAAGGCTCTCGAGAGGGGATTGATAGACAAGACCGGATTGGTTTCGGAACTACCTCCCTTCAGAAAGATATCGGAATACGTCCCCCTCCGCTTCGAATTCGGCGGTCACGACATCAGACCCCTCCCCACAGCATACGACGCGATAATGGAGCACTGGGAGATGAACAGGCACTTCGATAGGAGTTTACTCGACAAGGTGGGAGAGGACTTGAAGAAGGTAAAGGCGTGTAAGGGGACAGCTTTGAACTGTGGAGAGGGAATTAAGGAGCTGGGTAGGATTGAAACTCTCGAAGACGAGGGATTAACGCTTAGAGAGATAGTCGATAGAATTGAGAAAGACGTAAAGTCCTTTGCGGACGATGAGACAGTGGTTATAAACGTTGCATCTACGGAGCCACTTCCGAAGTTCAACGAGAAGTATCACTCCACCATAGAGGGCTTTGAAGAGATGATAGACAACGACGTTAAGGAGTATGCAACGGCGAGCATGCTCTACGCCTACGTTGCATTGAAGCTCAAGCTACCATACGGAAACTTCACCCCGAGCGTGGGTTCAAGCTTACCAGCCCTAAAGCAGTTGGCCTTAGAGAACGGAGTTCCTCACGCCGGAAACGACGGTAAAACTGGAGAAACATTGGTAAAAACGACCTTAGCTCCCATGTTCGCATACAGAAATCTAAAGATACTGGGATGGATGAGCTACAACATACTCGGAGATTACGACGGAAAGGTTTTGAGTCACAGGGAGAACAAGGAGAGCAAGGTTATAAGTAAGGACAAGGTTCTCGAAAAGATAATGGGATACTCTCCATACACTATAACTGAAATAGACTACTTCCCGAGCTTGGTGGACAACAAAACCGCCTTCGACTTCATACACTTCGAGGGGTTCTTGGGAACGAGGATGAAGTTCTACTTCATCTGGGACGGGATAGATGCGATAGTCGCAGCTCCGCTCATACTAGACATAGCGAGGTTTTTGCTCTTCGCAAAGAAGATGGGGGTAAGCGGTGTCGTTAAGGAGATGGCCTTCTTCTTCAAGAGTCCAATGGAAACGGATGTCGTAAACACCCACGAACAGTTCGTGATGTTGAAGGAGTGGTTCGAGAGGCTTGCGGAGGTAAAGGTTTAAATACTTCTTCCCTCCACTTCATCTGAAATTTTTTGGTGATGAGGATGTTTGGGGAGATACAGGACAAGGTGTATAAGGGAACTACAACGGTCGGATTGGTGTGCAGAGACGGAGTCGTGATGGCTACCGAAAAGAGAGCAACGATGGGCAACTTCATAGCAAGTAGGAGAGCGAAGAAGATTTACAGAATTGCGGACAGAGTTGCAATGACTACCGCTGGAGCCGTTGGAGATGCCCAGTTCCTTGCGAGGTTGATAGCGGTTGAGATCAAGCTATACGAGGTTAGAAAGGAGGAGAAACCTACGATAAAGGCCATTGCAACCCTACTTTCAAACATACTGAACTCGACGAGGTGGTTCCCCTATTTCGTCCAGCTCCTCGTGGGAGGAATAGATAAGAGGGGACCGAGCATATATTCGATAGACCTCCTCGGAGGTGCAATAGAGGAGATAGACATAGTAGCAACCGGATCGGGAAGCCCCACAGCTTACGGTGTGCTTGAGGACAGATACTCACCAGAGATGACAGTCGACGAGGGAGTGGAGTTGGCAGTTAGGGCCATACATTCCGCAATGAGGAGGGATTCCGCATCCGGAGACGGGATAGACGTCGTCAAGATTACCGAAGAGGGTTACTTCGAGTTGGGTAGGGAGGACGTGGAGAGCGTGCTGTCGAAGGTCAGGAGATGAAGGAGAGACTTAAGGAGATTAAGGAGAAGGTAGTTTCTTCGTTACCGAAGAAGGTAAAGGTAAAGGACGTCGAATTTGAAGGACCCTTCTTGGTCGTTTACGTCAAAAATCCGCAAGAGATAGCCAACGCGGATATAGTCAAAAAGTTGGCCAAGGATTTGAGGAAGAGGGTAATAATAAGGGCGGACCCAAAGAGTTTGAAGCCCAAGGAAGAGGCGGAGAAGATAATTAAGGAGATAGTTCCCAAGGATGCGAACATCACGAACGTATTCTTCGACGAGGAGAACTGCGAAGTGATAATAGAGGCCGAAAAGCCCGGCGTCGTTATAGGGAAAGGCGGAGCTACATTCAGAAAGATTTTAAAGGAAACGGGATGGAGTCCAAGGGTTGTAAGGACACCTCCATTGAAATCCAAGATAATAGACAGCATCAGAAGTTACCTGCTCAGCGTTAGAGAGGAGAGAAAGGAGATTCTCAAAAGGATAGGAGAAAACATAAACAGACCCGTTTTGCACGCGGACAAGTGGGTTAGGGTAACCTTTTTGGGTGGTGCGAGGGAAGTCGGTAGGAGCTGTTACCTCCTTCAAACTCCGAACAGTAAGATTTTGGTCGAATGCGGGATAAACGTGAGTGGAAACCAGCCACCCTACCTATACGTTCCGGAGGTTCAACCATTGGACAGCATAGATGCCGTAGTCGTGACTCACGCACACCTCGACCACTGCGGACTCATACCCATACTCTTCAAATACGGTTACAAGGGACCAGTTTACCTGACACCGCCAACGAGGGATCTGATGGTCCTCCTTCAACTCGACTTCATAGAGGTTGCGAGCAGAGAGGGAAACGCTGTTCCATACGAATCGCAGTGGATTAGAACCGCTTTGAAGCACTGCATAACCCTCGATTACGGAGTCGTTACCGACATAACTCCAGACGTTAGGCTCACGTTTTACAACGCAGGCCACATACTCGGTTCTGCAATTGCCCACTTCCACATAGGTGAGGGACTTTACAACATAGCGTTCACGGGCGACTTCAAGTTCGAGAGGACGAGGCTCTTCGACAGGGCTGAGACAAACTTTCCAAGGTTAGAAGCTTTGATAATGGAGGCAACTTACGGAGGGAGTCAGGACTTCCAACCCTCGAGGAAGGAGGCCGAGGAAAACCTACTCAGAATAGTAAACGAAACGATAAGCAGGGGTGGGAAGGTCTTGATTCCTGCTTTTGCTGTGGGTAGAAGTCAGGAGGTCATGATAGTTCTTGAAGAGGCCATAAGAGAGAAGAAGATAGACGAGGTTCCCGTTTACATAGACGGGATGATATACGAAGCTACGGCAATACACACCGCATATCCAGAGTATCTCAACTCCCACCTGAGGGATCTGATATTCCATCAAGGCCTAAATCCCTTCATAAGCGAGAGCTTCGTCAGAGTAGATTCTCCATCTAAGAGGCAGGAGGTCATAGATTCCGCTGAACCTTGCATAATAATTTCAACGTCGGGTATGCTCAACGGTGGGCCCGTTATGGAATACTTCAGAGCTTTGGCCGGGGACGAGAAGAACACGTTGATATTCGTTGGTTATCAGGCTGAAGGGACTTTGGGGAGGAGGATACAGAAGGGTTGGAAGGAAATCCCCTTCACGGTGGACGGTAGGAGGGAGGTTATTAAGGTCAACATGAGGGTTGAGACAGTTGACGGTTTCTCTGGACATTCCGATAGGAGACAGCTTATGAACTACGTGAAGGCTTTGAGCGATAGGCCTGAGAAGGTCATAACCGTTCACGGTGAGGAGAGCAAGTGCATAGATTTGGCTTCGAGCATATACAAGACCTACAGAATCGAAACGAGGGCACCGATGAATCTGGAAACGATAAGGTTCGTATGAAGGTCTTCTGCGTTGTGGGATATTCCAACTCGGGTAAAACAACTTTAATAGAGAAAGTGATCCCCATTTTGAGGGAGAGGGGTTTGAGTGTTTTGGCTATAAAGCACGCAAGACGATTCGAAGTGGATAGGGAGGGGAAGGACTCTTGGAGGTTGTTCAGAAGTGGTGCGGACGTGATAATAACTTCGAAGGAGACAACCGCATATGTATCGAGATTTCCCGACAATTTGGAATTCCTGCTCGAAATCTTCGGAAGACTTTACGACGTCGTGATAGTGGAGGGTTTCAAGAGTTCGAACTATCCGAAGATAGTCGTTTTGAAGGATGAAAGGGAGATACCGAAATTAGAAAACGTGGTGGCGGTCGTGTCAGACTTCGAAGTGGATTTCGATCCGAGGTTCAGAAGGGACGACTACGAGGGCGTCGCAGACTTCATAATAAAAAAAATTAAAGTTTGAACTTTCCTATGTCAAGGCTCTCGTTCGTTTTCCTTATGCTCTCGTCCTTTTCGGCCATCTCGAGCATCGCCCTGATTGCATCTACGTTTTCTGGAACCACTATGGCTTCTTGATGTATGGCCTGCGTGAAGTAGAGTTCTTTTCCAACTACCGCTATCGAGTCCCTCCAGATAACGTTCTCAAACAGGTCGTATCTCAATCTAAGCTCCCTTGCCCACTCTACTATCTTTGCCGTTGAAGTGAAGCCTTCGTCGCTCGAAACGAGTATAATCCTCGGTTCCTTCTCAAAAACGTCTATCACCTCTTCTTCGCTAACCTTGTCCTTTAACTGAACGTTTAGGGAGTGAACGTGCATGAGCGTTGTGGGAACCTTGAAAGCTACGGTCGTTATGTTTATGTGAGGTAAAACCGTTTGAACGTCCGGGCCGTGGTGGGAAGGTAGCTTAACAGGATCGGGCGTTATACCGTTGACCAAACCCTTCTTGTCCTCCTTCGGATCGACCACCCTCCTTATCATCACCGCCCTAACCTTCTCAACTCCGAAGTTCTCGTCGAGGAGGTAAAGGACCCTAACGAGTCCCGTTGTGTTACAGCTAACGACTCTAACGTATCTCTTACCCACAGCCTTTTCGTAGTTTGCCAGAGCGTTGAATGAAATCTCAGCAACGTCCTTCTTCTCTCCACCCTGAAATATCGCCTTGACACCAGCTTTTTCATACATGGGCTTGTTCTTCGCCCCGACCTTTCCCGGTGAACAGTCCACAACTATATCCGCCTTCTCTATAAGCTCTTCCACAGTTCCTTCAACATCCACTCCAGCATCTTCAAAAAGCTTTAAATTCTCGGGAATCGCACAGTATAGCCTGTATCCCTTTTTTATTGCCATTTTGGCCTCAAAATCGGGTTTTGTCTTTGTAACACCTACAACTTCCATGTCATCCTGCCTGCTTACAGCGTCTGCAACCCTCTTGCCTATCGTTCCATAGCCGTTAATTGCAACCCTAACTTTCATAATATGGGTTGTATCTAAAAATTAAAAACGGTTTCGAAAGGTGATTGCTATGGATAGATACGTCAGGCAGATTTTGGCAATAGGTGAGGATGGGCAGGAAAAGTTGATGGAATCGAAGGTTCTGGTAGTTGGGGCTGGAGGTTTGGGAAGCGTGGTTGTAACTTATTTGGCAAGTGCTGGAATCGGAAAGATTGGGATAGTTGACGGGGATGTGGTTGAGGAGCACAACCTTCAAAGGCAGTTCATTCACGTTGGCAACGTAGGCAAAAACAAGGCGGTATCTGCAATGGAATTTGTTGAGCGTTTGAATCCCGATGTTGAAGTGGAAGTTTATCCCTTCAACTTGAACGAGAGGAACGTTCAAATAGTCAAGAACTACGACGTTATCGCTTTATGTGCGGACAACTTCGAAACCCGTTTGATCGTCAACGATTTCTGCGTTAGAAACGACATCCCCTTCGTTCACGGAGCGGTTTACAGTTTTGAGGGTGAAGTGACTACTGTTTTAGGAAGTCCGTGTTACAGATGCCTCTATTCAAGCTTCCCCAAGCAGGAAGGAGGGGAACAGCCCATAATGGGATTTACGTGCGGTGTGGCTGGGAGCATTCAATGTGCGGAAGTTGTAAAAATTTTGTTGGGAATGGAAACGCTTAAGGGGAGGCTTTTGAGGTTCGATTTGAGGAGCATGGAGTTCTTCGAAGTTGAGTATCAGCCGAAATGCCCGTTGTGTAAGAAAAAATTAGATTAAGTTGTCTTTTCTCCTTCCAAGCTTACCTGGCTTGACTATTCCGAGATATCTCGCGCACTTGGGGCAGTAGTAGGCCTTAACCCTCGTCACGGATATGTTCTTCCTACCCACCATCTTGACTATATCGTAATCGAGCTTCATTCCCCTGTAAGCGGTAAACGTTTTGAAGCGAGGGACCTTTCTACCGCATCCATCACACCTAACCATGTAGTCCTTTCCTCTCGCCTTACTCTGCTTATACTCCCTAACGTAGGGAGCCTTGCTCATACTATTAGGTATACTCTAAAATAAAAATCTTTTGACTCAAACCTGAAAATATTAAAATCTGAGAAAAATTTTAAGACCTCGCAATATCGTCGATAACCCTCTCATCCACCTTTAGGCCGTAGGTCTTCTTGAAGTAATTCAGCAAATTCCTTAAATCCCTCCTGAAAACCTCCTCAGCCATTTTCAGCTCCTCGTCGCTTTCCAATTCGTTCAGATCTATTGCCTGTGGGAAGTCTATGATCCAAACCCCTTCAGGGCTTACGAGTATGTTGAACTGACTCAGATCGCCGTGAACTATTCCGAGCTTCCACATCTCCCTTACCTCTTCCAAAACGTAATCCAAAACGTCCTTAGGATTCTCCAACCTAACCTTGTATAGCTCCTTCGCATCTATAAGCTCCATTAAGACAGCGTTTCCCTCCCACCCGTATGGTTTCGGAACGCTGACCCTACCGTGAAGTTTCTTCAAAGCGTTGAACTCGTTTCTGGCACTTCTGACCATCAGAACGGTGTAGTGCAAATCCCCGTAATCCCTCTTCTCCCTAACCTTTTTGAAACTCGGGTAACCGACCTTGTGAAACTTTATCACCGCTTCGCCCCACTTGGACATGCAGTTGTAGATCATGCTCTCCTTTCCCTCGCCCATCTTCTTTCCCAGCATGGTGACAAAATCCCTCCTGACGAACCTGTGGAGTGAGTAGAGCGACAAACCTAAAAACGTGAAGGCTCCACCTAAGTATTCGGTCTGCTTAACTTCAGCCAGTTTCTCATCCGCAAGACCCTTCAAAACCCTTTCGACCTTGTGCTCTTCAACCTTCGAATCTCTCGCAATTATTTCAACTGGAACGAACTTGTAATCCCACATGTTTTTGAAAATGCCGTCCATCACCCTCCAAGCTACTTCCCTAACGCTTTTGAACTTCTCCGCAAGCATAACTGAAAAGGCTTATAAATCTTTTAAAGACCTTCGGAGCATGAGAAGGTATTGGCCACTGCCCTTCTTAATAACCGCAATGATAATCAGTGCATACCTGAGAATCCTCAATCCTTGGAACGGCGTTTTCACGTGGACTGTAAGATTGGGCGGAAACGATCCGTGGTTCTATTACAGACTAATAGAGAACTGCGTTCACAACTTCCCCAACAGAATCTGGTTCGACCCATTCACTAACTACCCATACGGAACCTTCACGCACTTCGGACCCTTTTTGGTTTACTTCAGCTCCATCTTAGCCATTGCAACCGGTCATCTGAAGGGTGAAGCTTTGAGGTCCGTTTTGGCTTTCATACCCACAATATCTGGGATTCTCGCGGTTTTACCCATGTATCTCCTTACGAGTCGGGTTTTCAACAGGAGGGTTGGTGTGATATCCGCAATTCTGATAGCGATAATTCCCGGCCAGTATCTACAACGTTCCATCTTGGGTTTCAACGATCACCACTGCTGGGAGACCTTTTGGATGATAACCACCTTGGCCCTATACGTTTACGCCTTGAACTTTTGGAGAAGTTTAGATTATCCTTTAAAAAGTAGGAAAGCCATAATTTCCGCGATACTTGCTGGAATAGCCTACGGCATGTATCTGGACACTTGGGCTCCAAGCTTCGTATTCGCGATGTTTCTAACGACCTTCGTGGCGATAGCCTTGATATTTGAGAGATACATAAACACAAAGGGTTTGATAGAGGTTACAGCGATAACGGTAGCGGTAGCATCCCTCTTATACCTACCCTTCGCGTTCAAAACACCCTTCTTCAGCACTACATACTACTCACCCTTCCAACTCCTCATACTCTTGGGCTGTTTGGTTTTGCTCGGAGTCTTCAAAGTAGTTGAGTTCTTGAAACCGCACTACGCGAGGTTTGGAATAAGGGAGCACTTGGCGTATCCGATAACCTTCGTCGTTCTCGTGTTTCTATCGATAGTCGTTCTCGCAATACTCGCACCTCAGGTTCTAAGGATGATAGTTGGAGTTACGGGTGTTATACAGCCGAAGGGAGGAGCTTTAACGATAGCGGAAGTTCAGCCGTTCTTCTTCATGGGAGGTAGTTTTAGCTTGGCTCCCGCTTATATACACTTCGGAATGACCTTTTTCTTCGGGTTCTTCGGATTTCTATACCTGTGCTACCTGCTTTACAAGAGGAGAGAGCCGAACCTGCTCCTGATAGTCCTCTGGAGCGTAGTGATGTTCATAGCCCTTTGGGGACAGAACAGGTTTGCATACTACTTCGCCCTGGTTTGTGCGGTCACATCAGGTTTAATTCTCGATGGACTTCTCGAAAAGCTGAGATTTTACGAATTCCTTCAAAACGCAGTAAACGGTAAGAGTAGGGGAATTAGTTACACGAAGGTTGCAATTTCGTTGATCTTGATAGTCGTGTTAATATATCCAACCTTCGCCCTGGCAAACGATCAGAGCAGATACACCGGTGGCCCTAACAAGGAGTGGTGGAACGCATTAACTTGGATGAAGAACAACACTCCAGACGGAAACTACGACGACTACTACTACCAGCTTTACAAACCCTCCCAAAACCTGAGCAAACCCTATCCGTATCCCTTCAAAACCTACGGTGTTATGAGCTGGTGGGATTACGGCCACTGGATAGAGGCGATAGCCCATAGAATGCCCAACGCAAACCCCTTCCAGCAGGGAATCGGAAACAAATACAACAGAGTTCCTGGGGCGTCTTGGTTCTTCACAGCTTTCAACGAGAGTGAAAGCGAATACGTAGCTAAGGTTTTGAACGTTAAGTTCGTTGTAAGCGATGTAGAGATGTTAACCGGTAAATATTACGCGATGGCCGTCTGGGCTGAGGGTAGTTTAAAGAGGGCGAGCGAGATATACTACGACGGATACTGGTTTGTTTATGCAACACCTTACGGCTTGGGAATTGCACCGAATCGGGATGAGGTTCCATTAAATGCCAGAATAGTTGAGACGATACCAATTCCGAGCGAGAAGTGGTTTGAGACAACAGAAGCTAAGTTACACCTCTTGGACTGCTCTGGACTTTCGCACTACAGACTCATATACGAGTCAAAGCCGGTATCGCAGTTCAGCTGGATGGGATTTCAGGAGAGGATGTACAAGCGGTTGTTCAATCAGAGATACGCCAAGAAGTTTGGATTGAAACCCGTGAACGTCACGACGAGCGGATACGTCAAGATATTCGAGAGGGTTAAGGGAGCAAAGATATACGGTAAGGCCAATTCGAGTGTCGTAACAGTTGAGGTCAAGGTTAAGACGAATCAGGGAAGGATCTTCACGTATTCAAATATTGCCAAGGTTGTCAATGGAACTTACGAGATAGTGGTTCCCTACGCCCAAAACACGAAGTGGCCAGTTAAAGCAATAACCCCTTACACTATAAAGGCCGGAAACGTGACCAAAACCTTCAGCTTGAGCGATGAAGATGTTGAGAACGGAAATGCAATTAGAATCGATTTAATTTAATATTAAAGCTGAGATAGAAGATCGTCGCAAGCCTTAACGATTTTTTCGTTTGCTTCCTTTATCGCCTCAAGCGGATTCTTGTTTTTCGTTTTAACTATCAACTCGGCCCTATCTTGAAGTGGGTGGGGAATAGTATACTTCGCAATTTCAACGTCCTCATCCTCAAGCAGATAATGTTGAAGCAGATTGAGGTATGTATGGTCCTCACCCCTTATCTCAAGCTTGACGTAATTTTCGGACATTTCAACTACCTTAACTTCCATGGATGAAAGGTATGTAGGGGTTATTTAAACGTAGCGTTCGAGCCTGTAAACTTCAACTGGAATGAGTTTGTAGGGCTTTTCGTGAAAGAGGTAGGTTCTCTTAAGCGGAATTTTGAGTTTGAACAGATGGGTTACGCTAAATCCCCTCTCATCGCAAACCCTCTTAATGAACCTTTCACTTCCCGCGGAATGTATCGTCCAAATCGTGTTGGCTATCTCCATGGCTTTGAAAAGAAAAGGTCTGTCTGCATACCTCCTTTGAATTCCGAATGGGGGGTTCATGATAACGGTAACGTCCTTAGGATCGACCCTTAGAGTTACGTGCTTCACATCGCTGAGAACGAAATCGACATTTGCATCTACAGCCTTTGCGTTCAACCTTGCAACCCTCAAAGCATCTAAATCTATATCAAAGCCTACAGATTCTGCTCCTAAGATGGAGGAGGCTATGGACAGAATTCCAGTTCCACACCCCAAATCGACCACGATCCTTTCCAAATCGCCCATTAGTTTCGCATTGACGACTATTTCGCTCGCTAAAGGTGGGGGAGTTACGTATTGTTCCAACTCGATCTTCGGTTTCTCAAAGCCCTTAAGTCTTTCGAGTAGAATTTCAAGCGATTTTTTCATAGTCGTTTTACGGTTAACCCTTCATTAGAAACTTTATATAGCCTTATTCAATGGCAAATTTTATGCCAATTAAACTCAATTTAAGGTTGGCTTTCGACGATATCAGGGACATGCTTGGTGTAAAATATGAATATCCCAAGTATGTATCACCGCTAATAAACCTTGCAAACCAGCTTGCTGGTGCTACAAGACCAAGGGTTGTCGGTCAAATGTCTGAACTAATTGAAGAGTGCCCCTACAAGAGTTTTGAAGGTTGGAAAAGGTGGTATCTCAAAAGGTATCCAAAGTCTATCGAGGAGGCGACAAACAAAATAATGAACATGCTCAAAAACTTCAAAGAAGCTTTGGAAAAGATCGATGAAAAAACAGTGCGAAAATGGGTTGAAGATTTGGTTTTGGTTAAAACGTTGTGGGGTTAATGGTTCAAGAGCCAATTCTCGCATTCATCTCCAAAAAGTTAGACGAAAATTATAGGCTTGCAACACCAGAGGAAGAGGCAAAGGGTATTGACGGTTTCATTGGAGAATACAGCGTATCTATCAAGCCTACGACTTTCAAGGAGAAGATAGGTATAGCCGAAATCCGTCCAAGCGGTGATGTTGTCGTATATTACGAAAAGAAGGGCAATGAGATAGTTATTTCAGAAATCGAGGAGTTAACCGATAAGGGAAAAGAGCTTGTTAAAAAGATCAAGAAAGTTCTAAGGCCTTCGCTTGAAGATTTCTACTGAGTAATCGGACGTTAAAAGTTTTTGCGTTATCCCAACCTTTTCCTTAATTATCGGTAAAAGTGTTTCGTCGATTTCGTAACCTATGGAATTTCTCTTTAGCTCTATTGCAACCTTCATTGTCGTTCCCGTTCCCAAAAATGGATCGAGAACGGTATCTCCAATTATTGAGAACATCCTTATAAGTCTATACGGTATCTCTTCGGGAAACGATGCAACTCTTCTCTCTTCGATCGTTTGTTTGGTTCCAGTTATCTCCCAAATCTGAGTAAACCATCTGTCTCTCTCCTCTTTGGTGTATGCACTTGCGTATCTTAATGGATCGTGCGGTTCGAACTTTCTGGGTTCTCCCTTTCTAAATATTAGAATGAACTCGCAATCTAAAGTTACGTAGGCGTTTGGGGGAAGAAATCCCGAACCTAAGAAAGCCCCCTTACCCTTATATTTCGGTTTGTTTGTGGGCTTCTTCCAGAGGATATAAGGCAATGTAACGAAGCCAATGCTTTCGCAATGCTCTATCACTTTGGAGTGATTTGGAAACAATCTAAACATGCCGTTTATGCTTCGAGTTGCATCTCCTATGTTTATGCAGGCAATTCCACCGTCAATGAGAACCCTGTAACATTCTTTCCAAACTTCAGCAAGATTTTCGTGCATCAAATTGTAAATTTCCTTAACGTATCTTTCTCTCAACTTTCTACTGCTTTCAACTTCCATCTTAGTCCAAATTTTGTCTATCCTTTCATCCAACATTCGAAACAGCTTATCCCACATCTCTATCATCGGATAAGGTGGAGATGTCACCACAAGGTGAACGGACTCATCTTCAAGTTCTTCCATTCTCCTTGAATCTCCGATAATGATTTTGTGAACCGTCTTTATCTCGGTTGAGGCGATCATATTATCTAACCTTTAAACGATTTTAATAACTCCGTTCTTTACAAGCTGATCGAATTTGTCTTTTTTAATAATGATAAGTATCTCATCCTTGTCATCCGCAAGTTGAACCGCCTCATCGCCTTCTCTCCAACTCCATGCGTTTCGCTTGTTTCTGGCAATTTTTATTCTCCAACCGTTCTGAATTTTTGAAATGCCAGCCAAATCACAATCGACAACTATCCTAAACATGATCCCATTTTGGCTATTAAGGTTTATAATACTTATGATCCCATTTTAACAATTTCAGGCTTAATCTTCCATTTTGAAAAATTTATTTAACTACTTTATCAAAATATTTGCTCGGAGTGTATATACACTTAGGTTCCTGCATGAGGTAATCACCAAATACAGCATATGCTCTCGCCCTACTCCCTCCACAAATCTCCTTGAACTGACACCTTCCGCACTTACCCTTGAGGTTGTTCGGGTCTTTCAAATCCTGAAATATCTTGCTCTCGTTGTAAATCTCGTCTAAACTTTTTTCCCTCACGTTTCCGGCCTTCAAAGGCAAGAATCCACTCGGATAAACGTCACCGACGTGACTTATAAAGAACATTCCTCTACCATCGGTAATCCCTGGAATCCTCTTCAACGCCATGCTTCTTCCATAAGCTCCAGCCACTATCTTCCTATCGTATTCCTCTTTCAAACCTTCCAAGCTCTTTGAAAGCTCGTAATACGTTTTGCCGTGGGGAATGTCGTAGATATTCTTGTCTCTCATGAATTCTATCCTTCTCAAGTGGCAACCAGCCGAACTCTTAACGTTCAAGGGGGTTCTCCTACTTACATCGTAAAGCCAGCACATGACGTCCTCGAAATCCCTTGCGGAAGGCATCAACTCTGGCTTGGCCCTTCCAGTCGGAACTACGAAGAACACGTCCCACATATCTACTTTTTTCTCCAAACAGATTTTCATGATGTTCGGTAAGTCAAAGATGTTGTGTTTAGTTACGGTCGTGTTTATCTGGGTCGATAAACCTATTTCCCTCGCCAAATCCAGTATCTTCATGCTCATCTCAAAGGTTCCAGTTCTCCCTCTAAAGTGATCGTGGATGTCTGGATTGCTCCCATCTATGCTTACCGCAATCCTCGCAACTCCCAAATCGTGCATCTTCTCAAGCTTTTCCCTCGTAGCCAACTTGGTTCCACTGAAAGCTATTGCAACCCTCATTCCGTCGAGATACTCAAGTATTTCGAAGAGGTCTCTCCTCATTAGGGGATCGCCACCCGTTACTATTACGAGTGGATTCCATCTCCTTAGCTGATCTATCAAATCGTAGCACTCCTCAAGCTTAAGCTCGTCGGGATGGGGTTTTGTTTGAGCTTTGGCTCTGCAGTGCTTACAGGCTAACAGACAGGCCCTCGTAACCTCCCAAAAGACTATGAAGGGTTTTTTCTTGAAGTCCATCATAGTATCACCTCCGTGCGAAAACCTCGCTTTTCAAAGCGGAGAAAAGCACGGAATGATTTAAATACATTTTCAGTTCCTCTTTTTTTGACGGAGCCATCCAATGGATAGCTCCGTCGGGGGCTTTGACCGTCCCTTTATGCGGTTCAACCGCAACCTCGCTCGGCATTGCCGAGTTCTCCGTGTCGGAGGCCCATCCTTAGATGGGGAGGAGGTCAAAGTATCAAATCCTTAATATCCCAAAGTAGCTTTGGATGCTTTTTGAATATCTCCAAAACTATCGCCCTAACGCTCAACTCTTTGATGTTCTTCGGAATACTACGGAAAATCTTGTTGAGGGTTTCGTCATCCATCTTTATAAGTTTCTGCTGTAACTTCCTCTTTCTGGCCAAATCCTTGCCGAAGTCATCCTTCCAGAGCTTATCGTATCTCTTGAGGAAATTTTTGCTGAAATCTCCCCTTTTAACAGCCTCAACAGCAACCTTCCCAGCGTAGTAGCCAGCCTTCATGGCGTTTGCAATTCCTCCACCAGTTATAGGATCTGCATGTCTTGCCGCATCACCCACGAGCATCAAGTTATCAGCGACTGCACTCTCTATCTCACCACAAACCGGGACCGCACCAGCTACGAGTTCAACTATTCTACCGTTTGGAAATCTTTCAGAAACGAAATCGTCCAAATACTCCTTGGGTGATCTCTTTGCTAACGAGGGCATCACGCCAATCCCAACATTGGCTCCAACCTTTTTGGGAAACAACCATATGTAACCCCCTGGAGCAATGGATTTTCCCAACCAGAAGTGGCAGTAGTCTGGATCGAAGTCGATGTTCGTCATCAGATACTGAACGCAACTCTCCAACTCGTTCGGTTTGAGTGTCGTGTCTATTCCGAAGGCCTTTGCAACCCTACTTTCAACACCGTCCGCACCAACGACAATTTTCGTTTCAACCTCCCACTCCTCACCCATCCTCCTCAACTTAACCCTAACGATCCCATCCTTCCTCTCAAAAGCGTAGGCTGTCGTTTTAACCAAAACCTCAGCCCCAGCGTTGGATGCAAGCTTTGCCAGATACCTATCGAAGACCTTCCTCTCCAAGACGTATCCTACCTCGTTACCAGCCCTCTCTTCACTCAGAGTTATTTCAGTCCCATCAGGTGCGTAAATCTTCGCACCCACAACTTCCCTCGATATGAAGAACTTCTTAGGCTCAACAAACCTCTCCAAAGCGGATTTACTTATTCCTTCGGCACATCTGACTGGAACTCCTATCTCCTGTCTTTTTTCAACCAAAAGAACGTTTAAACCGTTTTCCGCACAGGTCTTTGCGGTAATGCTACCTCCCGGTCCAGCCCCAACCACTACTACGTCGAACATTCGATCACCTCTAAAGCGTTCATGGGACATACCTTAACGCACATCCCACAACCGTTGCATCTGTCCTCGTAAATTTGGAGAAAGGTTTCTATCAGCTCGTTTGCGTTGAACTTACAGACGGAAACGCACGCACCGCAGTAGGCACACCTGTATCTGTTAACTACCGCTACCTTCCTTGGCATGACGAGAGTTGTAGGATAAATTTTAATCTTTTCTCCTTTCAATTCTACACCCAACGCAGTGCAGTATGTTCAAATAAGTTATTAAAATTCTCTTCTCCTTCTCAAGCCTATCTTGAGGTAACTCGTATTCGTCAAATTCGAACTTTTCCCTTTCTGGAATTGCATCCAAATCTTTACCTATAACTTCACCGTTCTTAGCTTTCATAACCGTCACCTCATCCAAGTTTAAGGCTACGGCGTAACTCGCTCCTAAAACTCTCGCACATGCCAGAGCCATTCTCTCGTAGGGAACTAATGCGGTAGGAGGGGCGCACATTATCACCATTGCGTTTTTATCGTTTATTCTCACAAGCAAATCCGCTATCGCCATAGCTGTTCCCTCTGGAAGTTCCACCTCAAAAACGTAATCGACCAAAATTTCATCCTTCGAGTATCCCTTTTTGAGCAAAACTTCTTCAGCCCTCTGCCTCGCCCTTTCAACGGGAGTATCGAACACAGCCTTTCCAGTGACCTTGTCGACTATGAACATGATAGACCTTCGATGAAAACGTATAAGTCTTTACCCCTACTATCGATGTGAAGTGTAAAATATGTGGAAGTGAAACCTACACAAAAGCCATACCAATATGCCCCAAGTGTGCGAAAACCGAGAAGGCTTTGGATTACGTTTGTAGGATACACGAGGAAGTTGATAAGATTAAGGGAAAAGGAATGTTCAAGTGCAAGCTCTGTTCCAACGAGTGCGGTTTCGACGATTACGGTTTGTGCGGTTTGAGATTTGCCAAAGACAATAGATTGATTTCACTCTCAAGTTCAGATAAAGCTGTCCTCTACGCTTACGAAGACCCTTTGCCGACGAACTGTTGCAACACTTGGTTTTGCGAAGGTTCTAAACTTAAGGGAACCAACTTGGCGGTCTTCTATTACGGCTGTAACTTCGACTGTCTCTTCTGCCAGAACTGGAGTCACAAAAACGTTGGTGAAGGAAGAGTTGTTGGAGTTGAAGAGATGGTCGAGAGGGCTATGCCAGAAAGAGTTAAATGTATATGCCACTTCGGAGGCTCTCCCGAACCACAACTACCGTTTGCGATAAAGTTCAGTAAAGAGGTTTTGAAGAGGAGAAAGGTTATGATATGTTGGGAGTGGAACGGTGCCGGAAGAACCTCTTTAGCATTGAAAGCCTCCAAGTTGAGTTACGAGAGCGGTGGAACTGTGAAGTTCGATTTAAAGGCTTGGAATCCCTATCTCCACATGATTTTGACTGGGAGGAGTAACGAGCAAACCCTCAAAAATTTCGAAAAGATTTTCGAGAGGTATCCGAACGTTTTGTCCGCAACAACCCTGTTGGTGCCTTACTACGTGGATGAGGATGAGGTTAGGGAAATAGCCAAGTTTTTGGCGAGTTTGGATGATGAAATTCCCTACAGCCTTCTAATCTTCCATCCAGATTACAGATTGAGCGATCTACCGATAACACCCAAGAGACATGTTGAGAGGTGTTATAGAACAGCTAAGAGGTATTTGAAGAGGGTTAATATTGGGAACGAGTTTTTGCTAACATGGTAAGGTATATATAGGGCTGTCGATAGACGGAAGTATTAGAGGGGTGAGTGGTGTATATGAAAGGTTTGCGAGTAGTTGTTCTGGCTCTTTTCGTGCTGTTGATACTGGGAACTGCATCTGCATCTATTGCCCCTAAGGTAGAGTGGGAGAAAAAGTTTGGATACGACAAATACGATACAGCCAACGATGTTAAACAGACGAGCGATGGGGGTTACATTGTTGCTGGTGAGACTTATAATGGAGAAGACACCGATGCGTGGATAATAAAGTTGGATTCTAACGGAAACGTAATTTGGGAGAAGAAATTCGGTGGTAGCAATTGGGACAATGCCAATGCTATCCAGCAGACAAGTGATGGGGGTTATATATTCGCTGGAACCTATACCAACGAGAGTGACAATTTAGACGTTCAAGCTTGGATAGTGAAGTTGGACGCAAATGGAAACGTAATTTGGGAGAAGAAATTCGGTGGTAACGGTAGTGATGGTGCCAGTGCAATTCAGCAGACAAAAGATGGAGGTTACATATTCGCTGGAACCTACAACCACGAAAGATTGTCGCCATACATACCTTCCGAGGATTACGACATGTGGATCGTAAAGCTGGACGCAAATGGAAACATTGTGTGGGAGAAGAAGCTTGGTGGACCTTACATGGACTACGCCAATGCAATTCAGCAGACGAGCGACGGTGGTTACATTGTTGCAGGAGTTTACGAATGTGTGGAGAACGACATACACCACGACGAGGCGTGGGTGATAAAGTTGGATTCCAACGGAAACGTTGTTTGGAAGAAGAAACTCGGTGGCAATGAAAGCGTGTGGTGGTATGCTAACGACGTTAAACAGACGAGCGATGGAGGTTACATTGTTGTTGGTCAGATATATGATCATAGAAACCTCAATTCGAGTGCGTTGATAGTGAAGTTGGATGCAAATGGAAATATAATTTGGGAAAAGAGACTCGGAGAAGGTGAAATGAATGGAGCTAATGCGGTTCAGCAGACAAAGGATGGAGGTTACGTAGTCGCTGGGGTATGGACCAACACCAGTGTGATATGGTTGGATACGCAGGCATGGATAATAAAGTTGGATTCAAATGGAAACGTTGTTTGGGAGAAAAAACTCGGTGATAACTGTTTCGATGGTGCCAATTCAATTCAACAGACAAAAGATGGAGGTTACATAGTCGCTGGCTGGTATTGTGTAGTTTCAGATAACCAAGATGCGTGGGTAATAAAGCTTGGGGGAGGGGGTGGATTAGGGATTTTGAAGATGGAACCGAGCACCAATAGTCCGAAGGTCAACGATACGTTTACGGTGGACGTAGTTGTAAAGAATGCTGGTAGTATAATGGCGATGACGGCGGATGTGGTTAATACGAGTAATGTAGATTATATAGGGGTAGAGAAGTATCCTGATGGATGGATTAAGTTGTCAGACAATCCGATAAGAGTGTTCACTATGGATAGTAGCAAAGCAATCGACACAACAAACGGAGCAACAATATTAACACTCAAATTCAAAGCCCTATCTGAAGGTAACGCTACAATAAATCTATCCAATATCACAGTTAAAGATACCAACGGTAACTTGATAACGATACCACCCTCTTCATTAACAATCTTCATCTCCAAATCCATCATAGACTCCTACGACAAAAACCACGACGGTAAAATTTCAATCGATGAACTCATAAACGCCTTCGATGACTGGATATCAGGCAATATATCTACAGACCAGTTCATACTCGTCTTCGACGCTTGGATGTCTTCTTAATTATTTAATTATTTAATTTTTTAGTATTTAATTTTAATTTGGATTGGAATTATTTTTCTAAAGACCTCCCCTAACTTCTATAACGTCCAACTTTTCAACCCAGCATTTAACACTCAAAAGCTCGCTCAAGCTCGGCTTAGTCCTACCCTCATCACCGCTCACAAGCTCCTTTATGTACAAACCGCTCTCCGCAACGAACCTTACTACTGCAACTCTACCCCTATGCAAAACTACGTCCGCATCTAAAACCCTCCTAACCCTAACCAAATCCGCCCTCCTATGAAGAACCCTCAAAGGTGTTCTCTGATGTATCGGTTGTTTCTTAAGCTCGAATAGAGCTTTCTCAAGCTCCTCCCTGCTAACTTCCCTCTCGAAAACGACTTTAGCTCTGTAAACCTTGGTGAACTTTGCGGACTTTATGAACTCAACGTCCTTCGATTTCGCAAACTTCAGATCGCTGACGACAACCTTCCCTCTGCAAAAATCGTTAACATATCTCTCAAGCTCCTTCAAATCAACCTTTCTCTTCTTAGGCTCTTGAATCTCCACTATGAACGGTCTGCCGTTTCCCAACATCCTCGCATCTACATCCTCCCTACCAGCTCCATGCAAAACTGCAAAACTCCCACCTACGAACTCCCTCATGGGTTCAGTTATGAGTTCTTCAACCGAGAGATACCTCTTTCCAGTCCAGTTGCAGATTTCGCATCCCTTCCCACCGCAGAACTTACAGATCCACCTCGTTTGTGATAAACCCCTTACCCTTTTCTTGTATCTGCCGTAGATGTAGAGAGGCGTTATCTGAAAGCTGAAGTCGATGTTTTCCAAATCGAAGGTTACAACGACATCTGGATTTGTGGAAAACCTCTTTCCCCTTCTCTCTATGGCCTTTGAGAGCATTCTGTTGAATCTGAACTTCAGCCTCTTTCTATCGTCCAAGTTGAGATAGTCCTCCAAAGCCTTTAAGCTACCGTAAACCCTACTTCCCACTAAAAACGTCTCGAACTCGTAATCCTTGAGTTTTTTCAGGATTTCTTCAGCTATTTCATCAACTCTGCTTAAAATTCCGGAGCAAATCATGCACTCCTCGCTTTTAACGACCTTACCAGTTTTTATGGCGTTGTAACATATCTCGCAGACCTCTATCACGTAAACAATTATGGCGATCTGTTAAAATCGTTGTGGAAAGAGTTATTACCCATGAGCGTCTTGGCCTGATGGATGAGAATCGTGATGAAGTTCGGTGGGACGAGCGTGAGAGACGGATCGAACATACTGCACTGTGCGAAGCTCGTCAAGAGGTATTCGAACGATAACGAGGTCGTTGTTGTAGTTTCCGCAATGGCCGGTGTGACAGATTCACTTTTAAACGTTGCTGAGAAGTGTTGCGAGGAGAGATCGCACGGACACATAAAGCTCTTCATTGCGGATATGATGAAGAGGCATTACGAAGCGGTAGAAATTGCGGTAAGGAACGAGGAGATGAAGAGTAAGGTCTACTCAACCTTAAGCTCGCTCTTCGACGAACTTGAGAAGGTTTTGTTGGGGATAAGTTATTTGGGTGAGCTTACAAACAGAAGTAGGGATTACATACTTTCTTTCGGTGAGAGACTTCTCGCACCAATCTTTTCAGCATGTTTGATTTCCTTAGGTGTCAACTCTTTAGCCTTAACCGGTGGAGATGCTGGAATCGTAACGGACAGAAACTTCGGAAGGGCCAAGCCATTACCGAAGTCCTACAACTTAATAAGGAGCAGAATCGAACCTCTGATAAAGATAAATAGGGTTGTGCCAGTCGTTACGGGATTCATAGGTTCAACTGAAGATGGGATAATAACGACCCTTGGAAGGGGAGGGAGCGATTTGACAGCCACTTTAATAGCTTCAGCAATAGATGCGGATGAGGTGTGGTTGTGGAAGGAGGTTGACGGTATAATGACCGCAGATCCCAAAATAGTTCCGAACGCGAGGGTAATTCCAGAGATATCCTATCAGGAGGCCATGGAGCTTTCACACTTCGGGGCGAAGATACTCCATCCAAAAGCTTTGGAGCCAGTAATGAGGAAGAAAATTCCCGTAAGGATAAAGAACACCTTCAACCCAGATGTTGAGGGAACGGTTATATGTGAATCGACGAAATCGAGCGAAGACATAGTTAAAGCTTTGAGCTTGATAGAGAAGGTTGCGATAGTTAACGTCAGTGGTGCAGGTTTCGATTTCGCAGAGATAATGGCCAAGGTTTTCAGAAGGCTTGCAAACGCCAAAGTCAACGTTATAATGGTTGCACAGAGCTCCTCCGAGTTGAACTTATCCATAGTTGTGGAGAAATCCGATCTGCCAAAGGCTCTTGACGCCTTGGAGGACTTGGATGAGGACAACGTTAAGATAGACAGAAGGGACGACGTTGCGGTTGTGAGTGCAGTCGGTGCTGGAATGGCAGGAACACCCGGTGTAGCGGGAAGGATATTCTCCGCTTTGGGAAGGGAGGGGATAAACGTCGTAATGATAAGCCAGAGCTGTTCGGAATTTAACGTGTCCTTTGCGGTTAAGAGAGAAGAGGGAAAGAGGGCGGTTAGGGTTATACACGAAGAGTTCAAGCTCTCTAAATGAATGTCGAATCTATTACGAGTATCTCCTCACCGTCCTTGTATATCCTTATGTCACCGCTCATGGAAACGACAACAGCTATAGCTTCTGTTTCTCTCGTTATCGCAGCGCACGCCAAATGCCTCGCCCCCAAACCCTTCAAAATCTTCAAATCTTTAACGGAAACCTCCAAATACCTCCCAGCTGAAACTATTATGCCATCCTCGTCCAATACGAACACTCCATCGAGCTGGGCGAACTCCATTACACTCTCCCAGTTGGCTGGATTCTTTATGTCTCTCTCCTCGATACCGTAGCACTCGTAGGGATTTATAACGAGTGGTTTGGACCTCTTCAAAACCTCCTCAACGTCTCCTATTATAAAACCGGTTCCTATCTTCTTACCCTCCCTCCCCTTCTGGGCTATGCTTATTGCGACGTTTAAAACCGCCTTCAAAGCGTTCGGATTTACCCTTTCCGCACACTCGCACAAGGCCTTTTGGACCCTACTCCTTTCCAAGTCTATAACCATCAACCCCTTCAAGGTGTCCAAGTCTATAACGCCAACAACACCTCCCTTAAGCTCTATACCCTTCAAATACATGTGAAGGGGGGAAATCTCGTGAATTTGGAGAAATGCCAACGACCTTTCAAATATGTCCTTACCACTCAACTCCTCTTCAGCTATCGTGAAGAACGTGCTTTCGAGTATGGTAACGAACCTCTTGGGTGCGAAGATAATTGAAAATTCGTCGTCCTCAATCTCTACATCTTCCTTCGTTACTACGAGTATCTTGTCCGTGTTTATCTTGTTGGCGAGTTCCTTTGCCAACTCTATCAGCGTTTTCAACATCAAGTAGTCTTTGAGGTGTCAAGTTTTAAACCTTATTCGAATATGTATGCCTGAGGTATCTCGTCGGACGTAACGTTGAAGCAGAGTTTGTCCGAGATGTGGATGGTCATGTTGACGGGATATCTAAGCTTTGCACCTTCAAAGAACCAGTAGTCCTTAAGGTGTTCTGTTTTGAAGTGGAGTATGGCCCTGTCGTAATCTATCTTCTCGACCCAGTATTTGCCCGATTCGAATATCCTCAAGACGTCGTCCTTTATCGTCTCAGTTCCGAAGAGGTAGGCTCCAAACTTCTCCCCTCCATCCAAGTCGTAGTGAACGACGACTTTAACGTCCTTTCCGTAGTAAACGTGCATAGAAAGAACCGCCACGAAGATCATTGCAATCACTGCCAAGTCTCTCATGGAGAGGGAAGAAAGGAGGAGTATTAAATTCTTTCGAAAATCTTCACTTCTGAATCTCCTTTAAAATTTCTATCTCGTCTTCCGCAACCTTGCTCAACACCTCTTTAACTTCACCGCCGATCATCTGAGCAAAAGTCTCCATGTTTACTTCGTAAACGAAAACACCGTTCTTCTGCCTGCAAATCCCAAACCTGCAGGGCATCATTGCCGAAATCCAATACATCTCTTCGCTTTCCAGAACCTTTCTTGCAAACTCCTCCTTACAAATCTCAACGATTACAATGTCCTTACCCAAGTTTTCCCTCAAATCTAAAACGTTTACGACCTTCCAACCCCTACGCTCGCTTGCATCTTTAATTCTCTCCACGGTCTCTTCAAATCCGTAGCAACTCTCAACGCATTTGACGAGCTCCATGGGACTTGAAATCTACTCCGTTTTAAAATCCTTAGTCGGTTTTGACAATTCTACCAAAACGCGAAATTAAGACAAGCGATTTATAGCCCTTCGAGCAATTCACCTCATGATTCAAGTTGCGGTAGTTGGGAGCGAGAGGTGCGACGACAGGCTTTACCGTATAGCCTACGATGTGGGGAGACTTTTGGCCGAGAGGGGTTGTATTGTTGTAAACGGTGGACTCGGTGGGGTTATGGAGGCATCTTCGGCCGGGGCGAAGCTTAAGGGAGGTTTGACTGTCGGAGTAATCCCGAGCGATAGGAAGGAGGACGCAAACCAATACACCGATGTAGTGATAGTCACGGACATGGGTCATGCGAGAAACGTGATAATAGCTCAGAGTTGCGACGCAATGATTGCCGTAGGTGGTGGTTACGGGACTATTTCGGAAATGGCCATAGCCCTTAAGCTTGGTAAGAGAGTTGTTGCGATAGAGCCCGAAGTGGTGTTACCAAATCTGATAATAGCGGAGAATGCTGAAGAGGCCGTTGAAAAGGCTTTGGAGGGGTTACTTTAATGCCCATCATCAAATTTTTTGCGAAGTTTAGGGAGGAAATCGGCTTTGGTGTCCTTCGCTTGGACATTGACAATCTGAGCCTGAACGAGCTAATCGAAGTTCTTGCAAGGGACTATCCTAAGGTTAGGGATTTCGTTAAAGAAGGGTTTTTAGCAGTGAACCGCAGGATTGTTAGAGATACGAACACGATCGTTAAAAGAGATGACGAGGTAGCATTTCTGCCCAAGTTTTCGGGTGGTTGAGATGATAAAGATTCAGAGGGAGGACTTTTCAGTCGAGGATTTGGTTGAGGAGATGAAAAGGAGGTCGAAGAACATCGGTGCGGTGGTAACGTTTTTGGGGGTTGCGAGGGAGTTTTCGAGGGGGAGGGAGGTTTTAGAGCTTGAATACGAGGTTTACGAGGACATGGCCGTTGAAACACTTGAAGAGATCAGAAGGGAGGCTATTGAAAAGTTCGACGTTACAGATGTCTTCATAGTTCACAGATACGGAAGGATAGGTATCAACGAGAACATAGTTCTCATAGTAGTTGGAGCTGTGCACAGAAAGGAGGCTTTTGAGGCTTGCATGTTCTGCATAGATGAAATTAAAAGAAGAGCTCCAATATGGAAAAAGGAAAAAACGAAGGAGGGGGAATTCTGGGTTTAGATACAGCACGGTATCTGCAACAGCCCGGCGGATAGTATAACGTATCTGAGCAGTGCTCCGCCTATCAAAACGAAGATCGACGAAATTGCGGTTATCGCGGTAACACCCGGTCTCTTGACCTCGTATCCGAATATCAGCATCACAGGTATTGCAAGACCCATCAGAACGACTCCGCCGACGAAGTATGGTGCGAGCCATCCGTAGAGAATGCTTTTAACCGACTCTATAGCCCCAACTGGCCCGTAGCTCTTTATGAGCAGGTAGAGGAATAGAACTATGAGTTCTATTATCATTACGAATCCGTCGGTCTTGGCCATGACGTGTATCTCCTTGGCCTCTCTGTTAACGAACATCATGAGGAGAACGAGCGAAGCCAGACCAGTTGACAACGCTGAGATCATGAAAACGACTGGCAGTGCTGGTGCGTTCCAGAAGGGGATGTTGTAAACGACTCCTATCAAGACACCGGTGTACGCTGCAACACCTATTCCAGCCAAGAACGCTATCAGTCCAGAAACCCTTGCAACTAAGCCATCTTTGCTCCAAGGTATCCATTTCAGTATCCTAGGAGCGAGGAATATCGCATCAAAGAGCATAAACATCGATAGTAGAGTTGAACCGATGAATATCCACGACCTCGTGTTCAGCTTTGGACTTATAAAGACCAAGTAAAACCTCTCGGGATGTCCGAGATCGAATACGAGGAATATCGAACCCACTACGACCGCAATCAGTCCCAAAAGAGAGCCGTATGTTACGAGCTTCTCATCTCCCTCCTTCCTCCAGAAGTAGTAGCTTATGCAGTATGCCATTCCACCCAGACCACCAAGAAACAGATAGAGGGCAATCAAAATACCCCACCAAGGCTGTTGAATCAAATAGTAGTGTTTCGGATTCAGAATCAGCATGGTAATCACCCCCTAACGTAAAACACCTTGGGTTTGGTTCCATACTCCGCACCGATTGGAAACGCCTTGTTCTCTTTAACTATCTTTGCAACCTCGCTGTTCGGATCGTCCAAATCTCCAAATATCCTCGCGTTGGCCGGGCATGTCTCAACACAAGCAGGCATCTTTCCCTTTCTAACCAAGTGTTCGCAGAACGTGCACTTGTCCGGTGTATGTCTTTCTGGATGGAAGTATCTTGCGAAGTAGGGGCATGCGACCATACAGTACTTGCAACCTATGCATATGTCGTAATCTATTAAAACTATCCCACCCTCAGATATGTAACTCGCTCCTGTAGGGCAAACGTGAACGCACGGGGGATTTTCGCAGTGCATGCAGATTCTGTGCATGTACATCGTTGAAACGTTCGGAAACTTTCCAGTTACGACCCTGTTGACTTGGGTTCTCAAACCTGCTTCGTATGGAACTTCGTTCTCTTCGATGCAGGCGGTAACGCACGCACCACACCCTAAACACTTCCCCAAATCTATAACCATCGCGTATCTAACCATAAAATCACCCCTTAATCACCCTAACTATCGTTTCCTCGCTCATTATTGCTCCTGTTAGCGGATCGTATTGTAATGGAACCAACTTCATCATCGTCATTCCCCTCTGAGGAATGTGTGTCAGTTTTTCGCTCTGCTGTCCAAATCCAGAAACCATGAAGATCGTGTCTTCTCTGACGAGTTCGTTGACGAAAACTATCGCTGGTGTTTTTTCTCCAGTGTAAACAGATTCGAGTATAACTTTGTCTCCGTTCTTTATTCCCAACTCCCTCGCCCTCTTTGAGTTCATCCATATTCCGGTATAATAAAGACCAGAATCCCTTATCAGCTTGGCCAGAACTGGGTTGTCTGAAGTTGAACAGTGGGTTGTGAATGGACTCCTACCGTAAACCATGTAGAACTCGTCCCTGTTTAACTTCCTCTCCCAAATCTTTGGAGGAACCCACTTTATCAGGGGGTCCCAGTATGGGTTTTTAACCTTCGAAGCCAAGTTTGCGAGAACGAAGCTGTATATCTCCACCTTACCAGTTGGGGTTGGGAGAGGCTTTTTGTATGGCATCGTTCCGACCAAATCCTCCCTCTTGGCGAGTATCACGTATCCCCTCTTTAGAAGTTCATCGTAGTTTATGCCGTATGCTTCAGCCTGAGCCCTCCTTATTCCGGCTACACCCTCCCTGTTGTAGTATTCCATCATCTTACTCCAGTCAACGCCCAAAATATTCCCCAAAGCTTGGAAGAACTCCTTCTCCCTTCCCAACCTCCTGACTATCTCGATCAAGATATCCAAAACGTGTCTCGTATCGTAGAGAGGGTCAATTGCCCTTATCCTCGTCTCGAATCCGAAGGCCGGGGCGTAAACTATTGGAAAGAGTGGATCGTCCTTCTCAAGGTAAGTCGATTCCGGTAAAACCACGTCCGCGTAGTAGAGGTGGTCCTGAGGTAGTATGTCTATTGCGACCATGAAGTCCAGCTTCTTCAAAGCCTCTTCCCACTTCCTTCTGTCTGGCATGTTCATGAGCATGTTGTGTGCGAACACGAAGAGCATCTTGATTGGATACGGGTCGCCATGAACTATCGCGTCGTAGAAGCCTTGAACGGTGTGACCCAAAAATGCGGTGGCAATCCCCCTCTTTTCCGCCCACATTCTCAAAACGCTTTGAGGAGGAGCTTCAAAGGTCTCTTCTTTGGCGGAAACGAACTGAGCGAAACCTGTGAAGAGGATTCCTCCATCCCTGTTTACCGATCCAACCAAGGCGTTGAGCATCGCAATGGCCCTCCAAGTCAAACCCGAGTTCAGGAACTTCGGTCCGTGCCACCCCGTATCTGTAACCCCCCTTCTCAATGCAAATTCCCTTGCAACTTCCCTAATGGTTTCAGCTGGAACTCCCGTTACCTTTTCCGCCCATTCGGGCGTGTATTCTTTAACTCTCCTCTTCAAAGCCTCGAAAACCGGTATTACCTTCTCACCTTCGACCTCGTATTCCCCCTCCAAAGCCGGCATCAAGGCTTTGTCGTGCTCTACAGCCTTGTCCTTAGCGAGATCGTAAACGAGATACTTTACCTTCTCCTCCTTCCAAACTTTGAAAGGTTTTTCGTCCTTCAAAAGCATTGGAGCGTTGGAGTATCTCGACAGGAACTCTGAGTCGTATAGCTTTTCGTTTATTATCACGTTCATCATCGCAAGGACGAAAGCCAAATCCGTTCCCGGTTTTATAGGAATCCATAGATCTGCTTTTGCCGAACTTTCGCTGAACCTTGGGTCTGCAACCACGAGCTTGAACTTCCTCCTGTTCTGACCCAACCTCCATCCGTGAACTATGCTTATACTTCCAGCGACGTTCCTCCTGAACATCAGAAGATATCTCGCGTTCTCGTAGTCCGTTAGAATTTCTGGATGTTCTCCAAACCCGTAAACGGTTTTCCAACCGAAGGCTTTGGCGAAGTAACATAAGGCCGGTGGAACGCCGACACCGTTCGGAGTTCCCAAAGCCCTCAAGAAGGCCATGAAGTAGGGTTTGTAGAATTCGCAGGCGAACCATCCTCCTATGACTCCAACGTATTCGGGATGACCCATGTCGTGTAACTCCCTTATCTTCTCAACTATCAGGTCTATTGCCTCATCCCAACTCGCCTCTCTAAAGCTCCAAGTTCCCTTCTCTCCCGTCCTAATTAGGGGTTTCTTCAACCTGTCTGGATTGTAGAGCCTTTCAACACCAGAGTTCCCTCTCGCACATATCTTACCGTTGTTTACCGGATGGTCTGGAGTTCCGTGAATTCTGTGAACCTTCCCGTCTCTAACTTCAACTCGAATGCTACACATCGCCGGACACATACCGCATATGTTCGGAACGAACTTAACGTCCTGAGAATCTTCCGCTTTCGCTTTTGTGTAACTCAGCTTCAAACCCACGCTCGCAGAAAGGGTTGCAAGTGCGGTAGCTTTGATAAAGTCTCTCCTCGTTACCATCGAAATTGATTGTAAATAACCATAATGATAAATGCTTTGCTGTTTTGCAAAATTTCCAATATCAAATTTTAAATAGCCCGTCTCTACTTCAAGCATGGGTCAGACTATAACCGAGAAGATATTTTCAAGAGCTTGCGGTAGAGAAGTTAGAGCTGGTGAGTTCGTTTTCGCTCCGGTGGACATGGCAATGGCAAACGATATTACAGCACCTCTGGCAATCAAGGCTTTCAGGGAGATAAAGGGTAAAGGCGTCTTCGATCCCAAAAAGATAGTTATAGCTTTGGATCATCAGTCACCAGCGGATAGCGTTATCTCTGCGGAGAACCACAAGATGTTGAGGGAATTCGCTAAAGAGGAGGGAGTGATATTTTACGACGTCGGAGAGGGGATAGCTCATCAGATAATGGTCGAAAATCACGTTCTACCGGGGATGCTCGTAGTCGGTGCGGACTCACACACTTGCACCTACGGAGCTCTGGGTTGCTTTGCAACCGGAGTGGGATCGACGGACATGGGATGCGTTTTCGCAAGTGGAAAGCTCTGGTTCAAAGTTCCAGAGACGATAAGGTTTGAGGTTAGGGGTAAGTTGGGTAAGCACGTTTACGGAAAGGACATAATTTTAAAGCTCATAGGGATGGTTTCAGCTAAGGGTGCGACCTACAAGGCCTGCGAGTTCGGTGGGGAGGTTGTAAGGAAGTTGAACGTTAGTGAAAGGCTGACGATTTGCAACATGGCAGTGGAGATGGGAGGAAAAACGGGAATAGTTGAGCCAGATAAAACTACGCTCGAATATTTGAGGGAGATGGGTAGGGATTTCGAAGATATTGAAGAGCTTAAGAGCGATGAGGATGCGATTTACGAGAGGATTGTGGAGCTTGACGTTACTGGTATGTCACCTCAGGTTGCAAAGCCCCATAGGGTTGATAACGTTGTGGATGTGGAGGAGGTTGAGGGAACTAAGGTCGATCAGATTTTCATAGGCTCTTGCACGAACGGGAGATACGAAGATTTGAAGATCGCAAGTGAAATACTTGAGGGTGAGAAGGTAGCTAAAGGCGTGAGGCTTATAGTCGTTCCTGCGAGCAGGAGAGTCTATATTAGGGCTTTGAAGGACGGGATAATAGAGAAGTTGGTCGATGCGGGTGCAATAGTAGAGTTTCCGTGCTGTGGCCCCTGCATGGGCGGTAGCTTTGGGTTGATTGCAAGTGGAGAAGTTAGTCTTTCAACTTCCAACAGGAACTTCGTCGGAAGGCAGGGAAGTCCCAAGGGCATGATATACCTGTGTTCTCCGGCAACGGCAGCATCTTCAGCCATATACGGTGAGATAACCGATCCGAGGAAGGTATGAGGATTTGGGTCGGGATTGACGACACGGATTCAAGAAAGGGAATGTGCACCACATACCTATCGGTTTTGATGATAGAGAGGATCGAGAAGGAGGGAATTGGAAAGCTCTTAGGTTTTCCCCGATTGATAAGGTTGAATCCAACCATACCCTACAAGACGAGAGGAAACGGGGCAGTTTCTTTTCTCTTAGAGGTTGAGGAAGATAGAAGGGATGAGCTGATAGACGTTGCGAGGGAGGTAGTTGAAAGCCATGCGGAGCTTGAAGATGAGAACACGAATCCGGGTGTCGTTTTCGTTGAAGATGGTGGTGAGGTGATGGACTACCTACACAGATACGCTTTGAAGGTCGTTAGGGATGTCGTAAGCTTGGATACGGCCCTTTTTATAATCGGGAAGTTCATGCTACCTCACTTGAAGTTCAAGAAGGGTAGAGGCCTCATAGGGGCTCTAGCTTCTATAGGACTGGAGCTTGAAGATAGGACGATTGAGATTTTAGCTTACAGAAGGCCAGAGAACTTTGGCTTACCAAGGGAATACGATGAGGAATCGTTCTACGATGCTGACTGGGAAACCTACCCCTTAACTTGGGATACGGTCGATTGGATGAACGAGGTTGTGGTTGCAGTCCCAAATTCGCCAGATCCCGTTTTGTTTGGAATAAGGGGTGACGATTTCAACGCGGTTATGAAAGCCTTTGAGATGGTAAAGACCGAGCCGATAGACAGGTATATGGTTTTCATAACCAATCAGGGGACGGACATGCACTTAATTCACGAGAGCGAGGTCGAGAAGTTGGAAGATTACCACTCCTACATACTCAGGGGGAGGGTTTGCGTAGAGCCTTACGAGATAACTGGCGGGCACGTTTTCTTTCACATAGATACGAGGTTCGGAGAGGTCAAGTGCGTTGCGTTTGAACCTACGAAGCAGTTTAGGAGTGTTGTGAGGGAGCTTAGGGAGGGAGATTTGGTTGAGGTTTACGGCTCTATGAAGAGAAACACCATAAACCTTGAAAAGATAAACGTCTTGGAAGTTGCGGAAATTTGGGTTGAGGAAAATCCGACTTGCCCGATTTGC
Organism: Archaeoglobaceae archaeon; assembly: GCA_027036775.1. Classification (GTDB taxonomy): domain Archaea; phylum Halobacteriota; class Archaeoglobi; order Archaeoglobales; family Archaeoglobaceae; genus Archaeoglobus_B. The sequence continues at coordinate 13,007 of JALWDS010000038.1, read as the reverse complement.
GGTAGGAGAATGGAATCCGCTGGGAGAGGTAAGGGTTTTAGGTGCAAAAAATGTAAGACAAGGGCTTTCGAAAAGGTTAGAAGGAAGGTTGAGAGGAATTTGGATACTGGCTTTTACGAAGTCCCACCCTGTGCGAGGAGGCATTTGTCCAAGCCCCTGATAAGGATGAAGGGTGTGAAGAGGCACATCTTTAGATAACTTCAACCAAATCCCTTATCAAAACAACTTCAACCTCTTCATTCTCTTCAAAACCCTCAACATCCTCTGGAACCACAACGATTCCATTGGCCTTTATCATCGAAGTCAGTATACCCGATCCAGATGTCATGAGAGGTTCAACTGAGCCGTCCTTGTAAATTACCCTCGCAAAAGTTCTCACTCCAGCCTTTGAAGGAATCCTCCTCTTCAACTTCGCTTTAACGATCTCGCCCCTCCTCTTCAAAATCCTAACACCCGTAACCTTAGCCAAAACGTGGGGAAATATCAGTTCGAATCCTATTATGCATGCAACTGGAAATCCCGAAAGCATTAAGATGGGTTTTCCGTCTATCGAACCCAATCCTGTTGGCATTCCCGGTTTTATAGATATTCCGTGGAATACTATTTCTCCAAGCTCTTTAACGATTTCTGGAACCAAATCCCTCTTACCTACTGAAGTTCCTCCGGTTGTAATTACAACGTCTCCGATCTCTAAAGCCTCAAGAATTGCCGACCTTAACTCGTTGAAATCGTCCCTAACTATTCCGTAGATTACGGGATCGCAGTTGTGTTTTTTCAGGGCACAGGAAAGCATGTAAGCGTTCGAATTCACGACCTTACCGACATCCAAACTTTCGCCAACATCAACCAACTCGTTTCCCGTGGAGATTATCACAACCTTAGGCCTTCTCAAAACCTTAACCTCTCTGTAACCCAATGTAGCTAAAATACCAACATCCTGAGGTTGCAAAATTTCTCCCCTTCTCAAAACCACCTCACCGGCTTTAACATCTTCACCCCTCTTCGAAACGTTCTCTAAAGGAACTACCTGTCTGTAAATGTTAACGAATCCGTTTTCCTCATTGGTGTATTCCAACATAACAACAGCGTTTGCGTTCTTTGGGATTGGAGAGCCGGTTGAAACCCTTACAGCCTCACCCCTCTTTATTTCAATAGGTTTTTCCCCAATTTCAACCTCCCCAGCTAATTTCAGCTTTATCGGATTGTTCAAAGTAGCTCCGAAGGTGTCCTCAGCGAACACCGCATAACCGTCAACTGCACTCCTATCGAAGTGAGGAACGTCGAATTTCGCAACGATTTCTTCAGCCAAGATTCTACCACAAGCATTTTCTATCGAAACCCTTTCGGAATCTACCCTTTTAAATTCGTAGTTTTCAAGCCTTTTTATAGCCTCTTCAACCGACATCCTCTCCTTAAACCCTTTAAGCCTAACCACATCGAAAGTTGGATATGGTTATAAAAACAGTTACCCAAGCGGTGTTATGAGAATGGAATTGATATTCATGGGTATAGCCTTGATAACGATAGGCGTAGCTTTGATGGCCATGTCCACAGCAAACGTTGAATATGGAGGAGTGATAATAATAGGTCCATTCCCCATAGTCTTTGGAAGTTCACTCAACATGGTGACGTTCGGAGTGGTTTTGGCGGTCATGCTGATAGTCTTGATGTTGATCTTGGTGAGGTGGTAGCATGCTGGGACTGCTCGGTTTAGTGCTGATAATTCTGGGATTCGCTTTGATAGTTGTCGGAATGCTAAGCGGTTACGGGGAATTTGAAGAGCTTAAAGAAGAGAAACTTGAGGAATTCGAAGAAGACTTTGAAGAATTCGAAAAAGAAAAAAGAAGGAAAGATAGAAAGGAAGTTAAGGCTGGAGGAGTAGTTCTAATAGGCCCTATTCCCATAGTCTTCGGCGAGTCGAGATACGCTTTCTACGCCTTGATACTGACGATAATATTGATGGTAATCTCTATAATCTTAATGCTCGGCATAAGGGTATGATTGAGAGGAAGATAGTCTATTTTGAAAGACCCGGATACAGCAACACGATGGAAACCCTAAGGCTTGCGGTCGAGAGGTGTGAGGAGCTTGGTATTAGGTATTTGGTCGTTGCATCTTCGAGCGGAGAGACTGCGATGAAAGCCTACGATTTAGTAAAAGACAAGGGAATCAAACTTGTTGTTGTGACATATCACACCGGATTCTACGAGGAGGGAGTGAATTCGATGAAACCAGAGATAGAGGAGTTTTTGAGAAACAACGGTGTAACGATAGTTAGGCAGAGCCACATTCTATCTGGATTGGAGAGAAGTTTTACGAGAAAGTTCGGTGGTTTGTCGAGAACAGAGGCTGTTGCGGAAGCTTTGAGGGCTTTGTTTGGGCACGGGTTGAAGGTCTGCGTTGAGATTACGATAATGGCTGCGGACAGCGGAGCAATACCTATCGAGGAGGTAGTTGCTGTTGGTGGTAGAAGTAGGGGTGCTGATACTGCTGTCGTTGTAAGACCCGCTCACATGAACAACTTCTTCGACATGCAGATAAAGGAGATAATATGCATGCCGAGGGAAAAACGTTGAGATTCTTATGAAAAGTTAATTAAAGCATACCCTTAACTCCACCGCATGAAGAAGATAGTCGTTATACCGGGTGACGGAATCGGGAAGGAGGTTGTTCCGGCGACTTTGAAGATTCTTCAGAGCTTCGACCTTCCTTTCGAATACGTTTACGCTGAGGCTGGGGACGAGTGTTTAGAGAGGTATGGGACACCCCTACCCGAGGAAACGCTTGAGCTTTGCAAAGAGAGTTCCGCAATCCTCTTCGGTGCGGTTGGTGAGACTGCCGCAGACGTGATAGTCAGGCTAAGGCAGGAACTCGATCTCTTTGCAAACGTGAGACCGGCAAAGTCCATCAAGGGTGTTAAATGCCTATACGACAACGTCGATCTCATAGTCGTTAGGGAGAATACCGAATGCCTTTACAAGGGTTACGAGTTCGAGGTTGGAGAAGATGCGATTGCGATCAGAGTAATAACGAGGAGGGGTTGCGAGAGGATAGTTAGGTTTGCGTTCGAACTTGCGAAGAGGGAAAATAGGAAGAGGGTTACCGCCTTGCACAAGGCGAACGTTTTAAAAAAGACTTGCGGTCTGTTTAAGAAGGTTTTCTACGAGATGGCAAAGGGCTACGACTTGGAAGTTAACGACTACTACATAGACGCCGGATGTCTGTATCTCGTCACTAAGCCATGGATATTCGACGTGATAGTCACGACAAATCTTTTCGGAGACATAGTTTCGGATTTGACGGCGGGACTCGTAGGCGGATTGGGATTGGCCCCCTCAGCCAACATAGGAGAGAGATACGCCCTGTTCGAACCAGTTCACGGAAGCGCTCCAGATATAGCTGGAAAGGGAATTGCAAATCCAACAGCAACGATTCTGTCCGCGTGCATGATGTTGAAGCATTTGGGATACGGAGACTTGGCTGAGAAGATTGAAAAGGCCGTTGAAAAGGTTATATCGGAAGGTAAAACCACCCCAGATTTGGGAGGTAACTTAAAAACCATGGAGTTTGCAGAGGAGGTTTTGAAGGCGTGTGATCCATGAATCTGATAAACAAGTTGCAAGGAACTTCGGAGAGATAGAAGTGAGGGTGCACCCCGAACGGGTCGAGGAGCTAATCCAATGAATGAAGGATGTTATCATCCAATTCGTGAGGATTATTGCATCCCCTAAGGAACTTTAATATACTCCTATTTTAAAGGATCGACGATGATAATTTCGATACTTGGTGGGACCGGGAGTCTTGGTAAGGGACTTGCGATGAGACTCGCCTTGGCTGGTTATGAAGTCGTTGTTGGGTCGAGGGATGAGAAAAAGGCCTTTTTAAAGGCGAGGGAATACGAAGAGTTGTGCGGTTGTCGAATAAAGGGAACGAGCAACGAAAAAGCCATAGAAGTTTGCGACGTTGCAATTCTAACCATACCGTGGGAGAACGTTCTCGATTTCGTTAGAGAGCACAGGAGATCGCTATCCAAAAAGGTGGTGGTCTCACCTATAGTTCCGATGAGGAGGGAGGGAAATTCTTTCGTTTACGCCTTTGAAAACGGTTCAATGGCAGAAAGAATCGCGGAAATCGTTGAAGGAGCGGTTGTTTCGGCCTTCCAAAACGTTCCGGCCAAGAGATTTTCGAACCTCGAAGAAACTCCGAACTTCGATATAGTCGTGTGTGGTGACGATGCCCGAGCCAAGGAGGTCGTCATGGAGATCGTGAACAGCGTTAAAAACCTCAGAGCTTTGGATGGAGGTCCTTTATCCAATTCGAGGATAGTTGAACGTTTAACCCCATTCATAATCAACGTGGCGATTGCAAACGGTTTGAAAGAAATTGGTATTAAATTTATATAATTTTTGTGAAATTTAAAGAAACGCGCAAGAGATGTTAAAAATTTTTGAACTTAGAATAGTAAGGCTTATATAACTCCTCATGCTCGATCAGCATCATGGATGTAAGGGAGATTTTGAAGGAGAACAACGTCAAACAGGTTCTCTGTGCCTTCTCGGACGTTAGGGGGTATCTAATGACTTTTTCGATACCAGCAAGAGAATTCATAGAAGGAAACGCTTTGGAGGACGGAATAGGTTTCGACGGCTCTTCCATCAGGGGTTTCAAGACTATAGAGCAGAGCGACATGGTTTGGAGGGCGGATCCGGAGAGTGTAAGGATAGTCCCTTGGATTGACGATCCGATACAAAAGACCGCAATAATATTCGGAGACGTTTACGAGGCCGGTGGTGAAGAGCTTGCAACTTGCGATCCAAGGGGTTACGTGGCCAAGAGATTGCAGAAAGAGTTGAAGGAGAAGAACCAGAGCGTAATATTCGGACCCGAGATAGAGTTCTTCGTTTTCGAGAGCTTAGACCCTACGTGCGTTTACTGGGACCTGTGGGTTTCTCCCAACGGTGGAGCTGGTGACAGCTGGGGTCCTCCGAGGGTGATGCCACAGAGTCCCGAGTTGATGGCTGGAAAGAACTACATAATAAGACCAAAGGAGGGTTACTTCAGAGCACCTCCAGAAGACACGACGGTTGAATACAGAAACCTCTTAGTCCACTACTTGGATCAGATGGATGTAACGGTCGAATACCACCACCACGAAGTCGCTACAGCTGGACAGGTCGAGCTTGACTTTAAACCGAAGGAACTCGTTCAGGTAGGTGATGCTTTCTACATCTACAAGTTCGCTGCAAAGAACGTGGCGACGATGATGGGTTTGATAGCAACCTTCATGCCGAAACCCCTATATCTCGACAACGCGAGCGGAATGCACACCCACCAGTCCCTCTGGGAGGGAGAGCCTTTCAAGGGTAAGAACCTGTTTGCAGATCCCGATGACGAATTTGGCTTGAGTCAGACCGCGAGATACTACATAGGTGGTCTTTTGGAGCACGCCAAAGCCTTAACGGCTCTATGCTGTCCAACCGTAAACTCCTACAAGAGACTCGTTCCGGGATTTGAAGCGCCAATATACATCTGCTGGAGCCCAAGAAACAGATCCGCTTTGGTTAGAGTTCCCATGTATATCAAGAAGCCCTACGCAATAAGAGTAGAATACAGAGGTGCGGATCCAAGCTGTAACCCGTATCTGGCATTCTCCGCAATGGTCGCAGCGGGTTTGGACGGTATAAAGAAGAAGATCGATCCCGGAGATCCCGTGATGAAGGACGTTTACGAGTTGTCCGAGAGGGAGAAGAAGGAACTGGGAATAGGTGAACTGCCCACAACTCTGAGGGACGCCATAGACCATCTGGCGAGCGATGAAGTCTTGCAGAAGGTCCTCGGTAGCCACATATTCGACGCATTCACGAGCATAAAGATTGACGAGTGGAACCAGTATTGCCTCTACATAACTCCGTGGGAGTACATGAAATACTTCGACATTTAATTAATTATTAATTATTTTTCTAATTAATTATTTTTCTTTCTTTACTTAAAAACCCCCGCTCTCCCAAATTTTATAGGACGAAAATATTAAATAGTTTTACTGCCATACTTGGAGTGAGGTGGTGCGTATGGGTATGCATAAGGTAACGAGCGATGCTGCGAAGTATTACGCGAAGAGGGAGAAAATTTTGGGTAACGGTATAGCCCTCCTGAGTTCCGCAAGCGAAAAGCTCGACGAGTTGAGTAAGGAACAGCTTGAAAAGTTGGGCGATTTGGCTTCTATGCTCTTCCCCCACGCCCCGGGCTACGCGGGGAAGTTGATTCCTATAGTTGCAAGGCTCTTCTGGAAACTCGCTGGAGTTGGGGAGAAGGAGTTCAAGTTCGTCGAACTCGACGAGATCGAGAAGTATATGGAGGAGCTGAGGAAGGAGATAGAGGGTTAACCTTATTTTTTACAGAACGTTGCTGTGTTGAGAATTAAGTCATCAACGAAATACCGACGTAACGTAAATGAATTGCAAGTTAATTTAAAATTTTTCAAATATTTTAATAAAATTTTTATTAAAGCTTCAGAGAGATGGGAGGGACTAAAACCATTTTAAACTTGCAATGTAATTTGAAGGCCACCTTCATGGAGTGGTATTAGATTTTCGTCGAAAACCTTTCGGTGATCATTAAGAAAGCTGGGACAACGGTTAAGGCCCCTATCAGGCTGAAGAGTATGGCTACGCACGATAGGAATCCGAAGTTCCAAAGCATCGGAAAGGTTGAAAGCATCAAAGCACCGAAACCTCCGGCCATCGTCAAAGCTGAAGTTACTATCGCCTTCCCCGTCTCCTCAATCGATACCATTACCGCCTCCTTCGGTGAGTGCCTCCTCCTCTCCTCCATGTATCTCTCCGTCATGTGAATTGAGAAGTCTATACCCAGACCGAGAGATATGGAGTTTATGGCTACCGACATGAAGGTCTGCTTTATACCCATGAGAACCATGGACAAGTTCAAAATTCCTATCACGGTCGTTATGGCTACCAGAGGAACTATGGATTTGGATATAGACCTATACGTCGCGAAGAGAAGGAGAACTATCAGAACGTAAGCAACCAGAGTCATCTGGGTTTGACTGTTCAGCATCGTTTCACCGAGGTGAGCCATTATTACCGGCTCTCCGGTTACGTAGAATTCGTGCAAGCCGAAGAATACAACGTCCCTCTTCAAATGTTCCGTCAGCTCAACCCTCTTGTCGTGTGTGTCAGCGGAAGTGTAGAGGTATATTGACAGGAGATGTCCAGAAACGTATCTCTTCAAAACGTCCTTCGGAATTCTGCTTAAAATTTCCGAAAGCTCCAAGTCGTTTTTGGGTAGAGTTCCGAAGTAATTCTTTATCAGAGTTGAGAGGGAATCGACCCTGTAAACCATGTCCTCCCTGTTTATAATGTATTTTCCGAGTTCGTCAACCTTTCTAACCTCGTCAACGCTCAATTCGTCAACGGGTAAAACTATCGTGTAAACGTACTGTTTTCCCATGACGCTCTCAAGCTCCTTGAACCTCACCATAGCTGGCAGGTTTTCGGGGTAATACTTCTTCGTGTCCGTTTCGAGTTTTACAAGTGTGTTCGCATAACCACCGGCCAAAACGACCGCAAGGGCCAAAATAAGTATGAGCTTGGGTTTCGAAGCTGTGAAGGAAGCTATCGAAGTTAGAATCCTTTCAAGAGCTCCAACCTCTTTCCTTTTAACTCCTTTGACCTCCTCTCTATCCAAGAGCTTTAAGGTGGCTGGTAGGAAGGATATCGAAAGTATGTAAGCTACGACCAATCCCAAAGAGATCGTTACCGCGAAGAGGATGAACTCCGGAATTAGAGTCGTGGCCATCGACATGAAACCTATAACGGTTGTGAGCATTGCCAAAATTACAGCCACACCCGTTCTCGTAACCGATATGACGACGGAGCGGTCCCTATCAATCCCCCTCATCCTCTCGTGTTCGTATCTGTTCTGAACCTGACAGGCGTATTCTATGGCCAAACCTATAAGAATCGGTAGAGATGCGGAGATCATGGTGTCCAACTCAACACCGGCAATCGAAAGGACTCCAACCACGACTATGACGGAAAGTATCGAAACTATTAAGGGAATGAAGACCGTGTATTTCTTCCTGACAACACCGCTGAAGCTTAAAACGAGTAGGATTATCATTAAAACTATAGATGCGGATGTAGTAAGTCCCGTTTCCCTTTGAGTTGCCTGAATTATCTGATACCTCAAAACTGGAGAGCCCGTCATCTCGACCCTAATACCCATCGGCTTGTTAGAGAACTCTATGATCCTCTCTATCTGCCTTGCTATCTCCTTGGTTTTTTCAGAGCTCGTTTCAGTTAGGGTTATTGAAATCAGGGCGAGAGTTTTCTTGGGAACCAGTTGAGAGGCGTAAGTTTCCGTTAAATACTTCAAAGTCGTTTCGTCGTTCGGAAGTTTTCCGTAAACCTTAACGATTATAGACGCCGGAGAAACGACATTTCCAACCCCCTCTACGTTCTTCAATTCCCTTTCGAGTTCGAGCATGTATTCGTAAACCTTCCTGTCTATCACGTCGTCCCCCTTGATCATCAGGTATATCCTCTCCGCTTTTATTCCGAAATCCTTCTGGTAGAGCTGATACCTCTCGTATACCCTATCTCCAACTGGAAACATGTTCTTGTATTCGAGAGACGTGAATCTGGCCTGAGACGATGCGAACAAAAATAAAATTACGATTAGGAGTGTCAATGCAAGGACGAGCTTGGAGTTCTCAGCCACGAACTTGGAGATATCCTCTAAGACCCTCACTTCCTACGCCTCCTGAGGTAAATCACCGAGAGCAAGGCAACTACGATTGCAATTGCTATTGCGGTGTAAGGTGGCTGAGGCGGTAGAACCTCTATAACCGCCTTCGTCGGTTCGCTTATCGCCCACTCTCCCTCCGGATCCTTGTATTTGACCTCCAAGTTCAACCCATACCTCTTGGGAGTCGCATCCCTATCAACGCTTACCTTGAACTTCACCTCTGCGGATTCCCCGGGTTTCAAAGTTCCGATGTATGCGGTGTCGTCGTTGGAACTGAAGGGATCGACTATTGTTAACCTTGCAGTCGCCTCTCTAACCGTAAAGTTTCCGACGTTCTTCACGACGAAGGTAACGACTTCTGTGCTTCCAGCGTGAACCTTCGGAATCCCGTAAACTTCAAACCTCATCTTCGGATTGACCTTGATTCCTACCTCTATCGGATCGCTCTCGAAGTATTCGTCCATACTCTTATACTTCACTCTGATCTCAGCGGGATAAGTTACGGGCTTGGCTTCGTCGCTCGCCTTAACCTTGAAAACCGCAGTGTATTCTTTCCCGGCCTTTACATCGCCCAAGTAGAACTCGGAACTCAAAATCGATAGGGGAGGACTTGCAGTTAGATAGACAGTCACGTCGCTCAAGTTCGTATCTGGAACCAACCTTACGACTACGTCTCCCTTCGAGTTAACGTAAACGCGACTCTCAACTGAAACTACTTTGAACTGCGGTGCCTTCCTAACGTGAACTCCGAAGGGAACTTCGTTACTCACCCTCAACCTACCGTAATCGTCGACGTAAACCGCTTTGATCTTAAAGGTGTAGTTTCCCTCGTCCTTGGCGTTGATATTCACGTAGAAGGTTGCTTTAGCGGTTCCGTTGGGTTTCAAATCTCCGACGAAGTAAGCGGATTGAAACGCTGTTTGAGTGGTAGGTGTTTGAGTGGGAAGAGTTGACATCTGCGGTATCTTTGTTAGAGTTGTCTGCATAGCGGGTTGTGGCATTGCGGTTTCGGGAGGAGCAACCGCTTTAAATTCTGGTGGAGTTTCCAGAACGAGGTAGGCGTTTTTGGCTATTTTCTCACCCACGTTCTTTACTTCGACCGTTATCTTTCCCTTGCCCTTTCCTATCATGTTTTCAGATTTTACGCTCAAAATCTTCAATCTGACGTCCTTCTCATCGACGAAAACAGTTAGGGGTATCTCTAACTCCACCCTCTTGTATCTAAGCTTGTAATACTCCGTTACGGGCTGATACCTGTATATATACGTCGCGTTCGCTTCGTCGTTATCAACGACCTGCTTTTGGTAGAACGTCCAGCTTTGAGGTAGCGTTTCGACGTCAACGAGGTCGTCTATGATGTCGTAACTCACCTTGAGCTTCAACTCGTATCTCCCAGCCTTCGCGTCATCCTTAACCTTGACGACGAACTGCAAACGAACTGGTTTGAATGGAGGTAGAGCCGGAATTCTCTGTTCCGATGTTTTCACGGTTATGTAATCGTTCCCCACAAGAGTTATATTCACGTTGTAAGCTGTGAAAAGCATGTCCTCCCTACCTGAGAAGAACATTGCCTCCTTCTGATCGAAGTAGTCGACCTTAACCCTCTTTGCGGGATTGTAAACTATGACGTTCAGAACGTTTGTTCCCCTTATCAGATGATCGCTTCCCACCACGTAGGCTGTAACGTTCGGTTTCTCCTCGTAGCTTAAGGCCGAAACCTGCGACGTCAGGGCTATCAGTATCAAAATCGGTAGTAACCTCTTCATGGTATCACCTGTCGTAGCATGAGCTACGAAATGATATTTATACTTTTCTGAGTTGACTTCTCAATATGCTCGTGGAAGTTCTGAAGTCGTTCGGATTGAGTGAATACGAAGCAAAAGCTTTGCTTGCACTTCTATCGAGGGGAACGTTAACCGCTAAGGAGATAGCTGAGATTGCGAAGATTCCAAGAACGTCCGTTTACGACGTCATGAACTCTCTAATTTCCAAGGGACTCGTTGAGGCTTTCGGTAAGCCCCTGAAGTTCAAGGCTTTGAGATCAGAGGAGATAGTCGGAATACTGAGCAAGAGGGTTGAGAAGAACATAGAGATACTTAGGAGGGAGTTGCCCAAGTTCGAGAGTGAGGAGGTTGAGGAGGTGAGGGTTTACAGGAACGAAACGGTTATAGAGAAGATATCCTTCCTGATCTCAAACGCGAGGAAGCTCGTGATACTTGTGACATACATACCCGAGTGGCTTGCGAGGATGATAAACGAGTCGAAAGCGGAGAAGGTAGTCATCTCTTCAAATCCGGATGAAGTTTCTGCAAAAGAGGTTTACAAACTTGATAAGGAATTCAAAGGTAAGGCCCACGGTTTGATAATAGTGGACGACAAATACGTTATGTTCATATTCATAAACGAGGAGAAGCTTGGAATTCTAAGCGACGGGCACAGCGTAATACAGTTTTCAAAGCTTCTCGTCGATTCGCTCATAGAGGTGATAGGGTGATCGCGAGGGAGAGGATATTCAGGGTAGGGGAAAGGATCGTAAAGTGTAGTCCCGACAATCTGAAGGCCCTCCTTAGGGGTTTGAAGTTGGTCGAAAACGTTGGAGATGGCGTTGAGGAGATTCGCATAGATGAAATTCCGATCGAGAGGGTTGAGTGCAGGGAGAGATGGAAGATGGAAGAGATCGAGAGGCACTTGGGTTTGATAGACCTGAACGATCCCACCAAGGCACATCACATCGCCGTTATTGTCGGAAAGGATGGGATGGTTGCGAGGGCTACGGACGTGAGCAGGCACAACGCAATTCTGAAGGTTTTGGGGATGTGTTCGGTTGATCTCAGCAGAGTTTTCCTCCTTACGTCGTCGCGGGTAACCTTCGATTTAGCATATTTGTGCTGTAGGGCCAAGGTTCCCGTTTTGGTCACCAAGAAGTCCGTAACGGACCTTGCTTTGGAGGTTTGTAAAAGGTCCGGAATGACGCTCGTTTCCTTCGGGAACAGGATAATCGTCGGTGATAACGTTGAATGTGGCTATTCTGGCTGGAGGAAGGGGTAAAAGGATAGGGATGGACAAGGGTTTTCTCAGGTTTAAAGGTAGGTTGTTCGGTGAGATACTCGTCGAGAGGTTTAGAGATTGCAACACGGTTTTCGTCTGCAGGGATGAGGAACAGGCAAAGATTTACGAGAGAACTTTTAAATGCACCGTCATAACGGACGTTGTAAGAAACTACAGTCCGTTGGCCGGAATCCTCTCAGCTTTGGAATACTTTGAGGATTACACCCTGATTTTGGCAGTTGATATGCCCTTCGTTAAGAGGAGGTTGGCCGAATTTATATACGAGAGGGCGAGAGGTTACGACGCACTGATTCCAACTTGGAGTGACGGAAAAAAAGAACCCCTACTGGCGTGTTACTCACCCAACGCCATACCAGAAATAAGGAGGAGCATAGAGAGGGGGATAAAGAGGGTCGTAAAGCCACTTGAGAAACTTAAAACGCTTTTCTACCCCATAGAACTTCTAAGGATCTACGACGAAAATCTTATTTCGTTTACAAACGTAAATACACCTAAGGACTTGGAGATGATAGAATGCTTGTCGATAGATTTGGAAGGCCTGTAAGGCATTTGAGGATCTCCGTAACCTCGAAGTGCAACATGAACTGCATTTACTGTCACAGAGAGGGAATGGTTGATCCAAAAGATGACATGGAAGTCGACGAGATAGTCAAGATTTGTAAAGCGTTTTACGATCTCGGAGTTAAGAAGGTGAAGATCACCGGCGGTGAGCCCCTCGTAAGAAGAGATATAGTCGAGATCGTTAAGGAGATGCCGAAGTTCGATGAGATTTCGATGGTTACGAACGGCTACTACCTATCGAAATACGCCTACGAGCTCAGGGAGGTCGGATTGGATAGGGTCAACGTGAGCTTGGACACACTCAACCCAGAAACCTACAGATTTGTAACTGGGGTTAGGGGGCTCGATAGGGTTTTGGATGGTATCGAGCAGGCTTACAACGCGGGACTTTTACCTATAAAGCTGAACATGGTCGTAATGAAAGGCGTGAACGAGCACGAGATCGACGATTTGTTGGAATACTCTTCGAAGTTTAACGATAGGAGTATAGGGGTTATACTTCAACTGATAGAGCTCGTTGGAAACGACCGTTACCACGTATCTTTGGAAGACGTGGAGGAAAGAATTAAGAGAATGGCGAAGATAACGATAACGAGGGGACTGCATGCGAG
>JALWDS010000037.1 GCA_027036775.1 Archaeoglobaceae archaeon | reverse complement strand
CTGGCTAAGCGAAATATCAGAAATCTATCCGCTTTCTTTGAAATAAAGGTTTTGGAAGCTTTAAAGCTCGGAAATAACAATATAGCGGACCCGGCGGGATTTGAACCCGCGACCTACGGCTTAGAAGGCCGTCGCTCTATCCATGCTGAGCCACGGGCCCTTGAGTTAATGAAAACCACAGAATTTAAAAACGTTACTCAAACACAGTTTAAATACAGATGCTGATTTGATCCATGCACTTGGTGGTATGTAGCTCGAAAGATACTGCTTCGATGAACGTAATGAACAACCTCCTTACGATGCTCGATTTCGAGAAGAAGAGGATTGGAGAATACGAATTTTACGATGGCGGAGAAATCGGTGTCTTATTGATTTCCGAGAGTTTGATATACGCGGATCACTTGGACGATAAGCTGAGGAAATTGGGTTTGAACTTTGAAGAGATCCTTTTCGCGTCGAGGCACAGCAGTAAGGATCAGAGGAAAGTGTTAACAGTCCACGTTTCTGGTAACGTCGGAAGTGCGGATTACGGTGGTAAACCCTGTTCCCTTGCAAAGCCGTCTCCGATCACAATGAAAAACTACGTCCTTGCCTTAATTAAAAGAATGAAGGATTTGCCAGAGTTCGAATTCACTTTGGAGGTTACACATCATGGCCCTTCTGAGATAAGAACGCCTTCAGCCTTTTACGAGATCGGCTCGACTGAGAATGAGTGGAAGAACGAAAGGGCGGGTGAGATAGTAGCTAAAAGTATTATCGAAGCGGTAAGGGACGAGAGAAGGAATTGGCATGTAGCAATTGGGGTTGGAGGAACGCACTACGCACCGAGGCAAACCGAGATAATTAAAACCACTACGTTCACGTTCGGACACAACTTTGCGAAGTATCACTTCCCCCATCTGAACGAGGAGATAGTTAGGAAAGCTATTGAGATAAGCGAAGCAAGTTACGTAGTTATAGACGAGAAATCGGTAACTTCAAGCGTTAAAAGTTTGATCAATAAAGTTGCGGATGAGATGAAGATTGACGTCCTGAAGAGCAAGTTCGTTAAGAGAGAGTTCAAGATCGAAGGCTAAGTGTTAAAAATCATTTAAGCCTTTGAGTTGTAATGAAGTTCAAGGTTAAGATAATACCCATCAGAAGCGTGAGGCCTACGGTGATAATGACCAAGAGCGATGCGGATGAAATAGGCGTCTTCGAGGGTGACAGGGTTAGGATTCTGTTTGGAAGGAAGTCGAGCACTGCAACAGTTCAAATCGCATTGGGATTTTTGGAGAGGGGTGTTATAGGTGTTTGTTTGAACTGTGCGGAAAACCTCGGTATCGAGGACGGTGAGGAGATAGAAGTCTTGCCAGTTCCGAAGCCCGCCTCATTTGAATACATAAGGAAAAAGCTTGAGGGAAAAAAGTTGACGAGGGAGGAGATATACGAGATAGTCAAAGACATCGTGAACGACGCTCTCACCGAAGTAGAGCTAACCGCATTCGTAATCTCAAGCTACGTTTACGGCATGGACATGGATGAGATAGAGTGGATGACGAAGGCTATGATAGAGACCGGAGAAACGATAGAATTTGAGGAGGGGATTGTTGTTGACAAACACAGCATAGGCGGTGTTCCCGGAAACAAGATATCTTTAATAGTCGTCCCAACCATTGCTTCTGCTGGACTTTTGATACCTAAAACCGCAAGCAGAGCTATAACATCTGCAAGTGGAACCGCTGATACGATGGAAGTTCTTGCCAACGTCAACTTGAGCGTTGAGGAGATCAAGGAGATAACCTTGAGGGTTGGAGGAGTTATAGCTTGGGGCGGTGCAACCAACATAGCTCCGGCGGACGACAAGATAATAAGGGTGGAGTATCCCCTCGCAATAGATCCGAGGTCTCAGCTTTTGGCAAGCGTAATGGCTAAGAAGGGGGCGGTGGGTGCGGAATACGTAGTAATAGACGTTCCAGTAGGAGAGGGGTCTAAGGTTCCAAACGTTGAGGACGGTAAGAAGCTTGCGAACGATTTCGTTGAGTTGGGAAGACGTTTGGGTTTGAACGTAACTTGCGCCTTAACCTACGGAGGCCAGCCAGTCGGTAGAGCGGTAGGACCAGCTTTGGAGGCTTGGGAGGCTTTGAAGGCTATGGAGGAAAGGAAGGGGGCAAAGAGTTTTATAGAGAAGTCCCTCGGTATATCTGGAATTCTCTTCGAGATGGTTGGAAAGGCTTTAAACGGTTACGAGTATGCGAAACAGATATTCGAATCTGGAAAAACCTTGGAGAAGTTTAAAGAGATAGTTGAGGCACAGGGAGGAAATCCGAACGTGAAGTCCGATGAAGTCCCAATAGGTGACAAAACCTACGACGTTTTAAGCCCGATAGACGGTGCGGTCTCAAGGGTTTACAACGATAGGGTTGTTAGGGTTGCAAGGGCTGCCGGTGCACCCAAAGATAAGGGGGCTGGAGTTTTGCTCTTTAAGAAGAGCGGATTCCACGTTAAGAAGGGGGATATACTCTTTAGGATATACGCGGAAAAGGAGTGGAAGCTTGATAAAGCTGTAGAGATTGCACTTAAGGAACCGCCAGTGATAGTTTCGGGAATGATACTCGAGAGGTATCCCTACCACAGGGTGATGTGATATGGAGGTTAAGGAGGGTTTGGAGGGTATAATAGCGTGTAAGACCGCTATAAGCAGGGTTGAGGTTGAGGACGGAAAGGCAATATTAGAATACAGGGGATACAACATACACGATCTCGCAAAGCACTCCACATACGAGGAAACCGCCTATTTACTGCTCTTCGGGGATTTACCAAGCAGGAGGGAGTTGAAGACCTTTGAAGAGGAACTTAAAGATTTGAGAGAGTTACCAGCTCAGATAATAGGTCTGTTAACTCATCTACCCCCCTTCACGCATCCTATGGTCGTTTTGAGAACCGCAATTTCATACTTGGGTTCGATGGACAGGGAGAAGCACTTCATCGATTACGACCATGCTATTCAGAAGGCAAAGAGTTTGATAGCCAAGATACCTACAATAATCGCCTACTATCACAGAATAAGGACGGGACAGAATTTGGTTCATCCAAATCCAGAATTGAATCACGCCGAAAACTTCCTCTACATGCTCAAGGGGGAAGTTCCAGACCGCATCGAATCGAGGGCCTTGGACGTAGATCTGATACTTCATGCGGATCACGAGTTGAACGCTTCAACTTTTACGGCGAGGGTTGCAGCTTCAACCTTGGCAGACATCTACGCCTGCGTGGTTGCAGCAACTGGAGCTTTGATGGGACCTCTGCACGGAGGTGCAGCTCAGAAGGTCATAGAGATGTTGAGAGAAATTGCGGTTCCTTGGAGGGCTGAGGAATACGTCCTAAGGAAGCTTGAGAGGAAGGAGAGGATAATGGGGTTCGGGCACAGAGTTTACAAGAACGTCCTCGATCCGAGGGTTGTAGAGCTTAGGAACTTGGCGAAGAAGCTTGCGAAGATAAAGGGTTCGAAGTGGTTCGATATAGCTGAAGAGGTTGCAAAGGCTGTTTACAAGCATAAGGGATTGTTACCGAACGTGGATTTCTATTCAGCATGCGTTTACGCAAGTTTGGGAATACCTGACGATCTCTACATACCCATATTCGCAATGGGGAGGATAGCGGGATGGACCGCTCACATAATAGAGCAGTATATGAACAACAGACTGATCAGGCCTCGCGCTCTCTACGTGGGTGAGAGGAACAGGAGATACGTGCCTTTAAAGGAGAGACCTTAAACTATTTATCTCCCCTTCATTTCATCCAAACCATGCAACTCTCGGAGAGGTTGAAGAAGTTACCGAAGTATCTCTTTGCGGAGATAGACGAGATGAAAAAGAAGAAGATGATGGAAGGCGTTGACGTCATCGATTTTGGAGTGGGCGATCCCGACATGCCGACACCGAAACACATCGTGGATGCAATGAAAAAAGCGGTAGAAAAGCCGGAGAATCACAGATACCCGACTTACGAAGGCCTTTTAGAGTTCAGAGAAGCGGTTGCAGAATTCTACATGAGAAGGAAGGGCGTAAAGCTTGATCCAGAGAGGGAGGTTATAGCACTGATAGGTTCCAAGGAAGGGATAGCCCATCTACCATTGGCCTTCGTCAACGACGGAGATTACACCATAGTCCCCGATCCGGCCTATCCTGTCTACTTCGCTTCGACGATACTTGCGGACGGAATTCCCTACAGGGTTCCCTTAAAGAAGGAAAACGACTTCCTACCGAACTTCGAGGAAATTCCTTCGGAAATTGCAAAGAAGGCAAGGATAATGTTCCTAAACTATCCGAACAACCCAACGTCTGCGGTTGCGGAAAAAGAGTTCATAAAAGAGGCGATAGACTTCTGCATGGACAACGGAATAATTCTGGCACACGATTTCGCCTACGGTGAGATAACGTTTGACGGATACAGGGCCAAGAGCTTTTTGGAGGTGGAGAACGCTTTCGAGGTTTGCGTAGAGTTCAACTCCCTCTCGAAGACGTTCAACATGACTGGATGGAGGATAGGTTTTGCGGTCGGAAATTCCGAAATCTTAAAGGGTCTCCTGAAGGTTAAGACCAACGTTGACAGCGGAGTATTTCAAGCGGTTCAAGAGGCTGGAATAACAGCACTGAGAAGCGAAGATAAGGTCATTGAGGATATATGTAGCGTTTACAGAGAAAGGAGGGATTTGCTCGTTGAGGGGTTGAAAGAAATTGGTTTAGAGGTTGAAAAGCCCAAGGCAACCTTTTACGTTTGGTGTCAAGTTCCAGATGGCTATACGAGTGTAGAATTTACGAAAAAGCTACTAAACGATGCTGGGATTTTGGTAACTCCCGGTGTGGGATTTGGTGAGCATGGCGAAGGTTTTGTGAGATTCGCCTTAACGAGGGATGTAGAGACGATAGCTAAGGCTGTTGATAGATTGAAAAACGTAAATCTTTAATTTTTCCCAAATAAATTCCGTCCAAAGTTACGACGTCTGCGTTGAGGTAGTCCCAATCTTTAAACACGAATCCGGCCGGTCTTCTAACGTTGACGGGTGTAGATGAACAGATTTCGTTGAAGGACGGCATAACTATAACCTTTCTGCCATTCCACTCTCCAAAAAGCCAGACCCTCTCCTTAACACCGCGTATATATACGCTTGGGTGGGAGTGGGCAAGTATCAGAACTTTACCAAGTTCCTTCGGTTTGAAGTGACCGTGAATCAAGTGAAACTTTCCAATAAAAAGTTCCTTTTCCCCCTTTAATCCTCCGTCGTGGTTTCCCTTAACGAGTGTGAACTCCAAACCCCTTATCAAATCTTCAACCCTCTTGTCGTATCCTATCTTGTGTTTCAAATCGCCCAAAACTACCAGCTCGTCAACCTCATCTCTGAGGGACTTCAGTTTTTGCAGAATCCATCGATCGACGTAGGGAATCAATCCTATGTGCAGATCCGCAACGACACCTACCTTACTCCTTCCCCTTATCAAGAGTGCGTCGTTTTGAACTTCCACCCTCATACCTCAAAGGAACTACACCGACTACACCTAAAATTATTGCACCGACTATCGACTTGATCAGATCAAGGTAGCTTTTGAAGTCTATGAAGAACTTGGAAAAACCCCAAACGACGAGACCTGTTGAAGATACGAGAAACACCATCGTTACATACTTCCTACAGCTTCTCCCCTCAACTATAGAGTCGAATATCCTACCCAAAGCTACGAATATCCCCCCAGCGACTATCCAAACTATCGTCGAATTCAAGAATACGGCGATTATCGTCACTATCCCGGGAACGGTTTCACCGAGCGTTAACAACCACACTCTGTAAGCTCCGTAAACAAAACCTATTATGATGGACAAGAATGCTATGACGTAGGTTACAAAGGAAAACCTACCCTCGATCAGAGACCTCTTCAGTGTTGAAAAGTAGTTTTCGAGCGAACCTTCAAGGCCGTAGGCCTTTATCAGAAAGTATAGACCCAAAACGAAGGCTATGCTACCTACCCCAAATTCCGGACTCTTCATGAAGAGGGAGATGGCGTAAACGAGCAGAATCATTCCGATGGGTGTCAATGTGCTTCTTGCAACTTTAGGGTCTTCAAGCAGTTTCTTCATTAGGTAGTATGTGCTTTCAAGCGTTTTACTCTGCTTTACGACTATCCTTCTGATCCCATCTATCTTGAACCTTGAGGCAACTATTGGTATGACGAACTCGTCCTCGCTACCGTCCGTAACGATTATAACGCTTTCAGCTTTAAGCTTCTCCTTTACGAAGTCCAACTGCTCCGCTATCTTTTCGTCCGAAATAGTCCCAACCCTTTGATCACCGCAAACCGTAACTATCTCAACGTCCTCCCCCTCCCTTTTAAGCTCGTCGTAAATCTTTATCGCTCCGAATATCGTGTTGACATCCGAATCCTCGGGATCGACTTCAGCCAACTTTATTGCGGAAATCAGATTGGACTGCCTACCTACCACAGGGCTCTTTATCCCAGCCTTAAATCCCAAATCGTTGTCCCTATCTATTACGAGCACGATCTTTTCAACCACGACTTGAATTGTGGAGAGAAGTATTATGCTTTACGCCGTAGCAAAAGATATCTACAACGAACGAAAAATCAATTGAGATGAGGTTCAGGCACCTCATATCGATAGAAGACTTGAGCAGAGACGACATCCTCCACATTCTCAGAAAGGCGGAGAGGTTTGAAGATGTTGCGAGAGGACTGAAGAAGCTCAAGGTCCTTGAAGGCAAGATACTGGCGAACCTGTTCTTCGAACCGTCAACGAGAACGAGGATGAGCTTCGAAACTGCAATGAAGAGGTTGGGGGGAGAAGTTATAAACATGACCGCCCAAGAGGCGAGCAGTATAGCGAAAGGGGAAACCTTAGCTGACACCGTGAGGGTCATAAGCAAATACGTTGACGTTATCGTGATAAGGCATCCATTGGAGGGATCGGCGAGATTTGCATCGGAACATTCGGAGGTTCCGGTTATAAACGCTGGTGACGGTGCTGGACAGCATCCTACTCAAACCCTCTTGGACCTTTACACGATAATGAAGGAGTGCGGTAGAATTGAGGGGTTGAAGATTGCTTTGATGGGCGATCTGAAGTATTCGAGGACTGTCCATTCTCTGATAAAGGCACTGAACATGTTCAACAACGAGATATATCTGATAAGTCCCGAGGGTTTGAGGTTGCCTGAGGAGTTTTTGGAAGAGGTTAAAGCTGAGGAGGTTAATCTGAACGACGTTATTGAAGAGATAGACGTTCTCTACGTAACGAGAATTCAAAAGGAGAGGTTTCCGGATGAAGAGGAGTATAGAAAGGTTGCTGGAAGTTACAGGATTACCGCAAAAACGCTTGAGAGGGCTAAGGATAACCTCATAGTTATGCATCCCCTTCCAAGGGTTGACGAGATAGATGTAGATGTTGACAAAACCAAGCATGCGAAGTATTTCGATCAGGCCTTTTACGGAGTTCCAGTTAGAATGGCCATCCTCCACGAGGTGTTGATATGAAGAGGGAGCTTGTGATAAGCAAAATTGAGAGAGGGACTGTGATAGATCACATAAACGCTGGAAAAGCCCTTTTGGTTTTGAGGATTCTGGGGATAGGTGTCGGAAGCAAGGATACGGTAACTCTGGCCATGAACGTCCCAAGTAAGAAGATGGGTAAGAAGGACATAGTCAAGGTGGCGAACAAGTTCATA
The DNA here is from genome assembly GCA_027036775.1 of Archaeoglobaceae archaeon. GTDB lineage: Archaea > Halobacteriota > Archaeoglobi > Archaeoglobales > Archaeoglobaceae > Archaeoglobus_B. Next base: position 82,765 of record JALWDS010000037.1, on the reverse strand, counting down.
GGTGAGGAGGAACTGAACAAGATTGCTCTGATAGCCCCAAAGGCAACTATAAACTTAATAGAGAGCTACGAGGTTAAGAGGAAGTTCAAGGTTAAACTGCCCGATTTTATAGAGGGAATTTTGAGATGCCCCAACAGGAACTGCATAACGAACAGCAGAGAACCCGTAACGCCAAAATTCTACATCAAGTTGAAGGATGACGTTGTTACGGCCAAATGCTACTACTGCAACAAGGTTATCAGAAACGTTGACGAGTTTGTAATCTGATAAGGGCCTTAGTTAAATCCTCGACTTCGGTAACGTCAACCGATGAAAAAATCCTCCTTCTGATCTCGACGTCCGCAACTATCCCGTTGCTCAAAAGCATGTTGAACAGACATCTCTTCAAAATCTCCCCCTTTTCATCCCAATCCGTGAGAATTATTACGTCTCCCTCAACCCTGTCAACTATACTTGCCTTCGGAACGTTTGAAACTGGAACGATTTTACCTTCAACCCCCAACTCTCTAAGTGCTTGAACGTCCCTCCTTCCCTCAACCAATATTATCGCTCCCTCTTTCGACCTCTCTATCAACTCGTTCAGAGCCTTTAAGAAATCGTTCATGATACCATCTCTATCAACTTCTTTAAAGAATCCTCGGTCCCTATCACGAACATTATGTCACCCCTCTCCAGAACGGTTTCGGCCGAAGGAACTATAACGTTTTTCCCTCTCACTATCGCAACGACTATGCATCCGGTCCTTCTCCTTAAATCGAGTTCTTTCAAAGTTTTTCCCGAAAGTCTCTCGTCTATAACGATCTTTTCCAAACCGAGCATTTCCCCTCCGCTTATTATAGTTTCGACGAACTCCACACTGGCCTTCCTTCTCATGAGTGCGTAAACCTTTAGGGCGGTATCCTTGTAGGGTGAAAGGAGGTGATCAACACCAATCCTCCTCAGATTCTTTTCAGCCTCTGGATTTCTTAGGATGACCACTGTCGTTATCTTAGGATTTAGGTATTTGGCGGTAATAACCGTGAAGGCGTTTGCGGAATCGTTCATACAGCAGATTATCGATTTTGCATCTCTGATCCTCGCCCTCTCGAGGGTTGAATCGTCGGTAGCGTTCCCGTGAATCGCTATGAATCCCTCCTCCCTTGCAAGGTCAACCTTGTTCCTATCAAAGTCAACTATCACCACCCTATCTTTAGGAAGTTGCTTTGCAATCTCCCTACCCATCAAACCGTAACCGCAGATTATGCAGTGATCCCTCATCTTCTCAAGCATCTTTTCCCACCTTCTCAACTTCATCTCCAAGAAAATTGGGGACAGCATACTCATCGCGTAGAAAAAGATACCGACGCCGAAGAACATCAAAAACATCGATATTATCCTTCCGTAGAAACTCATCCTCCACATCTCTCCGTAGCCGGTCGTAGTGATAGTTATTACCGTCATGTAGAGACAGTCGAACCAGTCCCTTCCTTCAACGAAGTGATAGGCCAAAGTTCCGAATGCTATCGTGCCTAAGAGAAGGGATAAGATACGCAGTATCGATGCCCTTACATCCTTGTCCATCGAACAATCCCTAACGAGGGATTATAAAAAAGTTCAGATCAAACCAGCCCTCTGGAGTATGAGTAAATCTTCGGTTTCTATCTTTTCTCCCCTCTTGAACATCTCGTATATCTCTCTCGCCCTTCTCATCAACTCCTCCCTCTCCCTGAACTCCTTGGACTTCTCCATCCTTGCCTTCAAAGCCTTTATGACCTTGTCGAGGTCTTTCAAATCTCTCCTTATTTCGAGTATTCTCGCATGGCACTGATCCGCCTCCTTCTTTGCCTGAATGAACTTCTCATGGAATTCGTCGGCCATCCTTCTCTTTTCATCAACGACCTTCAAGATTTCGAGCATCTCCTCGTGATACTTGTCCGCCTCTTTGACGTAACCCATCATCTCCTCCTTTATCTCTTTGATCTTCTCTTTTAACTCCCTTATCTGAGCTATAAGAGACCTAAACTCCGCATGCTTTTCCAGCTGAGCTTTTCTCTCTTCAAGCTCTCTTCTGAGCCTTGCAATTCTTTCAACAAGAGCCCTCTCCCTCTCGAGTGTTAAGACGGAAGTCTGCTGAATGAACTCCAACCTTCTGATCTCCCTCTCTATTTCACCGAGAGGCCTACCGCCTTTATCTATGCTCTTCCTAAGCTCGTCGAGCTTTTTGTATAGTTCGTCAACCCTCTTGTAGAGTTCCTCCCTCTGAGCCTTCAGCTCTCTTGCCTTGGAATTCAACTCGTCCCTCTTTGCCTTCAACTCCCTGACCTTGTTCAGAAGCTCCTTTACCTCCTCGTTTAACCTGTTCCTCTTCTCCCTATACTCCTTAGCCAATTTGTTTAGTTCGTCCCTCCTCGAAACGTTTTCCTGCAACTCCCTCTCAAGCTGTTCCTTTCGCTCCTCCAATTTCTCCAATGTCATAGTCGACCCTTCTGCTGTTGCTATGGGATTAAGGCGTATAACTCAATTTAAAAACTTTTTGAATGCCGACGGCTTCCGCGCTTCCCGTGCCCTCTCGGAACACAGTACCACGCGGAACGGGATCGGGCTTAACTTCCGGGTTCGGAATGAGTCCGGGTGTTTCCCCGATCCCTATGGCCGTCGGCAAACTATGCATGTTCGAGACGGTATTTAAAACTTTTCCTCAAAGAAGGCTTTGACGTGGGGTCTAGTCAGATAGAGCAGTATCACCAAGTTCAAGATTATTGCAACCGCACCAGCTACGATGAGTATCGTTGAGAAAACGCCCACGAGATGTTTGGGTATCGGCATCATTAAGACGAAGGTTGGTGCGAGTATCATACCCGCACCTCCGATGATGCCAAAGATGCTGAAGATCATTACCAAAATCCTGCTCCAGTTTTGTCCCCTCCAGAGTCCGTAGGCTATTGCAAAGTCCAACAGACCTAAGGCTATTGCTAACGGATTAAAGCTAATAAATCCCCCGATTACGCCACCGACACCGCCCAAAGCGTAGAGTATTGACAGGATTGTCACTCCCGTCGGCCTCATGGATTTTGATAAGCAACATCAATTTGAATTTTACGGTTCAATGCCCCTATTTGTTATAACGAACTCGCAAAATCCCCCTTCTGGCTTAGACCTGTGTTTTATTAAAACCGCCCTCCTCTTGTTGTTCAACTTCTCCAAGCCGATTATGATTTTAGATATGTGGTCTATACTCGGCCCTCCCAAAGGTTTGTCTTCCCCAGTCCTAACGTCGGTGTAAACCTGATTGGTTATCACAACAGCCAAATCGAACTTCCTTGCCAAACCCAAGAGAAACGTCAATTGGGCTATCAACTCCCTCTTGACCTTTATCTGCTTCTCCAAATCTTCAAGTTCGCTCCTGTAAAGAAAAGTGAATGAGTCAACTATTACGAGCTTGAGCTTGTCCTCCTCTTTGCAAAGCTTTGCCAACTCCTTTATGGCGGAACTCTGCTGTTTGAAATCTATCACCTCGTAGATGTAAACGTTCTTCAACGTCTCCTTATCCTCGAATATCTGGTTGACCCTCTCCGGTGACAGACCTTCGGTGTCTATGTAGGCAACCTTCAATCCCTTACTCGTTGCGGTGTAGGAAGTCATCAGGCATATGGAAGTTTTTCCTGTCCCGCTCGCACCGAAGATTTGTGTTACAGTCCCCGTTTCAAAGCCACCACCCAAAAGGCCGTCCAAACACTTACTCCCGCTCGGTATCCTCATCGTTCAACCCCCTCAACACCTCGATGTAAACCATCGGAAGTGGTCTCTTCAGACTCTCCGCTATCCTCTTAACGTCCTCAAACTCGGGTTTCAAAGAAACTTCGGAAACCTTAACTCTAAGCTTAAATTCCTTTCCGAAGACCTTCACCGTTCTTTCAACTACCTCCCTTTCGACTTTGTATCTACCAACTCGGTGTATCCTAACTCCGAGCGTGGGTAAAACTTCGCAAACAATCTTAGCCAAGTTCCTCGGGTTGTCCCTGCAAAGAACCTTTACCATGTATCCCGGTCTCCCCTTCTTACCGAAGTAGGGGTAAACGTAAACGTCCAAAGCGTATTTGAGAATCTCATTCGTTGCGTAAGATATGAACTCCCCGCTCACATCGTCAACGTTAGTTTCGAGAACGTAGATTTCCTCAAAGTCTTTTGAGAGTATGAACCTGACCCCGTTACACTCCCAAACCTCGTCTATTGTAAAAGACTCTACGGGTTTGCAGAACTTCAGCAACTTCGATAGGGTTTCATCGTCGCACTCCTTATTCAGGTTGACTCTAAAACCCTTCGAAACCTTCAGGAGGTTCGATTTGGGAAGAGGTATTTCTGTAACGTGAAGGTCGAACGATTTTGAGAGTTCTTCGAGCATGCCCTCCAAATTTCCTTCAAGGCCGAAAAACCTTTTCAAGCAATCTTCCAAGGTTTTTCCATCCAAACGGTCGAAGTCTATTATCAGTTTCATCGGATGCAATGTAACACAACCCTTTTTAATACTTGATATCATAGGTTACAACATGGAAGAGTTGACGCTCAAGGTGAATCAGGCTTATCCGAGCGATTCGGGTAGGGGCATAGCGAGGTTGGATCCAGATGCAATGCTCAGGCTCAGAATATCACCCGGTGACGTTATAGAGATAGAGGGTAAGAGAAAGACAGTTGCAAAGGTCTGGAGGGCTCCCAAGAGGGATTGGGGTAAGAGCATAATAAGGATAGATCGTTTCATAAGGGAAAACGCTGGTGTAGGTGTTGGCGATCTGGTTAAGGTTAGGAGGGCAAACTATCAACCCGCGAGAATGGTTATTTTGGCACCTTTAAGGAAGATGGACTTTAGGGTTTACGGTTTGGACGTTGGGGAGTATTTGAAGCATCAGCTGTTGAAGAGACCTTTAGTTGAGGGTGATTTGGTTCCGTTGGTTAGTGCTCCAGCCTTCGGATTCAGATTCCCTCAAAATCAGGCTTTGGTTTTCGTCGCGATAAAGACGGAGCCTAAGGGACCGGTAATAATAGACGAAACGACACGTGTAGTTTACAGAGACAGGCCAGCGAAGGGATTCGAGAGGTTCGGAAAAGCTGGTGTAACCTACGAGGACATAGGTGGGTTAAAGGAGGAGCTTCAGAAGGTTAGGGAGGTGATAGAGCTACCTCTCAAGTATCCAGAACTCTTCCAGCGTTTGGGAATTGATCCACCTAAGGGTGTTCTGTTATATGGCCCACCGGGAACGGGTAAAACCCTTATCGCTAAAGCCGTCGCAAACGAGATAGGTGCAAGCTTCTTCACGATAAACGGGCCGGAGATAATGAGCAAGTATTACGGAGAGAGCGAACAGAGGTTGAGGGAGATATTCGAGGAGGCTAAAGAGAACGCACCTTCTATAATCTTCATAGACGAGATAGACGCCATTGCACCGAGGAGAGATGAGGTTACGGGTGAGGTGGAGAGGAGGGTCGTGGCACAGCTTTTGGCTTTGATGGACGGTCTGGAGGAGAGGGGACAGGTCATAGTCATAGGAGCAACGAACAGAATAGACGCGATAGACCCAGCTTTGAGGAGACCGGGAAGGTTCGACAGAGAGATAGAAATAGGAGTGCCAGACAGAGAGGGAAGGTTCGAAATCCTGCAGATACACACGAGGAACATGCCCATCGAGCCAGAGTATCGCGTCGATTTCGTTTTGGAATCCTTGAGGAGTTTATACAGACAATACACCGACAGAGAAGTTCTCGAAAAGGTCCAGAGGACATACGACTTGGTTAAAACGCTCGACGATAGGGAGAAGATCAGAGAGGTTGTGAAGGAGAACCTTCCAGAAGAGGTAGTTCAGGATTTGGAGAGGGAAATAATCAAGGCGATGCTCAAAGAGTTGGCGGATCAAACACACGGTTTCGTCGGAGCGGACATAGAGGCACTGTGCAAAGAGGCTGCTATGAAGGCTTTGAGGAGATATATACCGCAGATAGACATGAACAGCGACGAAATACCTCTCGAACTCTTAGAATCTATGAAGGTCACCTACGACGACTTCAAATCCGCTTTAAAGGAGATCGAGCCCTCAGCGATGAGAGAAGTTCTCGTCGAAGTTCCCAAGGTAACTTGGAACGACGTCGGTGGCTTGGAGGACGTTAAGAGGGAGATAATAGAGGCCGTTGAGTGGCCCTTGAAGTATCCCGAGAAGTTCAAGAAGTTCGGAATAAGACCTCCGAAGGGCGTTCTTTTGTATGGGCCACCGGGAACGGGTAAAACGTTAATAGCCAAAGCCGTCGCAAACGAAGCGAACGCGAACTTCATAAGCGTTAAGGGGCCAGAGCTTTTAAGCAAGTGGCTTGGAGAGAGCGAAAAGGCGGTTAGGAAGATTTTCAAGAAGGCGAGGCAGGTTGCACCTTGCATAATATTCTTTGACGAGATAGATGCCATTGCTGGAATTAGGGGTGTCGAAGAGAACAGAGCTGTAGAGAGGGTTGTAAATCAACTTTTGACGGAGATGGACGGATTGGAAGAACTTGAGGGTGTCGTCGTCATAGGTGCCACGAACAGACCCGACATAATCGATCCAGCCTTGATGAGACCGGGCAGGTTTGACAGACTCGTTTACGTAAGGCCACCGGACAGGAACAGCAGGTTGGCTATATTCAAGATACACACGAGGAACATGCCTCTATCAGATGACGTCGATCTTGAGGAGTTGGCTGAGATGACCGAAGGCTACGTGGGTGCGGACATAGAGGCGGTATGCAGAGAAGCTGTGATGTTAGCCTTGAGGGAAGACATAAATGCGGAGAAGGTTCACATGAGGCACTTCCTTGAGGCTTTGAAGAAGGTTAAGCCGAGTGTAAGTGAATCCATGCTAAGCTTCTACGAGAGGTTTGAGGAGAAGGTTAAGAGGGAGAGGGCGAAAAAGGTCAGCACTTTTGTGGGTTACGGTTAAATTAAAAAACTTTAAATTTTTAAATTCGTCACGAAACTTCGATGCGGTTGTATCTGAAGGCGAGATACCTCTACCTCATATTCCTTTCAACGATAGTCGGCGTCTTCGTAGGAGTTATGTCCTTCCTTCTCCACGCGTGTATAGAGTTCAACACGAAGCTCTTCCTCGAAGGTCTTGACAGCTACTACCCCCCGCTTTCGGCAGGAGAGATAGAGGTCCTGCACTTTCACTTCCACCTCGGTTTCGTTCCCATATTTCTAATTCCCGCAATCGGCGGTTTGCTCTGCGGTTTGGTTGCGTTCTACCTGTCTCCAGAAACCTTGGGTGGAGGAACGAGAGAGGCCATAGTTTACTTCCACACGACGGGAAGGGTTAAAACGAGAGTCCCCTTCGTAAAAACGATAGTAACGGGATTTACAATAGGTTCTGGAGGAAGCGGAGGTAGGGAAGGTCCCATAATGCAGATAGGTGCGGGAATCGGATCGATCGTGGGAAGGATGTTCAAGAAGATAAGCGAGAAGGACAAAAGGATTCTCCTCGCTTGCGGGATGAGTGCTGGAATGGGTAGCATATTCCTTTCACCAATAGGAGGGGCAATATTCGGCGTTGAAGTTCTATACAAGAGGGATTACGAGGTGGAAGCTCTCGTTCCAGCGTTGGTTTCATCTATAACAGCTTATTCTGTTTTTCACAGCCTTTTGAGTGCATTCACCGGAGTTCCCTTCGGAACTCTGAGGATATTCAACGCTCCAGACGTTAGAATTCAATCGCCCGTTGAGTTGATATTCTACGCCCTACTGGGCTTAGCTGGAGGTTTGATAAGCTTGCTATACATAGAACTCTACAAACTCGTCAAGAAGCTTTTCAAGAAGATGAAGGTTCCAACGCCTTTAAAACCAGCGATCGGTGGACTTGCGGTTGGATTGATGGGTTGGAAGTTCCAATACGTCTTGGGAACGGGATACGGATACGTTCAAATGGCCATAAAGGGACTCATAGATGCAAAGACGCTCTGGATAGCTACCTTTGCAAAGATACTTGCAACAACGCTCACCATTGGGAGTGGAGGGAGTGGCGGTCTGTTCGCACCCGGTGTCGTTATAGGTGCCCTACTCGGAGGGGGTTTCGGATACGTCGTTCACGAGTTTCTGCCCTCAGTAACGGGAAATCCGAACGGATACATCTTGGCTGGAATGGTGACGCTCTTGGCTGGGGCTTTTAAAACACCCCTATCCGCCGTGATAATGGTTTTCGAGATGACGGGTAGCTACAACCTACTTCCCGCATTGGCTATAGCCTCAACAATATCCTACGTAATAACCGGAGACAGGTCCATATGCGATCAGCCGAGCACGAGGGTCGAAAGCCCCGTTCACAGAAAGGAGCTTTCCATAGACGTTTTAAAAGGTATAAAAGTTGAGGAGGCAATGATCCCAGCGGAAAAGGTTTACACGGTTTCACCAGACATGAACCTGCTCGAAGTTTTAAAGCTCGTGAGAGAAACGGGCCATCCCGGTTTTCCAGTTTTGGAAAACGGCAGACTTGTGGGGGTTGTAACGTTTGAGGACATCGAAAAGGTTCCCATAGATAGGAGGGCGGAAACCAAGGTCAGAGACGTCATGTCAACGAACCTCATCGTTACATATCCAGATGAAACGCTTGAGGATGCTTTGATAAAGCTCGCAACCTACGACGTTGGAAGGTTGCCGGTCGTAAGTAGGGAGGACAAAACGAAGTTCTTGGGATTGATAACGAGGTCGCTGATAGTCAAAGCACATGCGGATGCTGTAAAGAAGCTGTACGAGGAGTGAGTTTTTGGTAGAAGAATTATTAAATAAGGGGTGGATACTTCCCTTTATGAATGCGAACAAAATCATCACCCTGTGCGGTAAAGATTGGGCTAAAGTCGGTGTGGAGTTCATTTTTCTCGGAGGTAAACAGGAGTGCGAAAACTGCAGGCTTAAAAACGTGTGTTTGAGGCTTAGAGTTGGTTCGAAGTATAAGATCGTGGGGCTTAGGAATGGAGACGTTCACGATTGTCCCCTGCACGATGAGGGAGTCGTTGCGGTTGAAGTTGTTGAGCTCCCCATCATGGCCCTCATAGATTCGAAGATGGCCGTCGAGGGTGCAAAACTTAAGTTCGAAAAGAGGTGCGACAACTTGGAGTGCGAGTTCTACAACCTGTGCAATCCCATGGAGCTGAAAGACGGAGATAGCGTTGTCGTTAAATCGGTTGTCGGTGACCCACCTTCCCAGTGTGCGAAGGGTTACACTTTGAAGATAGTGGAACTCGAGAGGGAGTAACGTTTAAATTTTCCCCACTTTAAATTTTTCATGGTTGAGCTTTATCAAATAGAGGAATACGTTAGGAGGAGGGAATACACGGACTACATAATGCCCGTATGGCTACCGTTTCTACCTCTGATCCTGATGCTCGTTGGTGGTCTCTGGTTCGCGTTCTTCGCGTGGTATTCCGCCCAACCTTACTACACGCACTACTACACTTACAACCCATTCCATCCCGTAGTGTTCGAAACTTACTTCTTCATTCTGACGCTTTTGGGTGTCGCCATAAACGTTTACGTTGTTTACAAGTGGATTTGGAGGAGAAACGAGCACTTCAAAAGGCAGAAACTTCTCCTCAACGCAATAAAGGACTTCCTTAAGGAGAGGGGCTTTAACGTGGGAAAGCTTGAGATGATATGTATGGATGTTGAAGTCGAGGAAACAGAGAGAAATCCAATTCTTTGGGCTCTGATACAGTTCATACCATACGTGGGTGGGATTCTATTGATCTACGTTTACCACTTCCTAAACAGGGACTTCTTCATGCACGAAATAAGGGAGGACGCATTCTTGGAGGGGATATCAAGACTTCTATCGGACGCGGGTATCGACTTCAACTACATAAGGTTCAGCTACGTGAGGGATAGAAACACGATTCTATACCTGATTCTAACTCTGATCACGTTCGGATTTTTCGTCCTATACTGGGTTTACACTCTAACGAAAGACCCGAACAACCACTTCATGGAGCACAGAAAGTGGGAAGACCAACTGCTGAACGCCTTGAGAAGGATTTAGAAAACGTTTTAATAACCTTCCGAAACCCTTGCATTTATGCCGATAGAGAAGGGTGACATAGTTAGAATTGCTTACACCGCAAAACTTGAGGACGGAACGGTGATAGACACCACAGATGAAAAAACTGCCAAGGAGTTCGGAATTTACAACGAGGACTACAGATACGGGGACGTTTACGTCATAGTAGGTGAGGGTAACGTCGTCAAGGGTTTTGAAGAGGATTTGATAGGTAAGGATGTCGGATACAAGGGAAGTGTTAAGGTTCCACCGGAGAAGGCGTTTGGTGAATACGATCCAGAGAAGAAGGAGGTTATAAGCATCGCAAGGTTGAAGGAAAAGCCGAGGGTGGGAGATAGGGTTAGGGTCGGAGACAGGGTTGGTGTCGTCGAGAGGATAATCGGGAGGAGGGCCATAGTCGATTTCAACCATCCGCTGGCTGGAAAAACCATAATATTCGACTACGAGATAAAGGAGAAGGTCGAAGATGTCGCCAAAAAGGTTGAGGCCATATTCATGATATACACTGGAATGGAGGTAAAGGCGAGGGTTGAAGGTAAAAAGGCGATTGTCGAAGTTCCGAGAAACTTCCACTTCATACCCTACGCACCACTGAACAAGGTTTCCGCTCTGGCGAGGATATTTAAATACTTGGACATCGAGGAGGTCGAGATAGTTGAGAGGCACAGAAAATCTGAGGTTCCAAGCTTTGAGGAGGTGAAGAAAGAAGGCGAGGAGAAAGAGGGTGAAGCCAAAACCGAAAAAGCTGAAGAGGACTTGAAGGCTGAGATAGTTCCAGAGGAGGTAAAGGGTTAAACTTTTTAAAATTTTGCGTATCCTTTTCCCATGAAGGTTCTCGTGGTGGATGCTGGCGGTAGGGGTAACGCAATAGCTCACGCCTTTTCAAGGAGCGATAGGGTTAAGGAGGTTTTCGTCGCCCCGGGAAACGCTGGAAGCGAGTTCTTTCCTAAGTGCAGGCACGTTGAGGAAGTTCCTTCCATAAGGGCAATTGAGGAGATAGTTAATTTCGCCAAAAGGGAAGACGTAGATTTGGTTTACATAGGTCCAGAGGAACCTTTGAGCTTGGGACTTGTGGACAGGCTTGAAGAGGAGGGTATTCCGGCTGTAGGACCTAAAAAGGAAGCTACGATACTCGAGGCGAGTAAGTGCTGGTGTAAGGACTTCTTGAAGAGGATTGGAGTTCCGATTCCAGAATACAAGAACTTCGACGATCCAGATGATGCAAAGGAGTTTGCGAGGGAGATGTTTGAGAGTGGAAAGAAGGTCGTAGTTAAGGCCGATGGATTGGCTGCTGGAAAGGGTGTTTTCGTTTGTGACAGCTTGGATGAGGCCTACTTCGCAATAGACGAGATAATGGTTAGGAAGAGGTTCGGAGAGGCCGGTAACAGAGTAGTCATAGAGGAGAGGCTCTACGGAATCGAAGTCGCTTTCACAGCAATAAGCGATGGGAAAACCGTTAAACCGTTCGGTCATGCGAGGGATTACAAGAGGGCATTCGATCCTGACGACGTAGATGGTATGAGAGAGTTCTACATAGGGTTCTTCAAGAGGTTCATAACCAAGGCTGAGGCTGAGAGGCTTTACAGAGAAGGCAAGCTTTTGAATCCGAACACCGGCGGGATGGGAGCGGTTTCGCCACATCCGAAGCTCAATGAGGAGATAGAGAGAAGAATAATGGAGACGGTAGTTGAACCCGTCATAGAGAAGTTCAGAATTGAGGAGGGAAAGGTCTTCAAGGGTGTTTTGTATCCAGTCATAATGCTCGTTGAAGAAAACGGTGAACTGATTCCCAAGGTTCTCGAGATAAACGTTAGGGATTGCGATCCCGGTGCCGAGGCAAAGCTTCCAAGGTTGGAGTCAGACATTGCGGAGATATCTTTGGCCGTAATAGAGGGAGAACTTGAGAATGTCGAGATTAAATTCAGCAAAGATTACTGCGTTGCGGTATGTGCTGTAAGCGGTGCTTTGAAGGGTAGAGAAGGTTTGAAGCCCGGTTACCCTTCGGATCACTACACGAGCCAACCGATAGAGGGGATTGAAGAGGCAATGAAACAAGCGATAATATACGCAAACGGAATAGCAAAGCCGAACGGCTACGTTACAACAGGAGGTAGGGTTTTGACAGTTGTCGGCAGGGGTAAAACTCTTGAGGAAGCGAGAGAAAAAGCCTACAATGCCATATCGAAGATAAGGTTCCCGGGCATGAGATACAGGAAAACCATCGGTTTGGACGTTCCAGATTAAAGGAAAATTATATATTTCCATCGTGCGAATTTTCCCAAACATGAGCGTGGGTGATGTCGTGAAGAGGGAAATAGAAAGGACGGAGGAGATGGCAACCGAGCTGAACAACGTCATATTCATGGGTCTGTATATAGGGTTGAACAAGATACTCGGTGAAGGTGCGAGGGGATTGAACGCATACGTAGGTAGGGAGATATTGAGACTAATGAAAGAAACATACGGTTTGAACTTTGACGGTTGCAACGACGTTCAAGAACTTTTAAACAGGTTTACGGAGGTTATGATAAACAAACTCGGATTTGCCAGGGAGGGGCAGATAAGTCACGTAGATGAACGAACAATCGTTTTTAGAGTTGTCGATCCGATGGACCTACCCGTCATCCAAAGGTTGAAAGAGGAGAACATAAAACCGGTCGTATATCCTCTGGCGAGTGCCGTAATCTCGGCAATATACGAGTTTACAGGTAAGAAGGCTTTCATAAAAGACGTTTCCATAAACGATAGGGAGGTCAAGGTCGAGTTAAAGATCTTGGATTAAGGAACCCTGACAGCAACCTCTCTGTAATTTTCGAGCTTAACCTCTCCAAACTCCACGACCTTCACATCTCCTTTAATCGGAGTTTCGACCTCTATAACCCTATTTTCAACGTCTATGTCCTTTAGCAGACCGCAACCAAGATACCTACCGTTGTATAGACCCACGAGCAGATTTTTGAGTTGATCTATCGAAAATATGCACACGTCCTTAACGTCGTAAACGTCTAAAAGAGCTTTTATCAACTCAACTCCCACGTTGACCTCCTCCTCAACGCAGACGTTCAAAAAGTCGTATCCCTTTTCGGCGTAGAGAACCCTCGCATCCAAAACGCCCTCCAAGAACTCTACGCTCTCCCCTTTAAAAAGAGTGGTGTTTTCAAGCCTAACGTCTCCGACCTTAAACTCCCTCGTTTCACTACCTTCAAGCCATCTCTCGTAAATTTTACTTCTAATCTCGCATCTCACTTCTCTGCTCCTTTTCTTCAACACGAAAGAATCGACCCTAAAAGTCTCGAAATCGCTGAGGTAGTATGGGACCTCCCCGAAGCAGACTATCAGGTCTGGATCGATTATCTCGATTTTAGCCAACTTGTAGGCCTTTGCCTTTCTCCCCTTGACCCAGCCAGTCGTGTCCACTACGACGTAATCCTTAACACCATCGAGCCTTTTGAAAATCCTCGCGACTCCCTTCAAACACCTCGACTCTCTTCCGGTAGGGCTTACACAGCCTACGAAGAATCCGTCCACCATTTTTATCTGAGATATGGAAGTCACACCACCCTCGGTGAAACCGAAACCCATGGCACACGGGTGGGCTACGTCCGCCTGACCTATGTCCAGATCAACAACCCATTTTCCTCCGTTCAACCTGTTCACCAAATAAGTTGCGAGCGAGCTCTTGCCAGAATCGGTATCTCCGAAGAGAACGATCCTTCTGTAGCCCTCACTCTCTATCCTCTCCACGAGTTCGTCCCAACTCCTTGGAATTGTGGAACCTTTAACCGCTATGTAGCTTCCCTCGACATCCACTTCTGAGTCTTCTTTAACGTAGAGCGGGACTATCTTTCCCCTTTCAACGAACAACTCTTCAACCCTGCATCCAAAGACTTCAGCGTAGCCTTTGACCGAAACTTTTGCTTCTCCCTCTATGAGCAGTGTCGTGTCTCCCTCTACGATCATCGAACTTAGTTGAGTTTTTGGATTTAACTCGTTTCGTTTCCGAACCTTATTACAATCGTTCTTATCTCGGGCATCATTCCCGTCAGATTCGTCAGGTTGTAGCTACCGATCTTCGCAACGCTGAACATGTCGTCGTAGTTCTTGTAGTAATAGTAAGCGGTTTCGTTGGCGGTTTTGTTGGTTTTTACGAAGAAGTAGTATTTGAGGAAGTGAATTCCAACTACCTTCTCGTAGATCGATCCGTTCATTCTGTAACCCTCGAAGTAGAAGTCCGCAATGGGTGTCCCGTTGTCGGTCAATGTTCTTTTGGCCAAATCTCCAGCCAGTATGAAAACGTAGCTGAAGCTTCCGTTTATCCTCGACGTGTAGTTGTATTCGCTCGTGAAGTTCTTGGAACCGTATAGATCGTCTATAATTTTCTCGGCGTAAATCGGGCGTGCGAGGATTACGGGATGGGTCTCGTCGATGAGAGCGTAATTCCTTCCAGCAACGTCGCCAACCTTAAGTGTGAAGTTCCTGTAACTCGTTTTCTTCTGATAGGCGAAGTAAACCTTCGACCTGTTGACGTCTATTAGGTAGTTGTAGTAGTCGAAGACCATCATCCTTTTGAAGCTCTGTATGGAGGGCCTGAAGTCCCTAAAGAGGTAGAAACTCAAACGGTTGGAGTAGAGGCTTTTCAGAGTTTGGTTGTATATGAAGGATTTGAGCGTTTCGTTTTTCTCTTCGAAGTTGACGAAGAAGACGTATTGCGTCGTATTGGGTAGATACCTTATCCAGTCCTTCCAGCAGTTTCCCATGTCGAACTTAATCTCCCTCTCCTCCTTCGTTGATGGACTTCTGAAGAGGAGGACGAGGGCTGAAGCGACCATTATCAATGCGAGGATAAGTGCCAAGAACCTTGCCGATCTCTTTTCGTGAGCTTTTGCCATGCTTCAAAGTTTTTTGTTGGATGATAAACTTTTCGAAGCGACGAACTCCTGAACTATTCTCGCCCCCAACATCGGCGTTTTGTAGTTCGAATCGGGAACGATCTCGACTATGTCCAATCCAACTATTCTATCGACGAACCTTTCGAAGATGTCCAAAACAATCGAGGGATTCATTCCGAAGGGTTCCGGAGTTGAGACCGTAACGTAGCTCGGATCGAAACCGTCGAAGTCTATCGAAAGGTAGATTCTATCGTAAGGACTTAAACAGTCTTCGAGCTTCTCGATTTCGAAGTCGAAGGGCTTGAAAATCTTAAGTCCCCTCTCCCTTGCATACTCCATCTCCTCCTTCGTGCAACTCCTAACACCTATGTAAACCAAATCCAATCCCAATTCCGAAACTCTCCTGCAAGTGCACGCGTGGTTGTATATATCACCGTCGAACTCGTTTCTCAAATCCAAGTGAGCGTCGATTACGAGGTAGCAATCGACTTTCAAGTTCCTAACTATCGAGTAACTGATCGTGTGTTCCCCACCTATTCCGATGGGGGTTTTTCCCTTAATTTTTGCAAAAAAGTCTTCAACGTTCCTCAAGACGCTTTGAAATCCGCCGTCAACGTTAATATTTCCAGTATCGCAAACCCTAACGAAGTCCAAATCCACATCGAAAAATGGAGAGTAACTCTCCAAGTTCCAGCTCGCAACCCTTACCGCATTTGGGGCGAACCTCGATCCCGGTATGAAGGATTGGGATCGATCGTAGGGGACTCCAAATATCACGAACTCCGCATCCTCTAAATCTGAATTTGAGATGGCAAAATAAGAGTCGATGTGCATTACCTTTCAACTATCTTCCTCTTTCCAAGTGACTCTATGTAAACTATCTCCTTCCCCGGCTCTATCCTGTCCTTAAGCTCTTCTGGAATTTGAAGCTCGAACGTTTCGTAAGTTTCCAAGTCCATGAGCTGTGCGGTGTTTCCAACAACGCTTATAACTTGTGCCCTCTTTCTCTCAACTATCGGAACGTAAACCTTTGCGGTTACTGGCTGGACTATGCTCCTCTTCTGACCGTCGAATATACCTATCGCCTCGATTCTTGCTTTAGCAGCACCGTGCTTACCAGATTTGCTTACAGAAATGCTGACGATTTCGCAGGGCTCGTCGTCTATGACTATGTAACCTCCCTCCTTCAACTGCCTAACCTCAGCCTGAACCTTCATGGAATCAAGCAAAAATCAAAATTTTTAAAGTTTTTGTTATGGCTCCGATTTTTCCCTTATCACATCCCTTATGTCTCTTGCAATTTCTTCGTCGCTTCTCCCCTCGGTTTCAACACCCAAATCCTTTGCAACCTTTTCAAGCTTCTCCCTCTTGTATTTTCCCTCCCTTATCTGTCTCTCGAACTCTACGAGTTCGAGCTCCGCCTCCCTCTCAGCCTTCTTGAATTCCGCCTTCGCCCTACCCAAGCTCCTCGCCAGTTCTGGGAGTTTGCTCGCCCCGAAGAGTAGGAAGACTATCACCAAAATCAAGAGCAACTCGTTAGGGCCTATACTACCCAACATCCTATCACCACCTAAATTCGGATTTGAAGGTATTTAAAGCTTCTTGAACCTCTCGACGTTCTCGACGAAATCCTTGGTTATGGCGGAAATCTTTTTCTGGGCTATCTCCTCAAGTAGCTCCTTCGAAGGAATCTCGTAACCGTATATCAATTCCAGCTCAAGCTGTTTCTTTGCTTTTTGATACTCCCCGTATATCCTACCCAAGGTTCTCGCCAAATCGGAGAGTTTATCGGGCCCTAAGAGGATCACCGCCAGAACTACTATCAAGGTTAGCTCACTCCAGCCTATCATTTCAAATTAACTCTCCCAAGGTGGTATTTAAGTATTTGGTTTGATGAAATGGAAAGGTTTAAGGTGAGTTTGCTCGTATATATATATGCAAATCAGATTCAAGGTTTGGATTGAAAAGGACGGCAAGTTCGTTATGGGTAAGGGCGGTTACGAGATCTTAAGGGCCATAGATGAGTTCGGTTCGATTTCCAAAGCCTCCGAGTTCTTGGGTATGTCATACAAGTTCGTTTGGACGTATATAAGAAACATGGAGAGGATTTTAGGTGAGAAGGTGGTTGAGAAGGTTAGGGGGAAGGAGGGCGGTGCGAAGCTTACGGATGTGGGTAGGAGACTTTTGGACTTATACGAGTGTGCCACGATCAACTTCGAATCCGTCGCTAAGGACTTTGAAAGATACGGCTTGGGGGTCAACGAGATGTTAGTCGGATGCATTTAGTATCAGCTCGTTCAAAATCTTTCTGTCCATCTTTAAAAAGTCTCTCAGCATCTTCACGACACCCCTGTAAAACCTTGCGTCTTCGCTACTCTCGACCTTCTCGCAGAATTCGTAAATCCAGCTTTCCAAGTCCTCCAAAATCTCCCTCTGCTTCTTCAACTCCTCCCTGTTACCCTTCAAAAACTCCTCACAGCTCTTGACCATGAATGCCATGAAAACCCCCAGGTGATCAGCTGGCTCCGTGTGTTCGTATATGTAACCAAACTCCTTGAACTTCTCAATCGTTTTTAGGGTTACGTTCCCGTATGGGTAGTCGCCGAAGTAGTCCGATTTGTAGAGTGAAACGTGCTCCTTAAAGGGGTTGACGAATAGATCGGTGTATTCCCTCCTAATTTCTCTCTCGAAATCCTCAAAGCTGTCGAAACCCTTTGCGTAGCTGAATATTTCCTCCACACCCTCAAGCTTCGGAAAAGCTATTCTACCCTCGTAAATCTCCTTCAAAAGCTCCTTTGGCGGGACGTCCAAAAACACCGAGGAGAAGAAGGCATACATTCCCATTCTACCCTTAACGATCTCCTCCATCTCCAACCCTCCTCCTTTTCAGCTCCTCCAAATCCCTCTTTATCTCTTCGTAAACACCTTCGAGGATTGTAACGGGTCTGCAATCCTTGCAGAAGAGCAGAGACTTCTCCATACCGGTTAAGGCTTTCAACTTCTCGTAGGCCCTCTTAGATATGTGAGGTCTTCCGCACCTCGGACACCTTACCATCTCGTCCTCGAAAACGATCCTCTCCCCCAACCTTTGAAAGTCCAATCCTTTTTCAACCCTTAAAGCGTTTTCTGGACAAGCCTTAGAGCAGAGTTCACACGCAATACACAGACCGTGATTGAAAATTATTTTTCCCACCTCCTTCCTCAAAGCGTTCATGGGGCAGAAGTTTACGCAGGAGTTGCAGAGCGTGCAGTTTTCGTTTATCTCGACAAATCCGAAGTATTTCGAATCGAACCTGCTTTCTTTGACCTCGTAAACCATCAAGGCGGAAACCAAGCTTAGCCACATCTCCCTCTTGTTTTTACCCTCAAGCTCGAATCTGACGTTTGGAGGCTCACATAGAGACTTCAAATCCCTTTCAAAATCGTTCCAGCTCGTCAACCTTAGGCAGTTGAAACCGAAGGCTTTCAAAGTGTTTGAGGCTATTTCGAAGCAATCTGGCCTGAACCTATCGCATTCGCAAGGGATTGCCAGAACCTTAAACCCCCTCAAAACCGCGTAGAGGTAGTGAACCTCGTTCAGGTAGTTCAAGCATGGGAGAAGGATTAAGGCGGTGTCTGGAAGTTCCTTCAAGTCGTTTAAATCAACCAAGGACCTTTCGCACGCAAACGTCAGCGTATCGAATCCCAAATTTGAAACCCTATCTATCCTTTCGATTATACTGTCGTGAGGTAGGAGAACGCTTTTCATTGCGGAGGTGAAGCATATCGAGGAACAGAATCCGCAGGCTTTGCAGGTGCTCAAATCGACTTTGACCTTTCCATCCTTCAGGCTTACTGAAGGACAACTGAGGCAATGGTTGCATCCCTTCAAACCGCTCTTGTAAGCCCCACAGATGTCGTGATCGACTTTAACCGCTACGAGCTTCAGGTAACCACCCAAGTTTGAAAGAACCTTGAACGCCCCGTAAAAGTCATCGTTGTAAATTCCCTCACCTTTGAAACCCTTGCATATCACCTGCCCAGCCCTTAAAACATCAACCCTCCTACCTTCAACGAGATCGTAACCATCGACGTAAATTCTGAAGTTTCCAACTTCGCCCTCTATACCCTTAACCTTCCCTCTGACGACTCTGACCTCGTATGGATAAAGCCTTCTGATCAACTCCTCGTTGTCGGTTACGACCGTCAGGTTGCAGTGACTCGATAACTCTTCGATTATCTCCAAGTTGTCTCCAGAGTAAACTACATCCCTCCCAACCTGAACGGTATCGAAGACGTAGTTTAATGGAACCTTCTCGCTCTCTAAAACAGACTTTGCAACCTTTTCGGGATTTTTGAAGGCCTTTAAAACCCTCAAATCTAAAACCCGATACTCGTCAACCCTGTCCTTCACCTTATGGTATAAAGCGGGACATGTGAATACCGTGTAACCTTCAACTTCGAAATCTTCCTCACAGCTCACCGCTTTGCCTTCGGTTTCGAAACCCAACTTCTTACATGTTACTATCATCCTTTAATCCACTCGCAGGATAAGTTAAATGGATTTTGGTTTAAATATTTCCGCTCGGTAATATTTAAAATATCGAAAATTTTATATTTTTGCATTCTTAAATAGTTACGTGGGAGGTGTCTGAATGAAGTTAAAAATGACGAGGAGGGATTTTCTCAAAACGTCCGCGGTTGGCTTGGCCGTAGCGAGTGGCCTTATAAAGTTTGCCAAAGCGGACATATTCAAGAAGGCGGAAGAGGAACAAAAGAAGCTTGAAGAGAAGGGTTACAAGCTTGTTAAGACCATTTGCACCGGTTGTGCCGTCGGTTGCGGTTTGTTGGCGGTCGTTAAAGACGATCAATGGCTTTGGGTGGAGCCTTGGATCAACAATCCCATAAACAGAGGTAAGCTGTGTTGTAAAGGTGCATCTGCCAACTACATCGTCCACTCACCGAGGAGATTGAAGTATCCAATGATAAAGAGGAACGGAAAGTGGGAGAAGATAAGCTGGGACGAAGCCTTGGAAATCATAGCTAAAAAGCTCTGGGAGATAAGGCAGAAGTATGGGCCAGATGCCCTGTTCTTCGCAGGATCCGCAAAGGTGAGCACGGAGATGGCTTATCTGCAGAGGAAGTTCATGGCCTTCTGGGGTTCGAACAACATAGACCATCAGGCGAGGATATGCCACTCGACAACCGTAGCAGGTTTGGGTAACACTTTCGGTTACGGTGCCATGAACAACAACTTCAACGACATGAGGAATTCGAGAGCCATAATATTCCTTTCGAATCCAGCTGAGGCCCATCCCGTCAGCTTTTACCACATATACAAAGCCAAGGAGAGGGGTGCTGTCCTAATTGCCTGCGATCCTCGATTTTCGAGAACGGCTGCGGTCAGCGACGTTTACGTCAGATTCAGACCGGGAACGGATATAGCCCTGATAATGGGCATATGCCACGAACTCGTTAAGAACGGATGGTATTGTCCAGATTACGTCGAAAAGAGAACTTACGGGTTCGATTACTTCAAGGAGGAGGTTTTGAAGGACGATTACTCCCCAGAGAACGTCGAGAAGATAACGGGAGTTCCAGCAGACCTCATAAGAAAGGTTGCACAGATTCTGGCTAAAAACAGGCCGGCAACCCTTCAATACGCCATGGGTGCAACACAGCACGTAACCGGTTCTCAAAACATAAGGAGCTTTGCTATACTTCAACTGTTGATAGGGTGTGTAGGAAGGCCCGGTGGAGGTGTCAACGCCTTCAGGGGACACGACAACGTCCAAGGTGCTACGGACATGTGCGTTCTGAGCCACTCTCTGCCAGCCTACTACGGTTTGAGCGAAAAGGCGTGGAAGCACTGGTGCAGGGTTTGGAACGTCGATTACGAGTGGATTAAGAGCAGATTTTCAAGCGAGGAGATGATGCACAAGAAGGGATTCACGATGTCGAGGTTTGCTGTCGGAGCTACCGCAGAAAAATACGGCTGGAAGTTGGATCAGCCCTCGCCG
The DNA here is from genome assembly GCA_027036775.1 of Archaeoglobaceae archaeon. Classification (GTDB taxonomy): domain Archaea; phylum Halobacteriota; class Archaeoglobi; order Archaeoglobales; family Archaeoglobaceae; genus Archaeoglobus_B. The sequence continues at coordinate 61,840 of JALWDS010000037.1, read as the reverse complement.
ATAAAGGCGATAATATGGTGGGGTCACTCAACCGCATCCATAGGTGACTTGAAGCTCGTTAAGGAGGCTTTCGAATCTGTGGAGCTTTTGGTTGTCGTCGATCCGTTCGTTGAAACGGCTGCAGCTTTACCCGAGAGAAAGGACGGTATAATAATTCTACCGGCTTGCACGGAATACGAGAGCGAAGGATTCGTTACTAATTCCGCGAGACAGATTCAGTGGAGGAACAAGGTCGTAAATCCGAGATACGAGTCGAAACCGGACATGTGGATTCTGTTCAAGCTCGTTGAGAAGCTCGACAAATACGATCCCGGTTTGTATGCCAAGTTTACCGCAAACTTCGGTGGTAAAAGTCCGGAGGAGATTAGGCCAGAAGAGGTTTGGGACAAGGAGGTAATGGTTGGGTGCATATCGATAGGAATGCTCGGACAGAAGAGCTGGAGGATAAAGAGACAGCAAGAATATGACTACACGTTCAGCGAGGAGGATTGTAGGTCTTACGGAGGGCCCTGCAAGGGTGAATACTGGGGATTGCCCTGGCCATGCTGGAACGACAAGCACCCCGGAACTCCCATCCTGTATAGGGACGACATACCTGTGTGGGAGGGAGGCCACGACTTCAGAGTCAAGTGGGGTCCGAAGGCTCCAGATGGAAAATCGCTTTTGAGCGGTGTCAATCCTCAGAACGAGATATACGTCAACGGCGTCAAGTGGTTGTTTGCGATAGGTGAAACCTTCGAAGAGTATCTCGACAAGAACATGCTACCATCTGGTAGGGGTAGGGCGAGGTTCTACGCTTGGAACATGAAAGACCCACTGCCGAAGATAAGAGAGCCGATATACTCACCGCGCTTGGACCTCGTCAGCAGGTATCCGACTTACGAGGACGAGAAGTATGGAAAGTTCCACTTCAGAGTTAAGATAAAGGGAAGGAGTTGGCAAATAGCCTGGTTAAAGGCAAACGTCGTCGACATATTCCCGCTCGTTTGGACATCTGGTAGGCAGGTAGAGCACATGGGTGGAGGGGCGGAAACGAGGAGCAATCCGATATTAGCGGAGTTACAGCCCGAGATGTATGTGGAGATAAATCCGAAGACCGCCATGGAGAGGGGAATAAGGGACGGCGATTTGGTTGCAGTCGTTTCACCGAGAAGCTTGGAATACGACGACACTCCAGCTTACATAATTGTCAAGGCGAGGGTAACTCCTTCGGTTCCAGAGTGGTTGGTGTTCACTCCTTTCCACTGGGCAGGTCAGTTCCAGGGCAAACCCTACTTGGACAGATTCCCAGTGACGAACGACATGGACACGAGACCCATAGTTTACGGCGATTCGTGTAACATAGTCAACCCACCGGGATGGGATCCGGAGACGCAGATGCAGGCTACGAAGTCGGGAATATGCAATGTGGTTAGGGCGGACAAGTTGCAGGAGTTCCTGAGTCAATACAGGAGCAAGATAGAGAAGTTGAAGGCGGAGTTAAGGAAGATGAAGGTTATGGAATGAGGTGGTGCACATGCTGAAATTTTTGGTCGATACTCATCACAATCTCTGTATAAAGTGTAAGGGATGCATGGCGATATGCAAGAACTACAACAAGACACCCAAAGGTGTGAACAGAATTCAGGTTGTAACGATAAACGAGGGTCAGCCGGGTCAGTTGAATATACCCATAATGTGCCTCCACTGCAACGATCCTCCTTGCATGAAGGTTTGTCCCGTTAAAGCAATTTACAAGAGGGAAGACGGAATAGTTCTGGTTGACAAGGACAAGTGCATAGGCTGTGGCTACTGTGCTTGGGCCTGCCCCTTCGGAGCTCCTCAATTCCCAGAGGGCGGAGCTTTCGGTAGCAAGGGTAAGATGGACAAGTGCACGTACTGCGTCCTACCTTTTGAGCCGGAGAGAGACGAAAAGGGTAACGTGATTTACAGGGACCCAGTTCCGAGATGTGCTCTGATATGCCCGTGCGAAACGATACTGGCTGGAGAGATGAAAGAAATAACCAAGAAGCTTAGGGAGAGAGTTGGTGCTCTGACAGCATCGAAGATAGAGAGCTTATTCCTGTTCTAATTTTTTGGTGGTAGAGATGTCGAGGGCAATAGTAGCAGTAGCCTTCGTAGTTGCACTGATCGCATTGTATCCCTACGTTTCCAACATATCAACCGCTTCAAGCTTGAAGGGAAGTTACGTCTTTAAGTGGAGCGAGATACCTATAGAAAAGAGGGGAACGCTATACGAGGAATCTCTAAAGACGGTAACCAAGTTCAACAATGCAGTCAAGGTGTTGCTCGAAATAGCCGGAATTTTCGTCGTCATTTTAACCGTGATTGAGTATTACAAATATTACAAAATCCATAAGGAGGAGGTAGAATGATGCTCAAAAGGTTTTCTTGGCACCAGAGGCTTGCCCACTTCGTTGGAAGCGTATCGGGAATGATGCTTTTGATAACGGGACTACCAATAATGTTTCCAGAACACTTGGGATGGGTTTTTGGAATTTTCGGGGGTTCAACCGTTACTATGTTCCTTCACAGGGTGTTCGCAGTAATTCTGATCTTCAGCTTCGCCTACTTCGGAACTTACTTCGTCCTCGAAAGGATAGTGAGAGGTAGGGGTGATTCGAACATAAAGAACTTTGGACTCTCAGCCGAATTCATAAGCGAGGTTGTCGCCGGTGCTGTTAGAGACATACTCTGGACTTTGGGACTAAGGAGGGAGAGACCTAAGTTCGGTAAATACGACTGGATAATGGTTTCAGACATCTACCTATTACCTGTTCTCGCTTTCATAGAGATCATCACGGGCACGATAATGTGGTTTCCGAGGAGCTTCGACTTCGTAACATCCAACCCCGGACTGTTCTTTGTCGTAAGGACAATACACGCGGGGGTTGCATTCTTCCTACTGCTCTTCGTCTTGGCCCACGCCGGAATCCTGCATTTAACACCCGGAAACTTCCCAATAAACATGAGCATATTCAGCGGGAAGATTTCGAGGAGAAAGGCTGAGGTCGAGCACGAGAAGTGGGTTGAAGTTGCTGAGGAGGTTGAGGGAGAGGAGAAAAAGAGTTCCTCAAAGCTTTGCTACGTGTTCGGGGCTATAACGATAGTTAATCTAATTGCGTTGGCCTACGTCCCGTTTGCAATGAGGAACGAGTGGCTTGCAGGTTTGAGGGTTAGCGGAGACGGGATAGTTACTTTCGCTTTGGGTTTGGGTGTTGTAACGCTGATAGTTTACGTGATCGCAAGCGTAATAGCTTTCGTCAAGGGAATCAAGAGTTGATTCAAAAATTTTTTATCTCGGATTTTTGAATTCTTATCGTGCATACTATTAAGGATGTCCTCGTAAATTTGAAGAACACAACGGAACTTATCGTAGATTTGGCATATTCCGCACTTCTCTTTGACATGGAAGACATTGCGGAGGAGGTATTAGAGCTCGAGGAGAAGATTTTAGACCTCCTGCAGGAGTTGAGGTTTTTGGCCATAGTTTCGACGAGAAGCAGGGAAGTTGCAAAATCGCTCTCTCCGATACTTCAAATAGGTTCCGCATCTCAAAAGATAGGCAACGCATCTGGAGATATAGCAACGTTGGTTCTGAGGGGGTTCAAACTTCCCAAGGAGATAGTAAACGCAATAATAACTCAGCTCGAAGAGACCCTCGTTAAGGTTACGGTCAGCAGAGAGGGGGAGTTGGCAAACAAAACTTTGGGTGAGGTCAAACTTCATACGAGAACGGGAATGAGGGTCATTGCCATAAAGAGGGGTTTCGAGTGGATATTCAATCCCGATAGAGATACGAAGATTTTGGTCGGAGACGTTCTGTTTGCGAGGGGAGATATAAGTGGTGTTCCGAAGTTCGTTGAGATGGCCACGGGTAAGAGAGTGGAGGTTGAAACTAAAGAGGTTGAGGTGGAGATAGAGGATTTGGATAAGGCGGTGGACATATTGGTGGACATGAAGAACCTTTCTGAGCTTGCGGTTGATTTGGGGTATTCGTCTATACTCTACTACAACGAGGACATAGCTCAGGAGGTCGTTTACCTTGAGGAGAGGATAGACAACATGAGGTTCGATCTGATTTACTGGGTTTTGAGGAGTAGCAAGCACTTCAAAGAGGACGAGATGAAACACCTTATAGCTCTTTTGGATTTGGCCTACTGCAGTGAGCAGATTGCGGATTCCGCAAGGGAGATAGCGGAGATAGTTCTCGAAAAGATGGAAATTCATCCCATATTTTTATCCGCAATGAAGGAGGCGGATGAGGTTATAACACTCGTTGAGGTTAAGGAGGGCTCGAAACTTCACGGTAAGATGTTGGGAGAGGCGAAGGTCGAAACAAATACGGGTATGCACGTTATAGCCATAAAGAGGGGAAAGAAGTGGATAACGAAACCGAGCGCTGGGACGAAGGTTTTCGCTGGAGACGTTTTAATTGCAAAGGGGACGAGGGAGAGCGAAAAATTACTTAGAAAACTCTGCTCTTCTTAACTCCCTTAGGATTTCATCCAAACTCACGTTCATCTCTTCAAGCTTTTTCTTAGCCCTGCTGAAACTGCTGTAACTGTAATCAAGCCCGTTCGCCTTCTTGAAAATTGAGTCCAACTCGCTTTCGCTCAAAAACTCCTTTAAGAAGTCCTTCAAGTCTATCACTCTAATCTCGAACCTTCCAACGAATTTGAAGTTTTCGTATAAAAAGGCTTCGATCCTCCAACAGCTTTCGCATTCAGAAATCATTATCCAGTTGCCGACCCACCCCAGCTGATTCATCTTCCCCCCGCACTCGCAAAACCCTCCGAATCCCTTCGTAGGTTCGATTTTGTATGCCTTGTTCTCAAAAAATAGTATGTTGGGCCTGATCAGGTAGGCCTTCATACCGAAACCACTTTCTTAACCTCCGGTATCCTACTCTTCAGATGCTGTTCCACGAAAGACGTCAGCGTTATTTGAGAGAGCGGACAACCGTAGCAGGCACCTAAGAGCTTCACCTTCACAACACCCTCCTTTTCGTCAACATCTACAACGACTATGTTACCACCGTCCGCCATCAGGTAGGGTCTTATCTCCTTGTTCACGACCTCCTCAACCTTCTCCCTCAGGGACATGGTCTAACTTTGCGGAACTAAATATAAGCTTTCGCATCAATTTTTTAAAGCGGGAATTCTACAACGCTTATGATGTATAAGAACACATACCTGGAGAAGATGGGGGAGCTTTTGAAGCACGTGATGGACGTAGCGAACGATATAGAGAAAGCAGTCAAAGAGCTAACGGACGACGAGAACATAAAGGAGATGTTCAAAAGTGACGTGGAACACATAATGGACAAGTTTTACGGTGGAGACATAACGGCGGAAGAGGCTTTAAACAACCTGAACATGCTTAAGATTTACGTCATCTCCCAGCTGGACACGCACTACAAGAGGATAGTGGACGTTTTGGGCGATCTCGAGAGGAAGGTTAGGAGGTTGAAGGAGGAGGTTTCCGAGGGGATAGTTGCGGATATCGTAAACTACATAGTTAAGACCATTGAGAGTGCGGAGATGGAGTTGAAGAGCTAAATGAGTTCAAGGGATTTTAAAACCTCTTTTAACTTCTCCGTTTTTTCTGGAGAGAGCTCTACGAGAGGCAACCTCGGTTTTCCAGCTGGTAGTCCCATCAACTCCAAGGCCTTCTTAACGGGAATTGGATTCGTGTCGATGAAGAGGACTTCGAACAACGGGTAGAGCTTGAAATGTAACTCTCTCGCCCTATCCAAATTACCCTCTTTGAATGCGAGATACATCTCCTTCATCAGGTGAGGTGCGACGTTCGCTGCAACGCTTATAACTCCCTTCCCACCCAGAGCCAAGATAGGTAGCGTTAGGAAGTCGTCTCCCGAAAGAACTACGAAATCGTCTGGTGTAGCTCTGATAATTTCCGAAACTTGCCTGAGGTTACCGCTCGCCTCCTTAATTCCAACTATGTTGTCGAAATCCCTCGCAAGCCTGTTCACGACATCGGGGGTTATGTTGCATGCGGTTCTCGATGGAACGTTGTATATAATTATGGGTATGGACAGCTCCTCCGCAATCCTCTTGTAGTGCCTATACAAACCTTCCTTGTTAGGTTTGTTGTAGTAGGGCGTTATGAACATTGCAGCGTCAGCTCCGGCCTTTTCAACCTCCTTACCCAAGAATACCGCTTCCCTCGTAGAGTTCGATCCTGCTCCTGCTATAACTGGAACTTTCGAAACCTCGCAAACGTATCTAACTATCTCCACGTGTTCTTGGTAGCTCAGTGTTGCGGATTCACCGGTTGTTCCAGCTGGAACGACCGCATCTACATGCTTCTCAAGGTAATCCAAGTTTTTGGCAATCCCTTCGAAATCGACTTCGAAGTTCTCCTTAAAGGGGGTTACCAAAGCTGGAATTACCCCCTCAAACATTTACCCACCCTCTGTTGACCTTTCTCGTTATGTAACCTGCCACCCTGTTCCTAACCTTCTTGCTCTTTATGTTGGTCAGTTCTTGGACGAGCTTCTTGTTTACGTCGAAGTCCCCCGTCCAGACGTCTGGATACCTTCTCAACAACTCCATCGCTATATTTTTAATGTAAGCGGGTTTTACCGTGCCCATGCAATTGCTTAAAAATCGTTTTATTTAAACTTTGTCTTAAGCAACACATTTATATTCATTGGGTCTTAATCCTTTACGGAGCCCCGTAGGGTAGTGGTCAATCCTGCGGGACTCTGGATCCCGCGACCCCGGTTCGAATCCGGGCGGGGCTATTCTCTGCTAACCTTTTTTGCTCTATTTTCTTTTTTAAGCGTTTAAACTGTTTTAATATCTCTTCTTTTTCTGGAGCGACGGTTATTAGCGTTTTTTCTATGTTTTCCATGATTGTCCAATGTTGTTCAACATAGACATCGCACATAAAATCAACGGATACGATCCTCAAATACGGTCCGATTCTTGAAAAACTTGGTATTTCCCTCGGAAAGACCACTGACGAAGTTATCACTGCTGTAAGGAGCTCGCTATCTGGATTGCATATGCCGTTCAAGCGGTTAGGAATAATCCTGAGAGAAGAAGACATCAAAAAGAAGACGGAAGAGATCGGGACGCTCATAAGGGGTGGTCCGAAGAGGCGATCAGAGCAGAGGCTATTATGGAATTAGCATACCCTCAAATGATCAGGAGAATAGGAGATTTCGATAAGGCGATAGATTCAGCCTATGGCGACCTGGTCAAGTTCCGTGAGAAATTAAGTGATCTTACAGCAGATATCGGAGCAATCTATATCCCCTATTTCAGGAAAGCTGTGGAGATATTGTCCCGCTTCATTAAATTCTTGAATGCTTCACCTATCCTAAAGACGGCATTCGCATTCAGTACTCTTGGGCTGACGGTCTCTTTAATTGGTGGAATTACCACCACCAAACTCTGTGTCAAGAACATAAACTGCTGAGCCTTCGTTCTTAGCCAACCTTTTTAAGGCTTCTACGAGAAGAGCTTTCATATCAGATGTTAAATACGTATTCTTGAGGAACTTCTCCGGATCTAAGTAGGCTTCATCTGCTTTACCACTAAGAACATCATACAACTCTACAGCAAACTTTTTTCTGTCAAGTTTTCCATATTTTATTTCATCACTAAAATCGCAAACTTCCCAAGCATTTTTGAGATCATCCCATCACCTCTGACCTACATTCATGATCAAATCGTAATCTACCCCCAGGAATTTCCCTCATAGCCTTACCCATTAAATGCCCACTCCACTTTTTCTTATTTGTGATGAACTTCAGCTTAGGAATTAAAGGCTTAAATTTAATGGGCTTGTCAAATATCTTAATCGGCTTAATCTTAACTCTCCAAGGGAAAGTTTCACCACTACTTTTCATCCCTTTAGAACTGAAAATCCTTGTAGAATCCTTAAAAGGCTCTGAAACGACTTCATAAACTGCTACAATCCCCGGTTCCCTAACCTTATCCCTAACTCTCTCCTGCTTGAGATAAATTACGAGCTTGTCACCGGGCTTAACCTTGGCAATCGTATTCTTAAAACATTTCACTCCCTTATCACCTTCCAGTTAGCTTCATTCGTAATGCAGAGCCAGTAAGCCATAAAATCACCCCTTAACGGTTATTTCAGTAAACTTCTTAGCGTAATATTCGGAGATAGCATTATCAAGCTCGATAAACTTTTGAACGATCGGATTGTTCTTGTTCAGCTTGTACATCTTAGCTCTACCCACTCTCCTCGTTTCCACTACTATTCCAAGGTCTTCCAACGTTTTCCAGATTTTAAGCAAAGTGGTTCTGCTAATCCCAGCACCCTTCGCTATTTCCGTTTTCGAATAATCAAAAGCCTCGTTGTCAATTAGAAAGTCGATTACCCTTACTATCGGATTATCCCTTCCCAAGAATTTCAGAAATAACGTCTCGTCTTCCATCCTATGACAATATCCGACAAAAGTTTAAATACCTTTTCATCAATGCTAAGCAAGATGAACGATGAAATTCTTTGCAACGTCTTAAAAGCTACGATTCTAAAGAAGCTAAAGAGGAGAGGAAAATGGGGTCATGCCCATACAAGCTTTGATAAACTTACTTCTGGGATTCCCAAACATTTACGTGGATTGGCTAAAAAAGTTGCAGAAGAATTGATCAAAGAGGGTTTGCTACTCGCTAAGCCTACTTCCTACGGTTTGGAAGTCTCTTTAAACCCAAGAAGAAAAGCTGAAATCGATAGAATCATTGAAGAGTATCTTAGGTAAAGATGAAATGGATTGTCTCAACTATCGTTCGAGCTTAAAGGTTTAAACGAGTCGTTACTTGAATTGAGCAGTCTAACGAGTTCGGAAGCTTCTTTCGGACTCTTAAACGTCTTTACCACTCTTGAAACTTCAATCTTGTTAACGTAACTGCAATATGGACATTTCCTATAACCTACTTTGGAATCAATGGCAAGATACCCACCACAAACGGGACATTCAACTACAGCGTATCTCATGACCAATTTTATCGCTGAATCTATTTATATTTCTTGCCTCCATCAATTCAAACATAATATAAATAATAATTTACTAACCTCACAAATTGACTAACCACTACGGTTAATCAATTACCAGATGTTCCAGATTCAAAGACTGTCCACAATGTGATTAACCACCGTTGTTAATCAAACATAGAAAACCATAACACTACCTGCACAATTTAATTAACCGCTACGGTTAATCAATCGCCAATATGATTAACAACTACGGTTAATCAGAGTTCGGAACTTTCTTTCACAAGTTAGCAGATCGATCATCTTTTGAATCTGCTTGCATTAAGAACTGTTATTCCAACCAATTTTTTATCTCTAAATCTCAGCAAGATTCCTTCATCCGTAACCTCAGTATCGGTAGCTTTTTGAGGTCTTTCAAAGCTGATGTATAATACATCAGCTTCCTTATCGTAATCAACGTAAAACTTCTTCACTGGAAACTCTAAAAGTATCGGTATCGCACTAACAATCTTCTCTACTTCTTCTGCCATATTATCCCCCTCCTCAATATCTTCTCTACTTTCTTAGTCAGAAATGCAGTTATAATAAATCCATCCTCCTTAAGCTCTTTACAAACTACAACAGGATACTTATCCTCTTTGAACTTTCTTACCGCTAAAAGCTCATCCTTCCAACCTTTGACTATGTAATCTCACTACCGTCAATAAAACCTCATCCGATAAACCCGCTAACTCATCATGATTCTCCACAATATGGTACCATCTCTCCTCAGTCAGCCTTATCCGAACTCCATTCTTCGACACCGCAATCCCTATCATCCCTTATCCCCATTTCTATTTACAGCAATAACGAATTTGTCACATACTCCTCCAGCACACTTCTACCAAACCATTATACCCATTAAGGTTTGGTAAGAGACACTCACCTTGTATAAAGAAAATTTAATTTTATATAATTTTATATATTTTCTCGACGTAGGGTATCTACCAAAATAAATAAATATAGCAGAATTTAGTGGTGATTGTGAAACAAGAACAAACTCTAAAAAAGAAAGAAGAAATTATAAAATTAAGAAGATTATTGAAAATTGGCTATATTCGATAATACTACGTAATCGCCGAAAATCCAAAGACATCCCATACTTTATAGCAACCGCACGATTTATGAGAAATTACATAACTATTCCAGATTTATGCCCCACAATACCGAGAGGTACCATCCCCACTAACATCCTATCCCGCTCCAACGGATTCAGAATAGGTATCGGCCCAGACTTCACAGAATTTAGGCTAAGAGTAGAGGACTTCTTCAACCACTGTGCAATCGTCAATCCCAGTCCAGACCTCCTCGCAAACTTAATCAAAAACATCAGCGATATCATTCAAAAGCCGAAGTGAACTGGCAGGATATATACAAAAACCTAACAATAGAATTGAATGACATTCTAAAGGATCTACCCAACGGGACTGGTATATTCTTAAATGAGAACTACGATACCGATTACGTTAAATTCATAGGTCCGCTATCAAGTATAAGTACTTCTTGCCTTTGACAAACTCTTGCAAAAGCCTTGTCTTCCCCAATCTCCTCCCACAAAGGTTATATGTCAAATTATCGAACAAGTGTTCGATGTCGAACATATGTTCGAAAGAACTTCAAAAAGAAATAATAAAGCTTAAAGAGAACAAGAACGCTGTAATTCTCGCTCACAACTATCAGATATCAGAAATACAGGAAGTAGCTGATTTTATCGGAGATAGTCTTGAACTGGCAAGAGAGGCTACTAAAACAGATGCGGACATAATTGTATTCTGTGGAGTTGACTTTATGGCGGAAACGGCAGCAATACTAAATCCAGACAAGAAGATAATCGTTCCATCAATAGATGCCAGATGTCCTATGGCAGCTCAGCTTCCAGCGGAACTCGTTAGGGATGTGAAAACAAAGAATCCCGACGTTCCGTTTGTAATCTACGTTAACAGTTATGCCAGCGCTAAAGCCGAAGCCGATGTATGTTGCACTTCGGCGAATGTAGTAAAAGTTGTTGAAAGGCTTGATTCGGATGTTGTCTTTTTAGGGCCAGATGCGAACCTTGCATGGTTTGCTGAATGTAGAACGGGTAAAAGAGTGATACCCGTTCCCAGTAACGGCTTCTGTTACGTTCACAAGGCGTTTAAAGTTGAACATGTTGAGGAGATGAGGAAAAAGCATCCAGACGCTGTGATAATCGTTCATCCAGAATGCGATCCCGAAGTTCAGAAAAAAGCTGACTACATCGGATCGACGAGCCAGATGTTGAAATTGGCAAGGGAGAGCGATTACGAGAAGATAATCGTCGGCACCGAGATCGGACTTATAGAGAGAATGAGAAGAGAAATTCCCGAAAAGACGTTCATACCTCTTTATAAAGCTGTATGTAAGGAGATGAAGCTTAACACGCTCGAAAGTCTGCTTATTGCTCTAAAATTTGAATCCAACGTCGTTAAATTACCCGAAGAAGTTGCTGAGAGAGCAAGAAAGGCGATAAAGAGGATGGTGGATATCCTATGAAGGTTGGCATTGTAGGATGTGGGGCAATAGGTAGTTTCGTAGCCAGATGGTTGAGTAAAGCGAATGGATTCGAACTCGTTTCAATCTTCGATATCGACCGCGAAAAGGCTCTAAAGCTTTCTAAAGAATTAAAGATAAACGCCGCTAAGTATATAGACGATTTTCTCAAAAACGATATGGATGTTGTCGTGGAGGCAGCATCACAGCAAGCGGTTTTTGATTACGCTGAGAAGGTTCTAATATCTGGAAAAGATTTGATTGTTCTAAGCGTTGGTGCTTTCGCCGATGAAGAATTCTACGATAAAATAAGGGATTTAGCTATTAAACTTAGAAGAAGGATATACATTCCATCTGGAGCGTTAGCAGGAATTGATGCAATAAGAGCTGTAGCAGATTACGTCGAAGAAGTCATTTTAGTAACGAGGAAAAACCCATCAAGTTTTGGTGTGAGCGAAAAGGGGGTCATTTTCGAAGGAAATGCGAAGGAAGCAGCAAGACTTTACCCGAGAAACTTGAATGTAGCTTCAACGCTTGGTATCGCTGTCGGCTTTGACAAGGTGAAGGTTGTGGCAATTGCGGAGGAAGTTGAGGAGAACATCCATGAAATAGTTGCTAAAGGAAGGTTTGGAGAGATTAGAATCATTGTGAAAAACAGAAAAATGGATGATAACCCGAAAACGAGTTACCTCGCCGCCTTATCGGTGATAAAAACGCTTGAAAACATTAAAGGTAGTATCGTGGTAGGATGATTCCTGACTTTATTATTAAAAAGAAGATTTTAGAATATCTCGAGGAGGATCTTTACTACGGAGACGCAACGTATACTGAAGACAAGAAAGTTCGAGCCAAGATAATCTCGAAGGACAGTGGTGTTGTAGCTGGCATAAGGGTTGCAAAAATAGCCTTCGAATCCTTTGGAATTAACGTTTTAAATTCGGTAGAGGACGGCGATCCGATCGGGAGAGGGGACATTATCATGGAAGTGGAGGGGAGTTCGAGGAATATTCTCATGCTCGAGAGAACAGTTCTTAATATTCTAATGAGGATGAGTGGTATTGCTACGGTAACGGCCGAGATGGTTGAAAAGGCGAGAAGCGTAAATCCGAAAGTCAGGATCGCCTCTACCAGAAAGACTACGCCCGGTTTTAGAATCTTCGAGAAGATGGCCGTCGAAATAGGTGGAGGAGATACGCATCGCTTTGGGCTGGGAGACTGTGTTTTGATTAAGGACAATCACATCGCCGTTGCCGGAGATTTGGTTAAAGCTATAAGGTTAGCAAAATCTGCAAGCTTCACGAAGAAAATCGAGGTTGAAGTTAGAAGTGTCGAAGAGGCTTTGATAGCGGTAAAAGAAGGAGTAGATATAATCATGCTCGACAATCTCAAGCCGAGGGAAATAAAGGATGTCGTGGAAACTTTAGAAAGGGAGGGGTTAAGGGAACGAATTTTGGTAGAGGCTTCAGGTGGTATAACCCCAAAGAACGTTAAGAAGTACGCTAAAACCGGGGTTGATGTAATATCGTCTGGTTACATCACGCACTCGGCTAAAGCTCTTGATCTAAGTCTTACCGTAGTCTGATTTCAGGTTTTGGATAGATATGAACGAACTACTTACGATGTTACTTATAAGGATTAGAAATTAATCAAGTTCCTCCAAAAGTTTTACTGTTCTCCTAGATCTGCCCAACTATGACCAAACCCCTCAAGGGATCACCTCTTTCTGTCGAAGAAGGGATTTTTGCCCGTGCAGGATAGGGGAATTCCAAGGGCAACGCTTGAATTCGTTAATCCGAGCATCTTTGCGACGACGCCAATTCTGTATATTATTCTGTTGTCAACGTTTATGACGCTCGCCAACTTAACAGCAGATCCCAAAGCTATACCCAAGTCCAAAACCTTGAATATGCAGTTCGGTCCGTCGTAATCGCCCCTCACCCTTTTCGCCTTCTCAAACTCCTTGCAATCCTTAAATCCGCAGGCGGAACAGTTTAAACCCAAACTTTTATCGCCCTTAACGCCGATTATCAAAATTCCCTCAGCCTTTTTCAAACTCTCTCCGTCTCTCTTCCACCCCTCCCCCTTCTCCTTGGCGAGTTCGATCATCTTGTCCGCAATCCTATCCTTGTCCCCTCCGTCAACGTAAACTATCTCCAAATCGTCTATTCCCTTCGATTTCGGTGCTGTTCTCGCTGAAATCGCCATGAGCATTGCCGAAATTTTTACCGCATCACTTCTAAGCTCTTCCTCTCTGCGAATCATGTTTCAAACTTTCGTCAACTGTTAAAAACAGTTCTGAAAGGTTTCGATTATGGAGGTGTTCGACGCCCACATTCACTCGGAAGGTAGGAGCGTTGAGAACCTCGAAGAGATGGCTAAAGCTGGGATAAAGAAGGCTTTGACCTGTGCCTTCTATCCTATAAAGCCAAACTATCCTGAAACCCTCGTGGATCACTTCAGAAAGCTGAGAGAGTTCGAGGTTGAAAGGGCCAAGAGTGTAGGTATGGAACTCCACGTAGCTCTGGGAATTCACCCGAGGTGCATACCTCCAAAATACGAGATGGTTTTGGAATTCATGAGGGATTGCACAGCCTTTGGTGAAATCGGACTGGAGAGTGCAAGCGAATTGGAAGTAGAAGTTTTCAGGAAGCAGTTAGAGTTGGCCAAAGAGTTGGATATCCCGTGTGTCATCCACACTCCGAGGAGGAACAAGCTCGAGGTTACTCTGAAGATTTTGAGGATTCTTGAAGATTTGGACTTTCCAAGGGATTTGGCCGTAATAGATCACGCAACGCAAGAGACCGTAAGGCACATACTGGATTCGGGATTCTACGCCGGTTTGACGGTTCAAGTCGGAAAGTTGAGTGTCGATGAGGTTGTCGAAATCGTCGATGAGTTCGGGTTCGAGAGGTTCGTTTTGAACAGCGACATAGGTTTCGACAAGGGGGACATGTTTTCAACCGTCAAGGCGGTAAAGGCACTTGAAGATAGGTTTGATAAAAAAGATGTAGAGAGAATTGCGATGAAGAACGCACTCAAGTTGTTCAGAATTGAGAGGTGCTAAGGCAACCCTATTGTGTAACTTTTTGGCGTTCTTATTTGCAATATTTACCGTTTATCGAATTTTCTGTTGAAAATTAACCATATGTTTTAACAAGTATATTAATGTAGGATTATACAACAAATACAATAAAAAGTTTTTGTTCTCTTTATGAGATTCAGCAAGTGATCACGGGACTAATCTACACAATCTTTTCAGTAGTCAAGTTTCTGTTCTCTTTATGAGATTCAATTACTACACCGTCGTCTTTTTCCTTAACGATAAAAAATCTGGTTTCCGTTCTCTTTATGAGATTCTTGGTAGAACTACCAGAGGGGGAGCAAGCATACGAAGTATATCACGTTTCCGTTCTCTTTATGAGATTCCGAGATTCAAATTGGAGATTTGGTATTCTATACGGTATCTGCGACTAACTTCTATAAAAGAGTATTGGTTGCCACCTCAACCTGCTGTGGGTATTTAAAGAGCAACCAATCTGAGGAGATCGTCTTTTTCGATCTATGGACGTAGCTACGGATTTCTATATTTTTATAGCCAACACAATTCGTTTTAACGATCGGTTAAAATCGAATACAGACAACGCATTCGATAGAAAAATAGCGTCAACTATTTTATAAAAACATCGAGCGTCAACCTCTCTCGAAATGATCTGATCTCCCTTGTAACGAATTATCCACGTAGAAAAATTAACGAATTAGTAACCAATAATTCATAATAAAATACGCTATAAAACTGAAACATGTTCAAAGCTCCCGCAAATATATCTATATATCAGTGCGATCTCCCTCCTATTCCGATTACGAGGTGAGACCAATTAGATCATTCAAATTTTTAGCAAAATATCCATCTTTTTAAACTTTTTAAAGATGCTGATAAAGAAAATCTTTCAGATGTCGAAACGCAAGCAATATATATGTTCTATTCGTAATGTTGGACGTGAAAATTCTCGTAGCAACTGTGGGTGGAACTGCTGAACCCATTCTTATATCCGCAAGAAAGATCGGCTTTGATAAAGTCATTCTTATACCGGGAAAGCCCGCAAAGGAAGTATTCGGAGATAAAGCGGTAAAGGGTAAACCCAATCCCGTTGAAGTCGCTGAAGAGATTAAAACGAAGTTGGAGAGTTTCGGAGCGGATGTAGAGATTAGAGTCGTCGATCCCTTCAACTTCGAAGAATGCTGTATCGAAACATTAAAGATTCTCGTGGAGGTAAAGACTTTGGGAGATGTTTACGTAAACGTTACGGGTGGAACCAAAGTTCAATCCATAGCAGTATCTTGTGCCTCCTTCATATCGGGATGCAAGATCATATACGTCCAGGAGTTGAAAGACGGTGCCGAATTAGTTGAGATACCCTACAACTTGGCACAGTTCGACCAGCTTTCTAAAGTCAAAAAGGAGGTCATAAGAGTTTTAGAGGATGGCGATAGCTCGGCAGAGATTGCGGAGAAACTACGCATCAGCAAGAAAACCGCATCTCAATACCTAAGAGAGCTGAAGGAATACGGTCTTTTAGAGGTATTAAATGGAAAGGTGAAAAGATACAGACTAACTTTTCTCGGCAAGCTCTGTAAAGCCAGATGGTCAAGGTGATACCATGAGCGAAGCCATACTCGTCGCATTGGGTGGCTTGCTTCACGACATTGGAAAGTTCGTTCAAAGGGCTAATTGGGATGAAAAGAGAACTCACGAAGAATGGGGTTACGATTTCCTATACGGTCTTAAGGATGTAAACCCCATATTCAAAAAACTCGCTTACTTTGCGGGTTATCACCACAAGGACAGCCTAAACGTTCTAAAGATCGACGACGTTAGGTTAATGAACATGCTGTGGATTGTGTGCAAAGCCGACAGCATCTCCGCATCTGAGAGAATTAAAGAAAAACCGCAGTTTGGAAATCCTCTAACATCGATCTTTTCGTCCGTAAACTTGGGGATAGGTAATCCAGAAACGGTTTACTACGATTTAAAAGAATACGATCCAAATGAATTCTTCTATCCAACAAAGGAAAAACCGCTAATAACTCAGAAAAAGTATCGTGCCTTATACGAGAATTTTAGAGAAGATTTCGTAAGATTGGTTAGAGGTAACTTAGACTTCGATAAGATTTTGGCTTTGCTCGAAAGATACACTACTTTTATACCCTCAATGATGGGTGAAGGGAACGACATATCCCTCTACGATCACTTGAGAACTACCTCAGCCATTGCACTCTGCACGTATCTCTATCACAAGAACGGGCTCGATGAAGACATAAAAGATAGGATTTTCGACAGGAAAGAGAAAAAATACCTACTAATCGGAGGAGACGTGTCGGGTATTCAGGATTTCATATACACGGTTTCGAGCAAAGGTGCTTTGAAGTATCTTAGAGCCAGATCTGCTTATCTCGAACTGCTGAGTGAAGACGTCGTTGCTGAGATAGTTGAAAGGTTAAGGCTTACACGAGCTAACGTAATCTACTGCGGTGGTGGGCATTTCTACATACTCGCACCCAACACGGAAGAGGTCAAAAAGACTATTGAGGATATACGAACGAAGGTTAACAAGTGGCTATTCGACAAGTTCAAGTGTAAGCTTTACTTGGCGATAGATTACGTCGAATTGAGTGGTGAAAACCTAACAAACCTTAAAATAGGTGATAAGTCAATCTGGGAGGTAATTGGAAAAAGGCTCAAGATCGCCAAGAGCAGAAAGTTCCTCGACATACTACATAACAGCTCGGATCTCTACGAAAAAGATTATTCCAAGAACGAGTTTTCGTGCGAGGTTTGCAAGTTTTACGTGCCCGAAAAATTTAAAGAAGATGATTTAGAAGTTTGTAAGATATGTAGAGACCTACTCAGGCTTGGTAAGGACTTACCGAGAATAGACGCTTTCGTTAGATGGCATCGAGATGAGGATTTAGAAGATAAATACCCATCCATAGAACTACCGTTCTCGGTATTTTACGGTATATATGAGATCGATAGAAACATTCAGGACATACCCAAAGGAGCTTTAATATTTGTGAAAAACTCGTTCGGCTTGGGAGATACGTTTATCGAACGCAAAACGATCCCATACTTCGTTTCGGATTACGTTGTAACCAACGACTACGGAATTATTAAGAACTTTGACGAATTGAGCAAAGAATCCGTAGGTGTTGAGAAGATAGCGGTCTTGAAGATGGATGTGGACAACTTGGGTAGGATATTTTCGAAGGGATTGCCCGAAAATATGAAGTCTCTGTCGAGATATGCTACGCTCTCAAGGTTCATGAGCCACTTCTTCAAGAACTGTATAAGGTTGATAGCTGAAAGAGATGCACATGTCGTAGATATTTTGGAAGATAAGAGCTTACCTAAGCTTACAGATAGGGGTGAGAGGAACTTGGTAGTTGTCTATTCTGGCGGTGACGATCTTTTTATGGTGGGTGCTTGGAACGACGTTTTCGAGATCGCTTTCGAAATTAGAGAATTGTTCGGTGAATATGTAGGCTGGAACCCCAATTTAACGATCTCCGCTGGATTTGCCATTTTCGATCCGAAGTATCCGCTATACAGGATGGCAGAAATCGTAAGAAAGAGGCTTGATGAAAGGGCTAAGAAAGAAGGAGAAGTTAGAAAGGTGAAGATATCTGGAAAAACTGAGGAAATCAAAATTAAAGATCGAATAATGTTGTTCGATAGATCTACACCCAACAAAAATACGCCTGAAGAGTTCAGAAAAACGCATAAAGTATCTTACAGATGGGACGAGTTTAAGGCAATCTGGAACAAGTATATACCCAAAGTCTACAAGTTCGAGAACGGTGAGTGTAAACTTAACGTTAGTAGGGCTATTTTGCGAAAGATATTGGAGGCAAGGGAGAAATACGTTCAGAATCCGAGAGGATTGAAATGGCACATTTCTCTAATCTATCACCTCTCAAGGGCTAATTTAATCGATGTTTTTTGTGATTTGACTAAGAGGGATGTTAATAAGGTTAAAAGTGGAGAACCTCAGGAGATTTACTTTATTGACTGTCCTTTGAGGATTGTTGATTTGGCTATAAGGGGGTGATTTTGTGGAGAATTTGAAAGATTTGCTCGAAAAAGGCGAATTTGTAGAAGTGGAACGGGTGATAACAGATATAAAACAGAAAATCAACGAGCTAAGACGTAATAAAAGATTTAATGAAGCTGAGAAGATCGAAAAGCAACTTAAAGATTTAATCGATGAAGCTTTTAAAAACATTAAAGAGAAAAGTGAGCAATTTTTAGAGCTGTCTCCAGAAGAAAGACTTAAAATGGCATTCATTCTTGCCGTTAAGACAACAGTTGTTGAAAACATGAAAACAACCCAGATAAGAAAGATTCTGAGTATGTCTAATAGAATCTCCAGAGAAATCAAAATAGGAAAGCTGAGAGATATTAGTTCAGAGACTGCAAAAATGAGATATATCCTTGCCTACACAGCTTCAAGACACAAAACCAAAAAAAGCGATCCAGTAACACCAATTCTTGAAGTCTCAGATAAAATTCTCCCAAAGCTGACTACTGAGAATTACGAAATCTTTCACGAATTTCTTCAAGCTATTGTAGCATACCACAAGTTTTTGGGAGGAGGTGATTGAAATGGGTGATGTTATTATCGGTAAGATTATAGTTAGAGGAAAGATTAGGCTAAAAACAGGTTTACATATTGGTGCACAAAGAGAAACGATGGAAATTGGTGGAATAGATAATCCGGTCATAAAAGACCCTATAACAGGTTTACCTTACATCCCTGGCTCATCTTTAAAGGGTAAGCTTAGATCGTTACTTGAAAAGGCAAAAAATGCCGAACAACCACTTGAAAAAAGAGGGTACGGAGAAGATAAATTCTTCAATAGGAAAATAAAGGATAAACCCGAAATGTGGATACACGCTTGTGATAAGAGCTATAATGAAATTAAGAATTGTGAAATTTGTAGGCTCTTTGGAACAAGTGGTCAAAAAAAGGGTGACAACTTCCCCGCAAGAGTCTTGGTTAGAGATGCATTTGTAACAGAAAAATTTAGAGAGAGCGAGGAAGATATTGTTGAAATTAAATACGAAACAGCCATAGATAGAATTACATCAGCTGCAAACCCGAGGCCAATGGAGAGAGTTCCGCCGGGTGTAGAGTTCGAATTCGAGATCGTTTACAACGTTGAAGATGAGGATGCTAAAAACGTGGATTTAAAGAATCTCTTCAGTGCTATGAAGATGCTTGAAGACGATTACTTAGGCGGTTCTGGTTCGAGGGGATACGGAAAGGTTGAAATCTTTATCACAAGCGTAATTGAGAGGACAAGGGAATACTACTTCGGCAACAAAGAAGCTGAGAAGGTTTTACTTGCTCAGAATGGAGAGATTAAGGTATCAGACATATTAGAAAAGTTTAACGAAATCTTCGGAGCATGAAGGCTTTTAAGCTTAAGTTCAAAACTCCCGTTAGGGTTGGAGATACAGGAATAGGATTAGAAGGAGTTTCAGAAGTTATACACTCCGACACTCTGTTTAGTGCTACAGCAAATGCTCTAGCAGATTTAAACGAGGACGTAGAAGATTTCGTTGAGAAAGTGAGCAACGGAGAGCTTAGATTTTCTTCAGCTTTTCCATTTGGAAATGATACATATTATCTACCAGCTCCAGTTAAGCCCTACAAGAAAAAGATCGATCCTTTAGTGCCTAAGGATGTATTCGAGGAGCTGTTGATTTGCGATGAAGTAAACTGGGAGGGTGAGAAAGAAAAGCCCTACAAGGAGTTCGAACTACCAAAGGTTGTTGTAGATAGGGTTACCGCCAACACAAGTATATACTATGTCAGCTTACTGAAGTTCGACGACGGTGGGTTCTACTTCTTAGTGGAAGGGAACGGCATAAGACTGATCGAGTTAGCCCTTAGATATCTATCTGATGAGGGTATAGGAGGTAAGAGAACTTGGGGTTTGGGTAGATTTGAGTTCGAGTTTACGGACTTTAGCTTGAAAACACCAAAAGACTCGAACGCGTTCGTTACGTTATCTGTAGTTTTTCCACAGAACTTGAGGTCTGTAGCATTTTGGAAACCGTTAATTAGGGGTGGTTGGACTTTTTCTAAGAGAGGCAAACAGATCAGAAAGCCCAGAATCATAATGGCTTCCGAAGGCTCTGTGTTCGGTGAAGTGGAGCACGGTAAGGTTATAGACTTGGACGAAATCGTCGAAGGATTTTCCGCTAAAGTGGGTCACAAAGTTTTCGTTAACGGTAAGTCGTTTTTGATTCCAGCGGTGGTGGAGTATGGAGATTGAAGTTCTCACACCGGTTCACGTGGGTAGTGGAAACAAACTTTTGATGAATCTCGATTTTATAGTAAGGGGTAATAGAGTTGTGATGCTCGATACACCCAAGCTGTTCGGCTACTTAATCGAGAAAGGCTACGATGCGGTCGATATTGCGAAAGTTGAGCTTAAAGAGTTGATCAATAAGGAAAGGATTGACGTTGAAAACTTCAAAAAATACGCTTTGCCTTTTACCGGTGCCGTAAGAAGTGAAATTTCAGAACATATTAAAACGGGTGGCAAGCCCTACATACCGGGTAGCTCGATTAAAGGGGCTATAAGAACTGCAGTGCTATGGTATGCGGTTAAGAACGATAAAAGGCTTCTGGATTTTGCTATAAAAAGCTTGGAAAACAAGATATCATGGAATCGTGGAAGAGTTACGAGTAAAATCTTAAAAGAAGCAGATGATGAACTCGAAAGGATTGTATTCGGAAAAGAGTTGAGAAACACAAGAAACGACATTATGAGAGCAGTGAGGATTGCGGATTCGAAGCCTTTCAGGTCTCTCAGGGTTTACGAGGTTAGGGTTTTAGGTAGCAGAGGAATTGGTATCTGTGTTGAGTGTATAGATGGTGGTAAGGCTGAAGTTGAGGTTGATGTTGATGAGAGCATTTTGAGGAATTTGAACGGTAGATATAAATGGTTGGTTGAGGATGTAGATACGATTGCCGAAATAACGAAGGAGTTCAGTGAGGCTTTGATCGAAGCTGAGCTTAAGTATAACTATTCTGAAAAGACTAAAGCTGAGTTTATAGCTGTTAAGAGATGCAGAGGGATAGTTTTAAGGTTGGGGTGGGGGACAGGATGGTATTCCAAGACAATCGGCTTGTTGCTTAAAACTCATCCCATATTCGAGTATTTGAGAACGAAACTCGGGTTAGGTAAAAATCCGAAAACAAAAAAGGTTTCGAGCGTATTTCCGAAGACGAGGAAGGTTACGGTAGATGAAAAGCCTTTAGGCTGGGTAAACATAAAGGTTTAATATAATCATAATCCGTATATTGTCTCTATATTCGAAATGTTCATAGTCTCGATTTCCCTTAAGATATAGAATATAAATATTTATATAAATATTTAAGTATTAAAGGAAGACCAAAATATGGATCCTGTAGTTATCAGTTTTTCTGAAATGCTTCGCAAGATGAAAAGTTAGTTCAGTTCTATTAAGTGCTTAATGTTAATCGATTATAACTTATCACTTATCAGTGAAAGCATGAATATTTGATAAGTTTTAAGTATATCAATTGTAAGTGATAATCTGATGAAAAGGATCTGTGTTTGTAATCAGAAGGGTGGGGTAGGTAAAACCACTACAGCTGTCAATCTTTCAGCATACTTGGCTTCAATGGGAAGGAAAACTCTCTTGATAGACATAGACCCCCAATCCGCTGCGACATCTGGTATTGGTATAGACAAAAGTAAAATCGAGAAGACAATCTATGACGTTCTTCTTGGTGAGTGTAGCATAAGAGACGTAATAGTCAAGACACAAGTTGAAAATTTAGATATAATTCCAAGTAACATGGACTTAGCGGGAGCAGAGGTTGAACTGTCGAATGAAGTTGGAAGGGAGTTCATATTAAGAGATGCAATAGCTGATTTAGACGGATACGACTACTTAATTGTTGATTCCCCACCAAATCTTGGAGTTTTGACACTTAACGCTATGATAGCTTGTGAAAACCTCTTAGTGCCCGTTCAAGCAGAGTATTACGCACTTGAAGGTTTGGCTCAACTTCTTAGAACAGCTGAATTGATAACAAGAAGGCTCAGAATTCCACTCAAAATTAGGTTTCTCATAACGATGTACGACAAGAGGACTAGAATTTGCGATGATGTGGCGAATCAGCTTAGGGATTATTTCGGTGATAAAGTGTTTAAGACTATAATTCCGAGGAATGTTAGATTAGCTGAGACCCCCAGCTATGGGAAGCCTATTCTCCTTTATGATCCTGATTGTAAAGGTGCTATTGCTTATAAAAAGTTAGCTGAGGAGGTGGACAGCGTTGAATGGTAAGAAAAGACTTGGTAGAGGTTTAGAGGCTTTACTTTCAGGAGAGGGTGTAGGGGTGATAACTGATAAGAATGTAAGTGATAAGTTAGAAAGTGATAAAACAATAAGTGATCAATTAGAAAAAGATACAAGTATAGCTGAACTAAAGGCGAGAGAAGAGGTAGAGGAAAAAGCAAGTGAAATTAAAAGTGAAGAAGTGATAAGTGATAAGTTAGAGAGTGATGAAGAATTTGAGATAAGTGAAAAAATGATAAGTGAAACAGTTATAAGTGATAAGTTAAAAATTGATAACAGTGTCGTGTTAAGGGCTTTGGAAGAGGGAAAGAAAAATCCACGAGTAGTAGTTTGGAGTCCAAAGTCGTCGGTAGTCCTAAGAATATTGAAAAAGACTATTCCTGAATTTTCAATAAGTCATGAAGCGTCTAAACTACTTGAAGAAGCAATCAAAGAGAAGTATCCCGAAATATGGAGAATCGTTGAAAATATTATGAAAGACTAACCACATCCAGTCGTTCAACTCTTCATAAAGCTTTTGCGATGCGGAAACTTCACCTTCCACAGTAGTTCCGAAAGTTGGCAATCAAGTTTACAAACCTTTATAAAGGGATTTAAATACGTTAATCTCTTTAAATATGGGAGGGGGAGAGTGGGAATTAAGATTGTTAAGGTTGTAGAGTTAAGGCCCCTATTAATGGAGAAAGAGATGGGTCATTTTCAAGCATATACCTCACGGCATCGATAGGATACTTTAAGTAAATATAAGATCTAGACCCCTCTTTCTTAGATTTCCACACTTTCTTGACCTCTATTATACCTGCAGTAGATAATCTGGTAAGATAGACTGAAAAGGACTCTCTACGGAGTTTTCTATAGTAGTCCTGCCTTGCAAATACATCTCCAGAATAAACGAAATTACTCTTTGTTTCCAATAGTAGCGAATACAAAGCTGCTAAGATGAGTTTATCGGAATATGAAAGTGTTTCAATGAGTAGTTCTCCATCTTTTTGTATGTCATGTTTCCATATTAACTCTTTCATGAGTTTACCATCAATTTGACGAATTCCATTTTCGACGGCGTAAGTTCCACAGAACTTTAATATAGACAATCCACTACGGATATCTCCCCCTTCCTCAGCTACATGTTCGGCCAA
Organism: Archaeoglobaceae archaeon; assembly: GCA_027036775.1. Classification (GTDB taxonomy): domain Archaea; phylum Halobacteriota; class Archaeoglobi; order Archaeoglobales; family Archaeoglobaceae; genus Archaeoglobus_B. The sequence goes on along the minus strand of JALWDS010000037.1, from coordinate 37,765 downwards.
GGTATCGACAGCCTCGTCTGTAAATACTCCCTCTTTAAACGCCAACTTAATTCTCTCTAACAAAATATCTCTACACTGCTCCTTCGTATACGCTTTGAAGAAGATTGTATTAATGGTATCAAGAGAACTCAGAACTCTTGCGTCGGTTATACTCTTAGCTAAATCTATCTTATTGGTTATTAGAGTAGCACTTATGTTTTCAGTTCAGGTCAAGTAGTAGAGGAGGTCTTCCGAATACTTCTTCTGTTTGGAACTCTCAAGCAATCTGTCAAACTCATCGATGCAGATGTGAAGATAGCAGTTTTTAGATAGTTCGCTAACATAACTCAGATACTCCCTTAGGGACAGCCCCCTCGTAGGAACTTGAATACCTAACTCTTTGCAAATTTCCGAGAGGATTTTCGGAAAATTAGGAGTTGCTGCAGTCACGTAAATTATTTTATACTTTTCTACTCTCTTTTTAGAGAGAATTGTCTCTGCAATCTTCTTTGCAATCAAAAAAGACATGGTCTTTCCCGTTCCCGGATTTCCGTAGATCAAAAGATTTCCAGTCGATTTCTGCGTTATGTTCTCTATTAGTCTAATGCTAATTTTCTTTATCTCTTTTCTTTATCTCTTTTTCTCTGTGCTTAGGATTCTTGGGAATGTAATTAAAATCTAAATATTTTAGCCAATTTTCCTTAAAAATAGATTCTTTTTTATATATCTTCTTCAACATCTTTCACGAGCCTGTCTATTTCTTCCATATTAGTCACCACTTATAATCTTAATTCCCACTCTTAATCTTATATCACTATCTTAATTACGCTAATTGACACATTATAATACTCATGACTTGCTGGGCACAATATCAATCATAGGTCTACGACACATCTGGTAGAACATACTATCTTAACAATCTATCTTAACAATCTTAATTCCCACCCTCCCTCTCTCTCAATTTATCCAAACTATTTCTTTATTAAAATAAAATAATTTTAACTTATTTTTTATCCTGATCATCAAGGCAATCTTAAATTGCTTACAAATAGGAGATTGACTTTTTGATTACTGTCCATCTCTCTTACTCCTGTAGGAAAGTTCCATACAAGAGAACATCGTCTCTATCTTAGAGCGAAATCATCGCCTTCAGTTGGTATCATTGCACGGTCGGGACCCCTCTCTAAGGAGTGAAAAAATATAAAAATAAGAACATTTCGAAAAAAAGCAGATTTTTATTCTTGAAAGGCGAAGCTTCTAACCGTTATCGTTGCCATGAGGGACTGTGTAGAGGTTGGAAGGCTTAAAGGTGCCAAAACGAGATCGGAGATAGAAAGTTTTTTGAGGGAAGTATTTAGTTGATTCCATGATCTTCACGGACTGGGAGGGGCCGTGGGTTTTAACGGATTTCGCATACGAATGTGCTTTGGCCTTTTTTAACGACCACGAATTCTTCGAGAGGTTGAGTCAGTATGACGATTACCTCGTCATGGTTGAGAAGAAAGAGAATTACGATGCTGGAGACACTCTAAGGCTTTTAGCAGTTTTTTTGGTCGCTGAAGGGATAGGCAGTGAGGATTTAAAGCTTTTGGCTGAAGAGGTATTAAAATATACGCCGAACGCTGAAGAGGCAATAGAAGAGCTTAGGGAAAAGCCGATAGTCGTTTCTACAAGCTACGAGCAGTTTTTGGAAGTTTCAGCAAAGCCTTTTAACCTCAAGTATCACTGCACCGAATTTAAACCCGAGAGGTATAGGATGAGCGAAGACCTTAAAAGGGAGATTAGGGATGCTGTGGAGATAATATCAAACCTTCCGGAGATTAGAATTCCTCCAGACGAGGGAACGATTAGGGCGGTGGGATGGTTGAACGACTTCTTCTGGAATAGGTTGATGAAAACAGAGGCTAAGAGGATTCTCGAAGACGTTAAGGCTGTGGGTGGAAGGAGGAAGCTTGACGTCGTTTTTAGTTACGAACCGAAGGGCGTTATAGCAATTGGGGACAGCATATCCGATAAGGACATGCTCTCCTACGCGAGGAAAAATGGGATCGCCATTTCTTTCAACGGGAACGAATTCGCTTTGAGTAACTCCAACTTGGCAATCGTATCTGAATCTTCACTTGCAGAAGCGGAGGTGGTCAACAGGTGTTTGGAAGAAGGTTTGGAATGGATAGGCAGTTGTAGAGAGGTTAAAGGGGGTAAGGTTTGCAGGTTGGATAGGGTGAAATTCGAAGAAATTCTAAGAGAATCCAAAGAAATGAGGAGGAGGTTGAGGGGTTTGGCTGGCTACCTAAGTTAGCGTTTGCAAATTTTAACGAAGTTCTCCAAAATTCTCAGTCCGACCCTTCCGCTCTTCTCCGGATGGAACTGAAATCCCACGAAGTTGTCTTTAACCACAGAGGAAACGAATTTGATACCGTAATCCGTTTTGGTTAGAACGAACTTGTCTTCGGTCACTAAGTGGTATGAGTGAACGAAGTAAACGAAGGATTTGTTTTCAACGCCGTCGAGTATCTCGTGATCCCTAACAATCTCCATCTGATTCCAGCCCATGTGAGGTATTTTACCAACCCAATCCGGAAATCTAACGACTCTACCTTTAATGATGTCCAATCCCCTGTGCAAACCACCCTCCTCACTTTCGCTTGCGAACAACTGCATCCCCAAGCATATTCCCAAAACGGGAACGTCTGCATTTACTATCAAATCTGCGTATGGCTTCAAGTTCTCCATTGCGGATTTGAAGGCTCCAACGCCCGGTAGGATTATACCGTCTGCGTTCTTTACTTTCTTTGGATCGTTCGTGATCTCAGCCTTACCGCCTACGAAATCGATGGCCTTGCTTATGCTCTTGAGGTTACCGACACCGTAATTGACTATGGCTATCACGTTCATCGTTACACGGTCTTGTTAAAAAGGTTTAAGTTCGAACGAAAAGCTTTATTTATTTGTTGTATAACCGAAAGCGGATGCGTAGTAAACTCGAACACGACAACAAGAGATTGGCAAACATAATATACGGCAGAGTCATAGCCAAGTATAGGATCAAAGACCTCATGAAGATGATAAGGGAAAAGCCAGAAAAGGAGTTTCACATAGTCGTGGAGAGGAAAAATCCCTTAAACGTCGAAATTCACGTCAACGACAAGCACAGATACGAGTGCGGTGAGAGACTGATAATACCAATTCCCAAGAGGTTTGCGGTTCTTGAGCCTGACGAGAACTACTTCAGGCAAACTCTAAAGGCGAACATCTTTTTGGCTTTGAACGGTGCAAAGGAGAAGGAGTTGCACCTATGATATGCGGAAGATGTGGAGGTAAGGGTGTCGTTGAGGTAGAGGAGACTTGCAAAACGTGCGGTGGAACGGGGAAAGCCAAGAGTTTCGATCCCAAAATTACAGCCGAACTTTCTAAGGATCAGCTTGAGATGTTCTTGAAAGGCATTTGTGGAGTGTGCAGGGGAACGGGGAAGGTCAAGAAGTTGGTTATTTGTCCAGAGTGCAAAGGTTCTGGAAAAGTAAACGTCTGTAAGATATGCGGTGCGAAGGTTGTAGGTGGTCACGATCTCTGCCCGAACTGTAGGAGAAAACCCCATGCATACCTCTTGAAGAACAGCTGTGGAATTGAAGACGTAAGGTTGAACAGAGTTTACGTCGGCAAGGTTTCCGCCGTAACGGACATCGGAGTTTTCGTAAACCTCAACAAGAGGTTGAGAGGGTTAATACACAAGAGAAATCTGAACAACGAGAACTTGAAGGAGGAAGATACTGTTTTGGTTAAGGTCGTGAACATAAGGCCAACTGGAGAGATAGACTTGGCCTTGGAGAAGATGGAAGACTACGCAATAGTTGAGGTAAGCAAAGACGTGCCCATAGTTAAGATTTCCGATCTTGAGAAGTATCTCGGTAAGATAGTCGAGGTGAGGGGGAAGGTTACTCACGTTAAGTTGACGGGTGGTCCAACCGTTTTCACGATAATAGATGAAACTGGCGGAGTTAATGCAGTGGCGTTTGAAGGTGGTGAGAGGGCTTACCCAGAGATAGATGTTGACGACATAGTTTCGGTTGTTGGAATAGTCAAGAAGAGGGAGAAGGTTCAGATAGAAGTTCTGGAAATGGAAAAGCTCTTGGGGGAAGAGGCTTATTTAATTCAGAAGGCGATTCAGGAGGAGCTCGAAAAAAGAAGTGAACCCGTATTTACCGGATTTTTAATCGAGAGCGAGGTTCTCGAAAAACTCAAGCCTGAGATGATGAAGGTTGCAAAGGAGCTTAGAAAGGCTGTTTTCGAATCTCGCCCCATAATAATAAGGCATCACTGGGATGCAGACGGGGTTTGCGGTGGCGTTGCGTTGGAAAAGGCACTTATAGATTTGGTTGAGAAGTTCCATCCCGATCCCGAAGCTAAGTTCTATCTCATAAGGCGTAGGGTTTCAAGAGCTCCTTTCTACGAGCTTGAAGATGTAGTTAAGGATTTGGATGAAGCTTTGGAAGATGTCGATAGGCATGGGGACAAGATACCTTTGGTAGTTTTGGTCGATAACGGTTCGGGTGTTGAAGATATACCGGCAATAAGGCAGTTTTTGGTTTTCGGTGCGGACGTCATAACGATAGACCATCACTACCCAGATGAGGAGGTTGACAGATACCTGCTCTACCACGTAAATCCCTACAAGGTTGGGGGAGACAGCAACTACACAGCTGGAATCTTGAGCGTTGAGATTGCGAGAATGGTCAATCCAGATGTCGATTTGAAGCTGTTGGCAGGAGTTTCCGTCGTTGGAGATAGGGCTGAAGGAGAGGTTGAGAAGTATGTAGAAATAGCTGGATTGAGTAGGGAGGAGTTGCAAGATATCGCCTTAGCCATAGAGTTCGAAGGCTTTTATCTAAGATTCAGGCCCTCGTCTTACATAATGCACGAAATACTGGGTTTCGGTAGGAAGGATAGGCAGAAGAAGTTGGTTGAGATGCTCTCAAGTTACGCGAAGGAGGCAATAGAGAATCAGGTTAAAACGGCTATGGAGGGTGTTAAAGTTCAGGAGTTACCCAACGGAATTGTTTTGGTTGCTTTGGACGTTGAAAATTACGCTAAGAAGTTCACCTTCCCTCCACCGGGTAAATTGACTGGAGAGGTTCACGACAGGCTTAAGGAGAGGTTTGAGAGAATTGTTACGATAGGTTACGGCCCGGACTTTGCGGTTATAAGAAGTGAAGGTGTGGAGTTGGACATACCGAGGTTGGTTAGGGAGTTACAAAACGAGGTCAACGCTGGTGTTGAGGGTGGAGGGCATTTGGTTGTAGGTTCTATAAAGTTCATTCCAGCAAAGAGGAAGGAGGTTTTGGCAAGGTTGGCGAGTAAAATAGGTTCCCTTTAGCTAAACTTTTTGACTACTTTATGTTTGGGCTTCTCATCAGGAACTATGACTATTTCAACGTGTTCAATACCTTCAACTATGACTTCTTCACCTTCCTTAAGTTCAAGTTTTGCCAGTTCTCCCAAGTCTTTCAGCTTTCCAACTTTTTTAACCATAATTACCCCTCTATCCTTTTCTTATATAACCTTTTTTTCAGAATCCGTAGAATCCCTTGCAGTTACCAACTCGTAAATCTGTCCTTTCTTATCGACGAATATCGTCAAATATCTTCCTCCTACAGTTTTTCCTATAATCCTGTATCTGTTTCCTTTAACTCTCATGTAGAGAAATTTTCCCTCAAGAACTTCTGCAACCGCTACCCCATGTTTCTTCGCAATCTTCAGAGCTATGTGATGTTTAACAACAAGTCTCATTGAATCAACTTAGTTCAATTGTATTTCGTTTGGTAACCCAAAGCTTTAAAAAACGAATGAAAATTTTGAGTTTTACCCGATGAATGATGACTAAGGGGAAGGAGGTGATGTGTATGGCGTATGTCAGGTTTGAAGTGCCAGAGGAGCTTCAGCAAGAGGCTCTGGCTTTGCTTGAGAAGGCGAGGGAGACCGGTAAGATTAAGAAGGGGACGAACGAAACGACCAAGGCTGTCGAAAGGGGATTGGCCAAGTTGGTTTACATAGCTATGGATGTCGATCCACCAGAGATTGTGGCTCATCTACCGCTCTTGTGCGAGGAGAAGAACATACCCTACATATACATCAAAAGCAAAGCGGATTTGGGAAAATCTGCGGGCATAGAGGTTCCAGCTGCATCCGCATGCATAATAGATGAGGGAGAGGCTAAGAAGGAGCTCAAGGATTTGGTTGAAAAGTTGAAGGGGTTGAGGAAGTAACCTTTTTATATTTATTCACTGGTGATTGAACATGGAAGAGGACATCGCACCAGCGGAGGTTATAGAGATAATCGGAAGGACTGGAATGCACGGTGAGGCTACCCAAGTCAAGGTCAAGATACTCGACGGCCCAAATAAGGGTAGGATAATTACAAGAAATGTTGTAGGGCCCGTTAGGGTTGGAGATGTTTTGATGATCAAGGAAACCGCAAGAGAGGCAAGGAAGTTGGTGGTGAGGTAGTATGGAGAAGAGATTTTGCTCCTTCTGCGGTTACGAGATAGAGCCTGGGACGGGAAAGATGGTCGTTAGAAAGGATGGTAAGATACTCTACTTCTGTTCGAGGAAGTGCGAGAAGAACATGCTCGAACTAAAGAGAAATCCAAGAAAGTTAAAGTGGACGAAGTTCTACGTTAAGCGTTGATCTTCTCCAGAACTGATTTTACCTTTTCCTCCATACTTCTACGCTTTTTCCTCCAATCGATCTTTACGTTGATGTATATCCTTGGAACTCCCATTCTCTCCAACCTATCCACGATTTCTTTTAGAATATCGGATAAAGTGCTAAAGTCTTCTATTTCAATGACGGTTCCCATAGGATTCAGTTCGAACTTCAAGTTTTTCTCCTTCAAAACCTTCAAAACCTCCGCAACGAACTTGCTTTGGGATTCACTCGCAAACGCTATAACGGAGATCTCGACTATCATAATATCACCTCCGTGCGGAAACCTTGCCTTTCAAGGAGGGGGAGGAGCACGGAGAGCGATATTTCTTGAAGCATTCAAATCTCTATCCAGTTTTAAGCCACATTTCTTGCAGATAAACATCCTATCTTTAATCCTTCCTTTTTCTCCACATCTCGAGCAAGTTCTCGAAGTTCCTTTTGGATTTACGAACACTACTGGAACACCATGTAACTTCGCTTTATAAACAATCTTGTTTATCAAATCTCTGTAAGCCCACTTGTGTAATCTCTTTCTGTGTCTTTTTCCGACTTTACCCCTTCTCAAGCCTTTTAAGTTCTCGATGGCAATGCCATATCTCCACATTTTAGCCATCAGAACGAGTTGCTTTGCTATTACGTGATTAATGTATTTCTGTTTGTTCCTGACCTTACCGCTTAAGCGTTTAAGAACTCTCCAAACTCCTTTCTTAACTTTCTTGTCGTTTAATCTCTGCAATCCCGCAATTCTGCATTCCATATTCTTCTTCCAGCCAATAGCATCGTTCAAGAACCAATTAACCCTTCCTTCGGCATCTGAGACAACAATGATGTGTCTAATACCTATATCGACACCAAACCAACCTCTCGGCTCGTAAGGTTCTGGCTCTGGAACATTTACACTCACGTAAATGTAATATTCGTTCTTAACCTTTTTTAGAATAACTCTACCGTGTTTATACTGTAAATATCGTTTAAACCTCGCTTGAACGTGCATCGGCAACCAAACCCTCTTTCCAGCTAACGGTAAGTTTATGAAATATCTATCGAACTTAACACATCTCCCTTCAAAGTAAATACAATCTGAGTCGAATTTTGGTAGCTTCTCGCCTTTGTTTGGATTGTTCAGCCAAGTTCTGTAAATCTCAATCGCTAAATCCATTGCTTCTTGAAGAACATCCGTGTGCAATTGCGGATATTTCTCCCTTAGCTTTTTGTAAGCGTATCTGTGAACTTTAGTTCTCGACGGCTTTTCTCCTAACTCGTGCAACGCTTTAATCCAGTTGTTTACGCATTCTTTAAACTGTCTTATCGTTTCTTCGATTAACATCTTCTTACCCTTTCTCGGTTCGAATAACTTTAGTTTCAGCATGAGTTCCATGTCATACATATTGACCAAAAGGTTTATAAATATCCTGACGTTAATTATGTTATGACGGAGTTATCCAACGGGTAACCCCGTCGGGGGCTTTGACCGTCCCCTTATGCGGTTCGACCGCAATCTCCGTTACCCGCATGGGTAACGCCTCCGTGTCGGAGGCTCGCCATTCAGGCGAGGAGAAGGTCAAAATGCAAAATCTCGGATAGTTTTTAAAACAGTTCCTCAACTCCCTTCATGGAGAGGACGTTCGTCATGATAAAGCCGGATGGAGTTCAGAGATGTCTGATCGGAGAGATAATTTCGAGGCTTGAAAGGAAGGGGTTGAAGATCGTTGCAATGAAGATGATGAAGATAGAGAGGGATTTGGCTGAAAGGCATTACGAGGAGCATAGGGAAAAACCGTTCTTCGAGAGTTTGGTTAGCTATGTAACATCCGGTCCTGTGGTTGCAATGGTGGTTGAGGGTAAAAATGCTGTAAAGGTGGTTAGAAACTTGGTGGGCGCAACAAACCCAGTTGAAGCTTCACCCGGAACGATAAGGGGAGATTTTGGAATGGAGATTGGTAGAAACGTAATTCATGCATCGGATTCTAAGGAGTCTGCGGAGAGGGAGATTTCTCTGTTTTTCAAGCCCGAAGAGATTTTGGATTATAGGAGGATTGACGAGGATTGGATTTACGAGTAACATTTTTAAAACGTCTCTTGTAACCTCTTTTTTACGGTGATTACAATGAGCGATAAAAAGCTTAGAACTCCAATAGTTGCAGTCCTTGGGCATGTTGATCACGGGAAGTGTTTAATGCCTGATGAAAAGGTGATTCATCCAGAACTTGGAGAGATCAGTTTAAAGGACTTGTTCAACCTATCTAACAATGTAGTTCACAGAGAAAACGGCTGTGAAGTTAGGGAAATTAACTTAGAAGTTCAAGGATTGAATTTCGATGCTAAAAACGACTTGATGAAGGCTCAGTTCGTTTGGAGAGTTAGGCATGGGGGCAAAGTTGTGAAGGTAAAACTTAAGAATTGGCACTCCATCGTAGTTACACCAGAACATCCTTTCCTAACGAATTTCGGATGGAAGAAGGCTTGCAATCTCAAGGTTGGAGATTACGTGGCAATACCAAGGAAGATATTTGGGAACGAAAGGTTTGAGAGGTTTTTGAACTTCGTTTACTCGAAGTTCGGCGAGAGTGCGATATTCAGAATAGACGACGAAGGATTGAAGAAAGTTGAACTACCATCTCATAAAAGATACAAAGTCGAGAAGAACATCTTTAGAATTGAAGAAGTAAGGGAGTTCGATCTCTTCGATCATGTCGTAGAGTTTGCATTCTGTTCAAAGGGCGGTAAACCAAGGAACTACATGAGATTCCCCAAGAGCGTTGAAGATTGGAAAGCCATATTCTACTTGGCCGGAGTGATGTTTGGTGACGGTAGCGTTTCAAAGATTGCAAACAACGATTACGAAGTTTACGAAAGAATTAAAAGGATTGAGAGATTGGGTGTGAAGGTTGTTAGGGTTAAGAGAAAAACATCCTACGAAATAGAGTTCAGATCTGCTGGAAGGGCTCTCTTAAAGTTCGTAAGATTGATTTTCGAGTATCCAGAAAGGAAGAAGGCTCGTTCAATTAAGGTTCCTCAAGTGCTCTTCATAGCTCCAAAGGAGCTCGTATCGGAATTTTTAAGGGGTTACTTCGATGCGGATGCGACCGTAAATAAAAAATCCGTAAGGATAGAGGTTTCGAGCGTTTCGAGGGACTTCATAAGGAAGATTTCTCTAATTTTGCTGAGGTTCGAAATACTTTCAAAGATATACGAAGGCAAAAACGCTTCAACTCTCATAATATCTGGCAAAAGGAACCTTGAAAACTTCGCAAAGCACGTAGGATTTACGGTCGGATACAAAGCGAAAGCTCTAAAAGAAGTAATTAAGAGAAGCAAGAAGAGCGAAACCTATCCCCTCCAAGCGGAGCTAAAGAGGCTTAGGATTCTTTTCGGATTTACCAAGAGCGAGTTGAACAGATACATCCCCTTCTATTCGAAGTATGAGAGAAACCAAATGCCGAGCTACGAGGTCGTTAAGAAGTTTTTAAAGGTTTTGTCCAAGGGTTGCAAGGATTTGGAGAGAAAGACAGCGGTTTTGGAGGGTAAGGTAAAAGATGCAAACTACTTGAGGGCCTTTGAGAGCGACGGTCTTATAAAGGACGGAAGTCTTACAGATTTGGGAAGAGAGGCTTTGGAAGTTTGGAAGAACGGAGAATTCGATGAAAGGGACATCAAATACGTTGAAAACCTGATTGAAAACGTCGCTTTCGTTAGAGTTGAGAGCGTTGAATTCGTTGATTACGAAGGGGACGTTTACGATCTAACAACTCCAACTCACAACTTCATTTCAAACGGGATAGTCGTTCACAACACGACCCTATTAGATAAAATTAGGAAAACGAGGGTTGCACAGAAGGAGGTAGGTGGAATAACGCAACACATAGGGGCTACCGAAATTCCGATCGACGTAATAAAGAGAATCTGTAAGGACTTTCTGAAGAACGTGAAGATAACGATTCCCGGATTGTTGTTTATAGATACACCGGGACATCAGGCTTTTACGAATTTGAGGAAGAGGGGTGGAGCTTTAGCGGATTTGGCGGTTTTGGTTGTTGATATAAATGAGGGTTTCAAACCCCAAACGGAAGAGGCTATATCCATCTTAAAGACTTTTAGAACACCCTTCGTGGTTTGTGCGAACAAGATAGATAAGATTCCGGGATGGAAGAGCGTTCCAGATGCACCATTCCTAAAGAGCTACGCTCAGCAGGATGAGTATGCAAAGAGAAACTTGGAGAACAAGATTTACGAGCTCATAGGTGAGCTTTACAGACACGGATTCAATGCGGATAGGTTCGATAGGATTAGGGATTTTACGAGGACGGTTGCAATAATACCGACATCTGCGATAACTGGTGAAGGAATTCCAGAGCTTCTGATGGTTTTAGTCGGTTTGGCTCAGAAGTATCTTGAGAAATCTCTGAGGTTGCACGTTGAAGGTAAGGGTAAGGGAACGATTTTGGAGGTCAAGGAGGAGAAGGGGTTGGGTGTAACCTGTGACGCAATTTTGTACGACGGAACCTTGAAGGTCGGAGATACAATTGCCATAGCTGGAATAGATGACGTAATCGTTACGAAGGTTAGGGCCATATTAAAGCCGAGACCCGTTCAGGACATAAGGATGGAGAGTAAATTTACAAACGTTAAACAGGTTACCGCTGCGTCTGGAATAAAGATCGTCGCTCCGAATTTGGAGAGAGTTTTGGCTGGAAGCGAGTTTGAGGTTGTTGAGAGCGAGGAGGACGTTAAGAGATTTAAAGAGAGAGTTAGGAAGGAATACGAAGCCATAGCGATCAGAACGGATGAGGAGGGAATAGTTTTAAAGACGGACACCTTAGGTTCCTTAGAGGCGTTAATAAACGAGCTTAAGAGGAAGGGAATTCCGATAAAGAAGGCTGAGGTTGGTGATGTTGACAAGAGGGATGTCGTCGAAGCTTCGGCAAACAAGGAGGAGGTTAACAAGGTAGTTTTGGCTTTCAACGTCAAACTGTTACCAAACGTTGAGAGCGAGGCTGAGAAGTATGGAGTTAGGATATTCCAAGACAGCATAATTTACTCCTTGGTTGACAACTACGTTAAGTGGAGGGAGGAGACGAAAGCTCTGAAGGAGAAGCAGAGGATAGAGGCTTTGATAAAGCCCGGGAAGATAAAGCTCTTGCCAGAGTTCATATTTAGGAGGAGCAAGCCAGCCATAATAGGGGTTAGGGTTTTGGCTGGGGAACTCAGGAAGGACGTGACTCTGATAAAGCCAGACGGAACCAAGGTTGGGACTGTAAGGAGCATGCAGAAGGAAGGAAAGAACGTCAGCGTTGCAAAGGAGGGAGAGGAGTTGGCAATTGCTATAGATGGAGTTACAATAGGAAGGCAGTTGGAGGGGAACGAAGTTTTATACGTTGACATTCCAGAAAACCACGCGAGGATAATTGAGAGGGAGTTTATGGACATACTCAGCGATAAGGCTAAAGAGGCTTTCAAGGAGTTCTTAGAAATTAAGAGGAGAGAGAACCCCCTATGGGCTAAATGATTTTAAAATGATTCCAACGACATCGATACCGTTCGTCTTGAGGATGTAGTTCAACACCGCACCCACAACCGCTCCAACTAAAATAGATGAAATCACCCTAACCTTCCATATTAGAATGAGTAGAAATGCGAAGAGAATTAGAGTAGATGCCTGAGTTACGTTTTTTTGAACCTCATCGACGGCTCTCTCAAGCATGTTGAAGACCATAGAGATACCGCTGAAACCGAAGAGAAAACCGACGATCAATCCCAAACCGACCCATTTGTCCATAGGTTTCCTGAGACTACTTGGATTTAACACTTTCTACAAAATCTACAATTCTCTCGACCGCAACCTTCAACCTCTCCATCTCCAAGGCGTAGGCACATCTCACATAACCCTCTCCACACTCCCCAAAGGCGTTTCCGGGAACTACCGCAACACCCTTTTCAATTAACAACCTCTCGGCAAACTCCTCACTGCTCAAGCCAGTATCTTTTATGCAGGGGAAGGCGTAAAAAGCACCGTCTGGCTTTCTAACTTCAAGAACCTTTCCTATTCTCTTAACGAAGAAGTTTCTCCTTCTCATGTATTCAGCCCTAATTCTATCGAGCTCCTCCTCTCTAAGCTTTAAGGCCTCTAAGGCACCTATCTGGGACGTTATCGGGGCACAGAGCATGCAATACTGATGAATTTTCGTCATAGCTTGAATTATCTCATCGCTCGCAATTGCGTAACCTATTCTGAATCCGGTCATTGCGTAGGCTTTTGAGAATCCGTTTAATATTACAGTCCTATCTTCCATTCCGTTTAAGCTTGCTATGCTCAGATGTTTACCTCTGTAAGTCAATTCAGCGTATATTTCATCGCTTATAACTATCAAATCGTTCTCGAAAACAAAGTCCGCAATCTCTTCAAGTGTCTTTTTGTCGTAAGTGACACCAGTCGGGTTGTTTGGGTAGTTTATTATCAAAATCTTTGGATCGAACTTCGAATATCGATTTAATACGTCGTAGTTTATGTCGAAGTTGGGAGTTGTGGGTATAGATACGGGTTCACCGTAAGCCAAGAACGTTAGGGGTTTGTAAGCTACGTAGCAAGGTTCCGGAATTAAAACAACATCGCCCGGATTTATCAAAGCCCTCAAAGCCAAGTCAAGTCCCTCGCTGACTCCAGTGGTTATCAAAACGTTTTCGTAAGACACATCGACGCCGAACTTCTTGTAGTAATCCGCAATCCCCTCCCTAAGTTCCTTTAAACCCCAGTTGGATGTGTAAGAGCTCCATCCTTTCTCAAGCGAATATATCATGCTTTCCCTAATGTTCCAAGGGACTTGAAAATCGGGTTCACCAACTCCCAAGCTTATTACATCTCTCCTACCTATGACTAACTCGAAGAACTTTCTTATTCCCGAAGGCTTTATTTCTTGAACCCTCTCGTTTATTCTACGGGACAAAGGCGAGCCTCCTGTCCTCCTCATCTTTAAAGAGCAAAACCCCCTCCTCCTTGTAACTCCTCAAAACGAAGTGCGTGAAGGTGTCTCTAACCTCTGGCAGAGTTGAAATTTTTTCCGCTACGAAGAAGGCAACGTCCTTCAAAGACTTGCCCTTAACCACTACTTGGAAATCGTAATCTCCACTTATAAGTCTAACCGCATGAACCTCCGGAAACTTTGCAATCCTCTTGGCAATGTCGTCGTAACTCTTTTCCCTTGTCAAAGTAACCCTAACGTCTATTATGGCGTAAACGTTTTCCTCTCCAACCTTCTCCCAATCGATTAGGGTTTTGTATTTGAGAATCACACCCTCATCTTCGAACTTCTTTATTATTTCCTTAACTTCATCCTCGCTCAACCCAACCATGTCTCCTATCTCCCTCGCACTTAACCTCGCGTTTTCTTCAAGAATCCTAAGTATCTCCAACTCTTTGGACATCGCCTTAACTTGGAGGGGTTGTATATATTCGTTTTGCGACCAGAACAATTTTATAGCTCCCTTCCTATTTGGAGCATGGATGACGTAACGATAGGCTTAGAAGTTCACGTTCAGCTGAACAAACTAAAGACAAAACTCTTTTGCTCATGTCCTTTAAACTACCACGAAAGCGAGCCAAACACGCACGTATGTCCAGTCTGTTTGGGGTTGCCCGGTGCTATGCCAGTTTTGAATAAGGAGGCGGTGAAAGCTGGTATAAAGGTCGCTTTGGCTTTAAATGCGGAAGTTCAACCCGTAGCTATCTTCGATAGAAAGAACTACTTCTACCCCGATCTACCTAAAGGATTTCAGATAAGCCAGTACGACAAGCCCTTAGCTTTGGGCGGTTACGTTACGATTGAGACTGAAGAGGGAGAAAAGAGGATAACTCTAAAGAGGATTCACATGGAAGAGGATCCCGGCAAGTTGGTTTACAAAGGTTCTATAACGACTGCAAAGTACTGCTTGATAGACTACAACCGTTCTGGAGCGCCATTGTTGGAGATTGTGACTGAGCCTGTCATGAAATCTCCGAAGGAGGCGAGGCTTTTCTTAAACAAGTTGAGGATGATTTTGGAGTATTTGGACGTTTTTGATGGAAACTTGGAGGGGGCTATGAGGGTAGATGCCAACGTCTCGATAAAGGGTGGAGGGAGGGTTGAGATAAAGAACATTTCAAGTTTTAAAGGTGTTGAGAGGGCTTTGACTTACGAGATTGCGAGGCAGAGGAACTTGATAAGGATGGGAAGAGTTGTTAAAAGGGAAACGAGGCACTACGACGAGGTTAACAACGTAACCGTATCTTTGAGGACTAAGGAGGAGGAACAGGATTACAGATACTTTCCAGAGCCCGATTTGGTGCCAGTTTACACCCAAGAATTACTTGAGGAGGTTAAGGGAACTCTGCCAGAGATGCCCGAGGAGAAGAGGGAGAGGTTGAAGAGAGAATACGGGATTGGAGATAACTTCGCAAAGGTCTTGATATTGGACAAAGTTATGGCGGATTACTTCGAGGAGGTTGCAAAAGAGATTGATCCGAAGCTTTCAGCAAGTTGGGTTGTGGACGTTTTGAGGGGCGAACTGAACTACAGAGGTAAGGATTTCAAATTTGCTTACGAGGTTTTCAAGCCCAAGGAGTTTGCAAAGCTTTTGAAGTATTTGAAGAAGGAGATGATCACGGAAAAGGGTGCAGTTGAAGTTATCAGAACTAAGCTCGATGAAGGAGGAGATGTTGACGAAATAATTAGGAGTAAAGGTTTGTTTGCTATAAGTAAGGAGGAGATTGAAAGAATTTGTAGGGAAGTTGTTGAGGAGTGCAAAAAGGCAGTTGAAGATTACAAGAGCGGTAAGAAGCAGGCTTTAGATTATCTTGTCGGTCAGGTTATGAAAAGAACGAGAGGTAAGGCAAATCCGGCGGAGACCGCAAGAATAATCAGGAGTTTGATAGAAGGTTGATCCCCCGTCTGGGACCACACCATCATCGCTCGCCGACGCTTCATAGCTTAGGGGTGGGTGGCTGGGTATGCCTAAAAGTGTTAGGATTGAATATTTAAGTTTCGATTGGAGGATGAAAATAACTCTGATATCCTATTCTATTATAGCTTTTTTAAAGCTGTTGGTTTACATTCTTACGGGATTTCTCGTCATGCTCGCTGAATTCCTCCACAACTTAATCGATATATTCATTCTAATAACTGTAATCTACACCAAGAGGTTGGCTGAGAAACCCCCAGACTACACACACCAACTGGGACACGGTTTAATTCAGAACGTTGGAGGGGTTACGGTTTCCGTCGTTTTTATAACCGTCGTAGCGTTTGAGCTTGTGCGAGAGGGTATTGAAAAAATCGTGAGTCCCACGATTGGTAAATTTCCCGAATTAGCCATTCTTGTTTTAATTTTCGGTCTTTTTTCCTCTTTAATCCTCTACAGGATTTTTGAAAAGGATAGTGTGGCTGAGAAGGTTACAAAAGCCGAACTTTTAAACGACGTTCTTGCGAATTTTGGAGCTTTGTCGGGTGTTCTATTTTCTTTAGTGGGGTATCCCGTTGCGGACGGAATTTTTACGGTATTCATAGCTCTCTTGATCTGCAGGAACGGATACAGGCTTTTTAAAGAGAACGTCAGCTATTTGCTTGGTAAAAGTCCAAGTGGCGAATTTTACGAGAGAGTTGAGAGAATCGTTAAAGAATTTCCAGAGGTTTTGGATGTGCACGATGTCATAGCGATTTACATTGGTGAAAAAGCCTTGCATGTAGATATGCATGTGACCGTAAGAGAAGATATGACTGTCAAAGAGGCTGACGAGCTAACCAAAAAGATCGCAAAAGTGTTGATGGATAAGATACCAGAGATAAGATACGTTCTCATACACGTCTGTGCCGAAAAGGGGAGATACGTAAGAACCACTGCAAACCACGTGATGGGCAAGTTGTAGCCCGCGCGGAGCCCACGGGGTCTCATGCTTTTCAACCCCGCCGGGTTTGCGGGCTTGATATGTTTTGAGAGTTGCAAGTTAAAAGCTTTCGCTTAAGTTTTTATATATCTCCTGCGTTCCTTAATACAATGGAAGCGGAGATATGGGTTGAGAAGTACAGACCTAAGACCTTAGATGAAATCGTCGATCAGGAGGAAGTTGTCAAGAGATTAAAGAATTACGTTAAGCAGAAGAACATTCCCCACTTGCTCTTTGCTGGCCCTCCGGGAACTGGTAAAACCGCTACGGCAATAGCTCTAACGAGGGATTTGTTTGGAGAGCACTGGAGGGATAACTTCATTGAGTTGAATGCATCGGTTTCAAAGGATACGCCTATTCTAATCAAAATCGACGGTGAAGTTAAGCGAGTAACGTTTGAAGAACTCGACAGAATGTACTTCAAGAACGATGAGGGTTACGTTAAAGTGGATAACTTGGAGGTTCTAACGATTGACAAAGACTACAAGGTTGTATGGGCCAAGGTTTCAGCCTTAATCAGACATTGGGTTCCCAAAATCCTGAGAGTCCACTTGGAAGGTGGTGGAGTAATAGAGTTGACTGGAAATCACTCGGTGATGATTCTAAGCGAAGATGGATTAAAGACTATTAAGGCTAATGAAATTAAGGAAGGAGACTTCCTTCTAAGCTTTACCGCAGAACTCAAAGGCAATCTTAACGTTTTAAGTCTTTCAGAATACAGAACTGCTTTAACTTCAAGAACAGCTGTGATAGACGATCTGGAGTTAAACGAAAATAGTGCGTGGGTTTTTGGTTTATACACAGCGGAAGGTGCTGTAGGATTTAGAGGTAACACTTCTGGTCAGATCATAAACGCAAGAGAACAAGGTTTGATAGAGAAAATAAGAACTTTCGCTGGACATCACAATTTGAGCGTTTACGAAAACTACACAACTTCTGGATTTAACAGAAAAAGACTTTCAGCCAAGCAGATCAGAATTTTGAGCACACAGTTGGCTAAGTTCTTCAGAGACTACTTCTACGATGGAAATGGATTTAAGGCTAAGAACAAGCGGGTTCCAAGCTTCATGTTCTCAGCAAAGCTTGAGAACAGATTGTCCTATCTCAAAGGCTTAGCCGATGGCGACGGTTATGGTGAGTGGAGCAATGTCGTCAGAATAACCTCAGTTTCAAGGAATTTGCTAATCGACATAGCTTGGCTTGCAAGGATTTCTGGAATTGAAAGCTCGATATTCGATAGGGAGGTTAGATTGATCTGGAAAGGTGGAATGAACTGGAAGAAGAGCGATCTTTTACCGGCGAAACCCATCTTATCTCTGCTTGAAAAGATAAAGGACAAAATTGATGGAAATTGGAGATACGAGTTGAGACATCAACTCTACGAAGGTAAAGAGAGGGTTTCAAAAGATGTGCTTAAGAGGATCGTTAGGATGGTTGATGAGAGTAGGCTTTCTGAAAACGAGAGGAAAGTGTTTGAATTGATCAAAAAGCTCGCTTACACAGATTTACACGCTCTAAAAGTTAAGAGAATCGAATTGATAGACTACAACGATTACGTTTACGACGTTTCAGTGCCAAACAATGAGATGTTCTTCGCTGGAGAGATTCCAGTTCTGCTGCACAATTCGGATGAGAGAGGCATAGATGTCGTTAGGCACAAGATAAAGGAGTTTGCAAGGACAGCTCCAATAGGTGGTGCTCCCTTCAAGATAATATTTTTGGATGAGGCTGATGCACTAACTCCAGATGCCCAAGCTGCCTTGAGAAGGACGATGGAGATGTACTCCAAGACTTGTAGATTCATACTGAGCTGTAACTACATCAGCAGAATTATAGAGCCGATTCAATCGAGATGTGCTGTTTTTAAGTTCAAACCCATACCCCCAGATGCAATGAAGAGGAGGTTAAAGGAAATTGCTGAAAGTGAAGGTGTTAAGATTACGGAAGATGCCCTAGATGCCTTGGTTTACATTGCAAACGGAGATTTCAGAAAGGCTATAAACGCTTTGCAAGGTGCCTCAGCCTTAGGGGAAGTTGTTACCGCTGAGGCGATATATCAGATTACCGCTACGGCAAGACCCGAGGAGATGAGAAAGCTCATAGAGACCGCTTTAAGCGGGAAGTTCTTGGAGGCAAGGCAGATTTTGGACAGGATGATGGTGGAATACGGAATGAGCGGAGAGGACATAGTCTCTCAGCTTTTCAGAGAAATACTGGCATCGAACTTGGACGAGAGGGTCAAGGTCATGCTCATTGACAAGCTGGGTGAGATAGACTTCAGATTGACAGAAGGAGCTCACGACAGAATTCAGTTGGATGCATACCTCGCCTACCTTGCGACGATAGGCAAGAGGTTGTCATGAAGGTTAGAATAGCTGGACTACATGCGAGCGACAAGAAACCAGTTGTTGGGGAAGAAGTGGTGATTAGGGGATACGCTCAAGTTTACGATGAGAAGAGAAAGATGTGGTTGCCTTTGAAGACCAAGGTTAACTTTCTTGTCGATGGAATGAACTACGGAACCGTCTACACTCATTCAAACGGTTCGTTCGAATTCACCTTTAGCTCGAACGTCAAGAGGAAGAGGAAGGTCGAGGTGATAATTGAGGGATGTAAGAAGGAGATGGAAATAGAGTTCATGGATGAAAGGGAAAAGAAAAGAATACAGAGAATTGGCACAATAGCTGTAATCGTTTTAATAGTCCTTTTAATAATTTTGTATCTGATTATGGTGATCGTCTGACCTCCTCTTCCCGCTTTAGCGGGAAGGTTCGCCATAGGCGAACCGGCTCGCGACCGTCTCACGACGGGGTCATAGCCTTCGGTTAGGGTCATTGGGCCGGGTCAGAGCGACCCTCTAAGAGGTGTTAAGATGAGGAAGAATAAAAATGTTTCGGAAAAAGCGGGTTTTTTTACTCTTGAAAGGCGAGGCCTTCAGCCCACAAACTCTGTGAAGGGGTTACCTCCAGCTTTGAGAAAGAAGAAGAGATACATAGCGTTTGAAGTTATTTCAGAGGGTGATGTCGATGGAAATAAACTTTTCGAGGCTATTAAGGAAACCATGATGTCCCTTTTTGGTGAACTTAAGTTTTTGGGGCTTGAATTGAAGCATTTCGATGGTAAGAGGGGAATTTTGATGTGTTATAGGGAATCTTTAAAAGACGTGAAGTTTGGACTCAATCTCGTAGATAGTGTGGATGGTGTTAGGATTGCTATAAGGATATTGGGCGTTAGCGGAACGATTAAAAGTTGTGTGAGAAAGTTCTTGAAGGGGTGATGGTATGCATCTGCCTCAGATGGGATACGATAGGGCTATAACGGTATTCAGTCCAGACGGAAGGTTGTTCCAAGTTGAGTATGCGAGGGAGGCGGTAAAGAGAGGTGCGACGGCAATAGGGGTTAAAACGAAGGAAGGCGTTTTGTTGGTTGCTGACAGAAGGGTTACGAGTAAGCTCTTGGAGCCGGATACGATAGAGAAGATTTTCATCATTGACGATCACATAGGTGCAGCAACATCCGGATTGGTTGCGGATGCGAGGATTTTAATAGATAGGGCGAGGTTAGAGGCTCAAATAAACCGTTTAACTTACGACGAGCCTATAAGCGTTAAGGATTTGGCCAAGAGGATTTGCGACTTCAAACAGCAGTTCACACAGTTCGGTGGGGTTAGACCTTTCGGTGTATCTCTGTTGATAGCGGGAATCGATGAAAAACCCCGATTGTATGAAACGGATCCAAGCGGAGCTCTGCTGGAATACAAAGCTACCGCAATAGGAGCTGGAAGAAACGTTGTGATGGAGTATTTCGAAAAGGAGTACGATGACAACATGAGTTTGGACGACGCGATTGTTAAGGCTATGATAGCGATGGGTAAGGCCATTGAGAGCGAACTCACGTATGACGGAATAGAGGTTGGAGTTATAAGGGTTGAGGATAAGATGTTCAGAATTTTGAGTGTTGAAGAGGTAAAGGATTACGTTGATAAGGCCAACGAGGTGATAAGGCGGGAGTTGGGGAACTGACCTCCTCTTCCCGCTTTAGCGGGAAGGTTCCCCGCAGGGGAACTACGGTTGGTGTCATCGGGCACGGTCAGAGCACCCTCAAAGAAGGTTGGTAGCAAGGTTTATAAGCTTTACGATTAAAATGCGTAATATGAAACTCACGCTAAAAATAAAAATGAGAACTTTAACAAGGAGGAAGGAGAAGATGTTAATCGAAGCAATGAGTGAATTTAAAGCATGTGTAAACGAATGGTTGAAAGCGATAGATGAATTAGGAGAAGAACCGAATAGAGGGAATTTACACAGCTTTGCTTATCAAAGAATCCGAGAGAAGTTCAATCTACACTCAAACGTTATTCAAGATGCGATGAACTTAGCTTTAGAAATATGGAGAAGCTGGAATGGAAGAGAAAAGCCAAAATTTAACTCAAATTGCATATACTTCAAAGGAGTAGATGTCAAAATAGAGAATGATGGATTAGTTGTTCCGTTAAGACCGAGGGAGCGAGTTTATTTGCCTCTTTACGTTAGGAAATATCATCGCAGATATTTACAGTATAAACATGGTAGAGTTACCATAACCAAGGACAGAGAGGATTTCTACGCCTGCATATCCGTTAAAGTTCCAGAGAAGAAGCCATTTAAACCCCAAGGGTTCTTAGGAGTCGATTTCGGTTATTATAATATAATTGTGGTTGCGGATGAGAGAGGTAGGGAAGTTATGAGGTTTCAAGGGGACGAATTAATTCAGAGGAAAGAATACTATGAGAAGCTAAGAGCAAGGAGACAGCAGAGATTAATGAGTATCTTCGGTATTAAAGACAAGGATTTGGGACACAAGGACAGAAACTATGTTAATAACTTAAACCATAAAATTGCTAAAGAGTTAGTCCTGACTGCTAAAAGAATGAGAAAAGCCATAGTTATTGAGAAATTGAAGGGGGTTAAGAAAAATAGAAATGCTAAGAAGATTAGAAAGATTTTGCACAGATGGAGCTACTACAACTTAATCCAAAAAATCAAATACAAAGCTAAGCTTGAAGGTGTCCCAGTTATCGAAGTTTCTCCAAGAAATACGTCCAAAACTTGCTCTAACTGTGGTTTCATTTATAAGAACTTCAAAAATCAAAGACTATTCCATTGTCCAAACTGTGGCTTGATAATTGATAGAGATTTAAATGCTTCAATCAATATCGCAAGAAAGGGTTTGGAAGAGTATAAAAAGCGGGCACTTTTACCATTAAAAGGCGAGACTTCTAACCTATAAGGAGTGTGATGAATTATGGTCTCGCTTGAGAAGGCAGTGATCGCAAGGTTGAAGAAGGGTGGTGAGGTTTTCGAAGTTCTCGTCGATCCCTATTTGGCAAGAGACTTGAAAGAGGGTAAGGACGTTGATTTCGAACAGCTTTTAGCCGTTGATGAAATTTTCAAAGATGCGAGGAAGGGGGAGAGGGTTTCCAAGGAGGAGCTTACGAAGGTTTTCGGAACTTCAGACATAAAGACGATTGCGAGGAAGATAATTTTGGAGGGAGAGGTGCAGATTACAGCGGAGCAGAGGAAGGAGATGTTGGAGCAGAAGAGAAAGCAGATAGTCGAGTATTTGAGGAGGAATACAGTTGACCCAAGAACTGGAGCGCCTCATCCACCTCAAAGGATTGAGATGGCTTTGGAGCAGGCCAAGGTTCACATAGACATTTTCAAACCGGTTGAGGCTCAGATCAAAGACATAGTCAAGGCTCTGAAACCCATACTGCCGATGAGGTTCGAAGAGATAGAGATTGCAATAAAGATTCCACCAGAATACACTGGAAAGGCCATATCCGCTTTGTATTCATTCGGAAACGTCGTGAAGGAGGAGTGGCAGAGGGACGGGAGTTGGATCTGTGTAATGAGAATTCCCGCTGGACTGCACGGTGATCTGCTCGACCTTTTGGGTAGGGTTTCTAAGGGTGAGGCTTTGACGAAGGTTTTGAAGAGGATACAGTTATGAGGTGATGTAATGGAGGTTAGCAGGAAGATAGTTTTACCCGGTGACCTGTTATCGACCAATCCGAAAACAGCGGGGCCAAACACATACGTTGAGGGAAACAGGGTTTACGCAAGGGTTTTGGGTTTGCTCGATAAAACGGAAACGACCGTGAGGGTCATTCCCTTAAAGGGTAGATACGTTCCTTCTGTAGGTGACACCGTTATAGGAATCGTTAAGGAGGTTACGGCCAACGGTTGGATTGTGGATATTCTCTCACCTTACGTGGCTTTTCTGCCAATTTTGGAAAATCCTAACATGAGACCGAACAAGAAACCCAACGAGGTTTTGGACATAGGGGATGCGATAATTGCCAAAGTCATGAACATAGATCCGAAGATGAGGGTAACTTTGACAATGAAGGACAAGCTTTGCAGGCCGATAAGGGTAGGTAGAATCGTCGTTATAAATCCCACGAGGGTTCCAAGGGTTATAGGTAAGAAGGGTAGCATGATAAAGCTTCTAAAGTCCGAGTTGGACGTTCAGATAATCGTTGGACAGAACGGTCTGATCTGGATAAACGGCGATAGAAGGAAGGTTTCTATTGCTGAAGAGGCGATATACATAATCGAGCAGGAGGCTCATACCGAAGGTTTGACGGACAGAATTGCAGAATTCGTAAAGAAGAGGAAAATAGAAATGGGTTTGGCTAAGCCCGAGGAAGTAAAAGGTGAAAGAGAAGGAAAGATCGAAAATCAGGGAGGGGAGGTGGTTCCAGAGATTCCAGAGGAGAGGTTGAAGGGTGATGGTAATGGAGGAGATAAAGCTGATAGTTGACGGGAAGAGGTTGGACGGAAGGGCTTTCGATGAACTTAGACCTATAAAGATAGAAGCGGGTGTTTTAAACAGGGCTGACGGCTCGTGTTACTTGGAGATGGGTGGGAACAAAGTTGTAGCTGCCGTATATGGGCCTAGGGAGGTTCATCCGAAGCACTTGGAGGATCCGAGCAAGGCTATAATAAGGTACCGTTACAGCATGGCACCCTTTAGTGTTGAAGAGCGTAAGAGACCGGGACCGGATAGAAGGAGTATTGAGATATCGAAGGTCAGCAGGGAAGCTTTGGAGCCAGTCATAATGAAG
Organism: Archaeoglobaceae archaeon; assembly: GCA_027036775.1. Lineage (GTDB taxonomy): Archaea > Halobacteriota > Archaeoglobi > Archaeoglobales > Archaeoglobaceae > Archaeoglobus_B. The sequence continues at coordinate 14,062 of JALWDS010000037.1, read as the reverse complement.
GAGTTGTTTCCAAGGTCCGCAATAGACATATTCGTCGAGGTTTTGCAGGCTGATGCTGGTTCGAGGACCGCATGCTTAAACGCTGCGAGCGTAGCGTTGATTGATGCTGGAATTCCGATGAGGGGAATGGTTACTTCGGTTGCAGTTGCCAAGGTTGAAGGCATTTTGGTTTTGGATCCGATGAAGGAAGAGGACAACTACGGTGAAGCGGACATTCCGTTCGCATTTCTCATAAGGAACGGTAAGATCGAGTCCATAACGCTTTTACAGATGGACGGGAGGGTAACTAAAGAGGAGCTCAAGACGGCTTTGGAGATGGCTAAGAGGGGGGCCATGCAGATTTACCAGCTTCAGAGAGAGGCGATACTTAAGAAATACATCAAGGAGGAAGAGGTGATGGAATGAGCGACGAAATTTTAATGGAGGTTAGAAGGGATTACGTTTTGGCGAAGATTAGGGAAGGGGAGAGGATCGATGGGAGGAGGTTCGATGAGATTAGGCCTATTGAGATAAAGACCGGTTTGATAAAGAAGGCTGAAGGTTCAGCTTACGTTAAGCTTGGGAACACTCAAGTCGTTGCGGGAGTTAAGATGCAGATAGGTGAACCTTTTCCAGACACACCGGATCAGGGGATAATAATAACAAATGCGGAGCTCGTTCCCTTGGCTTCACCAACTTTTGAGCCCGGACCACCGGATGAGAATGCGATAGAACTTGCGAGGGTTGTCGATAGGGGAATTAGGCACAGCGAAGCTGTGGATTTGAAGAAGCTGTGCGTAGAGGAGGGAAGCAAGGTCTGGATGATATTCATAGATATTTGGGCTCTCGATGACGACGGTAACCTGATGGATGCATCCGCCTTGGCAGCGATATCTGCTCTGTTGAACACAACAGTCCCAGCTGAGAGATTCGAGGTTGGAGACGACTTTCCACTGCCAGTTAGAAATCTGCCAATTGCAATAACGTCTCTCGTTTACGAGGACAAGATATTGGTTGATCCCTGCAGGGATGAGTTGAGCGTAGGGAAGAACACGATAACGATAACCACGGATCAAGACGACAACATAGTCTCAATTCAGAAGAGTGGGCCGTTTCTGTTGAGGGAAGATGTTTTCGACGAGCTTTTGGATGTGAGTATTAAAAAAGCTAAGGAGGTTAGAAGGCTTTTGGCTGAGATCTAATCACTTTTTGTTTATAAAAAATTTGAAACAGCTATGAAAGTTTCTGTTATAGTTTCAACGTATACTAAAGAAAGGCATAAAGATGTTTTAAAGTGTATTAACTCGTTATTAAATCAAACCGTAAAGCCAGATGAAATAATACTAGTTCTAGATCCTGTTAAAGATTTGATAGATTTTTATAAAAAATCTATTCCAGACAAGGTTAAAATACTTGCATCATCAGGTTTTGGGCTATCTAATGCAAGAAATACTGGCATAATGAATTCGAGTGGTGATATTATTGCTTTTATAGATGACGATGCTTGGGCTGATAAGAATTGGTTGAAAAATATTTTGAAAAATTTTGATAATGAAAAAGTATGGGTTGTAGGTGGGAAGATTGTTCCCGTATTCGATAAAAAAAGACCAAGATGGTTAAGTGAAGAGCTCGACTGGATAATGGGATGCACATACAAAGGATTGCCCGAAACGAAGGCTGAGATTAGAAATCCAATAGGAGCAAATATGGCTTTTAGGAGGGATGTTTTCAAAATTACGGGTGGGTTCAAAACAGAGATTGGAAGGTACGGGAAAAAACTCCTTGGAGGTGAAGAGACAGAATTGTGTTTAAGATTGAAAAAAATGAAAGAAGATGTTAAAATAATCTATGACCCTTCAGCTGTCGTTTATCATAGAGTTCCAGTTCAAAGAACTACGATAATATATGCTTTAAAAAGAGCATACTATGAAGGATATTCTAAGGCTATTTTAGCAAAAGAATATCCTTTAAATGTTGAACATGGATATCTTTCTTTCTTACTCCGTTCGACACTTAGTAAAGTTTTGAAAGGTAAATTCTCAGAAGTTGTTGGGATAGTAATTGTTGTTATGTTTGTGATTACTGGAAATATCGTTGGCAAGTTAACTATTTAGGTGCTAACATGAACGCTCAAATATCACCAAGATTTTATCTGCACATAGGTAGTGTTGAGACACATGTTTACAGGGTTTCAAAATAAGATGACAAAAAGTTTATTTGATCGCCAGAAGCAATCAATTTAATGAGTCTAAAAGTGTCTGCCTTTCAGAAGGAAATTAATGTATTGCTCAAAAAGTATTCCGAAGAAGATCTGCTGAAAGAGGCGATAAGAGCTTTGTTTGTAGTAAATCCTCAGCTTAAAATCGAGGTTGCCTTAGAACTATACAAAGAAGGCGAAATATCTCTTGAAAAAGCTGCCGAAATTGCCGGTATGGGTGTGGTGGAATTCAGAGAATTCGTCAGCAAAAAAATTAAGAGAGAAGTTGGCTCGAATGAAGCTGAGCTGAAGAAGAGAATAGAAAAGCTGAAGAGCATGATATGATCGTTCTCGACACAGACATACTGAGCTGTTTTTCAAAGATCAGGAAGTTCGATTTACTCGAAAAACTTTTCAAAGCTCAGTTCTACATACCTCCAAGAGTTTATGAAGAGATCTTAAGAGCAAAAGAGAAGGGATACGATTTTGTGGATTACGTTATTCAACTAATAGACGATGGGAAAATTAGAATCGCTACCCTGAGTGAGACAGAAGTTAAAATAGTTAGAGAGCTTGCTAAAAAGAAAAAGTTGGGATTTGGAGAAATAGAAGCTATAGCTCTGGCAAAGAACAGAGATTGGATTCTTCTTTCAAACGATAAAGTAGTCGAAAAGGTTGCCAGAGAAATAGGTATCGATGTTTTTAATATCGAGGACATTCTCTCCGCTATGATCGAATTTGAGATAATCAGAAATGAAATTGAACTGAAAGGCATAATTGAAGAAATCGAAACGAAAGACAGAATAGTGATTAGGAATAGGGATTTCCTTTTCAAGAAGATTTCCAAAAAATGACACCTCTACAACTTATATTAGTTCATAGGTAGAAATTATATATTGATAATATGAGAATTGCTCAAATATCACCAAGATTTTACCCGCACATAGGTGGTGTTGAGACTCACGTTTATGAAATAGCTAAAAGATTGGCTAAAGATTTCGAAATAGAAGTTCTAACAACAGATCCAACTGGAAAACTCCCAGAATTTGAAGAAATCGAGGGAATTACCGTTAGGAGATTCAAATCCTTTGCCCCTCGAGAGGCTTACTACTTCACCTTAGACCTTTACAGGTATTTGAAAAGGAACTCCGAAAAATACGACATAGTCCATGCCCACAACTACCATGCTTTTCCTGCCCTCCTTGCATATCTCACTAAGAGGAATAAATTAGTATTTACTCCTCATTACCATGCACATGGGCACACATTTTTTAGAAATCTCCTACACAAGCCCTACAAGTTGATAGGTAAGAGGATGTTTGAAAAGGCTGATGCTGTGATTTGCGTTTCGAATTACGAAAGGGAATTGGTCTTAAAGAATTTTAATGTTGATGTGAGCAAAATTCACGTGATTCCAAACGGAATAAACTTGGAGGAGTTCAAGATTGCTGAGAGAATAAAGAGGGAGAGGGATAGAAGTTTTAAGAAGATCCTTTACGTTGGAAGGATTGAGAAGTACAAGGGTTTGGATTACGTTGTTAAAGCTTTGAAATATTTAGATAATTTTATTTTAGAGATTGTTGGAAAAGGTAGCTATAAGCAAAAAATTATCAAGCTTGCAAGAGATTTGGGAGTTTTGAATAGAGTTAGGTTTTATCAGAATCTGAGTAGGGAGGAACTCGTTAAAAAGTATGCCGAAGCAGATATATTAGTTCTCCTTTCAAGGTATGAAGCTTTTGGAATAGTTGTGGCTGAAGCTTTGGCTGCAAAAACTCCTTGTATAGTTGCGAATGAATCCGCTTTGAAGGAATGGATCGATAACAAGAACGTTTTTGGAATTGATTACCCAATCGATGTAAAGAGACTTGCTGAATTAATAAGGAAGGTAGCCGATATTTCTGTTGAGGATGTGAAATTGATGACTTGGAATGACGTGGCTGAAAGGATAAGGAAAGTATATTTTAAGGTTTAGTGTTCGTTATGAAGAGAGAAATTGAAACGCTTCTAAAGAGGGCTGAGGGATTTATGACAGATGCTTTAGAAGACTTGAAAAGGGGTGATTACGATCTCGCCATGTTCCACATCGAACAGGCTTGCCAGTTGATTATCAAGGCCAAGCTACTTGATCTAACCGGTTACTTTGAGATAACGCACAGCTTAAGGAGATTGCTTAAGGATTTATCGACGATTTTTAAAAGAGATGAGATCGAAAGCTTTATCGATGAGAATTGGAATGTATTAAGAAACTTGGAATTCGCATACATAGCGGTAAGATACATGCCAGAGGAGTTTAGAAAAAGAGATGTTGAAGAGGCTTTAAGGTTGTATAAACAATTGAGGGAGATGCTATAGAATTCTTAAAAAGGATTTACGAGAGAAGGAGGAAATACTTCGAAAATTTGGATGAGTATCTCAAAGAGACAGGGGAAATCGTAAGAAGGAAAGTTCCCAATGCGGAGATATACATATACGGTTCCGTTATTGAAGGTGATTATTCGGTTGGTTTGTCTGACATAGATGTTGCAATAGTTTCTGACGTATTTAAGAATAGAGAAAAGAAGCTCGAAATCTTCGGAAAGCTCAGTAGGATTTTTATGGATTCACCATTCGAGTTTCACGTTTTAACGAGAGAGCAGTGGAATTTTTATAAGAATTTCGTAAAGAAGTTTAGGAAGGTTTAATAAATGTCTTTTTAAGTTTTAAAAGATGAAGGTAATTCATTGGAACACTTCAAGAATAAACTCACCAATGAGCGGAATAAGGAAGTACGAGGACGAACTATTCAAAAATATGGTTAAAATAATTCAAGAGGAGAGTATTGACATTGAAATCCATAGAATATTGCGAGACAAAAATAAATTATTGGGATCAACTGTTGTTTCTTGGTTTTTAAAATATAAATGTAAGAATGCGGATTTAATTCATGCCACTTCTCAGGTTATAGCACCTGTAATTTATCTGAGAAGACCGAAGAGATTTGTTGTTACCGTTCACGATTTAACGCCTATGCTTTATCCTTCAACTATAAGAGACACCTCAACAAAATTGCAATGGATCTTAACACCAAGAGCTTTGAAAAAAGTAGATAAAATAATAGCGATATCAAATTTCACAAAAAGCGAAATTATGAGGTTACTTGGAATTGATGGAGAAAAAATCATTGTTATCTACCAAGGTGTCGATCATTCACTCTACAAACCTCTAAACAGAGAAGATTGCAAGAAATATTTTGGATTAAATCCAGAAGAAAAGCACATTCTTTACGTTGCATCGAACGATGAACATAAACGTGTAGATTTGGCTAAAGCTGTTTTTGAGGAGATTAAGAAGTGTAGAGATGATGTCAAAATGATAAAAGCAGGGTATTCTGAGAAATTGGAAGGCGAAGGTATTATAAACATGGGCTGGATAGATGAAAAAGATATGCCCAAGCTTTACAATTCGGCAGATGTTTACTTGCACACATCAGAATATGAAGGATTTGGTTTACCCATACTGGAAGCTATGGCTTGTGGAGTTCCAGTAGTTGCAAGTAACAAAGCCTCAATACCAGAAGTCGTTGGCAATGCTGGAATTTTAATCGATCTCGACGATAATTGCGTGCAGGAATTCGCAGAAAGTATCTTAAAGATTTTGGATAAAAATATTAAAATGGACAGGAAAGCTTTGGAGAGGAGTATGGAATTTAGTTGGGAAAAAACGGCAAGAGAGACTTTGGAGGTTTATAAATATGATTGTTCGATTTGGACTATTTAAATTATTTAAAGGAATCTTTGACAATTCACAAATCGATAGTAGGAAATTATTTCTAATAAATAGATATTTGGTAGAAGGTAGCACACTAAATGTTGGTTGTGGTAGGTTGCATATAAACGGTGCAATAAACATGGATATTGATCCAACCTGTTATCCAGATATAATAGCTGATTTTCATAATTTACCTTTTAAAGATAATTCCTTTAAAAGCATTATGGCATTTGACATTATAGAACATACAGATAAACCGGAGATACTTCTTAAAGAGTTACTAAGAGTATCTAAACCACAGGGACACATCGTTATTGAATGTTTAGACTTTGATATTTGTAGGAAAAACTGGATAGAAGATCCAACACATAAGACTTATTTTAATTATGAAATTTTTAGAAGATTTCTTGAACCTTATGGATTTAAAGTTTATTACCTTCATGGAGGAATGATGGTTGGTGTTAAAAATCCAAAAATTGGAGATAGAGTTTTTTGTTTGCTATTTAGTATGCTACGAAATTTATTAAAGAAAATAAATAAAGTATTTGGAGGGATAATATAATTATGATTAATGTTTGCATAGCTACGGATGTATATGATTTCGAAAAAAATAAAGTTGGAGTTGCGCAATATGTAAAAAGATTAATTAATACAATGAAAAAAGTTATTGAAAAAGAAAAAGTTGATTTAAATATATATCTTATACACTATTTTAAGTATGAAGATAACCTATATAAAGGAACTAAAGAAATAATATGCCCATTGTTACCGTTTATTCCAAGGAAAGCATTTACAATATTATTCAAAGCTCCGAAATTGTTAGATAAATACAATATAGATGTCTTTCACTTACCAGCTCCAAATCCTCTGGAAAATTTTTATTTTTTACTTAAAGGTAAATTTAAAAAAATTCTAACTGTTCATGATTTATATTTATTTTTCTCGTTTTTAAGAACAAAATATCCTTTGCCAAATCCATTAAAGTTCCTACATGATATAAGTTGGAAACCGTCTCTAGCTATGATAAAAGATAAAGTGGATTTATTTATTGCTGTATCTAATAATACTAAGAAAGATTTAATAAGGTTATTAAAGATTCCAGAAGAAAAAATACGTGTTGTATACGAGGCTCAAGCAGAAATATTTAAACCATTAAAAATTAAAAATAATCCAATTGGGCAACCATATATACTTACGAACACCTTGACACAGGAAATAATAATAGCTTATTATAAATTAAAAAAAATGGGTGTTGATCACAAATTAGTTTATTTCGGTAAAAATACTTGGCGAAGTATACCAAGAAATATAAAGGATATAATTAATAAATATAATTTATATAAAGATATTTTAATATTAGGTTATGTGCCAGAACAAGAACTGGTAAGGCTATATAATTGTGCAGATATCTTCATTAGGCCATCATATTATGAAGGTTTTGGCCTACCAGTTTTGGAGGCAATGGCTTGTGGATGTCCTGTAATTGCATCAAATGTGGGCTCATTACCAGAGATAGTGGGTAAAAATGGTATACTTCTAAATCCATATGATACCAATGCATGGGCTTACGCAATGTATACATTAGTTACGGATAGAATGTTAAGAAAGAAACTATCAAGAGCTGGAATAAATAGAGCTAAAGAATTTTCATGGGAAAAGACAGCAAAAGAAACTATAAAATGTTATGAAGAATTAGCAAACAATATATAGTTATAATATATAATATATAAAAACTGAGAATGAATTTTTTCTTCGAATTCGATCTGGTGAGAATTGGAGCCAAGGTTTACAGAGGTTTTATATGTTACTCTGAACACCACGATCCAAAAAGACCACAATCTATCGGTTATCCAAGAAAACTAAAAACCACGGAAAAGGTCAGAAACAACATTTACATAAGGTTTCTATTCCACTTACTATCCATACCTCTATGCTATGATGTTCTATGGAACGTGTCAATGCTCTTGAAGAATTAATTTCTAATTGCGAAAAATCACAGCCTTCCTAACCTTCATTTTTTCACCTCCAAAACCTCCAAGAAATCAACTCTCTTAAAATCTTCATCAAAAGTAGCGATCTTCTTTACTTTTTTATTATTTCTTTCGAAAATTCGAAAATTTTGTCGTTAAGTGGGATAACAATAAGCCTACTTTTAAGATAATTCAGAACATGCAACCTCTTTGAGATTAAATCTATCCCAACTCCCTTCTCGAACTTCTCTTTAATCTTGTATATGTTTACTTTCTCAACTTTGAGGGCTTCGAGAACACTACTAACTACAATTTTGAAAGCAGACTCTTCAAGAACATTCACTGAAGTATGTAAAGTGTATCGGGACAATTCCTCAAGCACATCGATCCGTTTCTCAAGTATTACTTTAAGTATTACAGTTGTGTCAACGAAGCATTTTTCCTTCATAATAAATCTTGTCGAGTTTTTTGAAATCTACTTTCGTCTTTGGCAAAGAATCTATTAATCTTTTCAGCTCTTTTAAGAAATCTTCAGTTATTACTCCAAGTTCTTCCTTTATTTCCATTCTTATTCTAACTCCCTGCGGTAGATCAATCTTTTCAAGGGGTTTAAAGACACCGTCTTCGTATATAACCTCGATCACTTTTGGCATGAACATACTTCGAGTTTAAGTTTTAAAATAGTTTTACCATGCTCAGACACATCTACACATCTCCAGTATAACAACCATCCTAACCTTCATCCACCTCCAAAATTTCTATAAAATCAACTCTCTTAAAATCTTCGTCAAAAGTTGCTATTTTCTTTATCCCATAATACCTACACGTCGCAACTATCAAGGCATCATTCGGAAGCAAACCGTATGACTTCACGATTTCGAACATTGCGGAATGGTTTGCAGGAGGTAAAACCGATATGTCGTAGAAATTTAGGACATCCGTTATATCCGAAATAACCTCCTCAGATATTTCGGATACGAAGTTTGGATTTTCTCTTAAGTAATTCAGAAGATCGTAGTGCCTATCGACTCCCTTTAAATCCTTGGCTCTCTCTTTTGTTAAAACGTAGGTAACTTCTTCAATTACATTTACGGACGTTAGCAACTTACCTTCAAGTTTATCGAAAACGTTTACTCCATCTATGAAGAACATCAAAAATACAGAACTATCGATGAATATGGCTTCTTCTGTCATAAATCTCATCCTTCAATTCCAAAAAATTTACCTTCCTCCTACCGTACTTTCCAACCAAATGTTCTACGCTCTTTTTAATTATTACCTTAACTCTTTCACCCTCCTTCAAATCAACCTTTTCAAGAGGTTTAAATACGCCGTTTTCATAGATAACATCAATAACCTTTGTCATAATTGTATTTTGGAGTTTAAGTTTAAAATATTCTGCTTAAACTACAACTCTTTTATTCTGTTTACAGCCTTATCAAATTCTTCGATCAAGTAATAAGCTCCTATTCCGTACTTCTTTGCATTGTTCGCCATAATCCTATCGTTCGTTATCAGAATAGAGTTCGTCAGTTTCGCTGTTGCAATAAAGTAAGCATCTGTAGCTCTTGGATGAACAGTTTCTGCTATCTTAAGAGCCTCATCGAATATTACATCTTCAGAAAGTAGAACAAAGTCCGCTGTTAACCTAATCACATCAAGCTTTGAAATCGCCAAACCTAATCGCCTTGCCACGGCTACAAACTCGATAAGTAGAATTCTCGGCGCAAATACCTTAAGTCCCTTTACGAGTTTAAGAATTTCCTTAGCCATACCTTTTCTCGTGGCGTCCTCCTCGAATACGTAATCAATAAAAACAGAGGTGTCAATAACGATCATTTCTAATCTCCTCTAAGGCCTTGAAAGCGTTGCGGACTTTTGGAGCTTTCTTCTCAAGTTCCTCCAATACCTGATAAAACCTTTCGCTAATCTTCTTTTCTTTTATCTCAATTACTACTATGTCCCCATCCCCTAAATCAACTTTCTCTAAGGGCTTGAAAACTCCTTTTTCATATATAACTTCGATAACCTTGGTCATAGTTACATTTTTGATTTAGGATTAAAATAGTTTTCTAACCCTCATTTTTCACCTCCAAAATTTCTAAAAAATCAACTCTTTTAAAATCTTCGTCAAAAGTTGCAATCTTCTTTATTCCGTAATGCTTACAAGTTGCAACTATAAGAGCATCGTTCAGCAGTAGGTTGTAATTTTTCATTAGCTCCCAGATTTCATAGACATTCTGATGATCCCTCAGAACGGTGATGTCTAAATTGTCCAGTAAGCTAAATAACTTTGTTAACTCTTCCAAGAAGTGTTCATAACCGTTGCTGGACACAAACTTTCTAAATCTCCTGTAGGATCTGATACCAAACTTTCTTTCGGCAATTTTTCTTGAGATCACGTAAAGCGTTTCGTTTATCACCGTAAAAGATGTGAATAGAGGTTCTTCAAGTTCAAATATTCTGGTTGCCTTTTCTGTCAACTCCGTTTCGAACAGAAAATTGTAGAAAACGTTTGTATCTACCATTATCACATCATAGCCTCCTCTTCAAATTCCTTTAGTTCTTCAACCTTCGCTTTTCCGAGAATTCCCTTGTATAATTTTACGACATCTTTCCTATCCTCTGCAATCGCTATCTTCAGCTTCATTTTATCCTCTAGATCAACCTTTTCAAGAGGCTTAAATACTCTATTCTCATATACTACTTCTATTACCTTTGGTATGAATGTATTTTGGAGTTTAAATTTAAAATAGTTTACTAACCTCATTCCGAATCACAAACTTATGAGCACTAATAGTAAACACACCTGTTCCAGAGTCGGTTGCCAGAATTAGCCTTTTTCACATTATTCAAAAAATACGTATTTTAAATTATTATTCTTTATAAACTTTTTCAACTCGCTATCTATGCTTGCAAACTTCATGTTGTATCTTAAGGCAATTGAGTAAAGAATGCAATCTATAATGTCTTTATGACCCACCTCATAGATTTCAAAAGCTCTTAGAATTATTTCAGCGTTAATCTCAGCTTTAGCATAGCATTCAAATATACTTCTAATTCCAGTTTCGAAAGAATCACGATCGAATTTGCCTTTCCTTTTGAGTGAATTGACAACCCAAAGACACTCTAAAATGCTGAAGTCTGAATAATACAACTCGTAGTCCCTAAGCTTTTTCAAGATTTTATCAGCTCTTTCGACCTCAATTCCGAGAGTCGGCAAAAGCAAAGAAGTATCAAGCAGAACCTCCATACTTATTCTGCTCCTCCAAGCTTATCCTTTCAACTTCTTCAACAGATATCTTGGCAAACTTCTTCCCATGCAAAGCGAGATCGATTGGATCTCTTATAACTTCAACTATCATTTTACCCCCTTCAACTGAAATCTTCACCATGTCTCCTTCCTTTACTTTGAGTAAATCTACCACGCTTTTAGGGAGATAAAGAGCAAACTTCTTCCCGATTCTTGCCGATACTTCCAGACTCACATTTAACCACCAGAATCTTTCTATTTTCCAGAATATAAAAATTTTCCTGATTACAAAACATCGCTAAGAGAGTCTCGCTTTTTAGGGCGGGGAATGTGTCAATACCAACACACTCCTTCGTATATCTTAGCTTCTTTCATTGCTTTTTCGATTCTTCTACCGTCTATTACGATTTTGCCTCTATAATTCAATTTTTCAAACTCCTTCCATTCCGTAACCATTAATACAGCTTCAGATTTGGCAGTAACATCTTCAGCAGAGTTAGCGTATTTGATTTGAGGAAAAATCTTTGCAAAGTTATCCATAGCCTTTGGATCGTAAGCGATGATGTTAGCTCTCTCCTCTAACAATGCTCTAACGATTGGAATTGCTCTGCTTTCCCTTACATCATCCGTGTCTGGCTTAAATGCCAGTCCGAGTATACCAATGGTTTTCCCTTTCAAGTTGGGAATGTGCTTTTTCAGCAGTTCTATCAGTTTCAAGGGTTGCCTCTCATTCACTTCGATAACAGCCCTAAGAATTCTTGGTTCTTCACCAAGCTCTTCAGCCTTTCTGATCAGAGCTTTAACGTCTTTAGGAAAGCACGAACCTCCGAAACCTATTCCAGCTCTGAAAAACGCTGGATTTATTCTGTGATCCAACCCAACACCCCTAAACACTTCATAAACATCTATCCCCAGCTTCTTGCATATATTCCCAATCTCGTTTGCAAAGCTGATCTTAGTTGCCAAAAACGCATTTGAAGCATACTTTATCATTTCAGCAGTCTTTATGTCCGTAATCAACTTGGGACATTTGAACGGTTTATACAACTCTTCCAAAATCGATTTTGTTCTTTCATCTTTAACGCCAATTACAATTCGGTCAGGATTGAAAAAATCGTTGACAGCATTACCTTCTCTCAAAAACTCAGGATTCATAGCTAAACCAAAATCCTCAAAGGCTTTCTTGCCAGATTTCTCTTCAATAATTGGTTTAACAACGTTTTCTGTTGTGCCTGGAACCACGGTGCTTTTTACAACTACAACATGAAAATCGTCCTTGTCAGCTAACACCTTTCCAATCTTTTTAGATGCAGATTTTACGTATTTTAAATCGATAGAGCCATCATCCTTTGCTGGAGTTCCTACGCAGATAAAGGTTATTTCAGATTTGGTTATAGCTTCTTCGTATTCGGTTGTGGCATAATATCTATTCTTGTTGCTCCGCTGAAGGATATAAGATTATGTAAAGATTGTAAAAATTAAAAATTAACTTAAAAATTATAAAATTAACAGATAGATATTTTTGTAAGTAACATTGGTAACTCACGAAGTAACTTTTAATTTTTAATAAGGCATTTCTTAGTTATTCTCTCCTTCTCGTTACCTTTATCTACATACTTTGTCATTACTTTTTTCAATAGATTAACCTAAAAACAATCATGCTTGAACTGGATCTTGAATGGGAAAAGTTCTGGAAGGTCTTCGAAAAAATCGTAAAAAGTGCAATTAGTGGCACATGGTTTTTTGATTTTCATGAACCAATAGCTCTTGCGAAAGGGCTTGTTTTATGCGCTATAGCAAATTTGGAATTAAGTGAAACACTTAAAACCCTTAAGAATCGGTTAAAACCCTTTGAGACTTTATTAGACCATTTAATTCCAGACGATAGATGTTATGGCACTTCATGGTATACAAAAAAAGAAGAAAAATTCAGAAGAATAAAATCGCTTGGAATACCAAAGGCGTATGAAGATGAACTAAGCAGAACAAAGAATGTATTGGCCGCACCATCAGCACTACTTGAAGTTAAACAGGCCTTAGAAAAGTATAGGGGTGTTCATCTAATATGGAGAAAAGACGAAATAGATGAAAAAACTAGGATATATACCTATAGAACGCTACTGTTTGGGGGACCAGTATCAAATCTATATTCAGAATGGCTAATTAACGAGTCTCCTGTTAGATTTAACCTCACAAGCCCCAATTATGACTTGATAGACGATGATGGAGAAGTATTCTCTCCAGATTACGATTTTAACAGAAAAACTTATTTGGCAGATTATGGATTAATCATATTTAAAGAAAAAACAAGCTTTGCCTCTAAGGGTATTGTTGGATTCATGGGATGCCATGGATATGGCACATTAGCATCAGCGAGAATTATTACCGCTAACATAGCTGGAGCAAAAAAAGTTGCAAGAAAAATTATAAGCCGACTAGAATCCGGAGGAGATTTCTACATAGTATTGGAAGTTAAGGTAGATCGAGGAATTATTGAAGAAGTGGACGTTGCAAAAATTGTAAAATTTTAGAATTAATTTTAATATATTAATTTTTTATTAGTCTATCTGGATGGTATCAGTATTTTTAGTAATAAAATATAAATTTCATTCGATAAACACAACATCAATACCAAGTTCCTTCGCAGTCTTTCTCTGTTTTTCATCGCTTGTGAGCAGTTTTCCAATCTCCTTTGCTTGGGCTATATACAAGGCATCGTAAACCGTTATGATCTTATTTATGGCGATTTTTATTGCACTTTCCAAGTATTTCTCAAGAGGTTCAAAAATTACCACATCTCTGAGCTTCTCCAGCGCTTTAAACATTTTATTGGCTTGTTCTTCTGAGATTTTTACCATACAATACGTTATGCTTCCACACCGCATTAGATACCTCCGCCAGAGCCAAATTTAGAGA
>JALWDS010000036.1 GCA_027036775.1 Archaeoglobaceae archaeon | reverse complement strand
TAACTATACCAACTCTATACCTCTTCTCTTCGGGCTTAAACCTAAATTCCACTCCAGCGTTCGTCGAATCCCTCTCATCCTTCCCAGCTATAACCTCAAGTAGAAGTGCCAAATCTTCAACGGAATTCGCCATCGGTCCGATTTGCTCAAGGGAGTTTGCGTAGGGTATTAGGCCGTAACGCGAAACCAAACCGTACGTCGGTTTTAAACCGTAAACCCCGCAAAAGCTTGCTGGACACCTTATACTACCACCAGTATCACTCCCTAAAGCCAAAACGCTTTCACCGTGTAAACAGGCACCACTCCCCCCACTACTACCACCAGCAACCCTCTCCAAGTCGTAAGGATTCCTTACAACCCCAAAGTAGGAAGTTTCGGTTGTTGTTCCCATTGCGAACTCGTCCATATTGGTCTTTCCGATTATTATTGCACCTTCCATCCTCAATTTTTCGACAACGTGGGCATCGTAAGGTGGGATGAAGTTGTGAAGCATCTTTGAAGCACATGTGGTTCTCAAACCCTTGGTGCAGATGTTGTCCTTAACGGCTATAGGAATTCCAGCCAACCTACCTTTAAGCTTACCTCTATCGTATTCCTCAGCCAACATCAAAGCCTCTTCCTTGTTCAGCGTTATGAAGGCGTTCAGCTTACTTTTTTCAATTCTCTCGAAGAGTTCCGAAATAAGATCGTAACATCTCTCAGATTCAAGCCTCTCTCTCCACTCTTTAACGGTTATCATAATCAATCCTCCATTATCTTAGGCCCTTTGAAGTAACCCTCTTCTACATGCCTTGCGTTCATTAAAACCAGTTCCCTTGGCAAAGGCTCCTTTGGTTTGTCATCTCTAAAAACGTTTTTCAAAGGGAGAACGTGATAAGTTGGTTCTACATCCTCTCCAACCTCGTCAAGTATGCTGAAGTATTCCAAAATCTTTGAGAATTCCTCCTTAAACTTCTTTACCTCCTCAGGTTTTAACTCGATCTTTGCCAAGTTTGCAACGTGAAGAACCTCTTTTTCACTTATCATAGCCTTGAATTGAGATAATCTACATAAAATTCTTCCTTCCCCAAATTTTATAAAATAATTTCTTGCATTTTTCGTAGCTGAGCTTTCTAACCATTTTTGCTATCTTGCACTCCCTCACGAGATGTGGATACCTCTCCTTTTCGCTCGGTAAAAGCTCCTCCTTAGGTATCAACGAAACGTATATTATGCTTTGAGCGCACATCAACCTCGCCTCATCGTAGTTCACTTCTTCACCGAGCATGTATCTGATTGTGAGTTCATTTCCGGGGTTCAAGTGGAACTCTACACCAATTCTATTCGCTATTTCCCTCGGCAAATCTATAATTTCGACCTCAAATCCCTTCTCTCTCAAAATTTCTGGAAGTAGAACGTGAATTTGCCCAGATTCAACCAAGCAATCTCCAATCTTTGCAACTTCTTCAGCCCTCATTCTATCTCTAACAGTAAACCTTTCAGCGTCAGCTTTCGTGAATTCAATCGTAGCATCGACAAGAGAATCGAAATCCCCTCTTAAAAACTCCTCCTGATACCTTATCCAAGCTGAATTAACCTTTCTCTCAACCTCCCTAACCTCTTTCGAAACTCCATCCAAATCTTCTCCCTTCTCTATAGCTTTGTATATCCTTTCGAGGGTCTCAAGGTAAGGTTCGACTTGGTAAATTCTCTTGCCCATCTTGTAAAGTCTTCTCAAAACGTAGCACTGATACTTTGCATAAACTGGAAAGGTTGTGTTCAAGCTTTCAACGTATTTCTCAACATTTATCTCACCTTTGAGCATCCTCTCAAAAAGAGGATTTTTTGGCTCTTCGATGACTATCACGTCGTAGTTTTTTGCAATTTCTTCAAAATGCCTTAGCATTTCAACCCTGTGGGAGGTAAACAGCACGAGCATTAAGACCACAGGTTACCCTCTAAGATGTGTTTTATCGTGTCGGTCGTGGACTTCATGTATTTCATGTAGTAAACGACGTAACTGTTACCGTCTTTCTTCGGTTCGGAAAACTTCGCATTGACACCCAACCTCCTCACGTGCTCCTTGAAAAGTTCCAAAACTTCGAGGTCGTAAAACCTCAATCTACAACTCTCGTAAATCTTCTTACCACTTTTGACCTCCTTTATGCTTTCGACCATCGAAAGTAGTATGGCTTTACCTATCCTCAAGGCCCTCTCCATCATCGCTTTGTCGTCTTCGAGGAACTCCCAACTCTGAAAACCCTCCCTGATCAATCTTGAGAATAGAAAATCTTTGCCGTATTCTCCGAAGTATCTGAATCCGTAGGATAGGTCGGAACAGTTCGCTTGGCTTGTTGTGTACTTTATCGGTGGTTCTCTCATTTCCACATCCTTTATGACTACCCCCTCCCTTCCCTCTCTACCTATCCTCTCCACCACATCTCTAACGACTTCGTGAGCGTTCTTCGCATCCACGACGTCGAATATCTTCGCCATCTTGAATCCGTATTCGTCGCAAATCCTCTCCTTCTCCACTATCTTTAAGGGTTCGTTCGTCCTTTTATCCCTTACATCGAAGACGTAGAAGTCTATCCTATCTCCATACAGTTTGTGGGGAACGTAGGGCGATTCCTCACCAACCGCCTCGCAACAGAGCATTAAATTGGGATGATCATTAAAAAAAGTGTGATCGAAAAGCATTCTGACCTTTTCCGTCGTGTATGGGCAGATAAGTCCACCTCTCGTTATTGCGTAGAGGTTTTTACCGAACTTGACTACTCTGACGTTGTAACCGTTCATCTTCTCCTCTATCGCAACCGAACCGTCGAAGTGTCTCCTTATTGTAGGATAAAGAGTTAGGGCCCTCTTTATCTTGGGAAAACCCCTTACGACCTCAACCCCCTCGACGGTTTTTGCAATTAGAGTCCCCTCTTCGAACTCTCCAACCTTCCTATCCAACCTGTAAGCCTCAAATACGTCTGAAAAAAAGGGATGCCTTACGAAAGCTCTTCTAAGCACGTCCCTCCTGATTAACTCCTTGAAAGCGGGGTGGGATACACCTATGGCGTTTGCAAGCTCTTTCATAGGTTCGTGTATAGGAATCTCATCAAATCTCTTTCAGTTATTATTCCTTCGAGTCTTCCGTTTTCAACTATCAGAGCGCATCCAGCTCCCTTCTCGACCATGCTCTTAACAACGTCTGAAATCCTATCCCTACTTTCGAAAACGAGAGGCTCTCTATACTTCACAACGCTTGAGTTAGACACCATCTCGTGTAGGCTCTTGTTTAGTAAGTCCCTGACATCTCCGGTTTCGAGCATCTTGAACGCGTCCTTTGAGAAGTATCTGAGGAAATCTGTCGAAACCAGAAGGCCGTAAAGGACACCGTCCTTGACTATGGGTAGCCTCCTTATCTTTTTGGATATCATGGTCTTCATGGCCTCTCCCACAGTCGTCTCCGGTGTCACGGTTATAACCCTGTTCGTCATGAACTCCCTCACGATCCCATCCAGAGACATCCTCCTCCGATCGGATAGGAACCTAACTATGTCTCTCTCCGTAACTATACCGAAAACCTTACCCTCGTCGTCCACTATGGGCAATCCGCCAACTTTTCTTTCGAACATCACTTCAACCGCATCCTGCCAAGACGCGGTGTATTTAACGTGAACAACGTCTTTCGTCATTATTTCGTCTATACTGTCGTTTATAGCCTTTGCAAGGTTGCCCTCGTGTCTGTTTACGACTATCTTGTGTTTTTCTCCCCCTCCCAAGAAGTTTATTATGTCGGTTGAGGAGACTATACCCATGAGCTTCTTAGTTCCTGCATCCGCAACTGGCATCCTTCTAAAACCGCATTTGACCATGGTCTTCAACGCGTTCATTATAGTCGATCTCGGCGGAATAGTTTTCACGTCTCTCGTTGCCAAATCCATGACGCTACCAAGCTTCATCTCAACACCTCGTAACAGTCTTCGCAGACCTTCATACCCTCAACATCGTAAAGCCTATCCGTCATCCTACCGCACCTCTCGCACTTCCCACCGATCTCCTCCTCCTTGTAATCCTCCTCAAAGAGTGAAGAAAATTCACCGATATCTACAGCGACACTGATTATGTCGTTATCCGTAACTATACCCACGAGGTTACCGTTATCGTCAACGACCGGTAACCTCCTGATACCTCTCCTTCTCATAATATCCACAGCGTCCCTCAAGCTGGTTGTCGGTTTCACGGTTACGAGTGGTGTGCTCATAACCTCCTCAACTTTAACGTCTGAAGGAGTTCTGTTCTTTGAGACGACCTTGTAGAGTATGTCCTTTTCAGTGACTATACCTACAGGCTTGCCGTTTTCGACGACCACAACGCTTCCGACACCGTATTCCAACATCTTCTTCGAAGCTTCGAGCAGAGTTTCGTTTTTGTTGGCGATGCAAACCTCTCTGGTCATTATCTCCTTCACTGGTATGTCGGACCGCATAACCATCACTAAGCGAAGTAGTGTTCTTGATTTAAAGCCTTTTTGCAAAAAATGGTATTTTAACCTCTATCCAAAACGAAGTGCCTATACCACTTTGGCTTGAACTTTTCCAAAAACAGCTTGAAAGCCTTTTCAGCCTTTTCAACGTCTCCACACGTAAAAACGTCGAGGTTCACGAGTTCGTATTCTGGCCAGGTGTGTATCGATATATGACTTTCAGCTATAAGGACTATACCCGTTACTCCGTGGGGGTTGAACTGTTTATAGACACTGCCGACCTTCGTCAGCTCCGCCTCCTTCACAACCTCCTCCATTATCTCACGGACTTTTTCTTCTCTTGATATCAAATCCTTCGAAACACCATACAGCTCCGCAATTATGTGCCTGCCGATGATCATCTCCATCACCTCCCATACTTCATCACCTCCTCTGAGCTGAAGTGTGAGTGAAACCCCTTGACATTTAAAGTTTTCGTAGAAATGAACGTTTTGCACAGTTCTTTTTTGAAACATAAAAGAAATTACAGTCCGTTTTTGACCAAAATTGAAAATTACCTACCGTTTTTAGACAATTCTTGCAATCTCCGTCCTTTTTGAATTTGGCTGGGATTTTTTGATTATCTTTATCCTATATATTTGATGCTGTCTAAAAAGAGGGAGCGTTTCTAAACTTCGTTGGGACGAAAGGAGGCCGTTTAGGGCTTCGAATATTTGTAATTATTAATCATTAACTAATTTAACGACGAAACCCTTTTTTGTTGATGGCAAAATCGATTTCATGCTTCGCGGAAGGGCTTGGAAGTTCGGAGACAACGTATCCACCGATCACATAACGCCCGGTAGATACTTTCATCTGAGAAGCAAGATTGAAGAGCTTGCAAAGCACGTTATGGAGGATGCGGATCCAGAATTCATGAAGAAGTTCAAACCCGGGGATTTCGTTGTTGCTGGTAAAAACTTCGGGATGGGTAGCAGTAGGGAGCACGCTCCCTTAGCTTTAAAGGTTGCTGGAGTTTCCGCAGTTCTGGCAAAGTCCTTTGCGAGGATATTTTACAGAAACGCTATAAACGTTGGATTGCCCGTTTTAATAGTTGATACGGATCCGATCGATTCAGGAGACGTTTTGGAGGTCGATCTCGGTAGTGGTATAGTTAGAGACCTGACGAAGAACATCGAGCTTAAGGCAAAACCCCTTCCAGAGTTCATGCTGAACATCTTGAAAGCGGGAGGGCTTGTGGAATACGTGAAGACCTACGGAGACCTCTAAGGTATCTCGTCAACCTCGTAATCTTTCCTAACTCCCAAAAGGATTTCGAACTCTTGCGGTGTCAATATCGGGACGGAGTATAGCTCTACGTCGTCGTAGCTTATCCTCGGACATGCGGTATTCACGTAGTAACCGTAGAGGAAGTTTTCAAGCCTCTGGGGAGTTACGTCATCCAAGTATATCACCTCGACGTTCCTTCCCCTCTCCTTAGCCAAAACCTTCAACTTCAGAGCCAAACCCAACCTCTTCTGCCCGATCTTGCTACTCACTATTATCGCCCCCCTCTCAGCCTCGATGGCCTTTGATATGCTCACATATCTCTTCCTCAAAAAGTCTTCAACGTCTCTCTCGACCTCCTCAAATTCCCCATCTAACGGACAAAAGCGGTAAACCTTCTTCTTAGTGTATATCTTCGCCCCTACGGGGTGGAACAATCCGTCGCCTACGAAGAGAACCGCTTCAGCTTTCGAATTTCTCAAAACGGTGTAGTTGCATCCCAAAACTTGACCGGGCATCTTGACCCTTTTACTGCCAGTCTTTAGTTCGACCTCGTAACCCCTCCTCTCTAAAACCTCCTTGACCTGGGGCAACTTCCACGCGTATTGGGCCGAAGCTATCAGGGCGATCCTTTTTTCTTCAATATCTATGTCTTCAAAAACCTCCAGATCGTAGTCTATGTAGTAGGGGACGTATAAAACTCTGTCGATATCGAATATGGGCGTGTGTGCCAAGTGCAAAAGAACGTCCACATCTCTCAGCAGATCCAAATCCACATCGCAAGCTCCGTAGCAGGCACTCCCAGATATCACCACTTCGTAACCTCTACTCTCAAAGAACTCTGCAATCTTTTCGCATCTGTATTTCAATCCATCTGGTATCTGTATCCCAATCCTTTTGGCTTTTCTCCTTTGAAGTTCTGGTAGCACTGATTCCAAGTCCAGTTTTCTCATCCTTTGAATTTCGGTGCACGTCCTTAAAACGTTTTTCTGCAGATGTAGAACCTCCTTTCCAAGCTTTTATGAACTCTCTGATAGCACTTCCCTTCGATATCGAAGTGTTCACCAACGAGATCGTCTATATCTAAATTTATCACCAAAACAGCCCTACAACCTTCCTTCAAAACTCTGTATATCTCTTCCACAGCCCTTTCAACCAAATTCTCACCGAAAGACTTCGTTGACCTTTTGTAGGGGAAATCCGTCACAACCCCATCGAAACAGCAATCCTTAAATGGCAGACTTCGGGCGTCACCTCTCAAAACGTTTGTAGGTAGTTTGAAAAATCTCAGGTTTTCGGCACAACCCCTAACGATCCTCTCGTAAGCCTCTACTCCTACGAAATCGAGGTTCATCAAACCCGCCTCTATCAAGAAAGTTCCAGTTCCGCACATCGGATCCAGAATTCTCCTTCCAGCGGTTATGTTTACCATGGCCCTTCCTATCTTTGGAGGGATTACGCACGGCATTGTGAATGGCCTTTTGTTCGGATGCCTCTTGAGGAACTGCTTCTTATCTGTTTTATGTATCAAATAGCCAACGTAGCACCTTTTTGAGACGTAAACCCTTATTGCGGTCTTCGGATCGTTCAGGTTTATCTTAAATCCCCTCCTCCACAGAACGTAACCCAGCATCTTTTCCAAGTCCAAGCTCTTTAAATCCGGCCTCCTTATCTTGACAACCCTAACGCAAACGCTACCTTCAACTGGTATCTCCTTAAAAACCTCTTCGAGTTCGTTTAAACTGCATGAGGTGTAAAACTTCGAAACCTCGTGAGTTAAAGCCAACCTCCAGAACTCATCCCTTCTAACGTCCGCTACGAGTATTTGATTATCTCTCTCAATCTCCTTTCCTTCGAGAAGGTTCAGAACCTCAAACCTCGCGAAGCACTCGTTCTCCCCTGAGAGGTAGAAAATCGCTTTCATTTCCTCTTTCTAATCTCCCTTATCTTCATGGCGATCTTCTCCATAATCCTTATCTTGGATTCGCTCTTCGGAACAATAACTCTTCCCCCTTCCTCCCACCAGCTCTTAGGATACCTCTTCTCCTCAACTCTGAAGGGTATTCCCAACTCTCTGCAGGCTTGAACTATCTCCTCGATTTTTACGTTTGGCACCGCAAACTTCAAAGATACCTTTCTTCCCTCGCTCCTCTTCTTCTTGGCATCCAGGTTTGCAGTCCAAATCACGCACTCTTTCATCTTCTCCTCCTCTCAAGCTCGCTCCAAATCTCTTCCAACCTCACGTCGAGTTTAACCAAGAGAACGAGAAGATGGTAAATCAAATCTGCGGTTTCGTAAATTATCTCCTCCCTCTTTCCATCCTTAACGGCCAAGATGAGTTCAACGCATTCCTCCCCAAGCTTTTCGAGTATCTTGTTCACCCCCTTCCTGTGGTAGAGGAGAGAAGAAGTGTAGGAGTTCTCCTTCGGATTCACCTTCCTGTCCATCAAAACGTCGTAGAGTTCGTCCAGTATCATACCTCATCCCTCTTCAAAGTTATTTCAACGAGTGGAGGACCCTCCACTACTTCTACGTCCTTAAGGGACCTTATATCTTTCCTTCTCACGAGCTTTTCCAAACCGAGTTCAACGCTTTCTGGAACTTCGAGTATGTATGCGTCCAACTTCTTCTGTCCGACCTTCAGAGATGCGACCGCCCTGTGATGCCCGTCAACGAGGTAAAATCTACCGTCCTTCTTAACGACGATTATCGGTTCGGCCAAACCCTTCCTCAGCTCGTGAACTCTACCCCTCAGCTCATCCGCGTAAACCTTCGTCTGAGTGGGAATCAGCTTGTTAACGTCAACGGAATCTCTGTAAACTTTTACCCTAACCCCGTGCAACTTCTCAAGGGTGTTCTTCAACTTCTCGACTTTTTCGGGAGTAGCCCTCTCAATCTGACTCCTTATCACGTCTATGTTCGATATTATGCCTATAAGCCTACCCTCCTTATCAACGACTGGCAACTTCGAATGCCCCGTTCTAAACATAACCCTCGCAACGTCCTTTAGAGGCATGTCCTCTCTCGCAACGTGAACCTCCCTCCTCATAACGTCCCTTATCTTCTTTTTGGGGTCCTTCATTAGGAGGTCTATGGAGGAAACGTATCCTACGAGGTATCCGTCCTTTACAACCGGAAAACCGTCGTGTCCAGTCTCTTTTATAATTCTTACCGCATCCTCTACCGTATCTTCTGGAGACAACGTTATCACGTTCTTGGTCATGTAATCCTTAACCCTGAGTTTTGCCATGCAAGTTCGATTAATACGGTTAGAAATTAAAAATTAACCGAAAAAAAGAACTACCTCCTATATACCTCCGCCAAATTCACGTTCAACCTCTCCCCTATCAAATCGAGAACCTCCGCTAAAGTAGTTAGGAGTCTGTTGTAGGCTTCTATGAAGTTTACGACGCTCTCCCTCGCACTAAGCTTCGACTGTATCTCCGTCAGCTCCTCCATGAGGTCTTGGTCGAACTCACCGCTCATCCGCTTCGCAACGAACTCCTGCTGTTTCTGCTGAAATTCCACGAGGAGCTGTTGTGCAACTTCGTCGTCTTTCAAGGCCTTCTCGCACTCAACGAACTCCACATACTCCTCAAGCTTTGCAATCTCGTCGGCCAATTCTATAGCCTTCTCCTTCAAAACCTCCAACATCCCAACACCTTAGCAGGAATCGAAACGTCAGTATTTCAACCTTTCCCTTTTTTATTTTCTTTTGAAATCTTTTGTCTAATCGGTCTTATTGGGATTCTCTTAACGTATCCGCAGTTCAAACAGGTTACTATCACCCTTGACTTTGCAATTCTCACTCTAAATCTTCCCTCCTTGTAGGGGTAGAGGCACTTCTTACAGAACTTTAGCTTGAACACCTTCGGAATCTTTATCCTGTACTTCATCGCAATCCTCCTTGCAAGCTCTACGTATCTCCTCGCCAAGTCGTAGTCTTTGTCTTTCATCTCCTCCATGAGCTTGAAGAGGATATCTATCCTTTCCTTTGCGATTTTCTTTTCAAGTTTCCTTTCTCTTTTGAGCATATTGACAAAGCTTAAAAGCAGTTCTGATAAAGTTTCCTGTGGTGTAGATGTTTATCGAGCTCTTGGCCGAGAAGTACAAAATCAAGAGGGTTTATCCAGAGGACTGTCAACTCTGCATTTTGGGATACGAGGGTAGGTGTCCCTACCTGATCAAGGTCAGGGGAAAGTGGTTCTGCGTTAGAGAGGTCGCAAAGGAGGACAGAAGGATTATCTTCAAAGCTCTTAGGAGGAAACGTTAAATTTTTATTTTTTGCTCTACCACAAATATAGTAATGATCGAACGTCACCTTTTAGCTGAATACGTCAGAAGGGAATATAGCAAAGTAAACTATTACGTTGTTACAGATGTTCCATTAAAAAACACAAACTTGAAAACAAGAAGGGAGAGTAAGGTAGATGTTGTCGCCTTCTATATGGTGCATCCTCAGGTAAGAAGTTTTTTGTGCATAGAAAACCCTCAAAAACATAAAGAAAAAGATATATTACACGACTTAAGAAAAATTCAAGAATGCTCCAATTACGTTTATCTCGTTATACCAAATGAGTTTTACAATTATAACCTATTGAACAAGCTCAATGAAAACAACATTGGACTAATAACTTTCGACGAAAATGGTAAGAAAGTTGTTGGAGAGGATAGCAACAATATAATAGAGAAATTAAAGCCAAAAAGGGAGTGGGTAAGTCTTTTAGAAAGATTATTGGAGGTTTATCCAAAATATAAAGATAAAATCGAAGAAAAATTTAGAGAAATTTACAAATAATTTTATTTTTATTTCTAAAATTTTATTTCAAAAACAATAACCGATTTTTCTTTAAACTATTCAAAACAACAGCTATTCATGATAGTTCACCCCATCGACTACCGTTATGGCACGAAGGAGATGAAGAGGATTTGGAGTGAGGAGAGCAGGATAAGGAGGATGATATGGGTTGAGATGGCTCTTCTGAGGGCCTTGGCTAAGAAGGGTTACTTGGACGAGGAGAAGGTCAAGAAGGCTCAGAAGGACGCTCTTAAGGTCACACCCGAGAGGGTCAAGGAAATAGAGAGGGAAATAAGACACGACGTTATGGCTCTTGTTAAGGCTATAAGCGAGGTTGTAGATGATGAGGTCGCGAGGTGGGTTCACTTCGGAGCAACATCAAATGACATAGTTGACACCGCAGTTGCAACCCAGTTGAGAGACTCGGTAAAGATACTCGAACTAAAGTTGAGGAAGTTGGGTAAACTCCTGTGCGAAAGGGCCTTGAGGTATAGGGATGTCGTTTGTTTGGGAAGAACGCACGGACAACCGGCTTTACCTACAACCTACGGTTTCAGATTTGCGGTTTTTGCAAGCGAAATTGCGAGACATTACATCAGACTTCAACAGCTTAAGGAGAGGCTTTTAGTGGGAAAGATGAGCGGTGCGGTCGGAACTCAGGCTGGTTTCGGTAAAGATGGCTTTGAAATTGAAGAGGAGGTTACGAGACTTTTGGGTTTGAAACCTGCTATAATATCGACTCAGATTATTCCCCGTGACATATACTGTGAATACGTAGAGTTTCTTTCAAATCTGGCGACGACGCTTGAAAAGATGGCCACGAACTTCAGAATCTTGCAGAGGAGTGAGGTTGGTGAGCTCATGGAGGAGTTCGGTGAAAAGCAAGTCGGTAGTTCAACTATGCCCCACAAGAGAAATCCAATAGACTGCGAAAACGTCTGCGGAATTGCGAGGGTGATTAGGGGTTTCGTCGAACCTCAACATCAGAGTGCCATACTTTGGGAGGAGAGGGATTTGACCAACTCGTCTGCGGAAAGGATCATTTTGGTTGAGGCAACGGTTTTGGCTGATCACATCTTAACCAAGATGATAAGGGTCGTAGAGAGGTTGGAGTTGAACTTGGACAGAATAAGGGAGAACCTTGAGAGGGTTAGGGGTCTAAACTTGAGCGAGGCGGTAATGCTCGCATTAACCAAGAGGGGTATGGGCAGGCAGGAAGCTCACGAGCTCGTCAGGGAGATAGCTATGAGGGCCTACAGGAACAACACAAGTCTTCTTGACGAACTCGTCAGGGATGATAGGATTTTGAAGTATTTCAAGAGGGAAGAATTGGAGGAGCTTTTAAAGCCCGAGAACTATATAGGAACGGCAAGAGAGAGGGTTGAAAGGGTTGTAAGGTGGGTTGAAGGCGTTTTGGGATTTTGACCTCCTCCCCATTAGGATGCGAGGATTCCAAGCGGGGAGGTTTGTGCATATCCTCATCGGATATGCACGGGGTTGGTCAGCACCCCGTTCACCCGTCTTCCGCAAGGAGCGGAACACGGGCTATAGTTCCCCTTGCGGGGACTTAATTAACCCTCCCGACGTTGGTTAAATCTGAGCGAGGCTTTATAAATCTTGCTCCACCGACCTCCCTCAATTCATCCCCCTTTGAAAAGCAGGGCTTTCTTAGCGACGTTCTGTAACTTTGGGGGAAATAGTTTACGATCTTGTGAAGGATAAGTTAAGTTTTCCAGTATCGTATAAGACTATTTCAAGAATTCTAAACGAATTTGAAACGTATGGTATCGTATCGGGTAAGGTTGTAGGAAGGGGGAGAGGTAGGGGGTCTGTAAGACTTTTTCACCTCAAAATTTCACTCGACACTCTAAGAAGAGGTTGCGAAGAACTTCTCATTTGATACATTTCTCATCAAGGGGTTTAAAGCAGTTTCTGAAAAGCTATAGCGAGCTATAACATTTATATACGTTTGATACTTTTTGGATAATCCATCGAAATATTTATAAACCTATTAGCTACATAACTAACGTGCCCCGACCGTTCCGAGACCCGTAGGAGAACTGCGGTGAGGGGCGTCGGGTGTCCGTGATGATGGTCTCCGCTACAGAAAGTTATAGATTAATACAATATGTAGCGGAGGTCCAGAACGGTGTATGTCTTATAAAACGTTGCTCATCTAAAGTATAGTCAATCCAAAATTTCGTAGAGTGTGCTTCTCTGCTTCGGAATCCTACCTACCGCCTTTATTATCTTTACCATCTCCTCTTTCGGTAAGAATTCTCCTCCTGTAGCTCCAGCGAACTTGGATATGTTCTCCTCCATTAGGGTTCCACCCAAGTCGTTTGCACCTACGTTTAAAGCTACCTGAGATAGCTTTACACCAAGCTTAACCCAAGACGCCTGAACGTTTTTTATGTAGGGGTGAAGGATTATCCTCGAAATCGCTATCACGAGCAGATCCTCAAAACCCGATGAAGGAACAACCATTTTACCCAACTCGTTGTTCCTGTGCATGAACGGAAGGGGTATGAATTCCGTAAATCCGTTCGTTTTCTTCTGGATTTCCCTAATTATCAGTATGTGCCTTATCCTGTGTTCCCACCCCTCCACGTGGCCGAACATCATGGTGGATGTTGAGGGGATTCCAAGTCTGTGTGCAGTTAAAATTATCTCTATCCACTGCCTCGTGTTTATCTTATTCGGGCATATTATCCTTCTGATCTCATCGTCCAAAATTTCGGCGGAAGTCCCAGGTATAGAGTTCAATCCCGCAGTCTTCAACTCCTTCAAAACCTCCTTAATTTCCAAACCGCTGTTCTTTGCCATGTGATGTATCTCCATGGGGGAGAAGGCGTGAATGTGAATTTCCTCACTTACATCCCTTACCGCTTCGATTATGCTCTTGTAAAAGTTCAAATCCGCATTCGGATACAGGGCGCCTTGAATACAAACTTCCGTGCAACCGTAATCCAGAGCCTCCTTAACCTTCTCCTTGATCTCTTCAAGGGTTAGAAGATACCTCCTCCTGTTCCTAAAACTGCAGAACTTACAGTTTCCTACGCAGATGTCCGTGAAGTTTATGTTCCTGTTTACAACGTAGGTAACGATTTCTCCGACGTCCCTCTTTCTAATTTCATCCGCCTTGGCAAAGGTTTCGAAGGGATTTGAGAGCAGATCTTTAAACCTTTCTGTATCCTTCTTCATCCGCTCTGATTTCAATAACCTTTCCAACCTCATCGCTGAACCACCCCAACTTCACGAACTTCGGATAGATCGGTAACCTCTCCCTCAAAGCGAAACCCAAATTCTCCACCTTTCTCCTCAGCTCTTCGATCTTTGGCCAAGGATGCTCGGGATTTATGTAATCGGGAGTCACTTCAGAAATCCCACCCAGATCCCTCGCACCTGCCTTCAAAAAGGGTTCAAGGTTTTTAACGAGGTTAGGAGGTATCTGAATCGTAACATCTCTCGGCAGAATCTCCCTCGCAACCTTAACGGTTTCGACCATTTCATCCAGAGAGGGTGGCTTGAATTTCTCCATTGGAGTGTTCTTCTTGGGTGAGAAGTTTTGAACTATAACTTCCTGAACGTGCCCGTAGTTTTCGTGAATGTCCCTTATGACCTCCAAGGAGTAGATCCTGTCGTATCTGCTCTCACCTATGCCAACCAGAATTCCTGTTGTGAATGGAATTTTAAGCTTTCCAGCGTTTTTTATAGTCTTTATCCTCTCTTCTGGTTTCTTCCCCGGTGAATCCCTATGACATTCCAATTCAACAGCCTGCTCAAGCATCAACCCCATGCTTGCATTGTATGGTTTTAACATCTTCAGCTCGTTAAAGCTCAACACCCCGGCGTTTGTGTGGGGTAGAAATCCCATTTCGAGCGAAAGTTTGTTCATGTCCCTAACGAACTCCAAGAAACTTTGGTATCCCATTTCCCTCAAGTTCCTTCTGAACTCCTCGTAAACGTCAGGTTTTTCACCGAAGGTGAAGAGTGCCTCTACAGCACCTTTAGATTTTGAAAGGAGATTTTTTACTTCGTTCGGTTTCATAAATCTGTAATCGTTACGCCTAAACCCACAATAGGCGCACCTGTTCCTGCACGTTCTCGTTAAGGGTATGAACACGTTTCTCGAGAATGTAACAACCTCCACGTTGCGGAAGTATCGTTGTTAGAATAAAAAAGTTATGCAACGTATATAGCTGGTTTTCCGGGCATTGCAAGCTTTCTCTTTTCATTTGGAACGGATTTCTCATCTAATATCAGTTTAACTCCCAGCTCCCTCTCAACGAACTCCCTGTTCTCCTCAACGATCTTTCTCTCATCTATCTTTGCGATTTCCTTGAACGTGTCTTTATCTCTGAAAACCCTCTTCAAAAATGCGGAGACCTCCTTGGCCATCCTCTTAAACTTCTCGTCCCTCATTAGCTCCGCCATCGCTGACTTCATACTTTCGGATTTCAGAGCTATTTTCAAAGCTTGAACCTTCCAATCCTCAGCGAAGGCTAAGTAAACGTTTTTACCTTCCGAGAACTTCATGACCTCCTTTATATCTTCAATCAAAGCCTTCAAGTAGTTCTCAATTGCCTCAGCAACTTCGTCAACCTTGCTTTCGTCGTATTCTGGGTAACTCTCCAAACTGACGAAGCTGTCGTGCTTTATGTGCCATAGCTCCTCGCAGATGTGAGGTATGAACGGTGTAAGCAACTTTATCCAGTCGTCCAATATTATTGCCAAGTTGTCTCCTCCTCTCTTCAGATACCACCTGACGTCGTTCATGACCTCGAAGAAAGCGGAATTTACCGCCCTTCTCGTTTGTAGTTTCTCCATAGCTTCCCTCGTATCCTTTACGGCCTTCTGAAATCTGCTCATCAACCATCTATCCAAATGGTCTATTTCCTTAATTTCCTTAGTGTAGTTCTCCCTAACCAGCTCGTAAAACCTCTCCAAGTGCCTCTTCATAGCCTCGACTTCCTTCCTCCTCCAATCCGCGTCGTTGTCGTATTCGGCAGAATATAATATGTATAACCTCGTAACGTCAGCACCGTTTTCATTAACGGCCCTCTTCATCGTTAAAAGTGGTCCCTTGCTCTTGCTCATCTTCTTACCTTCCAAGCTCACGTATCCGTTTACCGCGATGGCTTTTGGCCAATACCTCTCCGGAAATATTGCGACGTGGTGGAAAAGGAAGAAGAGCAGATGGTTGGCAACCAAATCCTTCCCGCTACTCCTCAGATCGACAGGATACCAGTATTCGAAGTCCCTCCTAATCTCTTCAACCAATTCAACGCTCAATTTCGAGCTATCTGCAACTTCCTTAGCGTTACCAATTCCCAAGAGAACGTAATCCAAGAGTTTTTTCGTTATGTTTTCCGCTTTGAGCTTACCTTCGTTTATGAACTTGGCGAGGATGTAGTAAGCCATGTATATCGTCGAATCCGACAAACTTTCTATCAGCCATTCCCTATCCCAAGGTATCCTTGTGCCCAGTCCTCTTCTTCTCGCACAAGCTTTGTCCTTCAACCATTCGATCTTGTTTCTGAATTCCTCTTTGTAGTAATCTGGGATTATCGTCATTTCATCAAGCCAATTCAAAACTCTGTCCTTCCACTCCCTGTCGGAATACCTTATGAACCACTGATCCTCAACAACCTTGACCACGCATTCGGTTCCACATCTGCAAACGACTGGCTTTTCGCTGAACTCGTAAAATATCTCTCCAATTCCCTCCCTTATCAGATCGTTCTGAATGACCTCCTTAACTTCTGAAACCTTCATTCCAGCATACTTTCCAGTTACATCCAAGAGAACTCCCTTGTGATACTCCTTCTTGTAAACTATCTTCGTAGCCTTTTCCAAATTTTCGTCCTTCTGATCTTTAATTCCCAACTCCTCAACGATCTCCTTTGCTGGAACCTCGTATTTCTCCCCCTCAATCCTTATCAGAACTATTGGCTCAATGGACTTAACAACATCCTCGATTCCGTATCTCTTTAAGATTTCCTCGTTTCTCTTCAAGTCCTCAATGGCGACGTAATCGTAAGGTGCGTGGGCTGGAACGCTCATGACAACACCGGTTGCATTTTCCGTGTCAACGAAATCCGCTGGCAGAATCGGAACTTCTTTGCCTGTAACTGGATTGACAACGAACTTTCCTATAAAATCATCCGCATTTACCTCCCTTATGAATTCCACATCTTTACCCTGATAACTCAACTTCTCGCAAGCCTTTTTACTCACGAACCAAACCTCCCCGTTGACTCTACAAAGAACGTATTTCGTTGGCTTTACCCAGATGTTCGTGACACCGAAAACCGTTTCTGGTCTTAGGGTTGCACACGGAAACACGATCTTCCCAAACTCCTCATCTCGCATGTAGAACTTTATTACGGTGTAGTCCACTATAGTAGCATCTTCACCCATCAAAAGGTCGTGATCCTCAACGGGATTGTTGCAGTTGGGACAGAATCTAACGGGATGAGAGCCCTTAACTACGTATCCCTTCTCTTTCAACTTCCAAAACTGCCACTCTATAAACTTTTGA
The DNA here is from genome assembly GCA_027036775.1 of Archaeoglobaceae archaeon. Taxonomy (GTDB): domain Archaea; phylum Halobacteriota; class Archaeoglobi; order Archaeoglobales; family Archaeoglobaceae; genus Archaeoglobus_B. The sequence continues at coordinate 10,424 of JALWDS010000036.1, read as the reverse complement.
TAGGGTTCATCGGTTGTCGTGAACTTCCTCCTCCAATCGATGGAGTAACCTATATCCTTTAAGGCTTTCTCAGCCTCCTTAGAGAAATACTCAACTATCTTTTCTGGAGTTGTGAGGGTCAATAGAACATCTAAGGGGACGTCGTGATACTTCGTGTAAACCTCTATAGTCCTTTCATCCCTCTTCGAAATCAGCTCAGCCAAACCTATGATCGGTGTTCCAGTCACGTGAAACCCCATCGGAAAGAGAACGTTGTAACCGCACATTCTCTTATACCTTGCAATTGCGTCCCCTATCGTGAAGGTTCTGCAGTGTCCAACGTGCAGGTTACCGTTCAAGTAGGGATAAGGGATGGTTATGAAAAATTTCGGCCTGTCATCGGGATCAGCCTGAAAGATCTTTGCCCTTTCCCATTCCTCTTGCCACTTCTTTTCGATCTCTCTGAACATGAAGTTGAGCAATCGCTCTCTTTAAAAATAGTTTATGTTCTTGATGAAAACTTAAGTAAGGGAAGCGGTCTCATATATTGTAGGCGATGGATATTTCTCTTAATCACCTTTACTCCTTAGTGTAGTCAAAATTTAAATATCATTTATGGGAACTTTAACGATAGTTTTGAGTGACGATGTAGAGGAAGAAGTTAGGAGGATAGTTAGAGAGATTTATGGGAGTGATAGGGGAAATCTATCAAAATTCATTGAAGATGCAATTCGAAACTATATCCATTCGCTTAAGAAGGGAGAAGTTGTTTACAGAGCTTACAAAGGTGATGAACTCGTTGCTGAAGCTAAATCCCTTGAAGAGTTGGTTAAATTGTTAAGAGAGAGTGGTGTAGACGTGAGAGGACTAAGGATAATCCGTTCAGACTTGAAGAGGGTGGCAAGAGCAGGCTACAGATTGAGAGCATGATTCTACCCCTTATAGATACTCCTTTTCTGGAAATCTTGATAGAAAATCCATTTAACAGTAGGATTTATCCAGAAGAAGGGGTAGTTCTGGCTATAGTTGATACGGGTTACGAGGGTTTCTTAATGCTACGTGAGGATGTATTCAAAGTTCTACGCTTTGACGAGCTTAGTTTAGAGGAAAGAAGACTTTTACTCCCCAATGGGAATTTTATAGTCTCGCGTGGAACTTACGGTATGGTTAAAGTTGGAGATTTCAAGTGTGAAGGATTCATCGAAGCGAGTAAAGTAGATGAGTTGATTCTTGGTATAGACTTCCTGTCTAACTTCAGAATCACGCTGGATTACTGCACAAACGATTGGAAATTTACAAATGCTAAGTGCTCAGTGGTTTAGCTAATTTTCAACAGAGCAAATAGTTCATGTTATGACGTGTTCCCCTTCAAACCTCACGATCACCTCATCAACGTAATCCCTTAAAATCCTACCGACTTCGAAGTAGAAATCCTTGGGATACGGTTTAATTTCCCTAAACTTCTCATCGTAAACGTCCTCGTTTCTGAACTGTTGCAGGACGTATCTTTTAACGTTAAACTCTCTTAATATTTCTCCCATCCTTATCAAATCTTCTCTGTCTGTTATCGTCGGCACAACTGTCGTTCTTATTTCGTAGTCTATGTTGAAATCGACGAGCAACTTTAGACTCTCCGAAAACCTTTCGTATGAGTCCTCTTTCCCCGTGACCTTTGGATACTTCTCTGGTATCGTTTTAAAATCCATTGCAATATAATCCAAGTAATTCAAAAGTTTTTCAAGCTTTTCTGGATAGTATCCGTTCGTATCCAACTTTATAGCTAATCCGTAATCCTTCAAAATTTTCAAAAGCTCTTTCATCTCGTCGATGTTTTGAAGCAAGGGCTCTCCACCGGTTAAGCACACACCCTCTATCAGGTAGTTCTCCCTAACCTTCTTTGCAATTTCCTCTGGTTTAACCTCAATTCCACCACTGAACAACCTGTAATTTTGACAGTAAGGACATCTGAAAGGGCATCCTACAAAAAACACGACCGCACACAACTTCTTCGGGAAATCAACTGTTGAAAGGTCTAAAATTCCACCGTAACGCATTAGATCACCTTAGATACTTTTCAATCTCTCTTTTAAGCTCTTCCTTCGTTGGGACTTCTCCTCTAAAGAGAACATCTTCGTTCAAAGCTATCGAAGGTGTGGATGCAACGTTGAACTGTAAAGCGGTTATCAAATCCTTTTCGACATCTATTTCCTCAAACTCCAATCCCAACTCCTCTGCAACTTCTTTGGCAATTCTCTTTGCGTTGGGACAGTTCGGACAATCCCTTTTCGTGAACACTATCAGTTTCATGTTGCCAAATCTTGCGAACTGTTTAAAAGTATTGATAGACTTTGAACTTGAGCAAAAACCTTATATAACGGGTAAATAAAAATTTACTTGGGTGATGTGTATGATACCGACTAAGGAGGTGAGTTGAGTTGGTGCCACCTCTACCCCCTGGAATGGAAGTAGTGGGATGGATGGTTTGGATTTTATTGGTCGTGCTTCTGGGAGTTGGCGTGATATACATCCTAAGGTCCGTGCTACCAAACGTTTTGTATCCAATTGCACCTCAAGGAAGATCCGATACGTTTGACGAAACTATGCGTGAGTTACTTCGTGAAATTAAGATGTTGAGAAAGGAGATCGAAGACTTGAGAAGAGAATTGAAAGAATGATCGTCGTAACATGGGGGATTTACATCTCGCTGAAGATCTCGCGGAGTTGCTTAAAGTTCTCGCCAATCCGATTAGGCTCAAGATACTTGCACTGTGTTTATTTAAGGAAAGAACGAGCAGGGAGTTAAGAGAGAAACTTGGGTTGTCCAAACCGCTGTTGATATCCCATCTACGAAAACTTGTAAACGTGGGGCTACTAGAATATAGAGTTGAATTTGACGAGGAGAGGATGGTTGTCAGAAAGTATTACAAAACGAGAAAATTTGAAGTATGTATAAATTCAAAGGTGTTAAATGAAATTTTCAAAAGCCTGGCGGTTGAAAATAACGACGAATAATTTTATCTGTTTTTTTATTTTAATCTGTTGGAAGGGTATCCGCATTGCTGACAAGATCACAATCTATCCCTTCAACCATCGGTTTCCCTTTCATAGGTATCTCGCATTCGAATTCGATTTCTTCGACTTCCGAGGGTTTAACCTCGATCTCGAAAGACCTTCCAGAATCGTAGACCTTAAATCTTTGTTTATATCTGCTAAAGTTGTAAACCCTTATCCTTACGGTTTTTCCATCTACTTCCCTTTCAAAATGAACCTTCCCCGTCATTCTTGCAAGAACCTTGCTCACATCCAAATCTTCCCTCCCAAGAATCTCTGAGCACTTCTTGGCTATGAGTGGTATAACTTTGAGCAAAGCGGACTCCTTTCTTCTCCTCTCCTGCAAGACCTTCTTTTTGTCTAAATAACCCTTCAACTTCCTCCCAACCTCCTGCAAAGCCAACTTAACCTCATCGAAAATTTCTGGAATTCCAGCTATCGCCTCCTTGGATTCCGAAGTGTAGGGTATGTTCGTAGAAGCTAAATGTATCAGAATCACCATCGGTGCGTTCGGAAACTGCTGAATCCCGTAGGATTTCCAGTTGACGCTTTCAACGGCCTTAGTTAAAGAACAACCGCTCTGCTGATAGAGAAGGGGGATTTTGTTGGCGAACCTCATCAAAATTGCTTTTTCAACCTTTACGCCGTAAGCCAAGCCAACTTCAACCAAAAACGGATTCCCTCCATATACTTTGGGTTTTCTTGATACAGCACATACAAATTCTGGTTCGAATTCAGATATTAAGCTTTTTACAATCAACTCTTCTCCAATTGGTGAGAGGCAATCGGTTGGTGGTGGCAAAATTTGAACACGTTTAAAAGCTTCCAAAAGCTTTTCAGCCTCTTCCCTCTTAACAGCTTTGGGATGTTTGTTTTGAATTCCGGCAGAGCTCAATATCTCTTCAGCCTTTTTCTCACCAACCCTTGAAAATTCCCTAATCAAAAAATCCTTCAAACTCTTGGCTTTGGTTTCTTTAAGCATCTTCATCAAAGTTCCGAGCTCTATTCCGTGAGGATGTGGCTTTATGGCTTTTGGAATTTTTGGTAATTCGTAGCTAACCCTTTCGAATTCGTGTATCTCCCCATCTGGCTCTATTAAAGTTATCCTCGCATGTGGGTTGACTATTGAAGTCCTTCTCAAATACTCGTAAACGCTCTGCCTTCTTCCTTTAACGTAAACTCCTTCTATCTCAAGCTCTATTCTCACACCGTGAGGCCTCTTCCATTCGATACTCTCGAACCTGATTATTTCGGGCTCGTTTCTCTTCGTGTCTATCGTTATTTCGAACAAATGAGCTTCTCCATCTTTCCTTTTGGAAATAACTTTTGTAGGTTTTCCTGTGGTAAGCTGGGCGTAGAGAACTGCAGAGCTTATACCTATACCTTGCTGACCTCTACTCTGTCTCAAAACGTGGAACCTCGATCCATATAGTAGCTTTCCGAAAATTTTGGGTATTTCGGTTTTATCAATCCCCGGGCCGTTATCTTCAACAACGATCCTGTAGTTCTTACCTACCCTGCTGATCCTAACCATTACATCTGGTAAGATTCCAGCATATTCGCATGCATCTAACGAATTGTGGCATAATATAGGGCCAAAACCGGCTACAAAATTCTCACATTCGGGAACGCTTACGTCGTAAACCCATTCTTTATCATATTCAATTTCTTCTATCCCCTTTACGGTTAATCCTCCCAAATCCCCACTTACAATCCTTTCATCTAACAACTTGACATCCTTATTTTGAATACTTCCTATTAATACAAAGTTTTGATTACTCCTGCTTATGCAGTAGTTCAGCTTTGGATCGTTACAGCTTTTTATGACTTCAACGGGTATCTTAGAAGTGCTGGCCAATTTTTGTTTAACGTAAATGTAGAACGTGTAGGTTTCTGAAAAAACAGCTTTTCTCCCTTTTATTATCCTTACATAACCATCGGAGTATCTTACGCTGTAGTTTAATCCAAGAGACGAAAGCAGATACTGCATATCCACGGCCAGCCATTTACTTGAAGTTGCGGAAACAACTTTCTCACATTTGAGATATTTCAGCCTTTTTCCGCTTAAGAGTGCTTTTGTTAAGTCTTTAGTTGGATATCCGTCTCCAGCGAGATATGAAATCAAAAAAGCTTCTCTATCTCTTTCACGCATTTGGAAAACTATCGGCGGAACCCTCTTATTCTTGGCATTGCTTCCAACCTTTAAAACGTGCTTGAGAACGAATCCCAGCGTTTTACTGGGTATATTGACGTTTACGGCAGTTTCGTGGGGTAAAGTTATCGACGGCTCAATTCCAAATAGCTTTTTGATTAGATTAACCGTGTAATTTATCAAATCTTTTTCGTGAATTCCGAATGAAAGGCTTATTCTCGTTAAGTTTTTGAGAATCGAACCTTCAGCCACAAAAAGACCTAAGAACTCTGCCAGCTTTCTGTTTACCTTCAGCCTACATTTCAGCTTATATTTGCTCATTTTGTAACCAATGTAACAATCGTAGAACAGCTCTCTTTCTTTTTTGGATAGATTTCTTAGAACGTTTATCGGGATGGAGTCGCACTTTTTGAAATCGTTTATCCAGCTCTTTTTAACTTTTAAATTCACTTTATCTAATAGCTTTCGAACGCGATAGACTCTAATCTTCTCCGTTAAACCTTCTGGCAACTTCAGTATTTCCTCTATCAAATTTACCTCTTTTACACAGCCACAGTTCCATGGATTTCTCGGAACTACTATCCAATCTCCTTCCTTTAGTTCCGAAATCTTAATCGGCTTAATCTTTCCGTTTTTGATCGTAAAAACTGAATGACAGTCCGTTAAATCAACGAATCTACCTCCTTCGAGTCTAACTCTAAATATCTTACTGTTTACTCTGTGTCTAAACAACGTTGAAACTTTTCTGAACTTCAGTCTATACTTTGAATCGAAGCTAAGAACTTCAAATTCGTCAAAAACTTTGAGTTTTTCGAGATCTCCTTCCTTTATGACAAAATCCTTATACTTTTCAAACCGCTCATCGATGAGCCTTCCAATCTCAACTATCCTAACACCGTTTGAATCTCTAACGATTATCGGTGTATCCCACGTTACACTGTTATCTACCGCCTCTTTAACACAAGTTACCATGGCCTTGGCTGGATTGGAATAACCTAAGATGTGCTTGTTCTTCTCAAAGAACTCCGCAACGCTTATTTCTCTTAATTTCATTCTATTTCAGCTCCTATAACGGTTTGAGTTCTCGTAACACCGTCCATCCCCCTTATTCTGTCAACGGTTCTGTTCAACTCGTTCAAATCCTTCGCCTCGACTATGACGACGAAATCGAACTCACCGAAGACGTGTATAACGTCCCTAACGTTCTCCATACCCTTTACCGCATTGTAGAACACCTTCTCCTTTCCCGGTTGAACGTTCACCATCGTGACCGCAATCACCATGAACGTAATTCGTTCAACCCTTTAAATCATTGTCGAAAGGATGAATGAGAGGGTCAAGAGCGATAAGTAAGCAATTGCCACCTTTAAACCGTAAACTCCAGCCCTCTCTATGAACTTACAGAATTTTTCTCCAGCAACTTTCACTCTAACCTCCCTTTCTCCAAAACTTATCTCACAATCCTCAGTTTTCCCTTTTAGGCACTCTTCGAGAAATTTAAAGACTACCCTATCTCTCTCATCCGAACCAACAGGGAGATACGTGAACTTGGTCGTTATACCCGTTTTGGAGTGGTTGTCCGTTGAAGTGACAATCGCTTTAAACCCTCTCTCTTCGCAGAACCTCTCTATCTCCCTCCTGAACTCCAACTTTACGTTGTTACCGTCGAAGGCAACTACGACATACCTACAATTCGTGTAATCCAGAACGAGTATTGCCACGCTACCGCATATGCTGTTGGTCTCAACGCGGAACTTTTTGAAGAGGCACTTCAGTTTGCAACTCTTGGTTTTTACTCTCAAGCTCTTTTCGATCAGATCCCTCAACTCCCTCAAGTCCGGTTCGAAGTTCTCGCAGTGAGCGTTATGTGCGTCTATTACAACGGCACTTCTGATGTTCAACTCCTTTGGTAAATCGTCTATGCATTTCCTCCCGCTAACGAATATCAACCTCAACTTGTCGAAGGGAAAGACAGTCAGAGTGTATCTCGCTCCATGAACTTCGAAGGGTTCCATAGGACTTAGTTTAATTCCATTGCACGGTATCGATTTTACTATCTTTTCAACCTCCTCAGAGCTTGCGGGATTCATGGAGTGATCCGTGGGACTGTGAAGGTAGAAGGCGTTTTCAATCGAATTAACCATTTTGACGAGCCTCGCACCCCCTACGTTCCTAATCGGACCGGGATGGAAGGACGTTGTGACTATTTTCGCCTCACCTATCCTCAGACATCTCACCCATCCCCTTACCTCCTCGGCTTTCCTCAACAAAATTCTTTCAAAATAATTGGGATCGTTCGTGAGCCAAGACAGGAGGAAGGACTTGAAGCACTCCTTCAGGTTGTATCCGTAAAAATCCCTGTCCATCGTGAGTATGAACGCCACGCCCAGTATTATTCCCAGTAGGGTTTCTACCTTCGGATACAGCGTCAGGGACAGAAGCGTGGAAGCTATGAGGGTTTTGATCGTTCCCGAATCCGAAACGAAGTATAAAACTGTGCTCGTTAAGAAGGCTACGAACACCCCGTTCGGAGACGAACCTATAACCTTCGAGATGGAATCGCTCAGTATGGATGACAGGGTTACGAAGGTTACGAAGAACGTGTATCTGGCGGTTTCGAACTTCGCCTTTAAAAGGGGCGTCAGAATTGCCAAAAGAACCGCGAAAAATACGAAGTTTACGATATTCAGATTTAGGGTGTATATTAGAAAGAATGAGACTATCAAAAGGGGAAGGCTCTTCAAGATGCTCGGAGTTGAAAAGGCGATTCTGTGGAGCCTTTCAAGGTCTTTCGTGTTCATATCAGAAGTCTCATGAGTTTTATTCCCTCGACAAATCCGAACTTCCCCTTCCTACAGCTGAACTCGTCGAAGGTCTTAACGTCGTCCCTCTTTTTCCCGTATATCAGGAACGGAACGGGATCGTTCGTGTGAGTTCTTAGATTTACGGGCGTGGGATGATCAGGAAGGAGCATTATCCTCACATCCTCCAAGTCTATCCTGTCTATTACGTATCCCACTATCTTCTCGTCGTAGATTTCAATTCCCTCAACCTTCTTCTCCCAATCGCCTTCGTGACTTACCTCATCTATTCCCTCAACGTGAAGCATTACGAAGTGGTGATCCTTCAAAGCTTTAAGCGTTGCCTTTGCCAGTCCCCTGTAGTTCGTGTCTACGTATCCCGTTACTCCCTCAACCTCTATTACCTCCATTCCGAGCCCCCTCCCTATCCCCTTTATCAGATCGACCTCGGATATCATTGCCCCATTCAAACCGTGCAGTTCTTTAAAACTTGGAAATTTTGGCATCTTCCCTCCGCTCCAAGGCCATATCATGTTGGCCCTTCTCGTAACCTCTGGGACGACATCTTTTGAAATCTCCATGAGGTTAACGAGCAACTCTGCGAGTTCGCAACCCTTTGGCAGGAAACCTTCTATAGGCTTTCCGAGGATGTCGTGAGGAGGTGTAGTTTTGACTTTGCATTCGAAGTCCTCGTTTACAACGAGCAGACCCCTGTAGCTCTTACCCGAGTAGAATTTAACGAAATCGGGACTCCTCTCGTTTAAAGCCTTAAAAACCTCCCTCGCTTCGCTATCATCTATCCTACCACCGCTGTAGTCCTTCATTACTCCGTCTTCAACCCTCACGAGGTTGCATCTGAAAACGATCTTACCCTTAACACCCCTCGCCATCGCCTCTATTGGCCCTCTTCCAGTGTAGTATCTCTTCACGTCTATTCCGAGTATGGTCAGGTTTGCAATGTCGCTTCCCGGTTCGAATCCCTCTGGAATCGTTTTTGCCATACCGCAACATCCCTCCTTGGTCAAGAAGTCGATGTTCGGCTTGTCCGCAACCTGCAAAGGTGTTCTGTTACCGAGTTCTTTTATCCTGTAGTCCGCCATTCCGTCCGGGATGAGTAGAAGATACCTCATTGCCCAAGCTAACCCGCTTGACAATTAACACTATCGCAACGCTTTTATGTTCACGAACTTAATACCTTAAGGGCCCGTGGTCTAGGGGTTATGACGCCTGCCTCACACGCAGGAGGTCCCCGGTTCGAATCCGGGCGGGCCCATAGATGGTTCAATAACCATAGCAACATATTTTTCATGACCAATAGTTCGAAACGTCATGCATTGGACTATAGATATTCCATTGACAAATTTTCAACAGAGATTAAAATCATCAGATTTAAAAAGGTCAACATTGTCAGATTTGGATGTGGCACAAAATCATGATCCAATACTGAATTTTGCACTGAAGTTGGTAATTTTGGCTGTTATACCTACGATAATTGTTGTCTTGATTTTGCCAGAAAACTTGAAACTCTTGGTATTGTTATACATTGCGGTCATAATTTTTCTCTTCGTTAAAGCGAGTTACAATGAAACTTATTACGAATGTCCAAAATGTAAAGCCCTGTTTAAGCCAGATTTCACTGATCACGTTTTGGCACCACATCAGACCTATTTGAAGCTCTTAAAATGCCCAAAATGCGGTAAGATAAGCTGGTGTCCGCTCAAAATCTTTATGGGTAAAGATGTTAGGGTAAAGGTAAAACCCCCTGAAGAAAAACTCGATGCAAACTTGGAAAGGTGTTTAAAGATCTTCACGTTCTTTTACATCATTAGCCTTATGCCGTCTATTTTAAAACTAAACTGGTTTCCTCTTATCCCATCAACGGTAATATACATTATAGTATTTGCTGAACTCAAAAACGCCATCAAAAAGGGTTACAGAACCCATGTACTCCAAGCTCTGACTTACTTCTTGATAATACCTCTCATGCTTTTCTTCTTTTTAGGATTCGTCGTTGAATAATGCTTCGCTGAAAAAAATTAAAATAAATCATTGAGCCAGCATCTTCTCCTCCCACTTCTTCAAATAGCTTGAGCTCTGACTGACGTCAACGAATATCTCCGATGCCCTTTTAACGTCTTCAACGTCAACTCTATCGGAGTTCCTCAGCTTGGCAAATTCGTTCGCTGGAGCTAAAAGCTGAACCGCGTATCTGAGACTGTTCTTCTCACCCAAATCCGTTAAGAGTTCCAAAGCGGACTCGGTCAGTTTTATTCCAGACTCCTCAGCTCTGATCTCTATTATCTTCCTTATCTCTTCCCTTGAGTATGGCTCTGTCGTTATTATGAGAAGTCTGTCGAGCAAATCCAACGGAATTCCGTGAGGTGATACTATGTCCGTTCCCCTTATCTTTGCGAAACCTCTGTTCGATGCGAGTATTATTA
>JALWDS010000035.1 GCA_027036775.1 Archaeoglobaceae archaeon | reverse complement strand
TCGCTCCGCCTTATATTTCTCCTGCGGTCGGTGGCTGAAAAGGAAAAATGTGTTGTTGTTTTTATGTAGGGAGTTCAAAAACTTACGGCTATTGCCCGCTCTTCCGCTTCTTCAAAAATATACGCTGGAGCACCTTTATAACCTCTTCCCGCTGGTTCCGTTGCTCCTGCACTCCTTCCATCGGCGATTTGGCACAAAATTTAGTGTCGCCAAATCGCCTTTCGCTGGTTCCCCACCCTTCCGCTAAAAAATTTGTCAAATTTACTTGATTTAACCGCAGTTTTCTCAATAGCTCAACTAAATCCACAGCCTTCAAACCTCTTTTCCTTGCTACTTTCACGACTTCTTTAGCTTTTTCTCTTCCTACAACTCTCTCAAGCTCCCGAATAAGCCAAAGAGGATACGCCCCGCTCCTCTTTCTCTCCGAAAACTTCACCCTCGTTGCCCTCTTTGAAAACTTTTTGACAATTTCAAAATAAGTTTTGCTATTCCACTTAATCTTTTTAGTCAAGTCAGGCTTCACAAGACTAAAAAGTAGATGAACGTGATACCTTCCCTTATCATCTTTGTGTATGAAATACTCCGCAAACGGCTCAAAACAAAACTTTTCTCTAAAGACCTCTATAAATTTCCCCACATCTTCCTTAATTCTTGAGACCACCCCCAAATCTTTAGAGAAATCTTCACTTGAATAACTAATCAAAACTTCCTGAATAGTTGCATTTTTGCGGATTTTGTGCTTATAACCCTTACTTTCGGCGATTTTGAAAAACTCCTCAAGCCTTTTCAACTCTTCCTCACAAAGAGAACCAAACTCTGAAAATATCTCTTTGAATTCTTCCGCCGAATCATCAACAATAACGCCCTTTGCGACTAATACCTCGTGCTTCGGCGGAGACAAACGATGTCTGAGTGCACCCCTAAGATTTGAGACTTTCAAAGACTGAATCCTCATTACGGCCATCAGCTCCCCCCGTGTCTTATTATTATTTTGCCTTTCTTCGGGAGCGAACTTTATGCCATTTTGTCCTATTCTTCTTTTCCACATTCACTTTAGAACAATGGCGAACTCGCTTCGCTCGTTCGCCTGTTTTTCAACCTAACTCCAAATGACATAATCAAGCCTAACGCAACTCCGAAGTTTGCACGGCTAAAAGTCTATATCCAGAGGCTCTAACTCTTCCACTAACCCTAATGCCCTTCGGAGAGGCTCATACTTCCGCAAGAACCACAGGAAATTCTCTTGAGTCTTAACCTGTGAGAACACAAAATCCTCAAAATCACGATACCAATCCCTTAATACATCAAACGGTATCGCTCCCGCAGACAGAACTATCTCTCCACTATCCGACATCACACCCTCAGCCTCCACAACCTCATACCTCACAGGCACATCATAACTTTCAAGAACCCGCATAAGACTGGAATGGTTATCTATCAAGAGCTTTACAACCCCCTCCTTACGCTCCCGATGGAGCTCCTTAAACTTCTCTATGAACCGCTTATCCTCATTCCAGCGAACCCTCACGCTCGGCAGAGCAAAATACCTAACATCATCTTCACTCACCCCCCTGCTACTCTCTGGAACACCCCAATTCCTTACTTTCTGGAAACCAAGCAGAGCAACCTCTACCGCTAAACGCTCCTCAAACGGCAGACCCTCAAGCTCCCAATACTTTGTTTGGTATTTCGCAAGCTCAACAATAGCCTCTTTCCCCGAAACCTGCCTTACATCACAAATCTCACCCAACCCCGCACGACGAGAAAGAACTGTTAAAAGGAGCTTTGGAATCATTAAAGTTGTTATTCCGTGAAAATGAGGATGATATCCTTCCGCCTCATTATAGGTTAATTCAAACTTCCACACGGCCTTAAATACATCTTTAAATCTCGTTTCGTAAGAAAATCCAGCCGTAGCTCTCTCAAAACGGCGGAACAACTCAATTTGCCACTCAACCTTCCGCCTTGCTTCAGACCTTGAATAACCTTTTTTCAGTAGATTTCTGTAATACCTCAAACACTCTCTTGCGAATTCCCTACTAATCTGCTCCCAATTTCGCTTCCCAAAGATTTTCATCAAGTATAAACGGCGAAATCCTTTCGTCAGTTTCTCAATAACTCCAAAAACATCGTGAGAACTTTTTACCGTTAGAGTGATAAAACTGAGCGGAACCCCCTTCTCCACCTGTTCCTGCAACCAATCCACATACTTCGCAAGAGTTTTACGGGACTCACGAACCTGACAGTAAGGACAATGCACAGAACGGCAGGAGTGAGTAGCCCGCTTAAACCCAACTATCTCACCGTTCTGAACACCTACAAGCAAATGACCACTTGAACCACAGTAAGGAGCACGACGCAAACGCCTAAAAGCCCTCAAGAGCTTACCCGCCTTCTTTATCTGTTTATAACCCCTTACCGCTACACGCCATAAAGCCCTCTTCTCTTCAACCGTGAAATACAGAGAACCCCCCTCTTCCTCTTCCTGAACCAGCCTCTTGAGTTCCCTGAGAAACTCTACTAACTCCTCATCTACATTTCTGGCACAATTATCGCCCTGTATCAAGTCAATAGAGCTGGACTGAACAGACCCCTCACAAGATTGCACAGAAGGAGTGTTGCAAAACGACTGATTTGCAATACTTAAGGAACTCACAGAGAAAGAGAAAGGAGAGGAATCAGAGAGGAAAAACTCCTGAGATACTTGACTTTCGGGAAAGAGGGAGAGCCTTCCCGACTCTCCCTTTTGAGGATTTGGCGAATTCAAGGGCGAAAGTGGAGGTCTTCGCCTAACCCCCACTCTCTATTTTAAGGATTTTTAAAATCTCATTCAAGAGTAGCCTCATCGTCTCCTCCACTTTCGCCCTTGCATAAATTATACAGTTCTTTTTCCTTATTTTTAATTCACCCCCGCAGAAAAGGACTACAAATCACGCAGAGCGTCTGGCGACGCTGGAAAGGAAAGAAAACAACTAAGAGAGAGAATGTAAAACCCTTATTTTTTTCCTTTTCTTTCAGCCACCGACCCAATTTAAATTTGGCTCCGCTCGTCCCTCGTCAAGGTCTCCGCCCACTCGCTCCGC
>JALWDS010000034.1 GCA_027036775.1 Archaeoglobaceae archaeon | reverse complement strand
CTCGTATTAACCACATCCGCCGTCATCGCCATTATACTACCAGCATTCTTTACAACTACGTCCACCGTAAACGTATCGTTGACCTTCGGACTATTGGTGCTCGGTTCCATCTTCAAAATCCCTGATCCACCCCCTCCCCCAAGCTTTATTACCCACGCATCATTGTCATTTCCATTGTAATACCAGCCCACAACTACATACCCTCCATCGCTGGTTTGTTGCACGTCCCATCCCCAATCTACACCGCTTCCACCGAGTTTTTTATCCCAAACGACGTTCCCATTCGAATCTAACTTTATCACCCATACATCGTAGTCATCGTAACTCTTACCGTATTCACCTACAACTATGTAACCACCATCACTCGTCTGTTGAATTGCGTTGGCACTGTCGCTATCGTAGTATCCCAACTTCTTTTCCCACACCAAATTTCCGTTGGCATCCAACTTTATTACCCATGCATCGTCCGAACTGTTGTCACTGTAATAGGATCCGGCAACTATGTAACCACCATCGCTCGTTTGCTTTACGTCGTGAGCTTCGTCCCATCCGTAACCACCAAACATCTTTTCCCAGATTACGTTCCCGTTGGCATCTAACTTTACCACCCACGCATCGTAATTCCAGTTACTACTGTTGTTGGAACGTGTGCCAGCAAGTATGTAACCACCATCTTTCGTTTGCTGAACCGCGTAAAATTCTTCATGCCACGGCATCCCCTCCCATCTCTTTTCCCACACAATGTTTCCATGGGAATCTAACTTTGCCACCCACGGTCCATCACATCCTCCAGCAACTATGTAGCCACCATCGTCAGTCTGGTGTATAGAAAGGATTGTGCCACTATAATCACCACTACACAACTCTTTTTCCCATACCATGTTCCCGTTGGAATCCAGCTTAACTACCCATGCGGTGCTACCGTATTCACCGGTAACACCAGCAAATACGTAACCACCGTCGCTCGTTTGCTTTATATCACGAGCTTCATCCCAACTACTGCTGTTACCGAACTCCTTCTCCCATACGATGTTTCCATTTGCATCCAACTTTACTATCCAAGCGTTTGTATCGTATTCATTGGAAGTTGCACCTGCGACTATGTATCCCCCATCGGTAGTCTGTTGGACAGCAAAAGCGATATCATAGGACTTGTTGAGTTTCTTTTCCCATACGACTTCGGGAGCTGCGGATGCCGATGCGATTCCAAGAACTACCACGAGAAAGGCCAGAACGACAACAAATTTTCCCATCCAACGTGTCATAATTTCAAATCACCCCTATAGAACTTCGAATTACTAATATTTAACGTTTTTTCAAATCGAAAACACGTCAAGAGGACATCCAAGCGTCGAAGATTTCTATGAACTGATCCGTTGTTATCTTGTTGTTCATCCAATCGTCAAACGCATCTACGAGTTCTTCGATCGATATCCTTCCATCGTGATTCTTGTCGTAAATATCCACATTGAAAGTTAACGTTATTTCAAGTGATTGGGAGAGTTGCGGTAAATCCTTTGGATGCTTCCATTGCACCGAAGCGTTTGCCTTTAAAGTTACCTTTCCAAGTTCGTTAACGGGTAACGTTATACACCTGCTTGGAAACTCAGTTATCCAGTTTACAGGTTTGTCCATCCAAACTTTAATTTTAATGGGATTTTCCACAATTATCGAGAAATTATACGTTTTGTTTGGTATAGGGTGATTGTTTTCGAATTTTACGGTCGTATTCGTGTTTGATTTTATGAAAAAGTCGTTAGAATAGGTATAGTTAACTATTCGATCGCCTTCAACTTCCAAGTAGATATCGTCTATCTTTTCGATAGGCATTAGGCTGACGTTCAATGTAGTGTATCCATTCGTAAGTGTTTCATTTACCGTAAGATCGACCCAAGGACGATCATAGACAGTTTCGTTATCCAGTTTAAAGTTTATAACGGCACCAACCTCATTCCTTAGATCGAGGTTCCAAGTGTAATTGTCTCCATTTACCTTGGGTGGTGTGTGGTATCTCTTTTCCGATCCGTTTTCATAGAAAATCCATAAACTTCCAAACGTCAAGTTCTTGTCCGTTGTAACTGTGCAATCAACACCATCAAGGTTTTTAACATTCCAAACGCTTGCAGACCACTCTATCCCAAATTTATATAACCGACTTCCATCTATTTTCAGGTCATTCGTTTTTAGATATTCAATTTTGTAAATATGAATTTCAGCGGATGAGTTACTTGTAACGTATTCTTCGAAGGGTTGCATTAGAGGATGGTAGTCTGTGTTGTTGGAATCGATTTGATACGGTATATCCCCAATTCCATCTTCATTGATATCGTTTCCAGTGTAATTGCTCCAGTAATTGCCAAGGTAGTTTGTGAACGTTTTTCCGTTGTAGATGTAGGTTAATTTGGAGGAGTTCCAGAAGTTTCTGGAATTTTCGGTATGAACATTGCACGTGTTGTTCACGAAATCGTTAAGGTATATGACGTTGTTGCTTGAATCAATCAATTGAATACCAGTTTTATCGTTTGAGACAACGTTGTTTGTAATCGTATCGTTACTTGATTTCCACAAACATAAACCGATGAAGTCGTTCGATACGGTGACGTTCTCTATCCTTGAATTGTTTGTATAGGCAAAAAGCACACCTTCGACGTTTCCTGTAAGTGTCAAGTTTTTAACGGTGACGTTCGTCGAATTTACAACTCCAACGAAACCAGCGTTACTTGAAATTACCATATCCTTTTGATTGATCAAGTAGTAGATCGGCTTTCCATCTACGGTGTTGCTCCTATCTATTTTCTGAATGAAATTTGATAGACTTTGACCGTAAACACCAAAGTTGTATCTATTTCCAGACATCGTGTTGTTTACGAGTGTGTTGTTATCCGATCTCTCCAGATAAATACCTATGTCATTTGAGCTAACGATGTTGTTCACGACCGCACTACCATTCGAGTGGTTTAACTCAATACCCCATCCGTTGTTCAAAACGATGTTGTTGGAAATGTTGCAACGATCTGCATCAATGAGTAAAATACCGTAACTTCCATCTTTCACCGTAAATCCACTGACGTTTACGTAATTTGCTCTCACCTCGAATACTGGGAGATTTTTATCCTTCGCCTTGACGATACAATTGATGGAACCGTTTTCAGATTTGATGGTTATGTTTGGTTTATAAATGACAACATTCTCGGTGTAATTTCCGTCCCTCACTATTATAACATCTCCTGCACTTGCGTTGTCAATCGCCCACTGTATCTTGAGGTAATCATCCGGAACGTATATAGTTCTTTTTACCGCAACCTCGTAGATGGACAAACTTGGATCACCGTAGAGGTTGAAGTCGAACTTGTTTATCCAGCAGTATCCACCCCACCAGTCGTAAAGACTAAACTTAGCAAGATAGAGAGCATCGCCCGCGTTCATTTTATTTTTTATGAGGTTTACGAAGAACCAGTATCCTATATCCGTGATGTCCGCACTCTTTGTAGGATACCAGTAACCGATTCTATACCAACCAACGCTTGAAGACGAAATCGTTGCAATTGCCCCGTGTTTAAGTAAGGAGTATCCAAGGTTGTTTGGATCTAATGGGTTACCGCTGTAGCACGAACATTGGAAGGTAAAAGCTGGTTTTGAATCGTTCAGCAAATCGGCATCTTTAGATGTGAAGAAGGGAATCCATTCGATCTCACCGCTTTCTGGAATGTTGTCTCCATCGTCTTTAACCCACACCTTTCTGTAAACGGTTTGATTGTCACCGTGACCCCACCAAAAGACTGCTCCGTAACCCTTGGACCACTCTTTTATGACGTTCTTTTCCGTTAATGGGGCGGAGTAGTAGGGAGCGGTAGATGGCACGGGATCCAACCCCTCCCTCTCGTAAAGGACGAAGTGACTCCAGTTGGATGGTAAGATACTTTCTACAACGTATTTGGGTAGGTCTCTACCATCGGTTTTTGGTATGGGATAGTTATCTTCATACTTGTAGTTACTGATGGCAACAGGAATCAGTATCCTGTATCTCCAATCGATACCGGAATATCTGTAGTTCATTATTTTGGTTAAGATGTTGTCGAGGGCAGTTACGTTGTCGTTGTAGATGGGTATTCTACCCACGTAAACTTCAGGTGCAAAATCAACGTTATCTTGTCCGTATTCCCCAAAAAATCCATCACCGTTGCTGTCCCAGTTTCCAGTTAGGTCAGCATAGAAGTAGTCGGTTGGCACTCCTGTACTGTTCGCTCCGAGCGGATAACAGACCATCATCGGTATGCTACAGGGATCCGTTGCGTTGTAGGGATCTGGATTTCCTATTAGAAGGACGTACTTAATTCCGTAATCGAGGTAGTGCTCTTTTAACCAATTTCTTATGTTTATGGCTCTCTTTAGACCCTTCTCGTATCCGTAATCTTTCTCCGTAACGATCTTGACATTGAATCCCTTGCTGTGCAGGTAATTAACGAAATCGTCGAGCTTTTTGCTGTGCTGTGTGACGTAGCTCGTCGTTACTATAACGTAATCGTATCTTGCAGATTGTGTGCCTATATTGGCGAAATACCACTTACTGCCTTCGTTCCAATTTACAAACAGTTTTTTTGCAACGTCCCGCATAACGGGATCGTAAAGGACTCTGCTAAATTTTGAAGGAGCAAGAGTTGAAATATTATATAAAATTTTAATTTTAATTTTTCTATGTATCCTTAGGGTTCCATTGAGGGGATCATACTGAACTGGATAGAAGTATAGTTCGGCAAACCTGTATCTCCTCATCTGAGAAACCTTAAAAATGACAACAGACCTTTTCGGATAAAATTCATTTAATTTATTGTCTTTACTTATTTTAGCGATTATACCCCCCCCACCAGAATTGGATATTATAGGCGGAGCGGGTTCTACGGGTTTTGAAACGTTTAGATAGTAGTAATCGTCGGAGATCACAATTAACCTTAAACTCTTTCCATCTACATTGGGTGGTATAAGTATGAGGTAACGCTTTACTGGTAGAATCGGATTACCCGGTATCATGATTCGATCGAACCTGTCGATGTAAATCTTCGTGTAGCTACCCACTTCAACTATCTTAGGTTTTGGAGCTTGGAGGGTTAGATTGATACAACATTCATTTTTTAACCCCAAAGATGTGTTTGTAGCTATCAGAAAGAGAATAGCCAACGATAGGAGAATTTTTTTCATTCTATCCCCTGAGAACAGATTCAATAATAAAATAAAAATTTAAATAAAATTAAAAATTGAGTTACGAAGACATCCAAGCGTCAAAGACCTCTATGAACTCGTCCATTGTTATCGTGTTGTGCATCCAGTCGTCGAAGGCGTTTATGAACTCATCGTTTGAGATCTTTCCATCGTGGTTCTTGTCGTATCTGTCCACGATTGAAACTGGCTTCTCCAGAATCGTGACGGGCTTTGTCATCTCGTTGTTAGCTTCATTGCTTTCGCTGACCTTGTTATCTGGGTCAACCACTACCTTCAATGTGTAGTTTCCAGCTTTGGTTGGAGTCCAGCTGAAGCTGACTGTCGTGTCGTTTCCTGCCTTAAGTGACTCTATCATCTTCGTCTCAATTGATGAATTGTTCACGTATAGGCTCACGTTGAACGCTCCGGCGTCGGCATTTCCAACGTTTGCAATCTTAGCTGTAATCGTTATGGTTTCATTGACTACAGGTTCTTCGGGTGTTACAGTTATCGACTCAACTGTTAGGTCTGGTGCAGTTGGAGCGACTACCTTGAACGTTACGCTGTCGTTGTACCAGTTGACATATTCAGTGAAGTCCTGTGACGTGTTATAGACTACAACTACATAGGTTCCAGCAGGCCATCCGGTCGTGCTTATGGGTTTAACGACATCGCAGGTTACATTGATAAGCTTCCATACTGAGTTGTCTAGCAGTGTCTTGTTCAGTATAGTCTCTTCAGACTTAATAGAGTTCCATGTTGTATTAGGTAATATTGCTACGCTGACATTGACCTTGTGTCCCAGTTCAAGCGTTACGGTTTCTCCAGCTTCGACCTGATCAGGTGTTACGCTTAGCACCCTAACAAGGTCAGTCAGATTGACTTTTGTTGACTTGTAAACTACGCTGAATTTGATATCGTCATTGTACTTGGTAATGGCACCGTTCTCCTCGAGATAGAATGCGACCACGTAGGTGTCTGGCGGGTAATCCACAGTGCGTGTTATCACCTGATCCTCGCTGATAGTTGTGTTGTACACAGACATACTCCATGCCGTATCGTTAGATGGAGCAGACTCGATTATGTAAGTCCAGTTGGTCTCGTTTGTTATTATCATGTTAACTGGCTTACCAAAGCTTTCGTTGTATCCTATTGCAATCCTAATGCCACCACCATAGATAGCTTTCGTCGTGTTTAAGACTACCGTTTCGATTCCCAAGTCCTTCAGATCAACCTTTTCGGTTGTGGTTTTAACGGTGAATCTGATGTCATCGTTGTACCAGTTGACGTAAGGCACATTCTGGACATCCGTCGTGTTGTAAACGACGACGACATACTCGTTAGGCAGTAACTTGTTGAGCGTTTCTATGTCCTTAGTCCCGTTGTCGTTAACGTTTGTCAAGTTCCAGCGTGATTCTTCAATTATGGTTTCGTTTTCAATACCGCTCTGTGCCAAGAGTTCGTTCCAAGCACTTACATTCAAGATTGCAATGTTAACGTTGTTCGTATTGCCAGTAACATTGACCGTTAGTTTGATTGTTTGACCGTAGTCAACGACATTCTTGTCGATGCTTACCGTAACGTTCAGGTCAGACATGTTAACCTTCTTGGGCTTCAAGTAGACTTCGAAAGTTCCAGATACGTTGTATAGGTTGACGTATTCGGTATCGCCGATCTTAGTGGTGTTGTAAACTATTACTTTATATTTATTCGGTAGGAGACCGCTTACGTATGCGAAGAAGTCCGAATTACTTGTCTTGTTCCAACCGTATGGCGGTATTGCGTTGCTCATTATCATTGCGTTTTCAACTGGTTTCTTCTTCTCAATGAAGTTCTCTACTATATTGTTCCAAGCGGTTTCGTTAAGGATTACGACGCTTATGTTCGTGTTTACACTTCTGTAAACCATCAGTTTAAGGGTTTCATCCCATCCCATCTCTGTTCTGTTTATGGTTAGCTGTTCAACTCCAAGCTTGTCAAGGGTTGTGGCGGTTGGAACTGGAGTTACGTTAAACATCGTGCTGTTGTTGTAGTAGTAGATGTAGTCGTCTGTCGTGTTGAACACAACTATTCTGTAGGTTCCGGGCGTTATACCGTAGTCAGTTGTGCTAACTTCAAGTGTTTCGTTCTTATTGTTCACAAAGTCCTCTTTATACCACTTGGCATTGCTAAATACGTCATTCTTGGTCAGCGTTGATCTGTTTGCGTAGAGCTTGTCCCAAGTGCTGGATTCTACGATGGCGATGTTTACGGGCTGAGTGGCGTTTATGGGTATCTTAATGGTTTCTCCGTAGACAACATTTGATACGTTAAGCATGCCGTTTTTAACGCTCCAAGCCTCATTTATTCCGAGTTTTGATAGATCTACCGGTGTAGGTGACGGTTTAACCGTTAGCGTTGCGGAGATATTATACATATAGACGCTTTGTGGTGACCATGGTGTCACATTGTACACGACGACATAGTAATCGTTCGGAGATAATGTGAATATCTTAATCAATCCGTTAGTGGTAACATACCACCATTCACTTGCATTACTTGCTATTATAAACCAATCTACATATTTCCCAGCGTTTATGTAGTTTTCATATATGTTGTTCCATGCAGATTCGTTGATTATCGCGATATATACTTCGTTGTTTTGTGTTATTTTCGTTTCGTTGACCGCAACATCCATTCTAACGTGATCTCTATATCTAAGGACTGTCTTGTTGAGCTTCAATTCCGTTATTCCAAGATCCGCTAAAGTCTTTTCGACTGGAACTGGTAGGACTGTGAATTGTGCCTCAGCATCAAGGCCATTGGAATCTACCGCTTTAACAGTTCGAGGTCCAACAGGAACATCTGGCACCTTAAATGTCGCCGTAAAGTTACCTCCAGAATCTGTGCTAACGGTGTTGTTTACAATGACATCCCCAGTAGGTGTCGAGAAGTAGACAGTAACTGGACTGTTCGAGGAGAAGCGGTAACCCTTAACTTCAACGGTAGTCCCAACGACACCATATTCAGGGATTAATTCTATCAATGGATAAACTGTTACTGTTTTTGGCACTAAAGTTACTGTGTCGTTACCTACTGACACAAGATAGTAGCCCGTATATTGGAATGTATAGGTGAAGTTTACCCAACCCAAGTCATCACCTACGGTATTGTTTGCAACTGTAACGTTGATCACTTGAACGGGAGTGCTACCTATTGTAATGAACTCAACATTTGCTGAAGAGACGTTTCCACCATAGCTTAGCGTTTGCTGACTTATGTCTACGTGGTTGCCATTTACCCACAGCACTATGTATCCATAAAGAGAAGAAGCAGTGTCATTAGTGTTATTAAGACTGACGTTGATATATATTGTGAGCGGTGCACGACCACTTTCTGGTGTAACTTTGAAATCGTAGAGGTAGAGCCCATTTGGATTCAATATTACGTTGTTAGCCATTACTGGCGTCGCTAAGGCCAAGAGTAGCACTACCATCGCTAAACCGATTTTCAACCCTATTCTGCTCATACCTACCTCCCTCCTAAACCAAAACTTTTCTTCCATTAACCATATTTAAATCCTACGATTTTTGACGACGGAGATACCCCGCCGTCGCTAAGTTTATAAAACTCGATCCATATTTAAGCCTTTTGTTATGAAATTGCAAAAATCTAACAAGTTGATTGACGAAAACCAATTGCTTTATTGAAGATAAGGTTATAATAACAAATGACGAGGTAGTTAAATCTGAGCGAGGCTTTATAAATCTTGCTCCACCGACCACCCCCGCCCACCTTCCCTAATTCATCCCCGCTTTGAAAAGCGGGGATTTCTTAACGACGTTCTGTAATTAAGCGTAGATTCCGTGATCGTATATAATCCCGTTCCTCCAAATTTATTGAATCTTCTCTTATCCCCACCGCTTACAACATCTGAAGATTCTCTTCAACATCTCTATTTGTTCCCCTTACCTAACTCTTATTTCAACAGAGCAAAAATAGATTATTAAAAGAAATTATGAAGACATCCAAGCGTCAAAGACTTCTATGAACTGATCTGTTGTTATCTCACCCTCAATCCAGTCGTCAAATGCGTTTATGAGCTCATCAGTTGAAATCCTACTATCGTGGTTTTTGTCGTAGTAGTCGATTATAGACTTAATAGCAGTTATTGACAATTTTCTAAAGATGGTATGAATTCCATCGCTTGCTGTGAGGTTAATAGCGTAATTGCCGGGATTAATGATTAGTAAGTTGTACGTTTCATATATCGTGCCAATTCCACTATACTTTTTCACAATAATAGATTCGTTCGGTAACGTTATCTCAAGTTTTGCAGTTATTTGATCATTGTCGGGATCGAATACATTGACCTTAATCTCTACGGCAGTTGGTAATCCATCTTTAAGCATGGGTGTCGTGTCGTTAACTTCGAGATTTATGACTGGCGGACGGTTTTTTTTCAGAGGGAATGCTCAAAATATAGTTTTCAAATGGTTTTGCTAATGGATAGTAGTCAAGCGTGTAATTTACGCCGTATTGTTCAATCGTGTATGGTATCTCACCGATTCCGTCACCGTCTGTGTCATTACCTTTGTAGTCACTCCAGTAGTTACCTAAGTAGTTCGTAAACGTCTGGTTATTGTATCTATAGGTAATAGATTCGGTTGAATTCCAGTAGTTGTTTTCTGCGTTCCACAGCTCTACATTCCTCGTATTGCTTATGAAATTGTTTAAGTAGATGATATTGTTGTTTGAATCGCTAATACTAATACCAACATCATTGTTCTCCACGACGTTTTTTGTTATCGTATTGTTTTCTGAATCACGAAGAATGAGAATACCAGCATGTTTATTGTCAATGAATACATTTTCAGTTATTGTATTATTCTTAGCAGGACTCAAGTCCAGACCTCTATCTGATTTCGAGCAAATATTGTTCTTGACCAAGCTAAATTCCGAGTGGTAAAGGGCAATTCCAGGTCCAATCTTGTTATACGAACAAGTATTGTTTAATACAACATTTCTATTAGAATCATGTATTAGAATTCCAGCGTATTTATTACCAGAGCAATTGTTATCGGTAATTGTATTATTTTCTGAATGTCCCGCCAGATATATACCATTTCCACTATCTAAGCATGTGTTATTTTCAATTACACTGTCTTCTATCTCCCATAGATACATACCAGCATAATTACTGTTTGAAACGTTACAGTTTCTTATAGCTATATTCGATGAATACGCAACTTCAATGCCTACGACCGTATTACTCATGTTTTGATTTTCAATAAGGATGTTTTTACAATTGGCTAATATAATCTGTCCAGCATTTTCTGGAACCTTTTTATCACTCTCGTTTAGCCAATAGATGAGAGGTTTACCGTTTACGGTGGTGTTTGTAATTTCGTGTATGAAGTAACCTAAATCATCTCCAAATATTATGACACCGCAATTCACAAGTTCACTGTCTTTTATTTGAATATTTTTAGACCTTGCGATGTAGATACCATAGTAATTGTCAACAATCGAACAGTTACTTATTGTTACGTTTGAAGAATAGAATGTTTCGATTCCAGTTGTTGTGTTTGATAGTTCTAAATTTTTAACTTTCACGTTTGTGCAGTTGACGAGTATTATCTGCCCTGCATCGGTAGGAACATCAAAATTACTTCTATTTACATAATAGTAAACTTGTCTACCGTTGACGGTATTATTGTAGATTACGTAGCTTGTGACATCTTCGAGTGAACCATGCCAATTATCGAGAATGATTCCACCGCCTACAATAACGTTGTTCATCACTCTTATGTTCTTAGTCTTGTAAGTATCTATTCTAATTCCTTCATAATAATCTGAAATCTTGTTGCCAATTACTTTATTGTTAGCAGAATATGAGTCAATTGTAACTCCACATCGGATTAAAGTGTTATTTCCGACTATATTATTTTTGGAATAAGGCTTTAAGTCAATTCCACCATAAAAGATCGTGTTATTTTCTATTACGTTGTTTGATCCACCAACGAGAATACTTCCATTAATTGTATTACCAGATACCGTACAATTATTGGAATCATATAAATCAATTACTCCCGTTATGTTGCAGTTAGTTACATTAATATAACTAGCAGAGTAAATATCAAGATTAATTATATTTATGTCGGATGTGAAGCCCCCTACAGTAAATCCGTTTATATTGATATGATCAGCATTGCTTATGTATATCTGTCCAACAAAACAACTTGCAGAACCATTTTCAGATACCAACGTAATCCCTGATTTATTATCTAAATATACGCTATTATAACTACCATCCCTTACAACTATCGTATCACCAGGATTTGCATGAATTATTGCCTCCTGTATATTTCCATAATCATCCGGAACGTAAATTATCTTTGATTCTGCGTTACCAATGATCGCCATTAGGACGATCAAACTTACAATAACGGGGAGGCAAAGTCTACCCATATTCACCCCTCCCATTATTGTTATCGCTGTGATCATATATATAAGCAATGTTGAAAAGAGACCAATAAACATTACCTTTTAGGAATATAATTCAACCAATTTTGATAAAGCTCGGGAGATAATAAGTTGTTTGAGAGGAAAAGGATTCCGAATGACATCAGGATTTTTGGGATAGCGATATACATCCAAACATTATCGACGAAGAGGACAGCAAAGATTCTTTCAGAGTTTCATTCTGTCTCTCATACTAGGGAAAAAATCTCATAGCAATAGATGAAACTGTAGTTAAAGCTAATGGTAAGAAGTTCTACGTTTTCTCAGCTATAGATGTTGAGAGAAACGAGTTGATTCTTATGAGAGTTTATACAGCGAGAAACTTCCTCACTGTAAGATCTTTCATTAAAGAAGTTCTGAATTACTGTGAGAACGGAGCTGTCAAGATGTAATATTTTTATAGTAGCAATTTATAAGGTTATGCAATAGAGCGAAGGATTTTAGCCAGCTTAGGGTAGATCCAAACTGAACTTTGTTTTTGGGAAATGTATTATGAAATCTTTTTGTTCTTGCTTTAAGCAGGGAGAAGAATTGTTCTACTGCGTTTCTTTTTCCAAATTTCTCATTTTCGTAGGCAAAACCCATTCTTTCGAAGGCTTTTCTGTACCAAATTCCCCTATCAACGATAAACTTAGATTTATTTTTACAATATTTTAAAACCATTCTTATGAATTTTGAGACGAGAAATTGGTGTCTAGACATAGAAACCCAAATTCCTAAGCATTCCCTAGTTTCTACGTCTATAGCAGCCCAAACAAATACTTTCCAACTCTAAGAATCGTTTTATCTACCACAATCTAGGTTGTTTTAAAATATACTTTTAAAATATACTTAAGCTTGTGATAGTATTTACAAACGGACTCATGCAAAATTTCCTCAAATAGCGATATGAATAAGCTCGTTTTCCTTAAAGAAAGTTCAAAGAAATATAATATTCCTATTAAATACCTCAGATCTCTTGGCTCTCTCAATCAATTCCTCAATAAACCCTTTCATGAATAATATAATAATATATATTAAGTAAATTATATTACTACATAATATAATGGTTAAAAAGATGTAGTCATCTCCTCAATTTCCCTAACTATTTTCTCGGCCTCCTCCTCGCTAACCACCTTCCCCTTCTCCTCAACCACCTTCAAGAGTTCCTCCTCCAGATTTTCCATAACAACCTTGGTTCTCTCTATAACAACTGGATTCGGCTTTATCAAAGCCCCTCTAACGATTCCTTCCCCGTTCAAAGGTGTCAAAACCAAAGCTCCCACCTTTTCATCACCGACCCTAACCTCGTAAATAATATCACCCAAATCCGTTTCACCGACCCTCTCTATCCTCATCCTAACCTCTTCAACCTCCTCAAGCTCCTCAATCCTCTTAACGCTCTCCTTAATTATATCCGCATACTCCTCCTCAGCCAACCTCTTGAAAACTTCAACCCTGAGAGATTCCAGATTCCAAACCACTTCCCCATTTTCAACGTCGTAATCGACAACGATCCTAACAACATCTCCCTTGTCCAGCTTCAACCTGTTCACGAATATCTCGTAAAGCAGTTTGTTCAAGTCACCGCTCGCCTTCGCAACAGTCTTTGAATCTATCTCCTTAGCCTTTATCTTGTCCTTTAACTGTGCAAACAGCGTTCTCCTAACCTTATCCGCATAAGCTCCGACGATAACCAACCCCGTATTCAGCGTGGGCATGTAGAAATTTATAACACGAAGTATATCAATTTGTCGAAGGACAAGAGATTTTAAATAACCGCTCATAAAAGGATAACACACAACTAATCCTCAACCTCCTCGTAAACGCTTATCAAGGCTATCAAACTCGCTGGAATCGCATGCTCGGTTGCAAAAGTTATGTAAGGAGCCAAATCTATAACGTAATCCGCCAACCTAAAGACCCCCTTGGGAATTCCCTGCCTGCTACCCATGAAAACGACAACTTCGTTAGCATACTTCAAATCCCTCTTTAAATCGTCTTTAACGTCTCTAATCTGCTTTCCAACGGGATCTGTAACTATCAAAACGTTGTTCTTCCTCCTCTTATCCCTCGCGGTCTGGAATAAGTCTTGAACGTAGACGGGAACTTCCCTAACATCTCTCGCGTAAGCCTTTCTCTGAATCTCAAGCCTCGTAAACTGCCCCCTTCTGACCCCTCTAATAAACGCCTCAAGCTCGTAAGCTTTTACGTAGCCGAAAGGTGCTATTATTAGCTCTTTAACCTCGAAAGCCTGAGCGGATCTACCAATCTTTTCCCCCATCTCCTTGGCTGCAGTTAAATCCTCAAGGTAGGGCATCTGAACGAGGGAAATCTTACTCAAAAGCTTCCTCGAATCGACCTTTTCCGGTGTGTATTTCCTCCTCTCCTCCCTTCCATCGATGACACCGATGTAGGCTTTGTCTCCGATTATCTCCACGTATATGGCCTTATCTGGAAACTCCAAATCAACTTCGGCATTTGTCAACTCCTTTATCTTCGCCCCAAGTCTTACGTTTACGTCAGCACTCGTAAACGGATGTTTCTTCCCCCTCCTTTTCGTCCTTATTGCAAAACTCTTGAATTCACCCGCTATTTTAACTATCTCTTCAGCTTTTGAAACTATCTCATCGACATCCGCTTTGCAAACTATCTTTATCGGAATTATCGTCTCTATTTCGGGAATATCTTTGATTTTGTCTATCTCATCGGAATGAACTATTATCAGTCCCAAGAATCCCGAAGGTCTAATTTCAAGCTTAACGTCTCCTAACTTCTCCCTTATGTGATCACCAGCAACATACTCCATCCCCCTCAAGGTCTTTACCAAGAGCATAACGATCGAAGAACGTTTAAGCAGATATGCATTTTTGTCATTGATGATGAAGCTTACGGGGATTGAGCCGTGATGATGAGCGTGCCCTTTGCTGATTGATGATGAATCACTCCCCTCTCGAGCGGTGATGATGAAAGGCAGGGCTACTGATCACAACGCTAATATTCCCATTTTGACAACTTCAAATGATATGATCACCAAAAAGCTACTTCAGGATTTGAAGGGATACGCAATAGTTGGTAGGCATTCGGCGGTAAAACCATGCTTCTGGTTGAAGAAGTCGTTAAAAGATGAAGGTGTTTGCTACAAGCAGAAGTTTTACGGTATCAAATCTCATCGCTGTCTCCAAATGACCCCCGCATTGATGTGCAACCAGCACTGCGTTCACTGTTGGAGACCTCTCGAACTCCTTAGAGAAGTTGAGGGATGGGATGATCCAGAGTTCATAGCTGAAGAAAGCGTAAAGGCTCACAGAAGGCAGTTGAGCGGTTTCTGGGGTAATCCAGACGTTAACAGAAGGAAGCTTGAAGAGGCACAAGAGCCAAATCAGTTTGCGGTGAGCCTGATAGGTGAGCCTACACTCTATCCCTACCTACCGGAGCTCGTTGAGATTTACAAGAGGAGAGGTAGCGTATTCGTGGTTTCAAACGGAACTAATCCGGAAATGATTGAAAAGATCGAACCGACTCAACTCTACGTAAGCTTAACAGCATGGGACGAGAACAGTCACGTAAAGCTAAACAGACCTATAAAGAACTTCTGGAATGACGTAATGAAATCTTTGAAGGTTTTGGCAGACAAGGATTGCAGAACGGTTTTGAGAATTACGGTTATAAGAGGATACAACGACTTTCCAGAGAGATTTGCACCCCTTGTGGATTTAGCACAGCCGGATTTCGTTGAGGTCAAGGCTTACATGTATTTAGGTTACTCCCGATTGAGATTGCCCAAAAGTGCGATGCCGGAGCACGAATACGTTAAATGGTTTGCTGAAAACCTATCAAAGCTGACGAATTACGAAATAAAGGGTGAATCTGAGATAAGTAGGGTGGTGTTACTCGTAAGAAGGTAGGTTTAAATACTTGTTTTTACAACAATCTTAGGCTCTTCAAGAGAGCTAAAATAAGAGGGGACGGTGATAAAATGAAGGCGCCAAGCGATACGACGAAGTATCTGATACACGCAGAGATTGTGGCGGATGGAGTTGTGGAAAAGCCCGATGTAATAGGGGCCATATTCGGTCAAACGGAGGGATTGTTGGGAGACGATCTCGATTTGAGGGAACTGCAAAAGACGGGAAGGATTGGGAGAATAGAAGTTAAGATCGAGAGCAAGGGAGGAAAGAGCTTTGGGGAGATAAGGGTTCCTTCAAGCTTGGATAAGATAGAGACCGCGATACTGGCTGCAGCCCTCGAAACGATCGAAAGGGTTGGACCCTGTTCCGCAAGGATCAAGGTGAAGAAGATAGAGGACGTTAGGGCAAGCAAGAGGAAAAAGATAGTGGAGAGGGCCAAGGAGATACTCAGAGAACTATTCGAGGAGCCTGAGATAGAGTCCGAGAGGATAGTTGAACTCGTAAAGCAGGCGGTAAGGACTGAGGAGCTGATAGAATACGGGCCGGAAAGGTTGCCAGCTGGACCGGCTATAGATGAGAGCGACGCGATAATAGTTGTCGAGGGAAGGGCGGATGTCTTAAACCTCCTGAGGCACGGAATTAAGAACGTTATAGCTGTGGAGGGAACCAACATACCTAAAACGATAGTAGAACTCAGCAAGAAGAAAACCGTAACTGCGTTTCTCGACGGAGACAGGGGTGGAGATTTGATACTGAAGGAGCTCCTACAAGTTGCGGACATAGACTACGTTGCGAGGGCTCCTGAAGGAAAGGAGGTAGAGAACCTAACTCTGAAGGAGATAGTCAAGGCTTTGAGGAACAAGGTTCCAGTTGAACAGCTACACACTCTGAGAAACAAGGAAAAAGAGGAGAAAACTGAAAAAAGCGAAAAAATGGATTTAATAAGCGTCATTAAGAAACACGCCAAGGAGATTGAAGGAAAGCTGATTGCGAGAATTGTGGACAAAAACTACAACTTGATAAAGGAAATTCCCGTTAGAGACTTGGTTAAAACGCTAAAAAACGGAGATTTAAGGGCTGAGGCGATAATATTCGATGGAGTAATAACCCAGAGGTTGATAGACATTGCATCCAAGAGGGAGATATCGTGCCTTGCGGGCGTTAGGTTGGGTAACGTCGTTAAAATTCCTACGAACGTTAAGATCATAACGTTTGATCAGATATCATAATTTTTATGCCAAAGTTCGTTATTCACGAACATTTTGCAAAGAAGGCTGGGCATCACTACGATCTTAGGCTTGAGATTGACGGAGTTGCGAAGAGCTGGGTTTTGAAGAAGGAGATACCTAAGAAAGGAGAGAAGAGGCTTGCAATTCAAACGTTCGACCATCCAGTGGAATACATGGATTTCGAGGGAGAGATAAGGGAGGGATACGGCGAGGGAATAGTTAGGATATACGATAAGGGGAGCTACGATTTGCTGAAGAGAACTGAGAACGAGATAAAGTTCAAAATGCATGGAGAAAAGGTTAGGGGAACTTTCGCGCTGATAAAGTTTCCAAAGGTTAAGAACGGATGGCTACTGATAAGGATAGAGTGAAATACAGAGAGTTGAATTCCGTTCATGGATTTCGAAATAATCGACAAGGACGTGATGGGAAGGATTGGAAAGTTTAAAACTCCTCACGGTAAGGTTGAAACTCCAACAATTCTGCCAGTTGTAAATCCGAATATAGAACTCATACCTCCGAAGGATTTGAAGAAGTTTGGAGCGGAGATGTTAATAACGAACGCCTACATCCTTTACAGAACGAGAAGGGAAGAGGCTTTAGAGAAGGGGGTTCACAGGCTTTTAGATGTGGATATACCAGTTATGACCGACAGCGGTAGCTACCAGCTGATGATGTATGGTGACGTCGAAGTCGGCAACGAGGAGATTCTTTCTTTTCAATCCGAGATAGGATCGGACGTAATAGTTCCTTTGGACATACCAACTCCACCGGATGCGGATTACAATACAGCGTTGAACGATCTCAAGGTTACGATTGAAAGGGAAAAGACCGCTTCGAAGTTTAAAGGAAAATCCCTCTTGGCTTTACCAATTCAGGGATCGACGCACCTGGATTTGAGAAAGCTGTCCGCTGAAGAGGCTTTAAAAATTGGAGGAGACGTTTACGCTATAGGAGGTATAGTTCCCCTCATGGACACCTACAGGTTTCACGACGTCGTTAGGATAATATTGGAGGTAAAATCCGTTCTACCCTCAAACGCCGTAGTCCATCTGTTTGGGGCTGGGCATCCGATGATGTTCTCAATTGCTGTAGCCTTGGGATGCGATCTCTTCGACTCCGCAGCTTACGCTCTATACGCTAAGGACGACAGATACCTAACCCCCTACGGAACTAAGAAGCTTGAGGAGCTACACTACCTACCTTGCAGTTGTCCCGTCTGTTCGAAATACTCTGCTGAGGAGCTTAGAGAGATGGAAAAAACTGAGAGAGAAGTTTTGCTGGCTAAACACAACCTCTACGTCAGCTTCGAGGAGATAAGAAGGATAAAACAGGCCATAAGGGAGAAAAACCTTTTTGAGCTCGTCGAGAGCAGAATCAGGGTTCATCCCAACCTTTTAAAGGCTTGGAGGATTGTCAAGAATTACCAAGAGCTTTTAGACGCTTACGATCCATTCATAAAACGTTCGTTCTTTTACACTGGTATTGAGAGCTGTTACAGGCCGGTTGTAAGGAGACATCAGGAGAGAGTTTTGAACGTCGAGATCGACAAGAGTGAGGTCGTGATTTCGAGCGATGAGGGTGATTTGGCAGATTTTTACATAAAACCTCCCTTCGGTGTCATTCCGGCTGAAATGCTCGAATCATATCCCGTAGGTCACTCGGAAGTTCCTCAAGCTGAGCTCATGGAGGAGGAAGCTTTAAAAATGGCTGTTGAAGGTTTAAGAAGGTTTTTGGAGCATCATTCAGACAAGAGATTTAGGCTTAGGGTGAGTTCCTTCTGGATGAAGTATCTGAAGGATTTACCCGAGAACGTGGTGATCGAATGTTTAGACAGGAGAGGAGATTAGGTTTTGCGAGGATCGGGTTTATAGAGTTTGAAGGCGAAAAGATCAGAACTCCAACTCTAATAGACTTCACGGAGAAGCCGAAACTGTTAAAGATCATGGACTTCGGAAAGGCTCCAACGGTTTTAAAGGAGATAGATGAAAGTAGGTTCGAGATTTTGAAAAGCAAAGACGAGAACTTCATAATAGCAACGGGCCTATCGACTTTGAACGCAAGGGAGCTTGTGGAATACATCTATAACCTCAGAAAATCGAGCTACAAACCCCTTTACGCAGTTGCCATGGCAACTCCAAAGAACATACCTCTGTTGTATTACATGGGCGTCGATTTATTTGACAACATACTGGCAATAGTCAAGGCTTATCAGGGAATTTACATGACGGAATTCGACGAGTTGGATGCCGATAAGGTTAGAGATGTCGTTTGCAACTGTCCCTCGTGTCAGAACGGTGACTTCAGCGAAAAAGGGTTGGCTAAGCACAACACCTTCGTGATGAAGAGGGTTTTGAGTATGGCGATTAGAGACGATTTGAGGAATTTCGTTGAGGCGTGGGTCAAATTCGATCCAAATTTAACTGCGATGCTCAGATTCTTCGACAAGCTCAGCAATAACTGTTATCCGAGGTTTTCGAAGTCAAAGGTTGTTATGACCACCGAGCACTCTTTCAATAGGCCGGAGGTCAGATACTTCTTAAGGAGGGCTTTGGATTGCTACAATCCGAAGGGGAAGGCACTAATCCTTTTACCCTGCTCGGCAAGGAAGCCCTACCTGAAATCGAGAACCCACAGCATCGTAAGGAGCTACATAGGTAACATTTCAAAGAGGGGTTTTGAAGAAATTGTAATCTCGTCCCCTCTTGTCGTTCCAAGGGTCTTTGAACTGACATATCCGGCGATGAATTACGACGTTGCTGTGAGTGGGGACTGGAGTTTGGACGAAATTGAGTTCGTTTCCGATTGGCTCTGCAAGTTCGTAGAGAAGGGTAAATTCGAATTGATAGTTGGTCACGTTGCTGGTGGATACAAAAAGGTCGTTGAAAGGGTGAGCGACAAGTTGGGTTTGGATGTCGTCTGGACTGTGGAGAAAGAAGTTACGGATGTGGATTCCCTCAAGAGGTTGAAGGAAGTTGTGGAAAAGTCCAACTTCGAAGGTTTCGACCTCTACGAGTCCATATTCGAGCACATGGCAAATTACCAGTTCGACACGAGCTTTTACGTTGAGAAAGTAAAGGGAAGGTATCCGAACCTCGAATTTTACGCTGGTAAGGAGAGAATTGCAAGGATAGACACGAATTACGGCTGTCTTGACATAGACCTGCCTCTTGCGAAGACTTTAATTGAAGAGAAAAAGTTCTGCGTTGAGATAGACGAGTTCACACCTAAGGGAACTATTTTTGCAGTAGGTGTTAAGAGTGCAGATGAAAGGATAAAACCAAACGACGTTGTGGTTTTCTACAACAGCAAAATATTCGGAGTTGGAAGGGCTTTGATGTGCGGAGAGGAGATGTTGGAAAATGATGGGAAAGCTGTCGATGTCAAGAAGGTTGGAAGTTGGTGAATATAAATTGTTGAGAAAGATTAAAAGTCCGAAGCAGTTCGACCTCTTCGATGTTCCGAACTACGTTCTATCTGCAATACTGATTCAAAAGACTGTGGAGGTCGTTAAGAGGAAGGCAAGAATATACGATCCGGTTAAGGTTGCGGAAAGGATAAGGAGGGGCGAAAGGATAGATTTACCACCCGTAATGGCTTTGAGGATGGCCCTAAAGGGTATGGGATACTCCAAAAACGAAATTTCGAACATGCTGAGGAATCCAAATGAAGCTGGAGATTTCGAAGACGTTGTTTGGGATGCTATTACGAGGGATTTCGTATATTCACCAATTGCGGTGAGGTTTCATCAAGTTAAAGGGAAATTGGGAGAAAACCTCATTGAGGAAACTTTGAATTCAATGGGAGTGGAGTTCAAAAGAGAGGATGAGCTTGAAACCAGAAAAACTCCAGATTTCTTGCTGAAAGAAAAGATCAGCTTGTTCGGTTACGATGTGAAATGGATTGAGAGCAAGTTCATGTTCGGGGATTTGAGAACTCACTCCCACTACTGGAGAAGACAGTATTTCCCCTACATCAAAGAATTCGGAAAGGGTTTAATAGTTTACTGGCCTTGGCATGTTGGAACTCCGTTTTCTTTGAGCGGTGAGATTGACATGAACGTTCATTTCGAGTTCGGAAGGCTGAGCAGGGAGAGGTTTTTGAAGGCCCTCGAAAGGCTTTTGAACGATTTCGAAAAACGTAGGAAGTTGGAGGTCAAAGGTGACGGGAGACTTTTGAACTTTTTGAAGGGTTTGGGTTTCGAAGTTAGAGTTCGGCAATGATCTCGTCAATTTTCTTAATCTCCTCCCTAATCTTATCTAAAGCTTCGGTAACGTCTAAGTATTCCAGCCTACCTCCACACCTCGGGCATGTAAAGTTCAGTTCCATTGCCTCTTCGTATCTAACCTTAACGCATCCGTTTTCGCACATGTAGTGTATGTTTTCGCTCTCGTATTGAACCTTCTCCTCAAGCTTTCTCTTGACCTTCTCCAACTCCCTCCTCAAAACGTCTTTCTGCTTGTCGTATTTTATCCTCCAGTAGTATTCTATCCATCCCGTATCTTCGTCCCTCTTCCTTCTGTATTCGGCCAATCCCAGCTCGTAAAGGGCAAAGAGTGCCCTCCTTACCTCGTTTATCTCTATACCCAAAATTATGGACATCTCCTCATCCGTCAATTCCTCTCTGGGTCTCATGTCCCATATTATGAGTCCAACCTCCCCAGCCACTCTGTCTATCAACTCCCTTATGAGTTCCTCCGCTCTGCTCATTAGTTAAAATGTGTAAGACCCAACAAAGATAAACGTTTCGAAAAAACCTCAGAACTCTCCCTATCATCATACGTCAGATCGCCCATCACTCCTCATCGGCAAGATGAGTTGTCACTTGGGGTATATAACCTTATAGATCACAACGTTTCCATCGTCGTAAACCTTTTTCAGCTTGGAAAACTTACCGTAGCTCACGTTGTAATTTCTCTTTTCGAGGTAACCGATGTATATGAAAGTGACGTTGTATCTCTTCAAAATCGTATAGTTCAGTTCTTTAGACTCGTATATACTCTTTACATCCCTAAACCTCTCGTTCAAAACCTTAACGATGTCCTTATCGAAAAACCTCCAGAAGTATTCGTGCCCACCGTTGCTCAAAACGCTCCTCAATCCCGTGTAAGCTGAAACCCTACCAGAGTAAGTGTATGACTCGTATGGACTCTTACCGGGATACTCCACAACGACACCGTCGAACCTGTATAGGAACTTCAGAGCTTTGTATTCTCCGTAGTTCTTCGTGAATTCGATGGAGTCAAGGGTCCCCTTGTAACCCAGAGTCGGCAAACCTACGAGGCATCCAACGGGATAAATCCATAGGACGGCTATCAAAGCCAGTGTAAACGCCTTATAAATTCTCTCCCTTCCGGGAACGAATCCCAAGCTCAAAATTATCCAAGCCTGAACGTAGGTTTTGAAGACGGTGTTCAACCTCTCTATCTCCCCTCCGTAGGCGTCGTTTACGTAAACGACCTCCACAGCGGTGAGTATTAGGAGGGCGGATAGAATTAGGCAGTGCTCAAAGCTTTTCTCCTTCAAAAGTTTCCTACAGACAACGACAAGGGGTGGAAAAGTTAAGATCAGAACGGGGAATTTAAGTGTATAAGCCACTGGAGCAACCGCAGTTAGGGATATCGCAAAGAGTTTCCTATCTTCGATTAGAGAGTAAGCTATCGGCAAGAGAACGAGGGGTTGGGCGAGGAGAAAGCTTATCAAATCCGACCTATTGACTACGAATCCAATCCCTTTGACCGCACTCGCGTGCAAGCCCAGATAAAACGGGAGGAAGGCCGTAAGTATTGGGGTTAGGAGGAAAACGTAGAACCTCCTGTAAATCAGAGCTGTTAGGAGGAGTATAAATCCATACGTAAAGAAGTCCCAGGAGTTAACGGTAAACATGAATCCGAGGAGGAAGATCAGAAAGCACGCGATGGATTTCCTGTCCTCTCTAACCCAGAAGAAGAGGGAGACCAAGAAAGACACCTGCAAGGGTATGGAAATGAAGTGGGGATGGAGGTCCCTGAAGAAGAGGGTTGCAAGTGGAAACTCGTTTATCGTCCCCTTTATAACCCTCGTAACTGTCCAAAAGTCGAAAGCCTTCCTTAAATTGCCCATGAGGAGCATCTTGAAAGTTACCAAGTTTCCCGAAAGGAGAAGAAAGGGGACGAGAACCTTCCTCCTAAACTTTAAAACGAGTTGAGATAAAGACGTAACAGTCAAAGCGAAAACTGTCGCACAGGCCAGGTTGTAGGAGACGTGGGTTGAACTCAAACTCAAAACGGTCAAAACCGCGTAAATGACGTAACCCATGTAGTAGTAGCAGTCGAACCTGTAACCCGCAAGGAAGGGGTCGTATGGTGGCATTCCTTTGCTCTTCGTTATTGACGTTAAAATTGCCATGTCTGTCATCTTCTCCGCACCGAAGGCGTATGGGTTGAACAGCTCGTAAATCACGTAGAGCAAAAAGAAGATTAAAAAGATAGTTTCAAATCCGAAGAATTCGAAAAGGGTTTCTTTAAACCTAAAGGCCAACCTCCTCGCCTCCACAATCCAAAGGACCGAACACGTTGTGAGGTATATCAGGAATCCCAAAACGCTCGCGAAACTGAAATTTGTAAAGAAGGAGATTATCCAAACGACGTACGTTAGGGACACCAATCCGAATACCTTGGACAGTCCTACCAACCCCATTCTTTTAGTTACAGGAAGGAATAGGTAAGATACAACGTGGAGAACGACCAACCAGAGTAGGACGTTAATTATCACCATGGGACTAAAAAGATTTAAACTCTTTGTTAAATTTTCGCATCATGAAGTTCAAGGTGGGCGTTTTGGGTGCGACTGGAATGGTCGGTCAGAAGTTCGTTCAGCTCTTGTCGAATCACCCTTGGTTCAAAGTTA
The DNA here is from genome assembly GCA_027036775.1 of Archaeoglobaceae archaeon. Classification (GTDB taxonomy): domain Archaea; phylum Halobacteriota; class Archaeoglobi; order Archaeoglobales; family Archaeoglobaceae; genus Archaeoglobus_B. Next base: position 86,841 of record JALWDS010000034.1, on the reverse strand, counting down.
CAACACTGATGGCGTCCGAGAGAAGGGTTGGGAAGAGATACGGTGAGGAGGTTGACTGGATAGTTTCGAGTGAGGTTCCGAAGGAGGTTAGAGATTTGGAGATGCTTCCCATGGACCCAAAACATTGCGATGCGGACATAGTTTTTTCCGCACTTCCTTCGGATGTGGCGAGAGATGTCGAGCCGAGATTTGCGAAGGAAGGTTTCGTCGTTGCAAGCAACGCATCGGCATACAGAATGGAAAGCGACGTTCCCTTGGTAATTCCAGAGGTAAATCCGGACCATCTCGGATTGATAGAATTTCAAAAGAAAAATAGGGGATGGGACGGCTTCATAGTCACGAACCCGAACTGCACGACCATAATGTTGACGATAACGCTGAAACCCCTTATGGATTTGGGGTTGAAAGGGGTTAGGGTTGCGACCATGCAGGCTTTAAGCGGTGCTGGCTATCCCGGGGTTCCATCCCTCGCAATAGTGGACAACGTCATACCCTTCATAAAGGGGGAGGAGGAGAAGGTTGAAAGTGAACCACTCAAGATTCTCGGGCGTTTTGAGAACGGAAGAATAGTTCCAGCTGAAATAGACATTTCCGCAAGCTGTCACAGAGTTCCAGTTATAGACGGACATCTCGAAGCGGTTTGGGCGAAGTTCGATAGGGAGATAGACTTGGATGAAGTTTTGAGGGCTTTCGACTCCTTAAAGCCTTTGAATCTTCCAACTTCACCCGAAAAGGTCATAGTCGTTAGAAGGGAAGTGGACAGACCTCAGCCGAGGCTTGACAGAGATGAAGGAGGTGGAATGAGCGTCGTCGTCGGAAGGTTAAAGAGGGTTGGGGACAGGGAAGTCAGATACCTCGTTCTGGGACACAACACGGTTAGAGGAGCTGCTGGAGCGAGCATACTCAACGCAGAGCTCATGGTTAAGGAGGGTTACATATAGAAGCAATCTCCAGAGTAAACCTTCTTCCCATCGCTCAGTATCAAACCCCCGTCCAAATCGATGTCTACGGCGTAACCTTCGTAAATACCCTTCGAAGTTTCAACTCTAACGTGCCTACCGAGGGTGTCGCTTAACTTTTTCCACTCCTCCCTTATCTCCTCCCAAAAACCTTTAGTTAATTTGAAATAATACTCCTCAAAAACCTTGAGAACACTTTCTAGAACTTCCGCCCTGCTGAGCTTTCTGCCGAGAACGTCCTTTAAAGCTATCCCCTCACTCGGTGTCTCGTTGTTGACGTTTACACCGATACCCACAACGACCATGGGATTCTCAACGCAACCTACCAACTCGCAGAGTATGCCACACAACTTTTTGCCCTTGTAAAGAACGTCGTTCGGCCACTTTATCTTACCGTTCAAAGCTTTGGCCAGAGCAACTCCTGCTGTTAGGGTCAACTTGGGAATATCCTCGAGAGGTAGCAGTCTCGGCAAGGTTATCGAAAAATACAAACCACCCTCCTCACTCACCCAAGTCCTACCGTATCTACCCCTCCCTCTCAACTGCCTTTCAGCTATGAAGAGAACGTTAGGCTTTCCCAACTCCTTGGCCCTCTCGTTGGTGGAATCGACGACCTTGTAGTAGTAAATTTCTTTAATCAACTTCGAGCCTTTACATATCCTCGCAACCTCGTATGGGGATAGGTCCGGTGATTTAACGATTCTGTAGCCCAAACCTCTCCTTTTCTCTATCACGTAACCGAAATCTTCGAGCCTTCTAACGAACTTCCAGATTGCGGTTCTACTCGTTCCAAGTTTTTTCGCCAAAATTTCACCAGAAACACCTTCTCTCAAAAGTTCTAACGCTTCAACAGATACCTCTTGAACCCCAACGACGTAAGGGCGGTAAGCCATTCCTCAACTACCTCCCTATAACCCTCTTTGACATCCGAGTTTTCCTCTGTTAAGACCGCAACGCACTCCCCATCGACTTCGAACGTTATAGACCTTTCAACCTTCGATATCGTTATCGTTAGAGGGGGATCGATTATCTTTATCTCGTTCTCCTTAACTATTGCCCAATCCCTTAAAACCTTCTTCAGCTCCTCGAACTGACCCATAACCTTCGAAAGCTTCACTTTAAGATCACCCTCGGAAGATCACAGGGTTTGAATATCGAAACCTCATCGCCAACGTTGAAGACGCATCTTTCGATACTTACAACTATTCTACCACCTTCGACTCTCTCAACCCTACCCCTAACTCCGTTTAAAGCGGATCTCAAAGTTCTTTCGAAATCGTCGTAGAGCTTCAACAGTTTTCTACCCGTTGAGGTCAGTTCTGTTTTACCTCCTTCAACACCACCCCTCTCGCTCTCGACGACCTTCTCACCCAAAACGCTTTCAATCCTCTTTATGTAATTCCAAACGAATCTGTAGGACATTCCCAAAGCCTTTGAGGCCTTGGATATGGATTTAAATTCGTCTATGGCCTTTAAAATCTCGTAACCACCCCTACCCATAACGCTTTTTCCGTTCATCTCAATCCAAAACCTCAGACACACCTCCATGTTGCAATATGTCTTTCGGGTTTTGAATATGTTATGAAAGGTCTTATATACTTTTGCAACGGTCTAAGATTAAAGAGTATCGGGGGATGGGTATGGATTCTATAGTTAAGGAAGCTTTAAAGAGGGCGGAACTGGAAAAAAAACCCGTTGAAGGACTCGAGGAAGAAATATTACAGGCTTTAGAGGAGTTAAAGACTGTCATCAAGGTTATAGGTGTTGGAGGGAGCGGTTGCAACACCGTAACGAGGATGTATGAAGAGGGTATTGAAGGTGCGGAACTGATAGCGATAAACACGGACGCACAACACCTCTGCTACACAAAAGCTCACAGGAGGTTGTTGATAGGTAAGAGAAGGACGAGGGGATTGGGGGCCGGTAGCTTGCCTCAGGTGGGTGAGGAGGCTGCGAGGGAGAACGAGGAGGACATAAAGAGGTTGGTGGAAGGGGCGGACATGGTTTTCATAACCTGCGGTTTGGGTGGTGGAACCGGGACTGGTGCAGCACCGGTTGTTGCGGAGATTGCAAGGGATGCCGGCGCTTTAACAATTGCGGTGGTAACTTTTCCCTTCTCAGCTGAAGGTGCGATAAGAAGGGCTAACGCTGAAGCTGGATTGGAGAGGCTTAGAGAAGTTGCTGATACGGTGATAGTCGTTCCTAACGACAAGCTCTTGGAAGTGGTTCCAAATTACCCGCTCCACATGGCCTTCAGGGTTGCGGACGAGGTTTTGATGAGGGCGGTTAAAGGCATAACCGAATTGATAACGAAACCTGCTTTGGTCAACCTCGACTTCGCCGATGTGAAAACTGTTATGGAGAAGGGTGGAGTTGCTATGATTGGATTGGGCGAAGCTGAAGGTGAAGACAAGGCACAGGAATCCGTAAGAAAGGCTTTGAAATCTCCACTTCTCGACGTTGACATAACGGGTGCAAAGTCTGCGTTGGTTAACGTTACTGGTGGTCCGGACATGACTGTTGAAGAGGCGGAACTCGTTGTGGAGGAAATATACAACAAGATAGACCCAGAGGCGAGGATAATATGGGGAGCCATGATAGACCCTGAGCTCGAAAACAGGATGAGAACTCTCGTGATAGTTACTGGAGTTAAGTCACCGCAGATATACGGTAGGAAATCTCCTCACTTCACGAAGAAGTTCGGAATAGACTTCGTGAGATGAGGTTTTGGGAGTTGGATTTTTTAAGGGGTTTAGGCATAATCTTGATGCTTGTATCAAACTTTGTCACGGACTTGCAGATTTTTCTCAAATATCCATACAGCCCATTCTGGCACGCCTTTGCAATTTTTACGGCCTCAATTTTCGTTTTTACTTCCGGAGCCACGTTTTACGTCCACTACACTTTGAAGAGAAGTTTTAGGAGAATTTTGAGGAGATTTGCAAAGCTCATGGCGTGGGGTTCGTTTATAACTCTCGTCACATTCATTCTGTTCAAGCGTGGGACGATATACTTCGGAATCTTGCACTTCCTCGCCCTATCTTGGATTCTCGCAATCCCCTTTTACCACGCAAAGTTTACGATTCCGATTGCACTTCTCTTCATAATCCTATACCCTTACGTAACTTCGATTCACGCCCAAACTTACCTACTTCTCCCTATCGGAGTTACACCCTACAACTTTTACACCTTCGACTACTTCCCCGTATTTCCATGGCTCGGCGTCTTTCTAATGGGTTTCGAGTTCGGTAAAAGCGTTGTTAAACGTTGCAGTCCATACAGAAAATCGTTCTTATGCTCGATAGGAAGAAACTCCCTTAAGATTTACCTACTGCATCAACCCGTAATAGTCTCGATTCTCTTGGCTATCTTCGGAGACAGGTCGGGAATTCTGACAATAAAAATATAGATTACTTACAGGGAACCACCAGTGTCGGGACCTTCGACTTCTTAACCACTTCCGTCGCGACGCTACCGAGCAAGATCTCTCTGATCAAACTCCTTCCCGTCTTGCCAATGACGATTAGAGTGCTCTTTCTCTCCACAGCTTTAGACACTATCTCATTCGCAGGATCACCCGTTTCAACGACTATCTCAGAATCGAACTTGAACTTCTCCGCGTAAACCGAAAGGGCGTTCTTAGCGTTGGAGATGTTTTCATCGAGCTCTTCCATCGATCCGTAGTCTATCACGTGCAAAAGCGTTGCCTTCTCAACCTCCTCTTCGAACTTCCTAACGAAGGATGTCACGACATCTGAGCACTGCGAAAGGTCGAGGGCAATCAAGGGCCTCTTGAAAATCTCATCCACGCACTCGCATTCTATTTCTCCGTTCTTGTAGTCGCACCTCACAACCAAAACGGGAACTCCCGACCTTCTAACGACGTTTAAAGCGGTGCTACCTATCGTGGCTATCCTCTTCGCATGCTTACCCTTCGAAGGAATGACTATCATATCGACCATCTCACAGTAAGCCCTGTCTATTATTTCCATTGACGGACATCTCGCCTCTCTCGATATCGCTGGAGCTACCGAACCTATCGTCACAAATCCCTTAGCATTCACGCCTTTCTCTTTAAGCTTTTCGACGACCTCGTCCATCTTCTTTTTCGCTTCCATTTGAAGCTTCTCAAGGACCTTCAAATCCTGCACGTATTCTATCACGTGCACAACTATCACTTCTTCCGCTTTTATCCTTGGAACGCAGTTCTCCAAGGCATATAGAGAGATTTCTGAGAAATCCGTCGGGAACAAGACCTTCCCAAACATCTCCACCACCTCAATGTCCCGTAACATGCATGAACAGGGGTCTAACTATGGCGACCACAAACTCGATCACCGCAATCAGCAGTATAATTTTATACTTTGTATCAGCTTTTACCATTGATGCTATCATGCTAAACAGTGGTGTTACAGCGAGGATAACTATCCCGATTATACTTAAGCAGTCGAAGTAACTTAGATTGTTTAGGAACCACGAGTAGCCGTGAACTTCTATCCCCTTCGTAGATTTCCAGAATTCGCTTGCCGATTTACCCCAATTTTCAACAGCCTTAACGGTATCGACGTAACCTGTTCCCGTTAGGATGTAGATCAAACCCGGAACGATCATCAGGATCAGGCCAATGTAGGTTAAGATTTCCATCGTTCTTGCAAAGGCTGTATTCATCGGATCGACCTTTACCTCCCGCATGAACATCACCTCAAAATACCTTCGGAACGTATCCCAATCCGGCCAGACCCTTGTATATGTCCAAAACTGCAGCTAAAAGCATTACTCCAAGCACTATGTATCTGACTATTCTCGGTCTCGCCCTCACTGCAAGTTTTGCACCGATTCTGGCACCTATGGTTATTCCTACAACGGACGGTATGACTATTATAGGCAAGATCGCTCCTCTGGACAGGTAAACCCATGCGGCAGCAGCGTCATTGACAGTAATTATCATCATGCTGGTTGACGTAGCGACCTTTATTGGTGCCCCCATTATCAAGTTCAAAACTGGAACGTTTGCCCATCCGGCACCCAAGCCGAACATTCCAGCTATGAATCCTACCCCAGCGAAGGCGGGTAAAGCTATTTTCATGTTCGTAACTCTGTATTCGACAACCCTATCCAACGTAGGCTCGTACCAAGCACCCTTAAGTCCAAGTTTCTCCGAAAGACTATCGACTTCCCTGACTTCTGGAAATTCTACTCTCTTAGAAGTAAGCATTACCGCGAATATTACGAACAGCACTACTCCAAGCATTATCGTTATGTAATATTTCCCTTCCGGAAAGGCCGACGTTATCCATAGACCTACCAAACCTCCAAGTATCGACGTTACTATTGAAACTATCACTATGGGTGCAATGATCCTAATGTTTGCTAAACCCTTTTTAGTGAACTGTGGCGTTGAAGATAAAGCGGAAGTCAGTGCCATTATTAGTCCCGCGCCTCTTATGAAGTCTGGATGAAACGGGAAGAACGCTGTAGTCAATGGGACGAACAGCACACCACCACCTACTCCAGAGATCGGTGCGATCACACCTATTATCAGTGTAAACACGAACAGACTAAGTGGCCAAAACCACCAGTCCATATCTATCACCTCTCAAACGGATGGTATCGTGAGCTTGTTGAATCAAATAAATTTTTCTATTATTTTTGAATAACATATGAGAAAAAGTAATGAGATTCAATAAATGTGATTACTTAGTAGTATATCACACTAAAAAAGAAAAATTCTTATTTTATTGCTTGCAAGATTCCATATGCCTAACAAGCTGTACAGAGTATCAGTAGCAGTTGATGAGAAGACACGTAGCATTCTTGAGAGTATTGCGAAGGAAGAAAATAAGACTCTTTCCGAAGTTATAAGGCAGGCTATACTGATGTATTCAAAAATAAAGGACTTGGTTGCTCTTGATGAAGTGGAAAATCTTGTAGACATAATATCAAAAAGTAATAATATAATTATTGACATAGAATTGTGGCTAACTTTTTTGGATGAGTTGAACAAGTGCAGTTCAGAAAGGTTCTGGGAAATAATAGAAAGAATTGGATACGAACACGGTTTGGAATTGAAGAGCAGGGGAATCAAGAGCATTGAAGAAGTTCTCAAAGTTTTAAGTATTAGGCATTTTTTCGAAGTGAACAAAAACAACGGCAATTATACGCTAATATTGACAACAAGAAGCGAGGTCAAATTTTTAAAAACGTATTTACTCGGTCTGTTCAAGTCTCTCGGTATTGAAAAGAATTTCGAGTTGTTAGAGGGTCTAAGAAAAATAATCATAATAACCAAAACCAAGTGAGCAGTTAACTATTTATTACACGACGACAACACAAGTTAAGGGCTCGTAGCTCAGCCTGGTAGAGCGCCGCCTTCGCAAGGCGGAGGCCCCGGGTTCAAATCCCGGCGAGTCCACTACCTCTTACAACTAACCTTTTCGGCAAATCCTCCCTCTATGAGGGCTTTGGCGTTCTCTTCTGGTAACAGAACAACGTCTTCTCTCTTCAGTCTGTATGACCTTCCGTCGACGCCTTCAAACTCAACGTCCCTCTTAACTCTAACCAAAACCTTCCTCTCCCTCCTCCCTCCAAATATCTTAGACTTGAATGTTTCGAGAATCTCGACGATCCTCCTAAACAAATCCCTCTCCACCTCCATCATGCTGTCTTCATCAACCTTACACCCGCAAACGTTCATCCAGGCCATTTTAAGTATTCTGTTCAGCCTCGCCTCAAAAACCTCCCTTCTTATCCTCCTAAGCGTTCTTATCTCGTCTTCGATCTTAAAGTATTCCTCCTCATCCACGTTATTTTTAATCTTTTCCCTCTCCTCTATCATCTCCTGTAGGATGTCGTAGAAGTCGTCAGGTATCTTTTTAAACTCTCCGCTCCTACATCTCTCCCATATCTCTATTACCTCGTCAATGTCCATAAAGGGCTACACCCCTGCACATTAGGAATACCGCCAGATACTCTGGTAAACTGTGCCTACCCCTTTCGAGTATATACCTTTCACCCCCGAAGTTAACCCTAACCTTCTTCAACAGCCTGACCTTCACACTCTCATCGCCGAAAGCTACCGCGTCTACGTAGGGATTGAAGCTTTCAAGATCGTTCAAATCTATCAAAACAACTCTAAAACCGGTTTTACCGTGCAAAGAGTTCGGTAGCCTTATCAGCCTCTTTACATCCGCTGTAACTGGGGGATCAACGTGAACGACCAGCTTTTTTAAGCATCTCTCGATTAACTCCTCTCTAACCTCTGGAGGTATTAGGTCCAACCTACCCTTCCTTATCTCGTTCAGACTCGACCTTAAAATTTCTCCCGTCTTTTCATCAACGTTTACCTTACCGTCCCTAACGTAGCGATGTATGATCTTGCAAACCCTGTCGAACTGAGTTCCCTTCAACTTGAAACCCCTCAGAGTTAGATAATCCACAATTTCTCTCCTCTCCATGTTCCCCAATTCCCTAAACCTTTCGTCGTAAACGTGAACGTGGTATCCCCTATTTCCCGAGAAGCAAACCTCTATCTCTTTCTCATCGATACCGAAATCTTTTTCCAGTATTCTTAAAAGTTTAAACACCTCCCTCTTAGCGGATTCAAGAGATTTTGTGGGAAGGTGATCGTAGTCTATGTCGAATATCAAATCCGCCCCAGTCCAACCCTTTTCGTCCATCTCCGCGGAAGGTTTTAGATAGTATGCGGAGGAGAAGTAAACGTGGGCTGGAACGTTCGAAATTAAAAACTCTCTCAACTCCTCCATTTCGGAAAAAGATACGTGCCTAACCATAACAAAATCGGGAAAGTTCTTCAAGGGAACGAAGGCCCACTCCCTCATACGGAACTCTATTGGCTCGTAAATTTTCGCCTTGTGGTAGTATTCTCTAAATCTTCTGATTAAGTAGTGCCTCGTGAGTTCCACACGTATAGTCTGAAGGATTTACTTTAACTTTTCCCATTTGTAGAGCTCTACCACATCAGCTAAGGTCTTACCGCTCTCTATTTCGGCCCTAATTCTGTCCTCATGCTTCTTAACCTCTAAAGCCCTTCTTGCAATCTCGTAAGCCCTCTCCTTTGGTATCACCATCACACCGTTGTCGTCCGCGACTATCCAATCCCCGGGTTTCACCTCCACTCCACCGCAAACGATCTTTACGTTTATCTCTCCAAATCCCTTCGGTTCCCCGGCATTCGGAACGACCTTCTTTGCAAAGACTGGAAAGTCCAACTCAACTATGTCGTCCACATCTCTAACCGCACCGTCTATGACAACTCCAGCAATTCCCTTGTTTATGCAACTCCTCGTAGCCAACTCTCCCCATACCGCAGAACTGTCTCCAGAACACTTTATAACTATCACATCTCCCTCCTTGGCAAAATCTATAGCTTCAACGGGCTTGGCCCAATCTCCATCGAGCGTGAAAACGGTTACCGCCTTACCGACAACCCTTTTACCCCTAACTATCGGCCTAATGCCCTCCATTGCTCTGGCTCTGTGCATGGCATCACTTACGTTCGGTGTAGTTACGTTCATCAGGATACATCTGATCTCATCATCTAACGACCTTCTACGAACTTCTACGGGTCTCGCGCGCTCTATCGCCTCTTTAAATCTCCTGGCGGACTCCTTAGGATTCTTAGTTTTAACGATGTTGCTTCCGACTATCACAATTTCCGCTCCAAGGGATACGCAAAAGCTTGCCCTTTCAACATCCAAACCTCCAGCGACCGCAACTGGAATGCTAACCTCCCTAACCACATCCTTCAAAATTTCGAGGGGATCGTAACCCTTCATCTGAACGTCTATTCCCACGTGAACGTTGACGTAATCTACACCCAAATCCTCAAGCTCCTTAGCCCTTTCAACTGGATCGGGATGGTTGATCAGATCTGCCATGACTTCGCATCCGTATTTCCTCGCAGACCTCAAAGCCTCCTCTATCGTCGAATCGTCGCTTAGAGCCAGCACTATCACGACATCCGCACCGCTCTTAGCACACATCTCAACTTCCAAGGCTCCAGTATCTATCGTTTTCATATCCGCAACGACCTTGCGATCGACAGATCTCTTCAAAGCCCTAACCGCATTCATTCCCTCACTCTTTATTAACGGAGTCCCAACTTCTATCCAATCAGCGTATTTCTCAACATCTTTGGCTATATCCACCGCTCTCTTGAGTTCAACCAGATCCAAGGCGACTTGGAGTATGGGCATATACATCCCTTAACTCCAAGATTAAAATGGATGCGGGGGGAGGGATTTGAACCCTCGAACCCCTACGGGACGGGACCCTGAATCCCGCGCCTTTGACCTGACTCGGCAACCCCCGCTGTTGAAATTTGGTGGACCATGTATAAGACGTTTTTGATTTTGAATCTTTACACATAGATGAGAAGTTTTAGCAAATTTATTTAATTAGATATGAACTTTTCAATTCGATGGAAACGCTCATGGAGATGGCAAAAGCTGGCAAGTATCCCGAATGGCTTAGAGATGTTGCCAAATCGGAAGGTATAGAATTGGATAAGCTCGTAAGGTTGATCGCTAAGGGAGAGGTCGTCGTTCCCAAAAACGTTAATAGGGAGTTGAGGTATCCCAAAGCGATAGGTAGGTTTGTAAGCACGAAGATAAACGCAAACGTCGGAACTTCGATAGATTTCGTTAACGTTGATGAGGAGGTCGAGAAGGCAATAATCGCTCAGAGGTATGGTGCGGATGCAATAATGGATTTGTCAACTGCGGGGGATTTGGATTACATAAGGAGAAGGTTGTTGGAAATAGCTGAAGTTCCGTTCGGAACTGTCCCGATATACCAATCCGCGAGGATGAAGAAGGTTGTAGTTGACATGGATGAGGACGACTTCTTCAAATCGGTTGAAAGACACGCTAAGGACGGAGTCGATTTCATGACCATCCATGCGGGAATAAACAAATTTACGTTAGATGTTTTGAAAAAATCCGATAGACTTTTGGGGGTTGTGAGTAGGGGTGGTGCGATAATAGTCGGATGGATGGTTCACAACGAGAAGGAGAATCCTTACTACAAAGACTTCGATTACCTACTCGAAATTTTGAGAGAATACGACGTTACGATAAGCTTGGGGGATGCATTAAGACCGGGTTGCCTTCACGACTCCGACAGGGCTAAGTTCGCTGAATGGGTAGTTCTGGGTGAGCTCGTTGAGAGGTGTAGGGAAAAGGGGGTTCAGTGCATTGTTGAAGGACCGGGACACATGCCGGCGGATCAGATAGCTCCGGCGGTAAAGGCTATGAAGGTCGTAACAAAGAACGCTCCCCTCTACCTTTTGGGCCCATTGGTTACAGATGTGGCTTTGGGTTACGATCATATAGCTGGAGCGATGGGTGCCTTGATAGCCGGTATGGCCGGAGCGGATTTCATCTGTTACTTGACCCCGGCTGAACACTTGGCTCTACCGACCGTCGATGATGTTAGGGAGGGTGTTGTAGTTACAAAAATAGCCGCACATGCGATAGATTTGGTTAAGGAGGGAGTTAGAGAGAGGGCGAGAAAGATCGATTACGAGATGTCGTTGGCGAGAAAGAGATTCGATTGGGGGAGGCAGTTCAAGTTGGCGATAGACAGTGAGAGGGCTAAAGAGATTTGGAGTAGGAGGAGGTCCAAGTTCGCATGCTCTATGTGCGGAGATCTGTGTGCTATAAAGATAGCCCAAAAAGCCCTTGAGCGTAACGTATTTAACTCCAAAGACGATGTGTGTGAAGGGTGACGATCATGAAGTATCCAAAGAGGGTTAAGACGTTCTGTCCGTTTTGCGGAAGACATACGATCCACGAAGTGGAGAAGGTGGGTAGGGGTAAGCAGAGCGCTCTGAAGTGGATCAACAGGCAGAAGAAGAGAAGGGGAAAGGTAGGTAACTTGGGTAAGTTCAGCAAGGTTCCCGGTGGAGACAAACCAACCAAGAGGGTGAACATAAGGTTCAGATGCACTGAATGTAAGAAGGCCCATTGCAGGCCGACTTGGAGGGTTAAGAGGTTTGAGCTGGTGGAGAAGTGATAGGTATGGCGAGGAGCAAGTTTTTGAAGGTCGTTTGTCCAGACTGCGAGAACACACAGGTAATCTTCAGCCATCCGTCAACGGTCGTAAAGTGTCTGGTCTGCGGAAGAACCTTAGCTGAACCGACCGGTGGAAAGGGTAACATAAAGGCTAAGATCGTCGAGGTCTTAGGTTAAAGCCGAATCTGTCTATCTCTCCACTCTTTATTCTCGTTGCGGAAATCGGTTTGCCGTCGTAGGCAAGCACGAAATCCACAACCACAACCGCTATAGGCCTTTTACCCAACTCCAACCTCTTCTCGTTGATCTTCCTTGCAGTCTCGTATGTTTCGGGTGAAACCACGATGTAGTCGAAATCTTCCTCGAGCGTTTTTCCGTATGGATCGTCTATCTTGACGACCTCTGGATATACCCCGTAGTTCCTCCTAACGTAATCCTTAAGATTTCGAACCCTTACGCTGTAAGGCAAAACGGTTCTCAACCTTTTTCGGGCCATTTCATCGCTCGTAACGCCGAAAACAACGTTCTTACTTATGTTGAAAGCCTTCCTTATAAGCCTCTTGTGTCCCTCGTGAAGGGGGTCGAAGGTTCCACCCAAAGCGACTTTCACGTCCATAGTCTTTGCAAGGTTTTTAAAGTTTGCAGTGAAACTGAATTCATGAGGTATAGGTTTGTAGATCACACCGCAGATGTAGCCTTTGAGGTTTTCGGAAGGGATTTGAGCGAACTAATTGAGAACGCTACCTTGGCTTTTTACGAAGCTTTCGTTTACGTGGATAAGCTAGGGGAGAGCAGAAGATTGGATGTAAACGTTGAAGCGGATTCCCCAGATTACCTCCTCTACAACTGGTTGAACGAGCTACTCTTCGCTTTCGATACGAAGTTCTTTGGAGGTAAGAGGGTCGATTGCGTGAGGGTTAAAGAAAACGACATTCTCAAAGCTGAAGGGGTAATCGTGGGTGATTCGTTGAAGCCCGAGATAGTGAAGGTAGAGCCGAAGGCCATAACTTTGCACAACTTCGAAGTCGAGAAAAAAAATGGTGTTTGGAGGGCCTACGTTGTCGTGGACATTTAGCCAAACAGGGCACCCAATCCTTCCAAAGCCTCCTCTTCCTTCTCTTCTTCCTCTTCTTCCTTCTTCTCCTCTTCCTTCTTTTCCTCCGTTGTAGCTTCTGCGGTCGCTACTGGTTGCGGTGTTGCAACAGGTGCAAACGCTGCCTTGGATATAGCTTCTTCTATGTCTATTCCCTCCAAGGCGGAAACCAAAGCCTTAACTCTTGCCTCATCTACCTCTATTCCAGCAGCTTCGAGCACAGCCTTGATGTTCTCCTCATTTATCTCCTTTCCAGCCGAATGCAACAGCAAGGCCGCATACACATACTCCATAATCCATCACCTCCTTTAACCAAACAGGGCACCCAATCCCTCTAAAGCGGACTCCTCCTCTTCCTCTTTCTTCTCCTCTTCTCTCTCCTCCTCAACCTCTTCCTCCTTCTTTTCCTCCCTCTTCATTTCAACCTCTCTCGATGATATTAGGGATTTCAGTTCTTCATCCAAAGCATCCTCTGGAAGTAGAGAGGCCAACGCCAAAGCCTGGCTGTAGGCCTTTGCAATTATTTCTGGCATTACTTCCTTCACAGGTAAACCTGCGTTTATTGCCAAGTTCCTCGCATCCATTACCGCCTTCATTACAAGTATCTCCGCAGTCTCCTCCGTTACGTATGCACAGTTAACAGCCAAGTTCAAAGCCTTCTGGTAGGCATCTACGAACTGTTCTTTGACCTTCTCGGTATCTATTGCGAGAACGTCTGGGGTAAGTATGACACCGTTGTCGTATATGGCCCTCGTGTCCAACCCAACCTTTATCGGCTTTATCTCAAGCAAGGCTAAAGCTCTAGCGACCTCTGGCTTAACAACCTCTCCAGCCTTAACTACCGTGACTGTCTCTCTCACAACCACTTTACCCCTCTCGATGGCAACTGGAATTCCTGCATTTTGTAATTCAGCCATCATTGGACCGGGTGCAATTGGTGTAGGTCCCTTTTCCACAACCACATCGACTGGAGAAACCTGATTTGGTTTGAGTGGAGAAGGCTCTTTGGTTTCTTCAAGTAGCTTGTATAACTTGAAAGGGTTCATGTCGGTGAAAACCAAAGCGGTTTGATCGTAAAGGAACTCCTCCAACTTCTTGTAGTTGTCATCCAAACCTTCAAGGGCCTTCTCTATGAGCGTGTTCTTCACAACCTTTATCAGGGCCTTTCCCCTCAACTCCCTTCTTATCCTCTGCATCTGATTTGAGGGAACACCTCTAAAACCGACCACCGCCACTACGGGATAATCCTTAAACATCTTCCTCAATTCTTCAACCGTTTGAACCTTCCACTTAGGAGGACTACCCCTTACCGCAGCCATTTCAGATCACCCTCACCGCTGGCCCCATCGTGGTCTTAACGTATATCGACTTAACTACCAACGACGGATTATCATACTTACTCTCAACTACCTTAAGTATTTCCAGAGCATTCTCGGCAAGCTTCTCGACTTCCATGTCCCTCTTCCCTATCGGTGCGTGAAATACGGGTTTGTCTCTCGTCCTTATCTTTACGGACTTCCTCAACTTTTCTATTATCGGTTTCGGATCCGCTAAGGGTGGGACGGGTTGAGGCATCTTACCCCTCGGCCCCAATATCGGACCCAACTTCCTACCTATTTCGGGCATTAGAGGGGCTTCCGCTATGAAGAAGTCTATTCTCTTGGCAAGCTTCTTAGCTTCCCTCTTGTTTTTGGCAAGTTCGTCTATATCTTCGGGCGATAGAACCACGTCCGCTCCAGCCTCTTTAGCCTTTAAGGCCATCTCACCCCTCGCAAACGCCCCCACCTTTCTCGGTTTCCCCAAACCGTGAGGTAGAGTCACTACAGCGTCTATTCTGTTTTCTGGCTTTCTCATGTCAACGTTTCTCAAGTTTACAGCCATTTCCACAGTTTCGACGAACCTCCTAGGTTTCGCCATCTCTATGGCCTTACTTATAGCATCTTCAAGCTGTTCCTTACTCACTATCATTCGATCACCCCCCGTAGTCCCAACGGCCTCACGCCTCCTACGGGACTAAAGCGAAATTTCGTAAGGGTATTTTAAGTTATCGCTGTTAACAGTTAAACTAATATAATCGCGGGAACAAGCGTAGCTTGATGATAGGTGAGATATCCACGCTGTTGGGACTCAAAGTTTACACCGACGAAGGTAGATACGTTGGAGTAGTCAGGGATTTGGTTATAGACGTTGAAAACAGGCAGATCAAAAGTTTGGCGATTTCCGATTTCAACAGGACACTGATAAACTCAAAGGCTAAGGGTGTTTTGATTCCCTACAGGCTCGTTAAAGCTGTCGGAGACATAGTGATTGTTAAGGATGTCTTCAAGGTCAGGGAAGAGGATTGACTGGAAGAGGAGAGAGATATACTCCAAACTGCTTTCACCGGAGTTGTTCATACTTAGGATAGACGGTAGAAACTTCACGAACGTTTTAAAGGACTTCGAAAAGCCTTACGATTTGAGGTTCGCCAAGGCTATGGTGGAAACCTGCAAGGAGATTTTGAGGGAGTTCAATCCGGCATTTGCCTACACCTTCAGCGATGAGGTCAGCTTTCTCTTCAGAGATATCTTCGGTTGCAGGGTTGAGAAGATAGATTCGATAATTCCTTCAGAATTCTCCTCGCGTCTATCCCTCAAAATTGGATTTCCAGTAAGTTTCGATTCGAGAATAATCTACGTCAGAGACACCGCAGAGGTGGTGGACTACCTCAAGTTTAGGCAAGATGAGTGTTGGAGAAACCACGTGAACAGCTACGCGTTTTACACGCTTTTGAAGGAGATAGGGGATAGAAGAAAAACTCAGGAGTTTTTAAAGGGAAGAAAGAGCAAGGAAATACACGACATTCTGTTTAAGAGGGGGATAAATCTATCGAAAACTCCTTCTTGGCAGAGGAGGGGAATAATGATATACTGGAGCGAGGTCGAGCTTGAAAGGGAGTTTGAAGGTAAAATCGTTAGATACAAAAGAAGGAGGATTGTAGAGAATTGGAACTTACCACTCTTCGACAGCGAGGAGGGTAAAAAATTGTTGGAAAAGGTGTTACTTGATGTAGTTGACCGTTGAGTAGTTCATGGACGGGTTGTAGTGACACTCCCAGCAAACCGGCTCCACGTCCATGAAGTTGTGGCACTTCGCACAGAAGTTGTTGTAATCATGGCACTTCCAGCATTCCGTCAAGCTGACGTTGAAGTCCCCGTTTTCTGTGTGGTAATGCCTCACACCGTGCCTAACCGCCAGCTCCCTCCAGTCCTTTAAAAGTTCCATGTGATACTTGGCCATCCACTCCTCATCGTAAACGCACTTGCCCTTGGCTGGAGCGAGCTCCTTTTCGATCTCTTCATACTTTATCTTCCCCGCTGTAACCCAGTAGGGCATCGCCAGTAGTGCCAAAAATAGGACTATTCCCAAAGCGACGTATCCCTTATGATACATATCACTCCTCACCCCTTATGGGTGTTCCCCTCAAATCGTATTTCCTATCCTCGGGCTTCTCACCAAAGGAGGTAAGGACTAAGGCGTTACCTACCATCTCCATGGGCCCTCCAATCTCCACAGGTATCTTCCAATACTCTACCGCTACTGGGAACTGTGCTTTATCTATCGCACACGGTGTCAGCATTATGTTGACCCCGAACTTCTTGACCACGTATCTCAAAGCCATCATCCTCGGCATAACACCCCTCATTCTGAGTTCCATGAGTTCTTCAGCCAGTATTCCTCCTCCAGCACCACAGCAATAAGTCTTTTCTCTTATGCAGTGCTCTGGCATGTCGTAGAACTTGTTCATGACGTTTCTCAAAACGTATCTTGGCTCTTCAAGCATTCCCATACCCCTCGCAACGTTGCAGGGATCGTGATAAGTTGCCACCCAATGGTCGTTTCTGCTCGGGTCTATGTCTATCTTCTTGTGCCTTATCAAGGCTGCAACCAATTCGAGAACGTGAATCCATCCGTGTTCTCCGGATATGAACTCTCCCAAGTTTATGCCCTTGAGCTTATCGCTCAACTGTCCCAAATCCGGATCGTCCCAGAACTTCTTCCACTCTGGATTCTTTGGTAGGTTGTTCATCGTGTTTATGAACTGATGTTTGTCCCTCCACATGTGTCCGCATTCTCCACCGATTATGAACTTGACTCCCAACCTTTCAGCCTCCTTGTATATCTTGGAGTTCAAGAGCTGTGCTGCTTCGTAGCTGTGGAAAGTTCCGAAGTTTCCACCTTCACTTGCGTAGGTTGACCAGGTTACCGTTATACCGTATCTCTCCTCAAGCTCGTTGAATAGGAGTAGGTATCCGAGCATCACATACCAGTGTGGAGTTGCGAAGTAGTCCGCTGAGGGAGCCACGAAGAGGACATCCGCACCTGGTTTGTTTATATACGTGTGAAGCTCGAATCCAGTTATGTCCTTGAGTTCGGACAGACCCTGCTCTATCGATCCCGCCATACCTCCCGCATACAGACCGAGGTGGTTTCCGGTTCTCGATGAAGCTTCGATGGATATGCACATGAACCTCTGATTGAGACCTATTCTACTTAGCATCCTCCTTCCCCACCATGCGACCTCAGCGGTATCTATACCGTATGGACAGAAGAGTGAACACCTCCTGCATAGTGAACACTGGAAAAGGTAGTAATACCACTCCTTAATCACGTTCTCGTCCAAAGGCCTTGCTCCAGCCCACTTACCGAATATCCTTCCAGCCTTCGTGAAGTAGTATCTGTAAACTGTTCTTATCGTTTCAGCCCTCATGACAGGCATGTTCTTTGGATCTCCAGTTCCTATGTAGTAGTGGCATTTGTCCGCGCACGCACCGCACCTAACGCATATGTCCATGAAAACCTTGAATGCTCTGTTCTTCTCCAGAGTCTCCTTAAATGCGTCGAGCAGTATTTCCTTCCAGTTTTCCGGTAGCTTCCAATCCTCGCTGAACACATCTCTCTCAACATCTCCGAAGGGCATTTTGAAGAATTCGGAGTTCACCTGCTTTGGTAGGGCTATGTAACTCGCAAATCCGGGTTTTATATCTTCCTGCTTTATGGGTTCTATCCAGTCATACCAGTTCGGAAACTTCTGCTTGATTTTAAGCTCCTCGGGAACCTCACTCATTCACACCACCTCAAAACTCCTCAGCTTTAAGCGTGTAATTCTTCTCAGCAATTTCGTCGAGCTGATCCTTATACATCTCGTAGTAGGTTTCCCAATCGAGCTTCTTGCTCTTGTAGGTCACTCCAGCTACGGTGATACCCTCTCTCGCAAGTATTGGAACCTCTGGATTCGGATCCCACGGATTAACGTGCCTCCTCATCCTGTTGTCGTTTGGCATGTTTCTCGTCGGACTGAACCATATTCCGGCGAAGTGCATCACTTTGCTGAATGGGATGTATGCGATGGTTATGCAGACGAAGGTGAAGTGAACGAGGAACAGGGGGTGAAGGTTTGCCAGAACCTCTGGACTCGGTGGAGTGAATTTGACTATGCTCAAAGCGAACATCTTAACGTAGGTCAGGTCTATCTTGACGATGTATCTCATCAGAAGCCCGCTCACGAGTATGACCGCCATGAAAAACAGTATCAGGTGGTCGGACGGTAGCGATATGCACCTCTCCTTTGCCAGAAGGATCCTTCTTCCCCAGAGGAATGCGAGGGCTATCAAGGCTATAACACCCGTCATCAGGAGGGGTGGAACTATTGCAACACCAAGCACGCCGTCCAAGTATTCTATCGTTTTAACGAAGTTCGGAACTGGATTTGTGAAGAACCTCAGATGCCTGAGCACTATTATCAGAAGGGAGTAGTGGAAGAGAACTGCGAAAAGCCAGAGCCATCTTGCATCTACGTTTTTACCACCCTTCTCGATGTAATACCTCGTATTTCTGAACAGGCTCCTAAAGAGGAAGACTTCGAATAGCATCCTTACAAAGGCCCACCACTTGTTCGATGGCGAGTCTATCTTGTCAAGCCAAGTCCTCTTTATGAACTTGAAGGTCGGCTGTTGTCCAGCGGTGGTGGGTATCTTTAGGGGAACCGCACTCCTCGCCCAGTTGATAACCCTGTATATCGTCCCCACGACGAATATAGCAAAGGCCACGTAAGGTAGGATGTAAAAAACATACAGGGCATCACTCATTCTTACTCACCTCCTCAACCTTTACGGCCTTTTCTGGAAGTATGGCGAAAATCTTAATTCCGATACAGTATGCCAAGTAAACTCCCGCAAGCAGTCCAAGAACTATGGCCCACTCCTCCCAAGTCGGGAAGTATGGAACTATGTGGAAGGGCTTAACGACCTCGTATCCGGGGAATATCTCGTATGGATACGACAACCCGGGAACTACTAGCGTGTATCTCTCGCAGAACACAGCTATCGCTACGAGCAGAGATGCGACGAATATACCCTTCTCCGTCTTCCTGTATGGGCTCAGCATTATCGCAAGTGCCAAGAGCATCAAGCCAATCTGACCGAACCAGTAAACGTATGGAACTGGAGTTTCTGGACTTGTGATCATCCTCAAGAACGCCTCATGGCTTGAGGGCATGTAGCCCTTCTCAAACCCTTCAACGATGAAGCAGTATAGCAGAATTATGACCATAGCACCCATTATCTTGGTCAGTGTCCAGAAGAGGTCGAGGTCGTATTCCCTCTTCGTCCACTTGAATGTGAGTATGTATGTTGGAATGAGCAATCCCAGACCGCTCGCAATAGCAGATATTATGAATAGAGGGACTGTCAGGGGTGAGTGGTAGAAGTCGTTCGAGTATATGAAACCTATGATACCTCCGGTTCCGCTGTGAACCAGAACCGCCCAAGCAACAGCGAATACCGCTATGCACCTCGTTAGGAACTTCTTCTCTTCAAACTGTGCCAAGAGGTAAACTACACAGACGACGAAGTAGCTTGAGTATAGGAATGCGTTCCAAGAGAAGATCGAGGTGGGATTGAAGTGCATGAGGAAGTTGAGGCTGTTTTCGGGATTTCCTATGTCCGTAAATATCGCACCCATCGCTGCGACAATCATCGCAGCTGCGAAGAACGCTGCACTCCTTGAGAATATCTTGAACTCCTCCTTCTCAAAGACACCAGACAAGGCCGAAACTATCAGCGAACCCGCACTCGCACCTATGAAGTAACAGACCGCTGCAATTCCAAAACCCCAAGGAACCTGATTGTTCAATCCCGTAAGCTGATCACCGTGAATCCATATCAGGTAGTAGGCGTAAGCTCCTATGACACATATTATTAACCATATCAGACAGATCACGTAGTAACCCTTCGACCTACCTTCTATCTTGGTAAAATCGATCTTAGGCACTTCAACACCCATAACGTATCACCTCACAACTTGTATTTAACTTTCGGATTCGTTCCCAAGTTCGCTCTGAGGGTTATGACCTTGGAAGTTCTCAAAATCTTTGAAACCTCGCTGTTCGGATCCTTCAAGTTGCCGAATGTCAGAGCGTTGTAGGGACAAGCTTCGACGCAAACTGGTTTAGGCTCCTTTCCCTCCTCCCTCTCCCTGTCGATCTTCCAAACGCAGAACTCGCACTTCATAACCACGCCGTGTTTTCTAACCGGTGCCTCAGGATTTACGACCTTGAGTTTTTCCTTTGGATCTTCGAATAGGAACCTCCTTGCGTTGTAAGGACATGCTATCATGCAGTATCTGCATCCTATACATCTGTGAAGATCGACGACGACTATTCCATCCTTCCTCTTGTAACTCGCCTTGGTCAAGCAAACTTGAACGCAACCTGGGTGTTCGCACTCCTGGCACATCACTGGGAAATACAGAGGTTCCGCATCTTCCCTCTCCCTAACCTCGTATATCCTTATGAGGTCGTAGTAGTATTTGTCGTCTGGCGGGACGTTGTTGGCCTTGCTACACTCTTCGATGCATGGAGGCCTTGCACCGAAACCTCCTCTCGACTTTACGCATTCCGTGCACTTGTCGACGTCGATGACCATACCCCATTCGTATTTCGACAATTCGCCATCTTCATCTTTAAATTCAAACGCCTTACCGGTTGCAATCGCTGTGGCTCCAGCCATCGTTAACAGTAGGAACCTTCGCCTTGATATCATGCTGTTATCACCCCTCAAAACGTTAAAGGCTTCAACCTTTTTGGTATGGAATCCTAGAATTTATTAACTTTTTGATTTTTATCAACAGAAATTTTCAGAGAGGTATTTTAGAGAGATAAACGTTCCGCTTTCCTTAACTTAGACCTAAAAATATTAAACTAAAACCGTAAATTATTTATGTGTCGCACTGAATTTATTAAAGAGGTGGTGATATGCCAGAGATTGAGGTAAAGGGGAAGAAGCTGAGACTCGATGAAGACGGATTTTTACAGGACTGGGAGGAGTGGGATGAGGAAGTTGCAGAAGCTTTGGCAAAAGACACGAGATTTGGCCAGCCCATAGAGTTGACAGAGGAGCACTGGAAAATAATAAAGTTCTTGAGGGAATACTTCATCAAATACGGTGTAGCTCCTCCAATCAGAATGTTGGTAAAGTGGTGCAAGCAGAACGTAAGGCCGGACTGCGACTTGAAGTACATCTACAAGCTCTTCCCACAGGGACCCGCAAAGGACGCTTGTAGGATTGCCGGTCTTCCAAAACCAACGGGTTGTGTCTAACTTCCCTTTGCACTTTTTACAAATTTTTCAACCATTTTGGGATAGCTCAAAACGTGAACGTGGATGTAGTTTGCCAATGTATTTTTTAAAATTATCCCGTCGCTCTTACCGTCAATTCCCCTTCCCCTCCTAACCCTGTATGCGAACTCGAGTTTCTCCAAGGGTATAACCTCCGAATAGTGAAACTCGTGACCAACAATAGTATCCCCCACCCTACTTATCGGATTTCTCTTAACAGCTCTGTAGATGCAGTATCCCAAAGCCCTAAACCTCTCGTGCATCTTCGTTTTAATTGGTAAGAAACCGACCATATCGAACTCTCCGTCCCTCGTCAAGATGCTATCACCCAAGAACATCAGACCACCGCATTCAGCGTAAACGGGTTTTCCAGAATCGCAAAATTCGTAAACAGACCTTCTAAAAGATTTGTTTCTTTCCAAATCCTCAGCAAAAACCTCAGGAAATCCGCCACCTATGTAGAGGGCATCCACCTTTGGCAGTCTTTTATCTTTTAGGGAGTCTATTACAACAACTTCCGCTTTTGACGATAAAGCATCTAAGTTGTCCTGATAGTAGAAGCAGAAGGGTTTATCCCTCACGACGCCTATCCTAACACCGCTCCTCTCTTCATAGAAAACGGGATTAAATTGAACCTCCTCCATCTTCGGAGCGCTGTAGGCTATCTCCACAATTTTATCGACATCCACGTAACGCTCTACGAGATCGGCCAAGTTTTCTATAACCTCCTCTATCTCATCCCTCTCGTGGGCGGGAACCAATCCAAGATGTCTGTAAGGCATGTCTATATTCTCCCTCGGTATCAAACCCAAGACCCTCATCTTCGCAAGAACTTCAACGGATCTCTTAACCTTGAAAGCGTGCCTCGGATTGCCAACTCTGTTGAGTATGACACCCCTTATGTCAACTTCTCTATCGAAGAGCTTGTATCCCAGAAGCATTGCGGAGATACTCCTGTTTATCCTCTCCGCATCTGCAACCAAAACGACTGGAGACTTCAAAATCTTTGCAACGCTTGCGGTGCTACCCTTCTCATCCAAGGCGTTGTGAGAGTCATACAATCCCGTCTTTCCCTCGATTACAGCTATGTCCGCACCCCTAAAGGATCTCTCGAAGGATTCGATTATGTCGTATCTCGAAAGCATGAAGTCGTCCAAGTTCCTCGAATGTCTCCTCGTTGCGAAGTAGTGAAAGATGGGGTCTATGAAATCTGGACCAACCTTATAAGGTTGAACTACGTATCCCCTCCTGAACAAGGCCCTCATTAGACCTATCGCTATTGTAGTCTTACCGACCTTGCTCTTAACTCCGGCAATCGTTACGCGAGGTATGTCCATCAGATGTAGGAACTGTTCGCCTTATATAACTCTTGAGATACGTTAGAGGGATGATAGTGGGAGTTGACGTTGGTGGAACAAACGTAGATGTCGTGTGCTACGACGGTAACTTTAAACATGTGGCGACCTACCGAACTAAGGACGTCGTTGAAAATTTGAACGACCTCTTGAAAAGGATTGCAAGGGATTTGAAGGCTGAAAAGATCGGAATAGGGTTCGCCGGGTGGATAAGAAAAGGAAGGATTTTGAAGGCTCCAAACGTCAAAGTTTCCATAAGTTTCGATTTGCCTGTCCCCTTTAGGGTTGAGAACGATGCGAACTGCTTCGCACTTTATTCATCCCACGAGTTGGGTTTTGAAAACCTGATGGGGATAACGGTCGGAACTGGAGTTGGGAGCGGTGTGGTTGTGGAGGGTAAAATCTACAGGGGGAGGGGCTTGGCTGGAGAGATTGGCCATTGGTTCGTTGGCGGAGACAGGAAGTGCACGTGCGGTGGAAGGGGACATTTGGAGGCATACTTCGGTGGATGGAGCTTTGAAAGTAGGGGAATGAATCCGAGGGAGCTTGTTGAGAGCGGGAAGATTTACGACTTAAAGGATTTCGAAACTTTTTGCTTATGCGTGGCAAATGCGGTAACCCTTTTAGACGTCGAATGCGTTGCGTTTGGAGGGAGAATTGGAGGAGCGTTGAGTGAAGAAGTCCTTAAGGAGAGAATAGGAAGGTATCTCATGCCGGAGTTCGATACCGAAGTCAGGGTTATAAAGGATCCCCTCGCAGTTGCCAAAGGTGCGTGCTTGGCGGTGATGGAATGAAGGTGAACGGAATTGAGTTCAGGAGATACACGGTTTTTTACAGATGCAGAGGTGTGGATAGGATTGTCGAAGCTTTAAAAAATTTGGAAAACGCCGAAGTTGACGAGGAAACCGTTAAAGAGATTAAGGAGAGAATCTTGGAAAACGTGGGAAGAAGTTCTTTCATCTTTAAATTGAGAGTTAAGCTAAGGTTAGACGCCTTCAAATTCGAGTTCGATCCCTTGGAGTTTCGTTTTAGGTCTGTGGAAAATCCGAACTACTTGGCGATAGGAACCTCGCACGGAGTTGTTAGGGTGGTTGCAAACTTAAAGGAAGACGAGGTTTACGTTTCAAAACTGAGCGAAAAGGTTGGGGATCATTTAAAGGAGGCCTTAGGTGTAAAAAACGCATACGAGTTCTTAGATGTCGATGGCGTTCGGAAGCTTTTTTCCGAGAAGATAGATGACCTTTCAAACTTCAAGTTTGCGGACATATTTAGAGACTTTGTGGATGTCGTTTTGAAGGATTTTGAAAGCAGAATGGTTGTTGCGAGGAATTGTCAAGCCCTCAAGTATTTGAGGAGGTTTAAAGAGATCGTTTTCGTTTTGAACTGTCCAAACGCTTTTGACGAAATCCTTAAAAGGATTGAACTCTCCCAACTCGGAGGTAGGGAGCTTAGGAGGAGGGGATACACGAAAGAAGACGTTATAAAACCAGAGGAGATAGCGATTCACACTCTCAAGGTGATCGGATGAATCTTGAAGATATAGAGAGGGAGATAAGGTCGTGTAAGAGGTGCGATCTCTGGAAATTCAAGACAAACTACGTTTCCGGGGAGGGTAATCCGAATGCGAGGATAGTTTTCGTGGGAGAGGCACCGGGAAGAGAAGAGGACATTCAGGGAAGACCCTTCGTTGGAAGGGCTGGAAGGTATCTGACGGAAGTTTTGAGCAGGTTTGGTTTGGATAGAAGGGACGTTTACATAACGAACGTTCTCAAGTGCAGACCACCCAACAACAGAGATCCGACACCCGAAGAGATAAAGGCGTGCAAACCCTACCTAATGAAGCAGTTGGAGATAATAAAGCCTGATGTGATCGTCTGCTTGGGAAGGTTTTCGTCTTCAACAATCTTAAGCGAGTTCGGAATAGACTTCAAGGGAATAAGCAGAGACAGGGGAAAGGTTTTCGAAGTTGAGAAGTGGGGGAAAAGGATTCACTTGATACCAACCTATCACCCGGCAGCGGTCTTAAGGAACAGATCGCTTTCGGATTACTTCGAAAGGGATGTAAAAACCGCTTTGGATATTTTAAAAAGGAGACGCAAAACTTTGCTCGACTTCATATAATTAAACCAGAACTATCGAGAGGGATCTCGGAACAAACTTTAACGCTTAGGCAATTAAGTTCAACAAATTTTATAAAATGTAAAGTCCTTATAGATGAAAAAATATAATACCGATGACCGATACCTATGTAACTATGACGGTGAGTTTGACCCACATTCAGAGGGAGATTTTGAACGCCCTGATTACGTTATACAAGAAAAAGGGTTTGCCCGTGAAGGGTGAAGAGATTTCAGAACTGATTAACAGGAATCCCGGAACGGTTAGAAATCAGATGCAGGCCTTAAGGGCCTTGGGATTGGTGGAAGGTGCTCCAGGACCTAAAGGTGGATACAGACCAACCGCAAAGGCCTTCGAGTTACTCTCAATTACCGAGCCAGATAAGGCGGTTAAAGTTCCCGTCATCGTTAACGGAAAACTAATAGAAGATTTGAGCGCTGAAGAGCTGATATTTCCCTCTCTACCTCATCCCGAGGTCTGTGAAGCGAGGGTTAGAGTTGTGGGGGATATCAAGAAGGTCAAACCAGATTCGGAGATAGTCATAGGGCCAACTCCCGTAAACGAGATGATGGTTTTTGGAAGGGTTATGGGTAGAGACGACACCGAAAACATGGTCATAATATCGGTGAAGAAGATTTACGCCATTCCCAAAGATACCGTAGGGATGCACATGTCGAGTCCGATAATAACTGTCGATGCGGACGATGACGTTGCGGAGGCTTCGAAGGTTTTAGTTGAAAACAACATCCACAGAGCACCTGTAAAAGAGAAAGAAGAATTTATAGGGATATTTTCGCTTAGAAATGCTGTTCAAGCCTTCATAGAAGGTAAGAGAAATGCAAAGGTTAGGGAGTTTATGGATCCAACCGTAATAAAGGTTGAAAAGGATACAAAGCTGAGCGAAGCTTTGAGGTTGATGAGGGATTACAACGTCAGGTTGATTGTGGTTACGGACATGGGAAGACCGGTTGGAGTTATCACGGACTATCAAATCCTAACGAGGCTCGCACCCGAGCAAGTCTCCTATAGGCAAGCTTGAACTCGTCGAGCTTCCTCTGACTCAGTATCTCTTCAAGGAAGGACAAAACTTCGTCGTAGGTTTTAACGTCCACGGGGTATGGGACACCGTCTTTCCCACCCAAGGCAAAACAGAACTTTGCCGGATCGGTTCTGTCGTAAGGCGTATTGTAAACGAGTTCCGCTATCAGAGCGAGGGCCCTTACAGTTCTCTTACCCACACCTCTAACGAGCAGGAAATCTTCGAAAGTGTTCGGTTGTAGCTCGTAGGCTCTCTCCAGAGCTTTCCAGTCTATCTTTTCAGGTAGCTTGAACCTTCTAAACTCTCCGTCCCTAACGATGTCGAGTATAGTATCTCTACAACCTTCGCTCTTTTCCGAAATCAGATTCAGAACTTCCCTTTCAATCCTTTCGGTTACTATCTTCTGACTGTATATTCCGTTGAGGTGATACCTCCTCGCCATTTTTACTCTTGGATTCATCCCCTGCTGAACGACGCACCAACAATCCTTCGTGAAAAAGATCGTGTGATGGTAGAGGTCGTATCCGTCCTGCAAAGCTACGTTGTCTATCTTTGCGGACAGCCTGCTTACCCTTATCAGTTCTTCTGGATCGGTATTCAAATCTTCCGCAAGTAAACTTATCTCTTCAGGAGTCCTTAAGGCGTTGACACCCTTTCCTCCCGCAACCCTCACTCCGTAGTCTTTTGAGTTTAAAACATCCTTTAAAACTGACGTCAAAACCGTTGTTGATCCTGAAGAGTTCCAATCGAAACCCAAGACGTTTGAAAACGCTTGAAAGAAGATGGGATCGCTCAACCTCCTTAAAAGATCATTCTCACCGAACTCCTCAATTACAATCGATACTATGTAGTCCGCAAGCTTAACCATCCTTCTGTAAAGCCAAATGGGAACCTTCCCCCTGTGGAGGGGTAGGTCGATGAACTTCATAGAGTTCGTTGAGCGCATCTGTTAAATATACCTGATGAAATTGAGTTCATGGATCTGATCTGCAAGTTCGTCTTGAAGGATGGGAAAGTGATTGGGGAGAGCATAGACGTTTACGATAACCATCTGATCGTGAAGATCGGCGACGAATTTTTTGGAATACCTATGGATTGCGTTGTCAGCGTTGGTAGGGAAAATGTGGTGGTAAAGGACTTCGATTTTGAAAGGTCGAGGGAAGTGGGGATAAGGTGGGTTGAGGAGAAGTCGAAACCCTTAAGCTTGGAAGAGCTGAAAAGATTGGGACTATGAGGGAGGTAAAGCAGGTCATAGTTGTCAGAGAAGACTTGAGACTCTCCAGGGGGAAGTTGGCCGTTCAGGTTGCACACGCATCCATAATAGGATACGAGAAGGCGGACAAAGATGTCGTTAGGGAGTGGAAAGAACAGGGGCAGAAGAAGATAGTCCTTAAGGTCAAAAACCTCGAAGAGCTCATGAAGGTTAAGGAAAAAGCTGAAGTTTTGGGGTTGCCCGTGGGTGTCGTCGTAGATGCGGGTTTGACTGAGATACCTCCCGGAACAGTTACCGCAATAGTGATTGGACCAGACGACGCCAAGAAGATTGACAGGGTTACCGGGAATCTACCACTCCTGAAATGACCAAAAAGTTTTTTAAGCTGTTCCTATCCTAAAATCAATGAGCTCCGGTGGTGTAGCCCGGCCAATCATACGGGACTCTCGATCCCGTGACCCGGGTTCAAATCCCGGCCGGAGCACTTTTCAATATGATAACCGCCGGAATAGATGTTGGAACTAAGGATTCCTGCGTTGTGGTAAGTGAAGACGGTAGGGTCTTAGACTACACAGTAGTCGAAAATCTGAAAGACAGCGTTCTTGAAATCGTTAGATTCCTTAAAGACCACAATCCAAACGCGATAGGTTGCGGATTCGGATACGGCCTACCGATTAAGAGGCTCTCCGAGATCGACGAGAAAGATTTTGCATGCCTAACTTTGAGCTTCGGAAGGGAGATAATGGGTGTTAGAAGTCTTCTGAGAGCGTTGAAGGATAATTTCGGTGACGTAACATACACCATACCTTCTGTCAAGCTTTTGCCAACCGTTCCAGCACACAGGAAGTTCAACAGGATAGACATGGGGACGAGCGACAAGGTCTGCTCTACCGCTTTGGCCATGGTGAGGTTGGGTAGGAGTTACGAAGAGCAGAACTTCGTTCTGATAGAGGGTGGTTACGGTTTCAATTCTTTCATAGCGGTAAAAAACGGAAAGATTGTCGATGGTTTGGGAGGAACTTCCGGATTCCTCTCGTTTTCGTCATCTGGCTCCTTGGATTTGGAAGTGCTGGCTTTGATGAAGGGGTATTCGAAGGAGCTGATATTTCAAGGGGGGTTGAAGAGCTTCATCAAATGCGATTTCGAAAGCATTCCCGATTACGCTCTTGAATGGTTGTTCGAATACATACTAAAGGGTGTAAAGGTTATGGAAGCTGTTTTAGGCTCTAAATACGACTTGGTCGTTTCTGGTAGGATGTTCGACCTCTACTGGAGGGAGTTCGAGGAATTCATTGGACGTAGTGTTTTCAAAATTGAAAGCGTTAAGAGCTCTGCGGAAGGCGCGAGCATAGTTGCCAACGGAATTGCAAACGGAATTTATCACGGACTCGTGAAACACCTCGAACTCGATAATGCCAAGGGTAGTATCTTAGATCACATATCGGAGGATTTGAGGAAGCTTTTTAAATTTCCCATCGAATGCTAAAACATGTCCAAAATTCTCATGATAGTCATAGACGGCGTGGGGGATAGAGGTGTAAGGACTCCCCTCTCAACAGCAAAAAAGCCAAATCTCGATGAGCTGGCTAAGAGAGGTATAAACGGAATCATGGACACTATAAAACCGGGGATAAGGCCGGGAAGCGATACCGCACATCTGGCCCTCTTGGGTTACGATCCGCTAAAGTGTTACACTGGGAGAGGACCAATAGAGGCTTCTGGAGTCGGTATAGAGCTTAAGGAGGGAGATGTGGCATTTAGGGTTAACTTCGGAACGGTTGAAGGGGAAGGTAGCGTGTTCGATAAGATCGTTGTGGACAGGAGGGCTGGAAGGATAAGCGAAACGGACGAGCTCGTAAAGGCCGTTAACGAGGAAGTAGATTTGAGCCAATTTGGTGTTGAGTTTACGTTCAAGAGGGGAAGCGGGCACAGAGGCGCTGTCGTGTTTAGAGGAGATCTGTCGGATAAGGTTAGCGACGTTGACCCAAAAAAGATAGGAGAGAAGGTTAAGAGGTGCGTTCCACTTGTCGACGACGAAAAGGCGAGGTTTACTGCTGAAGTCGTGAACTACTTCGTTGAGAGATCCCACGAAGTTTTGGAAAACCATCCCCTCAACATCGAGAGGGCCAAGAGGGGTTTACCCAAAGCGAACGTTCTCCTGCTAAGGGGTGCTGGAAAGGCTCCTCACCTACCCAAGTTTGAAGAGAGGTTCGGTATGAAGTTGGCGTGCGTTTCTGGCACCGCCTTGATAAAGGGCGTAGTTAGGATAGTCGGTGGAGATGTTTTGGAGGTGGAGGGTGTCACGGGTGGAAAGGACACGAACTTGAATGCGAAGGTTGAAAACGCCATCAAGGCACTCGAAAGGTACGACTTCGTCCTCCTTCACATCAAAGCCACGGACGAATACGGACACGACGGGGATTTTGAAGGTAAGAGAAAATTTATAGAGAAGATCGACAGGGCTTTGGAACCCATACTGAGTTTGGACTTCTCAGAGGTTTGCTTGGTCGTAACCGCAGACCATTCAACTCCGGTTAAGGTCAAGGATCATACAGCGGATCCAGTTCCGGTTACGGTAGTTTACGACGACGTAAGGGTTGACGACGTTGAGGAGTTTTCGGAGTTAGAGGCCTACAAGGGAGGTCTTCACAGAATAACCGGTAACGACCTCTTCAACATACTCCTCGATCTAACAAACAGGGCGAAGAAGTTCGGTGCCTGACATGTTGGAGAAACTCGTGATACCGAGGAACACGAAGTTTGAGGATAGAAACCTTATAGTTGAGGGGGACGTGCTCATAGGTGCAAACTCCAAGATTGGTTACGGTATAGTGGCGAGGAAGGTTGTTGTTGGAGACAGGAGCGAGATAAGGGGTGACGTGCTGGGTAGGGAGGAGGTCAGGCTTGGTTCTTGGTGCAACGTTAAGGGCAACGTTATAAGTAAGGGCGAAGCGTACGTTGGGGAGTTCACATCTATTGAGGGTAGGTTGACAGTTTACGGCGATTTGGAGATCGGTAGGAACGTCAAAATTAAAAGGGGTTTCGAGGCGAGGGGTCTCATAACGATACAGGACCCGATGCCAATAGTCATGTTCATACTCCTCTACATAATGGCGATGCTGAAGTTGGGAAGGGCTGAGGAGATAGAGGAACTCTTCGACGAGGATTTCCAAAACCCCTTGGAGGTTCCGGAGAATTCGGAGTTAAGTTTGGACTACATAAAGACGAGTAAGGACGTTTTGATAAAGGGAAGCAGGGTTTTGGGAAATCTGAGGTGTAGGGACGCAAAGGTTTTTGAAAGTGAACTCTACGGTAGCGTGAGGGGAAGGGACGTGGTAGTGGATAGAAGTAGGGTTCACGGTATGGTAGAGGGAAGAAACGTTTACATAGTTAACGGATCGACGGTTTTGGGGAAGATAGTGGCCGAAAACGTTTACATGGAGGAGGGTTGCGTCGTTGAAGGTTCCATGGTTGGGAAGAAGGGTGTTTGGATAAAGCCAAAAGTAGAGTTTCCAGATTTTGAGGAGGGTGAGAATGAGGGTTGAAACGACTTCGGAGGATTTTGCAAGAGCGGTGAACGGAACCATAATACACTCGGAAAAGCCCAAAACGGTAATAAGAAATTCGAGAGAGATCGTAATTCTTGGGGACGTGAACAAGAAGAGGGATACTTTTCTCAGGTTGATGAGGGTCTTGAACGAGAAAGCGGAAATAGATGCGACAGTTAAAGTTTTCATTTCTCCTCTCTGTCCCGTTTGTCCACACGTTGTAGAGGAGCTTTTTAAACTACCCATAAGACGCGTTGAAGTGATCGACGTTACAGACTATCCAGAGATCGCTCAGAGTTACGAGGTTATGGCCACGCCAACAATCGTGATAGGAAAGGTTAAGTTGGTGGGGAAGGTTGACGGTAGAGAGATACTCGAATGGATAGAGAGAGGATACGACAGGAAGAGCTACTTTGCAAAGCTGTTGAAGGAGGGCAGAGCGGATGAGGTCGTTAAGGAAATAGTTAGAGACGGAGATGCGGACGTTCTGATAGAACTTCTAACTTTCAACGACTTCATGGTTAGATTGGGGGCTATGGTCGTGGTTGAGGAGATTGCGAAGGAAAAACCTGAGCTGATAGAAAAGATAAAGTCCAAGCTCAGAGAGCTGTTAAAGCACGAAGACGAGAGGATAAGGCAGGACATAGCCATGCTCTTGGGAAACGTTGGTGATACGGAGGACAAGAAGTTTTTAAAGGAGCTCGTTAAGGAGGGCGGTGATGTTGGAGAGAGTGCCAAAGAGGCTATGGAAGAGATAGATAGGAGAAACCAAAAATGATTTTTTCAAATGGTTGATCTATCTTTCGTGAAGGTTGTAGTTTCCGCAACGAGTTTTGCGGATGTCGTTTGTGCCATGAACGTTGCGGACGTAGTCGAATTGAGATTGGATCTCTTTTCGGTCTTTCCAGAGGAGAGGAAGCTCGACGGCATAAAGATTCCAAAGATAGTTACGATAAGAAGGGTTGTCGATGGTGGAAAATACGAAGGTAGAGAGGACAAAAGGATAGAACTGCTGTCGAGGTATTCGGGTCACGCGGATTACGTGGATTTGGAATGCGACCTATCAGACGAAGCCTTTAAGATGATGAAGTCGAAGGTCATAGAGTCTTATCACAACTTCAAAGAGACTCCAAGTTACGACTTTTTAAGAGATTTGATAGAGAGCAAGAGAGGGGACTTGTTCAAGATTGCGACCATGGGCAGAGATAAGAGGGACGTTCTAACAATTACCAAAGTTCTATGCGAATACGAGAACGTCGTGGCTTTTCTCATGGGCGAAAAGTTCTCGTGGACGAGGATTTTTGCTTGCTTCTTGGGCTCCCCATTCATATACTGCTCAATAAGCAAGGCCGTTGCGCCGGGACAAATCCACGCGAAGGACGTTAAGAAAATTTTTAGTCTTCTGAAGTAACCTTTATCAATCTCAAAAGTTAGTGTTTGGGGGTAATGATATTAGAGGGAAAACCCTACAGCGATGAAGAGATTCTATCGCGGTTGAATCCGCTGATCGTTGAGTGGTTTAAGAGGAAGTTTAAGACTTTCACACCCCCCCAGAGGTATTCCATCGTTCCGGCTTTGGAGGGTAAGAACGTTTTGGTAACATCACCAACTGGAAGCGGTAAAACCCTTGCCGGATTTTTGCCGATTTTAAGCGAACTTTTAAATCTAGCTGAGAAAAAGGCGTTGGAAGATAGGGTTTACGCTATCTACGTTTCTCCCCTAAGGGCTTTGAACAACGACATAAGGAGGAACTTGGAGGAGCCTTTGAAGGAGATATACGAAATTGCAAAAGAGAGAGGTGTGGAACTGCAGGAGATAAGAGTTGGAGTTAGGACTGGAGACACTACAGCCAAGGAGAGATCGAAACAACTGAAAAAACCACCACACATACTCATAACGACCCCAGAAACCTTGGCAATCGTTCTCTCAACTCCAAAGTTCTCTCAGTATCTGAGGAACGTTAGGTATCTGATAGTGGACGAGATACACGCCTTGGCTGAAAACAAGAGGGGTTCACACCTAACGCTCTCGATGGAAAGGCTGGAAAATTTACAAAAGGGAAAGATGGTTAGAATCGGTTTGTCCGCAACCATTCACCCACTTGATGAGGTTGCAAAGTTTTTGGTTGGTTGCGAAAACGGAAAGGAGAGAGACTGCGTAGTTGCGGACGTAACCTTTGAGAAGAAGATGGATATAAGGGTAATTTCACCGATTGAGGACTTCTTTAACGTTTCTGCAGATGAGATAAGCGAGAGGTTGTATAGAACAATTGCAGAAATGATAAAGAACTGCAGGACCGCTCTAATATTTACAAACACGAGGAGTGCAACCGAGAGGGTTGTTTACCATTTGAAAAAGCTTCTGCCAGATTATCCCATAAAGGCACATCACAGCTCCCTATCGAGGGAGGTAAGGCTTGAGGTTGAAGAAGACTTGAAAAGAGGTAGGTTGAAGGCCGTTGTAAGTTCGACATCGCTTGAGCTTGGAATAGACATAGGATACATAGATTTGGTCATATTGATTGGGTCTCCCAAGAGCATAAACAGGGCCTTGCAGAGAATCGGAAGAGCTGGGCATAGAATTGAGGAGATCAGCGTTGGGAGGATCGTTGTTGTTGATCAGGATGATCTCGTTGAATGCACGGTTTTGGTTAAAGAGGCTTTAAACAGAAGGTTGGATAGGATACACATACCCAAGAAACCTCTTGACGTTCTCTGTCAGCATGTTGTGGGGATGGCGTTGGAGAGAAAGTGGAGCGTTGACGAGGCATTTAAAGTTGTTAAGAGAGCTTATCCCTACAAAGACCTGACCATGGAGGAGTTTTTAGACGTTTTAAACTATCTGAGCGGTAAGTTTTCCGAGCTTGAAGAGGAGAATGTTTACGGAAAGATTTGGTTCGACGGAAAGGAGTTTGGAAAGAGAAGTAGGCTTTTGAGACCCATCTACTACTTGAACGTCGGAACGATTCCAGAGGAGGTTGCCATAAACGTGATAACTAAGGATGGGAAGTTCATAGGGAAGGTTGAGGAGGAGTTTGCGGAGAGATTAATTGAGGGGGACGTTTTCGTTCTCGCTGGAAGGACGTTTAGATACCTCTATTCGAGGGGGATGAATATAGTCGTTGAGGAGGTTGAAGGTGTTAAGCCCACGATACCGAGCTGGTTCTCAGAGCAGTTACCTTTGAGTTACGATTTGGCTTTAAGAATTCAGAGGTTTAGGAGGTTAATAGAGGAGAACCTACACGACGTTGAAAACTTGATCGAAAAACTTTGCAAGGATTTCAACTTGGACTACAGATCGGCAAAGGCTATAGTCAACTACTTCTATGAGCAAAAGGAATTCAGCGAAATACCAACGGACAAAAAGCTCGTGATTGAGGTTTTTAGGGATGGTAAGCATTACTGCTACGCCTTCCACACCCTAATCGGTAGAAGGGCTAACGATGCCCTCTCAAGGGTTTTCGCATACAGGATAGGGAAATCTAAGAGAGTTAATGTAGGAATAAGCTTAACCGATAACTGTTTCATCCTAAAAACGTCTGCAAAGCTCAGCGAAGAGGAGATAATGGAACTGTTTAGGGTTGAAGGTTTTAGAGAGGATTTGATAGCATCACTTGATAAAACGGAACTACTGAGAAGGAGGTTTAGGCATGTAGCGGTGAGGAGCTTCATGATACTAAAGAACTACTTAGGAAAGGAGAAAAGCGTTTACAAACAACAGATAAGTGCGGACAACCTCCTAAAGTTGTTGAAGAAGAAGTATCCGAACTTTCCAGTTTTGAGGGAAACTTACAGAGAGATCGTTGAAGATTACATGGACATAGAAAATGCTTTAGATTACCTCAGAAGGGTTGGGAGAGTGATAGAAATTAAGATAGTTGAAGTTCCCATGGTAAGCCCGTTTGCCTTAAACACTTATTTGGTGGGTAGAGAAGATGTTGTCCTTATGGCTGATAAAAGGGAGGTTTTGAGGAGGTTGCATGAAATGATAGTTGAGAGGATACGAAAGTCCAATAAACAAGAAGGCAAAATTTGAAAGTGTTGCTGACGACATCGAGAAAACCGAGCAGAAGGACGAGAAGTTTGGCTAAAGCTTTGGCGAGGTTCATGAACTGGACATACATAAATAGAGGTAAGCTGAGTATGGAAGAGCTTTTCGAGATGTGTCAGGATAAACTCGCCATATTGAAAGAGGTTAAGGGAAACCCAGCCTTTTTGGAGATTTACGATAAAAACGGAAATCTGTTGCTAAAGATAAGGTTCAGCGTTAGCAACGTTGAGAAGGTTAAGATGGATAACAGTCCAGTTGTGTTTTTGGGGAGATGCCCATTCGATCCTCTTATACTCGGTGCTTTACCTCAAGATAAGGCTGGCTTAAAGCTTGCGAGGAAGGTTGACTTCCCGAAGAAAGTCTATGTGCACAGAAGGGGGGAATGGATCGAGCTTGAGTTTTACTACAAGGACGTTATGGTTTTTAAAATGAGAATAAGGGAGGGTGGTGTAGTTGGAGGCTGAATTCGTCTTTGAATTGGAAGATGCCGAAATACTATACAGGGCTTTGAAGGTTGAAGAGAAAAACACTCTAACTCCAACTAAAATCGATTTGGTCGATGGAAAGCTTGTAATCAGGATTTGGGCTGAGGATTTGGCTGAACTTAGGGCAAGTATCAACGCTTGGCTCAGAACTATCAAAGCCTGTTTGGACGTTTTGTAGCAAACCTTTTAAAAGGTTTGTTTAAGGCATTGCATGGAACTGCCACCTCAGGTTCAGAACATGTTAGCTCAACTGCAAACGGTCCAACAACAACTTCAAATGGTTGTAAGTCAAAAGGTCCAGCTTGAAAACGCCTTGAAAGAGGTTGAAAATGCCATACAGGAGGTTGAGAAGGTTGAAGAGAGCACACCGATATACAAGAGCGTTGGAACTGTTTTAGTAAAGACGAAGAAGGAAGATGTTCTAAAAGAGTTGAACGAGAAGAAGGAAACGATAGAGGTAAGGATAAGGGCTTTGAGTAGGCAAGAGGAGAAGTTAAAGGAGAGGTTGAAGGAGCTACAGGAGAAGGTCAAATCCATGCTGAGCGGAGTTCAGGCAGGATGATAAGGGAAGCTTTGAATTTCTTGGGTGATAGGGTAAGGTTCTTCGACGAAGAAATTAGGCACGATGAGGTAGTTGAATTTGTCAGAGAGAACGGGCTTGAAAAGACACCGGTGGTTTTAAACGTTGAAGGGAAGAGGGTAGCTAAAAACTTCATATGCTCAAGGGAGCTTTTGTGCGAGTATTTGGGGGTTGAAAGGGATAGGCTTTGCGGATACCTCGCAAGTATCGAGTATCGCGATGTGGAAATTTCAAAGGATTTTCCCCTTGAAGAGGTTGAGGTCGATCTGACTGAGCTACCGATATTAAAATACTATCCGAAGGATGGTGGTAGATACATTACCGCTGGTGTCGTTATAGCGAAGGATGTCGATTCGGATGTTAAACCAAACTCCTTCAACGCATCTATCCACAGAATGATGCTTTTGGATAAAGATAAGTTAGTTGCAAGGTTGGTTGAACCGAGACACACCTACCTGCTTTGGAAAAGGGCTCTGGAGAAGGGGAAAGACTTACCGGTAGCAATCGTTATAGGAGTTCACCCCCTCTTTTTGTTTGCCTCCGCAACCCGCTTACCCTTCGGAAAGGAGTTCGAATACGCATCAGCTTTGATGAAAGGATTGAAGCTTTACAGAGTTGAGGATTTCTTGATTCCTCCAGCGGAAATAGTTTTACTGGGAAGGATAACGGACAAACTTACTAAGGAAGGCCCATTTGTTGACATAACTGGAACCTACGATAAGGTTAGGGAACAACCTATAATAGAGATAGACAGGATGTTTCTGGCTGAAAACTACATCTACTACTCCATAACACCTGCAAGCTACGAGCACATGGTTTTAATGGGTATTCCATACGAGCCAGTAATTTTCAAGGCTGTTTCAAACGTCTGCAAAGTTAAAAATGTGGTTATGACCACTGGGAGTAGGTGTTACTTCCATGCGATAGTTCAGATAGAGAAGATTACGGAAGGGGATGGGAAGAATGCAATAATATCCGCTCTATCCGCAAATCCAAGCTTGAAAGGAGTGATAGTTGTTGACGATGATATAGACATCTACAGCTACGAGGATATCGAGTATGCAATAGCTACGAGGTTTCAGGCGGATAGAGATTTGATTTTGATAAGAGGGGCGAGGGGGAGCAGTTTAGACCCTTCGGCTGACGAAACGACGACAAAATGGGGAATCGATGCAACCAAATATTTAAGTAAGGCTAAGGACTTCGAAAGGGTAGTTTAAAGGGTGTAGTCCAAAACTTTCTTGGCCTCCTCAATGTGCTCGTCCTTCACGTTTTTTGCGTCTGGATGAATTGCCTTTATCACTCTACCGATTAGAACGAAAAGGGTTCCAGTTATCACTGGCAGTTCGTCCACAAGTTCGTCTTGGAGAGGTGCATCTACAGGCAAACTCCTCAGAACGAAATCCTTTATTGGCTTAACATCGACTTCCTGCCTCTCTATAGCCTTCCTAAAGAGTTCCATTGAGTTGAGAAACCCCTTGGTTAGGGGTAAATCCCTAAGCATTATAGTTTCCCTTCCCTCGGCCTTGGTCTTATCGTAAGCGACTTCGAAAAGATCGGCCAACTTCTTTTCGACTATGTCCATCATCTTACCGGCTTCAACCTTGTAAACTTCGAGCTCGCAGGTCTCTTCGAGAATCTTCTTCAACTGCGGGTAGGGTATTATCATCTCCGCCATGAAGTTAATGAACCTCTTTGTTTATAAAATCTTGCTACTCTTTGAGTATGTCGCTCAAATCCCACTCCTCCTCCTCAAACTCAAACTCCTCTTCAAACCCCTGTATCTCCTCTTCCTCCTCCTCACCCTCAGCTATTGTCCCCTTCAAAGTCAACAGGGCTTGCTTTACGATTGCCCTGTATTCGTCCAAGTTCGGATTGTAGATCTGCCAGGCCAACTTCACGTCTTCATCCTCTTTCCTCTCCATAGCCTTTATCCTCTCTATCGTGTGTTTTGCGGTTTCGTAAACCCAGTAATCCCTGACACCGCTTTCAACTGGAGACACGTATTCTGGCCTCAAAGAGACGAATATCCTCGCACCGACTTCAAAAGTTCTAACTTTACCGACTATAGCAACCAACTCTGGGACATCTATCTCCATCAAGCTCTCCAAAGCGTCGGGCTGAAACCTACTCACGTAACCGTAGATCGCCGATGTGGGATCGCTCACCCTTATCCTCCATATTCCAGAATCTGGTTTTATCTCCTCCTTGTCGAGAAGGGCTCCAACTATGAAAACCCTGTTAACCCTAACCCCTAAGGGCGTCAAAACGTAGGCTGGTGACTTCTCATCCTCCCTCGGAAATCTGTAAGTAGATCTGTTTATTTCGTATGCGAAAGCCCTTCTCGCAACTTCCCTCCTCCTAAAACCGTTCATGCCAACACCTCCAGAAGTTTGTCAACCTCATCCGCTTTTACACCCAAAATCTTCTCTACCCTCCTAACGAGCAGATACCTCCCACCCCTCACGCCTGCAACTTTGAAGTATCTACCCAAAAGAATTCTCTTCAATTCAGATAACACAGCATTTCTATCAAGCCTTTCAGACGCTATCTGCTTTGCCTTTTCTAAATCTATTCCGGTCAAATCCTTAATGTTACCTTCGTTGAGTATTATCTCGTAAACGTTTTCTCCATCATCTAAAACTCCCTTCACCCTCAGATCGTCGTAACCCTTAACCTTACCGTGAATGGGACATATTCCCTTGGTCATCACCCTGTGACACTGCTCGCACCTCTGGATTAAACCGCTGTTCTGTTGGATTGCAACCAAAGCTCCAATTACCTCTATCTCACGGGGTGGAAGTTGTATATCCTCATCTATCTCAACTATCTCGCTCGTCCTACCGACGTTTATCTGCATCCTACCTTGAAAGCTGTCCGTAACCACGTTCTTAAAGAGGTAGCACTTACCCTCTTCAACCTCCCCCTTACCAGACTTCGCCCATATAACGAACTTGATTATCCCAGTTTCGTCCCCTATTAGACCAACTTGAGAAACGCTTGGACTCGTGGAATCCCATATTTGAACGACCTTGGCCTTCAAACTCACCCACTGTCCCGGTTTGGTTATGTCCTTTATCTTTACCAAAGGAGCTTCAACAACCTTCTCTCTTGGAATACCATACTCCTTTATTATCCAATTTCTCACTGTCCTAACGGCCTCACTCTCTGGAACCTTAAACTCGTAGAGGAGCAACTTCAATCTCTTTATAACCTCGTCTCTGTTTATCTCGTATCCCAATCCAGCGAATTGACTCAGTATCTGATCCGCCAACTCCTCAACCCTTTCCATAAAAGTCCGATACTCGAAACGTATATATTACGTTTAGCATTTATTTTTCGCAATTTTTTATAAAATCTTTCAGCCAAAGAGATTTAACTTGAGGAAAGAAGGGTTTTCATGAAGGAAGTCGTTAAGGGTTGGCTGATGGAAGAGGGGATTTTGAAGGCGGAAGTGCCAGACGAAAATGCGGAGTGGCACTTCCTCGTCGAATTTCCGCAAAATTCTAATCAGATGAACGACGTATTGAAGTTGAAGGATAGAGATATAGTTCTCGTCGTGAGCGGGATAGTTTTGAGTGAAGAGCACTACAAGGCCTTGCATTCGCTACCCACAGATAAGAAGAGGGCTTTGATACACAGATGGAAGATGGACTTGCTCTTTAGAAGTGCGGAGTTTAGGATGATACCGAACGCTGAAAACGTCAGGCAGATAGAGTTTCAAGTTCCGATATACGTTGAAGAACTGACGAAACCAGAGTTGATGAGGGCCTTGAGGGAGATTTTCAAGTGCAAGCTCTACATCATATGGAGCGTAAATTACGAGTTCGAAAAGAGAAAAGATTTGGATGCAATGTATCTCTAAGCTCTCTTCGCCTTCTTTCCCTTCAACTTCTTCAACCTTATTATGTTCTCTCTGTCCATCTCTTCAAGCTTGAACGATATGAACTTTGCTGTTGCCTCCATTCCCGGGATTATTCTGTATTCCAAAGCGTTTACCCTCCTCTTGACCCTATCTATCTCCTCAAGCAACCTCCTTACGGTCGTTTCTATTTCCGCAACCTCCAATATCGAATCGACAAGCTCCTCGAAAGCTCTTACCGCCTCATCTATCCTCGCGGTAGTTCCAATAACACCGTATTCCCTCTCGATGCAACACTTTATTATCTTCTCCTCCCTCTTTATAACTGGAACCACAACACCCATTATGTTCTTTCTGTGCATGACGAAGGTGGGTTCGCACTGCCTCGAAAGGGCGATAGATCTTACTGTAATTATTCCATCAACCGCTATGGCTAAAGCCAACTTCTGCATGGCCTTTTCATACTTTTCCGCCATGGTTCCCATTATTCTCTTTGCATCCTCCAGAAGGTTTCTGAATTCTGTTATAAGGCTATCTCTCTTCATTTTAAGCAGTTCGTAGCCTCTCTTAGCCATCTTTATTCTTCTCCTGAGCTTTATCAGCTCCATTCTCGTCGGTTGAACCTTAAAGGTTGAAGCCATACTTCTCACCTAAAAAAATGAAGGGTTACCTCTTCGTCAACTCGCTTTCAGCTTCCTCCTTTTTTTCCTCTTCGGCCTTCTTCTTTCTATACTTCGGATGATACTTCTCGATGTATTTCCTCTCGATCTTTGTAAGCTCCTCCTCTGGTAGTATAGCCAAGAGCTCCCATCCCAAGTCCAAGGTGTATTCTATGTCTCTGTCCTCGTATTTTCCTTGGTTGAGCCATCTCCTTTCGAACTCGTCTGCGAACTTTAGATACCTCCTGTCTCTTTCGGACAAAGCCTCTTCACCGACTATTGCTACGAGACCTCTCAGCTCGACACCCTCTGCGTATGCAGCATACATCTGGTCGTTCCACTGCTTGTGATCTTCTCTCGTCATTCCCGGCCCGATACCTTCCTTCATCAACCTGCTGAGAGACGGTAGGACGTCGATGGGAGGATAGATACCCTTCATGTGAAGCTCTCTGCTCAAAACGAGCTGACCCTCCGTTATGTATCCGGTCAGGTCGGGAATCGGATGCGTTATGTCGTCAGCGGGCATCGTTAGGATCGGGAACTGGGTAATCGAACCCTTCTTACCCCTAATTCTCCCAGCTCTCTCGTATATCGTTGCCAAGTCGGTATACATGTAACCCGGATAACCTCTCCTACCCGGAACCTCTTCTCTCGCAGCGGAAATCTCTCTAAGAGCTTCGCAGTAGTTGGTCATGTCGGTGAGTATGACCAGTATGTGGTAGTCGTATTCGAAAGCGAGGTATTCAGCAGCGGTTAAGGCCATTCTCGGAGTGATCAACCTCTCGATGGCAGGATCGTTGGCCAAGTTCAGGAAAACAACCGCTCTCTCCAAAGCTCCAGTTCTCTCGAAATCCTTCATGAAGTAGTTCGCCTCTTCGAACGTGATACCCATTGCTGCGAAAACGACAGCGAACTCCTCACCAGTCCCTCTAACCTTGGCCTGCCTTGCAACCTGCAAAGCGATGTCGTTGTGGGGCAAACCAGAACAGCTGAATATTGGCAACTTCTGCCCTCTCACCAACGTGTTCATTCCGTCAATTGCGGATATACCAGTCTGGATGAACTCCCTCGGATAAGCTCTTGCAGCTGGATTTATAGCGGAACCTATTATGGGTCTCCTCTCCTCTGGAACTATTCTCGGACCTCCGTCAATGGGTTCTCCTCTACCGTTGAATATCCTACCGAGCATGTCCGGTGAACAGTCCAACTTAACGATGTCACCTGTGAACCTTACCGCACACGATTTATCCATACCTCTCGTTCCTTCGAAGGACTGAACGACCACGATATCCTTAGAAGTGTCTAAAACCTGTCCCTTCCTGACCGTTCCGTCTGGCAAGGTTATCAAGACCAGTTCACCGTAGCTAACAGGTTCGGTCTTTTCAACAAAAATTAAAGGTCCAGCAATATCTCTAATGGTCCTATACTCCTTAACACCCTCACTTGCCATTTAAACCACCTCACTCACCCAAGAGGTTCTTCCTAATCTTCTCCAAAGCCGCCTGCAACTTTGGCTTGTAGTCAACCTCGTATTTTGACTTGAGAAGTTCGTCCCTTCCCTCAACGTTCTCGATCTCTTCAACTGTTCTACCCATCTCCAGCGCTTTGTAGAATATGTCCGCAAGCTCCTTTATCGCTTTCATCATGTCATACATCTTCTCGGGTGGACAGTATGTGTCGACTTCGTGGTAGGCGTATTGCAGTAGTATGAACTCTCTGATGTATCTTGCGATTTCGAGTAGAACCCTCTGCTTATCCGGTAGTGCGTCCTTACCTACGAGCATGACTATCTCCTGCAGATTCGCCTCCTCCTGCAGAACTTCCATCATCCACCTTCTTATCTCAGGCCACTCTGGGAACCTCTGCCTGAACCACTCCTGCAAAGTTTCTGCATATAGGCTGTAGCTCGTCAACCAGTTTATGGCTGGGAAGTGTCTCCTCGCAGCCAACTTAGAGTCTAAAGCCCAGAAGACCTTGACGATTCTCAACGTGTTCTGAGTGACAGGTTCGCTGAAGTCTCCACCGGGTGGAGAAACCGCACCTACAACGCTGACGCTACCTACGTTACCTGCAAGTGTCTTAACTCTACCAGCTCTTTCGTAGAATTCCGCAAGTCTCGATGCGAGGTAGGCTGGATATCCCTCCTCACCCGGCATCTCTTCAAGTCTACCCGACATCTCTCTCATCGCCTCAGCCCACCTCGATGTGGAATCCGCCTGCAGTGCAACGTCGTATCCCATGTCTCTGTAGTATTCCGCTATCGTTATACCCGTGTAAACCGATGCCTCTCTCGCAGCAACCGGCATGTTGGAAGTGTTGGCCACAAGCACGGCCCTCTCCATCAACGGCTTTCCAGTTCTTGGGTCTATCAGCTCTGGGAACTCCTCAAGTATCTCCGTCATCTCGTTGCCTCTCTCTCCACATCCAATGTAAACAACCACGTGAGCATCCGCCCATTTTGCCAACTGGTGTTGCGTAACGGTCTTACCAGTTCCGAATCCACCGGGTATCGCTGCGGTTCCTCCCTTCGCAATCGGGAAGAATATGTCCAATATTCTCTGTCCCGTTAGGAGGGGAACCTCTGGTGGCAACTTTTCGACGTAGGGCCTTGGAACCCTTACAGGCCACTTGTGATAAAGTTTCAGCTCCGTTCCGTCATCCAAGACCGCTATGGTATCTTCAACGGTAAAACTACCTTCGTAAACCTCAACCACCGTCCTCTCGGGAACGTTAGGTGGAACGAGTATCTTGTGCTCGATTATGTCAGTCTCTTGAACCACTCCGATGATCTGACCACCCTTGACCTTGTCTCCCTTCTTCACCGTGGGCTTGAAGTCCCACTTCTTCTTTCTGTCC
Organism: Archaeoglobaceae archaeon; assembly: GCA_027036775.1. Lineage (GTDB taxonomy): Archaea > Halobacteriota > Archaeoglobi > Archaeoglobales > Archaeoglobaceae > Archaeoglobus_B. The sequence goes on along the minus strand of JALWDS010000034.1, from coordinate 43,335 downwards.
AAGGCCGGTGCTTCAAGACCTCTCGCAATGAAGTCACCGCTCATCTCTCTCAAAACTGGCAGAGGTCTTTGAACACCGTCGTAAATGCTCTTGAGCAATCCTGGACCGAGTTCAACGCTCAGGGGCATTCCTGTGTTAACGACCTTCTCTCCCGGTCTTACACCTGATGTGTCTTCGTATACCTGAATCAGAACCTTCTCTCCAACTATACCCACAACTTCACCCATCAAACCCTCTTCTCCGACCTTGCAGACGTCGTACATCTTTGCCTTCAAACCCTCAGCTACCACGAGTGGCCCTGAAATTCTGTAAATCTCTCCAACCGAACCAGCGGTCTTCACTTCCATAGGTCAACACCCAACGCCCTTCTTATTTTATCTCTCAACTCCTCAACCGCTCCAACACCACCGACCGCAACAAACGTAGGTTCAACCCTCTCATCGATCTCCCTTCTCAAAACGGGAGGAAGTTTTCTGAGGTCTTCATACTTTATGACAACGACACCTACATCCTTTCTATCCAAAACGTTTCTAACAGCTTCAACAAGTTCCTCATCGTTGCCAACCTCGTAAACATCTCTAATTCCAACGAGTCTAAATCCCAAGGTGAAGTCTGGGTCGCCTATCACCGCCACCTTCATAATATCACCAGCTGAGTCTCGATTTCCTCTTTGGGGATGTTATTCCACTTACCCCAACCCAATATTCTGAGGTTATCGACCTCGATCTTCTTTAGTATCATATATTGTAACACGGGTAATATAGATATCGGATAGTTGCTCGCCCTTTTTGCAACCGTTTTCATCCAAACCTTATCGAACTGGATTTCTATCCTTGAAAGGTCCTTGTCAGCTATTTCGATTCCCTTACCGAACCAGTATCCTTCGAGGGATTTTGTTAATTCGTCCCACGGCATCGCCGCAAGCTTTCCGCACTCCTCGGTTGTTAGTTCGAATCCACCCGGTATTACCCTCTTCATTATTTCATCGACTGAGACATCTTCCCTCTTCAACCTCAGTATCGTCTTTATGTTTTTGATGTCAATCTCCATCTTTATAAAATCGACGAAGAGCTTTAGAGCTAGTTCGCTTGGTCTCATTGCGATAATTCTTGAGTAGTAAATTTTGTATAGCTCGTCGTCAATTTCGCTCAAAGGAACTTGCCCGATCTTTGAAAGGGGCTCGTAATATGGGGTTCCCTCGAAGGTCTTGATAATCTCGTCTATCTCCTTTGGTATGAGCGACTTCCAGAAGTCCATCGTGTAGCTACCGACTGGAACGAGGGACTCCTCTATTTCCTCAAGGCTAACTCCGACCATCTTACCCTTAATTATCGTTAGCAGATTCCAGATGTCCCATCTCTTAAGAAATTCGGTTATTATCTCCTTTGCCAATCCGAACGAAACATCTTGTATCTTCTTGTAGGTCCTTCCCAAGTTCAAAGTTAGAGCGTAGTCGAGCAGTCTTGGACCTGAATACTTGTAAGCCAATTCATCTATCTCCTTTTTGTAGGCGGTTTCCTCAAGGTATCTTATTATTTCGTCGAAGCTCATGTTCAACAGTTTTCTATACTCGTCGCTGGGAATTAGATTTCTCTTCATCACCTTTACCCTTGCAACTATATACGCCCAAGTTGCATGCTTACCCGTCAGAGAGATCATAGGTCATCACCCGAACAGTATCTTTGCGACTTCTCCAACCTTCTGATCGTAGAGTTTGTTGAGGAGTTCGTCAAACGTCAAGTTCAATCTAACCTCACCATCTTCACTCTCTAAGACGACACCTCCGAGACAATCAACGTAACCACCATACTTGACGTCCAACTTCAACTCCTGAATTATGGATTTCACAAGGTCTTCGTCCTCCCTCCTCGAATATACGACCATTCCCGGGGATGCGTTTCTGAGCAGGGCTTCGGTCAACTTTCTTCTCGTTTCAACGTCCATCTCCTTAATTCTCTGCTTTAACAATTCGAATACCTCATCCAATATTCTCTTCTGAACGTCGAGCATCTTTCTCTTCATTTCAAGCTTGACGCTCGATATCTCCTGCCTTCTCAGTATTTCCGCCTCCTTTTCCGCGTCTTCCTTGGCCTTTTTTATTATCTCGTCAGCCTCCTCTTTAGCCTGAGCTATTATCTTTTCAGCCTCTTTTTCTGCCTCCTCTTTAATTTTTTGAATTTCTTGTTGTCCCTTCTTGTATATCTCGTCTATGACGTTTTCGAGTGACATATCTTTCACCCTAAAAAATTGTTTTAGCCGTAAGCGAACATCAGTATGAAGCTGATGACGAGACCGAAGATTACGATTGTTTCTGGGATAACTGTAAACAGCAGACCCAGACCGAGGAAGCCTCTGTCCTCTGCTATCGCTCCTACAGCAGCAGCACCGATTCCACTTTCACCAGCTCCAGCTCCAATCCCAGCCAATCCCACAGCCAATCCAGCCCCTATCGCAGCACAACCCTTTATAAACGCCGTATCCCCTATCAAAGACACCATACACCATCACCTCCCTACAAACAGATCAACCCATCTAACCAAATCCTTAAACTCGTATCCGAACAGCAGTATTAAAGCCATTATGGTAAACCCAACCATCATTCTAAAGGTCGAGATCATCCAGTAGTATCTAACAAACCTCTCAACGTTCTTTTCGCTTCCAAGCTTTTCCGCAACCCTTTTTACGAATCTCTCCCCTATCATAAAAAAATTTAGAAGTCTGTTGTTCGTTAGCCGTAAGCGAACATCAGTATGAAGCTGATGACGAGACCGAAGATTACGATTGTTTCTGGGATAACTGTAAACAGCAGACCCAGACCGAGGAAGCCTCTGTCCTCTGCTATCGCTCCTACAGCAGCAGCACCGATTCCACTTTCACCAGCTCCAGCTCCAATCCCAGCCAATCCCACAGCCAATCCAGCCCCTATCGCAGCACAACCCTTTATAAACGCCGTATCCCCTATCAAAGACACCATACACCATCACCTCCTTACTCCAAAAACTTCTTTATTCTACCAAACGGCCTATACAACACACCACCACCCTCAAAGAACTTCGTAAAGAACTCAACGTAGTGCAATCGAAGTGACTGCAAACCTGGGTCGAGGATTCCAAGTATGAGGTTTATTAGATGTCCAAGCAACAGTATTATTATTGCAACTGGCAGTATGGCCATTCCCGGTGGGAACGCCATCTTTATCGTTAGATAATTGAACACGTAGGCGAAGTAAACCGATGCCAAACCGATAGCCAACAATCGAGCAAAGCTAAGTATCTGACCAAACCACGTGAGCAGTTCTACGCCCATTATGATACCCATTGCACCCATCTTTGGAACTTCCGCCTTGGCGAATATCACGAACCATATCAGTATCAGTGGCAAGGCCAAGAAGTAGAAGACGTTCACGCCCATCTGCCATCCCTTGACCAATCCCGGTATGGGTAGTGGAACGTTTCTCGCATCGCTTACGGTGTAGCTACCGAAGACGAACAGGTTGTCTGGCAATATCTTGCCAAACCCTTCGGGTGGTGGTGACGTGAAAAGACCGAGGTTGTAAGTAAACCCGAATATGATGAAACAGAGACCAAGAACACCTATGAACCAGCAACCCTTCTCGAGCAGGGCTTCTTTGTAACCGTGCTCCACCGCGACATTCCTAAAGCCCAACGCGAATCCCCAGAGGAGCTTGAACATACCTATAACGAGCGTTATGAAGAGAAGAGCCTTGACGCCGAAAGCTTCGACTCTGTCGAATATTGGATGACCGTGGTTGAATGCGTATATTCCGGCCATCAAACTGCCGAACCAGTGGACTTGGGATGGAGACAATCCCTCTCCGACAACGAAGGGCCCGAAGCATTCACCGTATAAGAATCCAAAGATTATCGACGCTATTCCAGAGTATATACCGATGTTCAGTAGCTTCTGCCAACCCTCCGTTTTGAATATCCTCTTCAGGTATAGAGAGATTGCCGTGATTATCGCTCCGTAGCCTATGTCACCCAGCATCATACCGAAGAAAAGCGGGAAGAATATGGACATGATCCACGTTGGATCTATTTCGTGATACTTAGGTATTGCGAACGTCGTCGATAGAACTTCGAAGTCTTTGATGTATGGCGGGTTGTTCAACTTCGTAGGAGGTTCGAACTTTTCTCTATCTTCCAGGATCTCGACGCTTACCTTTCCGTCCGTTTCGGCTTCGACCCTGCTCTTCAAGGTTTCAACGTCCTTTTGAGGAACGTAACCTACGACGACGAAGACGTATTTGGATACGAGTGATCTCAACGGTAGCTCGGACTTTTCGAGCTCCATGCTTAGATACTCCTCTATCGCCAGCATTAGGTCCGCTTCCCTCTCCTTTACCTCCTCGATTTCAGATTCGAGTCTCTTTATCTCCTCCCTTATCGATTCAATCTCCGACTGAATTTCAGATATCCTTGCGTCGTAGTCCTCTATGTCCGGAACGGTCACCTCTCTGAAACCGAACTCTTGAAGGACTCTGAAAACTTCCTCAGCGTGTTCCACCTTTACGAAAACCGCTATGACGTATTCCTTACCGTAGTCCTTTATGAAGACCTCGTATTCCGATGTGATTTCCTCAATTTTCGGTCTCGGGTCTGCTCTCACGAATCCGACGAACGGTTTTATGGTTTTGTATCCCTTCAAAAGCCTTGGAGGAATACCCAAAGTTTTCAAAGGCTCTAAAACCCTTAGCTCGTCTTCGAGTGCCTTCAACTTCTCCTGCAGGCTCTTTATCTTGTCTATCTTTGCACCAACCTCGTTTCTATACTCCTCAAGCTTTGCATCGAGCTCAGCAACTACCTCTTCTACCCTATACCTCCTTTTGGGGAAATACTTCTCTGGATCGAGCTTTAGGTAGGAGAGAATGCTTCTCAACTGAACCAAACTCCTTGAAACTACTCCCGCCTTCTCGAACGGCTCTCCAAGTTTGAAGTATTCGGTCTCCTCTGGGTCTTCGATGTGAATCAGGTTGAGGTCGTAGAGTATCTCGGATACCTTTTCGAAGTAGTCTTTGGGACCCACTACGGAAACCTTAACCATTCTTTCAGGCTTGAGCATACTCGATCATCCCGATAAATTCTTTATATAAGAATTCGACGGCGTTCTGCAAGTTGGCCTTTCCCTTAGACTCTATTTCCGATATCTCCTTGCTCAAAGAGTTTCTAACTTCTTGCTTTTCCTTCTCTATCTCCGCCTTAGCCTTTTCTAAAATTTCGGATTTAATTCTTTCAGCCTCCTTCTTTGCATCCTCCACTATCCTTTCAGCCTCCTCTTTGGCCTTTCTGATGATATCTTGAGCCTCCTCCCTGGCTTTGGCGATGTCCTCTTCAACCTTCTGCTCCGCCTCTCTAATCTTTTCGAGAATTTCTGTGCTTTCCATGCTCATCACCCTCTAAAGTTTTTAAGCGTCTGCACTATCAAGGAGGTTTCACAACGCTGGACTGAGGGTATATATTTAAAATTTGCTATTTTTTCCAAGTTTTTGGAGGGTTGTTTCGAAAGGACTTTCAAAAAATTTAAAACACTATTTTTCAAGTTCGTCCAATGAGAATAGAGTTCATAAAGAACTTCTTGAAGGTTGTTGAGACCGGTAGCATAAAGAGGGCTTCGAGAGAATTGGGCGTTTCCGTAAGCACCTTGAGCTTTCAGATCGGTCAGGTTGAAAAGTTCTACGGTGCAAAACTCTTAAAGAGGGGAACCAACGGAGTTGTGTTAACCGAAGAGGGTAAGATTGCCTACGAAAACATGAAGAAGATAGTAGAAAGCATATCTGAAGCTAAGAGGAGGATCATGGAGATCAAGAGTAACGAAATCACGATAGCATCTGGAATGGTTGGAGTTAACGTCGTGTTCAACCTCCAAACCCTTCTAAAAACGGAGTATCCCGATATCAAGGTCAACATAGTTTTGAGGGGTGCACACGATTGCGTAGATGGGCTTTTGAGAGGAGAATACACATACGCAATAGTTGGAGACGTTAAGGAGAACGAAAGGTTGGTATGCGAAGTTGTCGGGAAGGACAAACTCGTTTTAATAGTTTCACCCCAAAATCCCCTTTCCAAAAGGGACGTTGTAAGCGTAGAGGATTTGAAGAGTTATCCCCTCGTGACTTTAACGGAAAACTACGGAATCACCACGAGCATTAAAAAGGCTTTGGAATTGAGCGGATACTCCCTTGAAGACTTCAACGTCGCTTACACCGTCGATGACTACTTCACACTTCTGAATTTGGTCAGCAAGAACAGGGGAATTGCAATAACTTCACTCAGTGCATCCTACAAAGCCTGCGAAATGGGGTTCGTGATAGCGAAGAGGATTGAGGGCCTGAAAGACGAGAGGGACGTATTCTTCGTAACGACAGAGTTCGTCCTGGACATATACAGATACAAAGAAATTGCGAAGTTTATCATAGATAACCTTAAGGTTCTCTTCGAAAGCTTTAACGAGTGCGTCTGATTTCGACATCGCAAGTTTTTCGAATTTTTTGAAATCTTTTAAATTATTTCGAAAGTTATAAATAGGTTTATCGCTAAACTTCTATTGCCATGTCGGAGGGAGAGGAGAGGGTAGAGGTAGTAAGGGGATGGAAAACGCTTTGGAAGACAGAGGACTGGTGGGCGGTATGGATGGCGTTCATCGTCATAGGAATAGCCCTATACTGCTACTACACTGGAAACGTCAAAGCCCTGAAGACCTTGGCGGTATCCGCACCGGGTAAGTGGACATCTTGGGATCAGGTGGTTGCATACTTCCAAGCCAACTGGTTCGGTTACCTGGTCAACTACCTGTTTTGGGCGGTGATATTCACTATAAGCAGTTACATCCTTGGATTCAAGCCGAAAACGTTTCTGCCATCTTTCACATTCGTCTATCTCGTTTCCGTCGGTATATTCGTAGTTGCAGCGAACAAAACGGTTCACAACTACAACTTGGAACCTCCAATACTTGCGGTCATACTCGGTTTGATCCTCAGTAACTTATTCAGGTTTCCGAAGTGGATGGACGACGGATTCAGAGTCGAATACTACATCAAGACGGGTATAGTCCTTTTGGGTGCAACCCTGCCCTTCACGTTGATATACATGGCTGGACCCTACGTTCTGGCTCAAGCTGCGACTGTTGCAATAACCGCCTTCCTCTTGGTTTACTTCGTCGGTCAAAAGTTCGGATTGGACAAGAGAACGTCATCGGTTCTGGGTGCGGGATGTGCGGTCTGTGGTGTTTCCGCATCGATAGCGATGGCTGCAGCCGTAAGGGCTAAGAAGGAGGACTACGTTTTCGGTATAGCTGCGGTTATAGTCATGGCTATAATAGCGATATTCCTCCTACCAGCGATCGCGATGTCCATGAACCCACCGATGCATCCCGGTGAAGCGGGAGCTTGGATAGGAACCTCAGAATTCGCTGATGCAGCTGGATTCGCAGCTGCTGAATGGTATGGCGAGTGGTATGCGAGCCACATAGCCAAAACCATAACGATTGGAGGAGTTACCGCGGACACGAGCGAACTGACGATATGGGCCTATACGTTGATGAAGGTTATAGGCAGGGACATCTGGATAGGTCTTTGGGCCTTCGTGATGGCAGTAGTTGCAACCACGAGGTGGGAGGTTGAAGAGACTGGAGCAAGGCCTTCACCTATGGAGATATGGTGGAGATTCCCGAAGTTCGTCATAGGTTTCCTAATAGCATCCGCTTTGATGACCGCGGTGACCGTGAGCGTTGACACCTACACATACCTCCACGTCATGAAGCCGAACCTGATAGGCCCTATAAAGACGATGAGAACTTGGACGTTCATATTCACGTTCTTCAGCATAGGTATGACTACAAGATTTAGGGAGTTCATGAAGTTCGGTGCGAGACCTTGGGCGGCGTTCTTCATAGGTGCAATAGTGGTCATAATACTTGGATTCATACTGAGCCACTACATCTTCGGACCGATAGCTTGGCAGAAGTTACCGCTCTGGGCACCAAGAGTCTAACAAAAATTTTATTTTTTATTTTTATGTGGTCCTTCAAATGCGGTGGAAAGGTTAGAGAAGTTAAGGTTTGGAACGATTTGATTGCTGTCGGATGTGAAGACGGATGGTTCTACCTCTTCGATGGTAACGGATTAATTTGGGGTAAAAAACTGACCGCAACTTATTACAGAGGTCCCTTCAACGACGTTAACGTTTTGTCGATCGATTTGAAGGATTTACTGGCTGTTGGAACGGACTTTGCGGACGGAAAAGTTTACGTCTTTGATTTGGACGGAAACCTGATATTTGAAAGGGCCTTCGTGTCTATAATGGGTTGCTGGGAGAGACCGAAGGATGTTGTGAGGGTTTCGATAGACGAATGCGTAGCGGTGGGAGCGGAGTGGTTGAAGAGCGAGGTAGAGGTTCTCAACCGAAAGGGGGACGTTTTGAAAAGCTACGAGGTGAAAGGTGGTATAAGGGACTTAAAGGTCGATGGAGATGTAATAGTGGGGACGACCGAACACCTCTACGTTGGAAGGAGGAGGTTTAACAAACCCGCCTTTAAAATTTTCACAAGACCTTTGGTCTTTTCGAGTGATGACGGCGTTTACACTTTAAAGAACGGTTTAAAAGCAATACGTAAGTGTTCAAATCCGAAGATCGACGTTTCTAAGGACCTCGTAGCGGTAAGTTCGGAAAGAACCGCTTTGATAAGCTTGGAAGGTGAAATGCTTTGGGAGGTTGAAGAAAAACCAGAAAACGTATTTATAAGAGATGAAGACGTTTACTTGGGGTTCGAGAACAAGATAAAGGTTTTTAGGGAGGGTAAAAAGGTTAGGGAGATCGAAGTTGAAGGTTTACCCGTTTACGTCGGGGATTTTGCTGTAACCGTAAAGGGGGATAAGCTTTTCTACTACCAACTCTAACTTTCTCGATGACGGAGGAAGCGTATTTGAAATACGTTGACGAGGGCTACAAACCCAAAGATGAAATCATCGCTCTGTATAGGATAAAACCAGCCGAAGGATTCGATATTAAAGAGGTCGCTGGAGCCATAGCTTCTGAAAGCTCGACTGGAACTTGGACCACCCTATACGAATGGTGCGACTTTGAGAGGGTTGAAAGGTTGAATGCAAAAGCATACGAATTCGTCGATTTGGATGACAGCCACCTCGTGAAGATAGCGTATCCTTTGGAACTTTTCGAGAGAGGTAGTTTAACTTGTCTAATGGCCTCAATTGCTGGAAACGTCTTCGGAATGAGAAGGGTTGAAGGTTTGAGGCTTGAAGACGTTTACCTGCCAAAGGATTTCTTAAAGGATTTCAAAGGCCCGCTCTACGGAAAGGGAGTCAGAAATATCTTCGAAGTTTACGACAGACCCATAGTCGGAACGGTTCCGAAGCCGAAAGTCGGATACACACCAAAAGAAATAGAAAAGCTTGCATACGAACTCCTCGTTGGAGGAATGGACTACGTTAAGGACGACGAAAACCTAACCAATCAGGACTTTTGCAGGTTTGAGGAGAGGGCAAAGGCAATAATGAAGGCCATCGATAAAGCTGAGAAAGAGACTGGAGAGAAAAAGGCTTGGTTTGCAAATATAACCGCAGATGTTAAAGAGATGGAGAAGAGGTTGAAGTTGGTTGCTGAATACGACAACCCATACGTGATGATAGACGTGGTTATAGCTGGATGGAGCGTTTTGAACCACATGAGGGAGCTTGCAAACGATTACAACCTCGCAATTCACGCACATAGGGCTATGCACTCAGCATTTACGAGGAACAGGTATCACGGAATTTCCATGTTCGTTTTGGCCAAGCTTTACAGAGTAACCGGAGTCGATCAGTTACACGTCGGAACCGCTGGCTATGGAAAGCTTGAAGGTGGGAAAGAGGTTGTCGAATACGCCAGAGTTTTAAGGGAGGATGTTTACAGGCCAAACGACTTCCACTTCGAACAGAACTTCCACAACATAAAACCGGCCATGCCAGTCTCATCTGGAGGGCTTCACCCGGGAAACTTGGGCGGTGTTATAGAAGCCTTGGGAACCGAGATAGTTTTGCAGGTTGGAGGAGGCGTAATGGGACATCCAGACGGTGCAATGGCTGGGGCAAGAGCGGTAAGACAAGCTTTAGATGCCATAAAGCTTGGAGTTCCCTTGGATGAGTATGCGAAGGAGCACAGGGAGTTGAAGAGGGCTTTGGAAAAGTGGGGATACTTAAAACCGATTTAAACCCCGTAAGCCTTGTAACACGTTTTACAGCAGTCTGGGAGGGGTGGGATATTCGATGGAAAGAGTGACCATAGGATAGACCTTCTTCTCTCAAAAACACTTCCAAAGTCCCTATACATCCTCCAACTCTCTTCATCGTCAAACCTTCCGAAGTAAACCTTCTCAACCTCCAACTCCCTGCCCATGAAGACCCTCTTAATTTTCTCAGACTTAGTAGGGAGGTGTAGGTAAACGCAGGGGGTCATTAGGCCGTTGTGCGTTATTAGAACATTGTCTATAGGATTTTCCGCACAGACCAAGACTTCCCCCATCTCAACGCTTTTGACTATCAGATTTATTCCCAACTCCTTGGCCTTAACCTTTGCAAGTTCAATTGGTTTGTAATCTACTTTCCGCAAGAATACCGCTTGATCTTCAAGCTCCTTTGAAGGAACGTAGTCGAGGTTGTTTGCTATCACGCTCTTAGCCCCAACCTTCTTAGCCAGTTCGACGACGTTCGGCAACTCCTCATATGTGTCCTTCATCATCATGAAAACGAACGTCACGTCGACTTTTGAAGAAACGTTCTCAACCTTTGCAAGTATCTCCTCTAAACTCGTCTTTCTTATCTCTCTGTGCCTATCCTCCCTCGCACTCGCAATGGATACCGCAAGGTAATCAAGTTTACCGACGTTCACCTCGTCTATGAGCAGTCCGTTTGTGGTTAAACCAACTCTGCAATTTCTCTTGGCGAGGTCTATCATCTCCTCAATTCGGGGGTTTAAGAGTGGTTCTCCCCATCCCTGCAGGTGTGCCAAATCGAACCTATCGAAAGGTATCCTCTTAAACGTTTCGAAGTCCATATCCTCGTTTATCCACTCTCCGCTGAAAATCGTGTGGGGACACATCACGCACCTCAGCTGGCATCTCGTTGAAACCTCCACCTGAACGACCCTCATAAAACCTCACCGAAACCCTTCTCAACCAAAACGTCACCATCCTCCAGAACCTTCTCACCCCTTATGTAAACCTCCTTTGGAAATACCGCCTTCAGACCCTCGTAGATTGTCCATCCGACCTTCGAGTGAAGTTCCTCACCCTTTATAAACTTCTCGTCCTTCGGATCGAAGACTACGAAGTTGGCATACTTACCGACTTCTATCTCACCGTATCTCGAAAAACCGAATATCTTCGCGGGGTTCATCGCAATCTTTTTAATCGTCTCGTTGATGCTGACGTATCCCCTCTTCATGAGGTAGAAGAATATAGGATACATGACCTCCACTCCCGGGAATCCCGGTTTTCCCTCTTTCTTCTCCTCAAGCGTGTGAGGTGCATGATCCGATGCCAAAACGTCCGCTTTTTTGAAGTTCTTAACGAGCTTAACCCTCTCCTCAGAACTCTTCAAAGGAGGATTTACCTTAAAGTCCGTGTTGTGCTTTGAGAATATTAGGTGATGCGGTGTTACTTCAGATGTCGAATTGGATTCGTGTATGAGGTCCAACGCTCTTGCGGTTGATATGTGGCAGAAGTGGAAAACGCCCATCTTCAAACACCTTTCGACAGCTTTAACTTCAGCCACAACGTCGTCCTCCTCGTTCGGGTCTTCAGCGTGAACGGTTATAAGCTTGCTTGTCGATCTCCTTACTTTCTCGAGCGTTTCGTAGCTTACCCTCATATCACCCTTCAGGAACACCTCGCCTATTGCGGGAAGGAAGTATTTCTTTTCTATTTTTTTAACTATCTCAACTATCTTGTCCGCGTTATCGTTTACCAACCCCAAGTTCAGGGAGTAGTCAACGTATGTGGTTTTCTCAGCCCTCTTCATCCTCTCGAAGTAAACCTTCTCGTCTATCACCGGTGGATTCGTGTTCGGTTGATCGACTACCAGACAAATACCTCCGTAGAGAGCGGACAGACTACCAGTTTCGATCGTTTCCTTGTAGCTCTCCTTAAAATCCCTGAAGTGAACGTGCACATCGATCCCAGCTGGCATTATTATTCCTCTAACCCTCCTCCCCTTTTTCGTTTTGGAGATGTCCACTATTACGCCGTCCTTTATTTCAACCGCACAATCTATAAATCTACCTTTATAGAAAAACTCACCGCAGATTATCATTTTAACATCAGTTGCAATAGAAAAAGTTATGTTTTTCGGAACATTTTTAGGCAACTCGATCGATTGGGGGACATGATAGTCGGACTCGACATAGGGACGAACCTAACTAAAGCCACTAACGACGGCGAGAGGGTAGTCGTTTTTCCCAGCTTGGTCGTTTACGGTGAAGAGAAGGATTGGAGCCTGAAGGGAGGATCGAAGAAGGTTTACATAGGTGAAGAGGCGATGATAGTATCTCAAACCATGGAGAACGTCGAAGTCCTAAGACCCTTGCACGAGGGTAGGATAATGCATCAATCTTACATAGAGATTGCGAAGTTCGCCCTAAACCTGCTGGATAAAAATGCAAAGGTTGTGGCAACGGGATTGCCCGTAAAATCTTCGAAGAAGGAGAGGGAAAACGTGTTGAACAGCTTAAAGAACGCATTGAATTGCGAGGTGATTCTTCTACCTCAACCCGTCGGAAGTTTGATCTACATGGGTATGAAAACGGGCGTTTGCGTTGACATAGGATTCGGGACTACGGATATAGTTGTTCTTTTCGACATGGAGTATCTGAAGGGAGACACAATGCTCGTGGGTATAGACGACATATACAACAACCTCGAACTCTTCGTGAGAAACGAGTATGGCATAAGCATAACACCGGAGGAGATGGCAAAGCTTTTACTCGAAAACGGAGAGGTGGGAAGGATAAGGGGTGGGAGGAGGATAGTCGTCAAGAGGGAAGACGTCATTCAAAGTTACGAGGAGATAGTGAAGGGGTGGGTGGATAGGGTTGCGAGCAGGGTTAAGATGCTACTCGAAGGACTCTCAACGAGCATAGTGGAGAACTTGGTGATAACGGGTGGAGGTAGCTTATTACCCATGGTTTACGAGCTCTTCCAAAGGGAGTTCGAGGACATAGGAAAGGTTGTCAAGCCCGACGATCCAATAACCGCAAACGCCAAGGGATTTTACATGCTCGCGAAGAAGTTGAAGGGATTAAGCGAGGAGGTTAAAGAAGAAAAAGAGGAAAAGGAAGAGAAGGATGCGAAAAAGGGTAAGAAGAAATGAGGGTGACGATAGACATCCCACCAGATATTGAGGAGAAGCTTTTGGAGAAGTGCGAGGAGAAAGGGGTATCTCCATCTCAATTTATTTTGGCCCTACTCGAATGGTATTTTCTGAAGAGATACAAGGCCAAACCAGTCGAAATTTCGGAACTCGTAGCCTACGCTAAGAAGATAGGAACGGAGAGAATGAAGAACTGCAAATACAGCGACGGAAGGTATTGCCTTCTCGAAAGCTTGGACGACGTTTTCGAGGAGAAGACACCCGAGCCCCTCAGCATATACAAATGCCTGTTCTGCTCCTACTACACAGATAGAAGGAGGGAAAAGAGAAGGGAAAGCCTGAAAATCGATGAGGATTTGATAAAGATTGCAAAGCTGTCCGCAAAGATGGTCGTTGAGCTCTACGGAGACAAACTCGGTTACAGGCCGAAGCTGAAGGTTGAGGAAGACGAGGTGGAGAAGATCAAAAAATTGATCGAAGATTGGTGATCAAACGAACATAACTCCCTTCTCCCTGTATCCCATATCCTTCCTCAGAACCTTCTCAATCGCCCTGAGGAAGTCGTCCATTGTAACAACCGTCCTCTCCTCTCTTATCGCGAACATACCTGCTTCGGTGCATATGGCCTTTATGTCCGCACCGCTCGCCCCTTCTGTCAACCTTGCGAGTTCGTTGAAGTCAACGTTTTCGAGTTTCATCCTCCTCGTGTGAATCTTGAATATCTGAATTCTACCTTCGAAGCTCGGTAGGGGAACTTCAATGATCCTGTCGAACCTCCCCGGTCTGAGTATTGCGGGATCGAGTATGTCTATCCTGTTTGTGGCTCCAATGATCTTAACGTCTCCTCTCGGATCGAATCCGTCCATCTCAGCCAATAGTTGCATCAGAGTTCTCTGAACCTCCCTATCCCCGCTCGTATCGCTTGAAGTCCTCCTCGCAGCTATCGCATCCAACTCGTCTATGAATATTATCGAAGGTGACTTCTCCCTCGCAAGTTCAAATACCTCCCTCACCAACCTCGCACCCTCACCGATGTATTTCTGAACGAACTCGCTACCGACGACCCTTATGAATGTGGCCTTCGTTTTGTTCGCAACCGCCTTGGCCAAGAGAGTTTTACCAGTTCCCGGTGGACCGTAGAGTAAAACCCCTTTAGGAGGTTCTATTCCAACCTCTTCAAACAGCTCCGGCTTTAGGAGAGGTAGCTCTATCGCCTCTCTGATCTCCTCAATCTGTCTGTCCAAACCACCTATGTCGTCGTAGGTGACGTTGGGTCTCTCTTCAACCTCAAAGGCGTAAACCGTCGGATCTTTGGACGGAGGTAGAACGCTCACAACCGCCAATGTCTGCTGATTCATTGCAACCCTCGCACCGGGCTTTAAATCCTTGGGATTGACGAACTGGGAAACGTGAACGAGGAACTTCGGACCAGTTGAACTCTTAACTATAACCCTACCGTCGCTCAAAACGTCAGAAATCGTGCCGATCAGTAGGGGAGGACTCCTCAACCTTTCGATTTCGCTCCGCAATCTTCTAATTTCTCTCTCGTATCTCAACCTCTCCGACTCTATAAACCTCTTTTCGTCTTCCAACCTGCGGTAGTGCTCCTTAAGCTTGTAATACTCCTCTTCAATTCTCTTGAGCCTTTCAAATTCCTCTTCCAACCTCTTCAACCTCTCAAGGAGGTAGTCGTAATCCACTTCGCTCATTATAAATTAAATCCGTCGAAGAAGTATAAGTAGTTAATCCTCAAAATTTTTAACTGCAAAGTCGAGAGTGATGGGGATAGGCATGTATTGCGAAATATGCGGTGGTAGGATTTTGGGTAGAGGTCACAGGGTGGTGGTGGAGGGAAGCGAACTCACGGTCTGCGACAGGTGTAAGGATTTGGGTGTCGAGATTAAGAACGTTAAGGTTAAGGTCGTTAAGAAGGTTGCAAGGCCGAAACCGATAGTTGAGGATTACGAGGTCGTTGAGAACTTCCACGAAATCATAAGGAGGGAGAGGGAAAGGAGGGGTTGGACTCAGGAGGAGTTGGCTAAAAGGATACAGGAGAAGGCCACTTTGATAAGGAAGCTTGAAAACAGAGAGATAACACCAGAAAAGGAGGTTTTAGAGAAACTTGAGAGGGTATTTGGTGTGAAACTGAGGGAGAGAGTTGAAGATGTTAAGGTTGAAAGCCCGAAGAGTTTAACGCCAACCTTGGGAGACGTTGTGGTCATCAAGAGGAAGAAACGCTCCTGAGCATCTTCAAAATTATTTCACCCTGTTCTTTGTTTTTTGCGGTCGTTATTATGTAAATCTCCTGAACGCTCGAACCGTTTATCAGCAAAGCCCTCAGATTCCCCTTCTCGTCGCACCTCGTTACCTTGAACCTAACCCCGCCACCCAACGACGAAGCTCCTCCAGTTATAACACCGGGAACTATCTTCTTAACGAACTCACAGCACGCAACCCTGTGCAAAAACTCCCTACCCTGCCTACCTCCAATCACGGTTGAGTGAGAGCCTTGAATCTTCTCTTCTGGAGGAATTTCAACCTTTTTAAGTTCCTCCTTCTTAGTGACGAAATCTTTCAACTTGGAAACGAACTCCTCAAATTCCATCGGTTGCGTTAGGTATACTTTTAAATCACTTAGGGAACACCTCTTTAAATTCTCAAAGCCGAAACTCATGCTTTTCTCGTTCTCACCGCAAACGTAAACCTCTTCAACCCTCCTCTCATGTATCCTCTCCGCAACAACTTCAAACAGATTTCTAACAGATTCTTCCTCTTCGTAAAGCTTGAAAGATAGGGTTTCGATGACTTTACCTATGAAAACGAGGTAAACCTTTGAAGAGATGTAGAGCCCGCAAGATATAGCGTTTCTCCTACCGCAGTAGAGGCAATACGCTGTGGGACTTGGAAGGGGGTTTCCGCACTCGCACCTCATTCGAACTTCTCTTTAAAGAGGAATCCCTTGGCCTCAAGCACAGCCTTAGCTTTTTCCAAATCACTCGGCTTTAAAATTATCAAGGCCCTCTCCCTTTCGAAAGCGAAGGCGTAAACGTATTCGATGTTTATTCCAGCGTCCCCCAAAGCCTTGGCTATCTGATACAATCCCCCCGGTTCGTCCTTAACCTCTACCGCAAGAACTTCTGTTAGGGCCACTGTAAATCCCGCAGACCTTAAAGCGCTGTAAGCTTCGTCGGTTTTGTCCACAACCATTCTGATGATACCAAAATCGCCAGCTTCCGCTATCGTAAAGGCCCTCAAGTTTACACCGTTTTTGTAGAGAACTTCTGTAACTTCGGCCAACTTCCCGGGTCTGTTCTCAACGAACACGGAGATCTGCTTCAACATACCTCAAAATTCGCGGTAATGTATAAAACGGTTACCTAAAGTATGAACTTGTCAACGACCCTTCCAGCCTCTCTCTCGTCCAAAAACTCAAATTTCACGCCCCTCTCTTTCAACCATTCAATCAGCTTTCTGTTCGGTAGAAATATTATTACCCTGTCCTCGTCCATATCGGAATAGACGTATCTGCTGTTTTCGACGATGAAATCGACATCGCTAACGCTTTCGAAATCGTCGTAACTCATTGCCAGAGCGTGGGCATCTACCAAACCGAGCTCTATCCTGAGTTCGTCCCTGTTCGGAATGCCCTCCAGAAATGCACCGTCCTCCCCCACCACTATCATACCCTTCAAGTCCGTTAGGATTCCATACTTGGCCCCAACGAGTTTACATATTCCTTCGACCTTCCTCAACTCGTCTTCTTTTAAATCTCCCAAGCATGCGACCATGCCGTATCTGTCTTCCCCATACCTGATCAACCCGTAGTCAAATTTGAGCGTCGTCAGTGGATGGTTTACGACAACGTCTCTAAATATCTCGTCTTCGAAGTATCCGAGCTTTTTAAATACGTCCGTCAAATCCACTTCCGCTCCCAGAGATTCCGCATACGTCTTAAAGTCTATCCGCTTAACCCCTCTCATATCTTCCTCCTGTCTACAATCCTCTTGGCCTTCCCCTCAAACCTCTGCAAAGTTCCGGGATTCACTATTTCAACCTTGGCCCTTACGTTCAGATACTCCTTCAAAAGCTCTTCAACCCTCCTCTCAAGCTCGAGTATATCCGTAGTTCTGTCTATCTTAGCCCTATCGCTCAACTCAACTTGAATCGTCATTTCATCCAGCCCGTCCGGCTTTCTATCGAGTATTATAACGTAGTGCTCTCCCAACTCTGGAACCTGCATGAGAACGTGCTCTATCTGAGAGGGAAAAACGTTCACACCCCTGACAATGATCATGTCGTCGGTTCTTCCGAGTATCCTCATAATCCTCGGATGAGTCCTTCCGCATGCGCATTTATCGGATTCCATGTATGTGATGTCCCCTGTTCTCCACCTTATCAGGGGTAGGGCCTCCTTGCTCAAAGTTGTTACAACAAGCTCACCCTTCTCCCCTTCACTCAAAACCTCTCCAGTCTCTGGATCGACTATCTCGATGAGGTAGTGATCCGCCCAGATGTGAATACCGTTCCTCTCAACGCATTCGGTAAAGAGTGGTCCGCCCAACTCTGAAGTCCCGTAAACGTCGTAAGCTGTGATACCGGTTTTATCTTCTATTCTCCTTCTCGTCTCTTCACTCCAAGGCTCGGCACCGAATATACCCATCCTAAGCTTGGTGTCTCTTATATCAACTCCCATCTCCCTCGCAACCTCGCTCATGTAGAGCATGTATGAGGGCGTGCAACATATCACTGTGGTGTGCAGGTCCTTCATGAGCTCTATCTGCCTCCTCGTGTTTCCCGCAGATGCTGGTATGACGCTTGCACCCAACCTCTCTACCGCGTAGTGAAAACCCAATCCGCCTGTAAACAGTCCGTAACCGTAGGCAATTTGAACTATATCTTCGCTCGTCACACCGCAAGACGTTAAACCCCTGCACAAGCATTCGACCCACACGTCTATGTCGTTTTTGGTGTAACCCACAACCGTGGGTTTACCAGTTGTCCCGCTCGACGCGTGAAATCTGACAATCTGAGATAAAGGCACTGCAAACATTCCAAAGGGATAGTTCTCCCTCAAGTCCCTCTTGCTCGTGAAGGGTAGCTTGTGCAAATCCTTCAAGCCGTTGAAATCCCACGGATTCAAACCGATCTCTTTAAACTTTCTCCTGTAAAACGGGGAGTATTCGTAAGCGTAGAAAACTAACGCCTTTAACTTTCTGTTCTGCAAATCCACCAAGTCCTTTTGATTCATCCTCTCAACGCTTGGATTCCAATACATTCAAACCACCGCTATGGCTGTCAAAGGATGTGTTAAAAAATTTTGTTAAGATTTGGCAAGTTACTCCTTCTCCTCCTCAAGTCTCTTCAACTCGTTAACCAACATGGGCATAACAACTCCCGGATCGCTTACAATACCTAAAGCGTGAGTCGTTC
Organism: Archaeoglobaceae archaeon; assembly: GCA_027036775.1. Taxonomy (GTDB): domain Archaea; phylum Halobacteriota; class Archaeoglobi; order Archaeoglobales; family Archaeoglobaceae; genus Archaeoglobus_B. The sequence goes on along the minus strand of JALWDS010000034.1, from coordinate 24,527 downwards.
CCCTATCAAGCAATCGCGTAACCACGTAGGGATTCATGTCAACTATAACCGTTTTTATCGTTGAGGGAAGCATGTTACCAGTTGCAATTCCGTGTAGCATTGAGGCCCATATCATGCACATCCCTCCCCTCTCGTCGGCCTGCCATATGAACTTACGCATCTCATCCTGGGCTTTCATGACGTCCGTTATCGTATCTGGTAACGGGCCGTCGTCTCTTATCGATCCCGCAATCACAAAGGGAACGTTGTTCCTAACGCATTCGTATAAAACTCCCGATTTAAGAATTCCCATTTCGACGGCCTTCTTAACGCTACCCACCTTTCTTATCTCGTTGATTGCAACCAGATGATTTCTGTAACCCCCCTTGTAAACCCTGCCCGTATCCTTGTCCATTCCCAATGTGGTTCCGAAGAGCTGTTTTTCTATGTCCATTACCGCAAATCCGTTTCCAGTGAATAGAGCTTGACAGTAACCCATCCTTATGAGTTCCGCCAAAGCCTCGTCCGCACCCGTATGGGCTATTGCGGTTCCAACGACGTGAATTATGAAGCCGTCGTTGTCTCTGAGTTTTTTCATCTCCCTCGCCAACCTCCTTATCAGTGAGTTAACGGGCTTTTCAGCCGAAACCTCGGATGTCATGAAACCGAATATGTCGCTCGGCTCTCTCGGCCTCTGAGGAGGTTCGACCCTTATGCCATCCCTACCAACGACCACCAAATCTCCCTTTTTAACCAAACCCTGCCTCTTGCAAACGGGTTCCCCGTTCTCTATGACGATAACGCAATCCATCTCTATGTGCTTGACCTTCTTCCACTCACCGTTTATGTAAACGTAAGTTGGATGGTGAGTTGTCGCGTAAAAGCCGTCTGGCAAAACTCCGTCCGCAGGGGCTGGAGCCACTTTAACCTCCTTTTTTGGCAGGATCGCACCCAACTTCTCAAGCTCTTCAAACAACCTTTCGTCGCCCTCAACCAAAATCTTGCAGTAGCTCTCATCGGTCTTGGTCTTACCAACCCTAAGTTCGAGTATCTCGAAATCGCCACCCATGTCCATTATGGTGTCCAAAACCTTCGGCAAGATCATCGAATCTATTATGTGCCCCTTCAACTCTATTATCTCCCGCATGAAACAGAACATCGAAGGCATTCATATAAACTCTACGGTTAACGAATTAACACAAACAAAGGAAGGCTCATAACGATAGCAATTGCGAAGGTGACAATCAAAACAAAAATCAAATTTCTCCTCCACTCCTCAAAGCTCATAACTCTAACCTTCAGCCTCTTCTCCTCGCAACCCTCCACGAACCTAACGTGAACCTCGTATAGACCCTCCTTTAAGTTCGGTATTCGAAATTCAAACTTACCGTCATTCAGTTTAGTTTTCTTTACGGGAATCCAATTTAAAACGAGTAGAACGTTACCGTCGGCATTTTTCCAATACCTTCCGACCCTCTCCTTAACCAAACCCCTAACCTTGAGTGTGTCGCCCTCCTTTATACCAAAAAGACCTCCATCCACGTGGGCGGATATCCTAAACTGTCTTTCAATTCTCTCCCCCTTCCTTTCAAATCCGAGCGATTTGGCCAATCTCAAGGCCCTCAATATCAAGAACCATCCGAAGACAACGAAGCAAACTCCCAAGTAAACTATCTTCAGAGCGAGAGCCTTGTCCTTTAAAGAGAGAAATATCCCACTCGCAACGATTAGGTAGCCCAAGGATTTTATTCCGACACCTACGAGCAATCGGGTTTGAAGGGGAGTCAAGTATCTCATAGATACCTGACGATGTTGTAATACGTGTCCCTCTGTGCGACGGGCCTTCCAATCGACTTCACCGCCTTAACTACCCTTTCAACCTCAAGGGGTCTGAAATCCTTTCCAGTTGCTTTTATCACGTTCTCTTCGAGCATCAAATCTCCGAAGTCGTTCGCACCGAAAAACAAACCCAAAAGGGCTATCTCAAGACCCTGAGTTAGCCATGAGGTTTGAACGTTCCTGAAGTTGTGAAGAACTATCCTCGAAATTGCCAAAACTTGAAGGTATCTCGTCGGTGGGACTGGCTCTTTAATTTTTTTGTATAGTTCGGTATTTTTTGGCTGAAACGTCCAAGGTATGAATGCGGTAAATCCCCCGGTCTTAGATTGCAGATCCCTTATCTTGAAGAGGTGTTCGACTATATCTTCATCGGTTTCGATGTGACCGAACATCATGGTAGCGGTTGTTTTCATGCCCAATTTGTGTGCGGTCTCCATAACCTTCAACCAACCACTCGAATCGACCTTCTTCGGACTCAACTCTCTTCTAACTCTATCGACCAAGATCTCCGCTCCGCCACCGGGTATGGAATCCAAGCCAGCACTTCTCAACCTCTCTATGACCTCTCTAACACTCGTCCCCTCCTTCTTTGCCAAGAAGTGTATTTCTGGGGCGGAAAGGCTGTGGATGTGAACGTTTGGATACCTCTCCTTCACAGACCTAAACAGATCTTCGAACCACTCTATTCCCAGATCTGGATTCATTCCACCTTGCATTAGAATTTGAGTCGCACCTCTCTCAACCGCCTTACCTACCTTCTCAAGTATCTCCTCCTTCGTTAAGACGTATCCGTCGCTTTTGGCGTAGAAGGCACAGAACTTGCACTTCGAAACGCAGACGTTTGTAAAGTTGATGTTTATACCGACGACGAAAGTTACGAGTTCACCGCATTTGGCCCTTCTTATATCGTTCGCAATTTCACCGACGGTGTGGAGGGGCAAGTTAAAGAGTTCCAAAGCCTCATCTTTACTCAAATCTTCCCCCTTTAAGTTCTTCTCAAGAAAGTAATCACAGTCCGAGAATCTCATCCTCGCTTAACCCCGTTAGATCCATTATCGTCATACCGGTTTTCAAAGCTCTTGCCTCTTCCTCCTTCATCCTCTCCCTAAAGGCGTTGTTGGAAAGAATAAGGCTGTTTCCGAATGGGTCTTCAAGTATGAGGGTTAATTCATCCTTGCCGTTGATCGTGTCGTCTATCCTCTTCAGTATCTCGTCGCACCTCTTTACAGCTTCTTCATTGTCCGAATTCCACCTCTTGGCCATCTCAACTATATCCCTTATCCTCATTAGAACTCCCTCGACGTTTGTTATGAAGGCCTGAGAAGCCGGACCCGGCTCTACATCCACGCCTATCTCGGGAATCCTTATAGTTCCAGAAGTAGACCTTATCACCTTGTCGTAAAGAGTCTCTTTGTTTATCTTAACCTTGAATCTCGTAGGCTCTTTTATTTCGGAAACTATCGAATCCGCATGCTTAAAACCGCATTCGCAAACGATCGTAGTTATCAGCACCTTCCCGAAGAACGGTGTGTCATACAATACGGTGTTTACCTTCAACTCCCTACCGCACACCGGGCAGTTTACCATAGTTTGAATTATCTTCATCTGTTTTCAAGACTTTTGCTACCCCTTATTTTCACCCTATCGACCTTGATACCCGTCGGTGTAACGATTATGTAGTCTTCACCCAAACCCACTATGTCTCCCTTCACGTCCATAGCCAACTGCCTCAGGTCCTTCAAAACCCTCTCGTAAATCCACTTATCGTGCTTTATAAATGCGATATCCGCAATCACTATGTTTCCGTTGTATATCTGCCTTCTTATCTCGGGAATTTCGTTTATTCCAGTCACCTCAGCGACCTTTATGTATGTGACACCCTCATCACTTATCTCGGCCTCGTATTCGCTCAGATCGAGCTCCTCGTAATCCTCAACCTCAACCTTATCCTTTTTGAAGAGTTTAAATATCATATCGGTTTGTGAGGGGTGAAATATTTAAGCTTGTCGAGGCTTGGGACGTATAAAAGTTCACAGAGGAGTGTGCCCTCTTTTTTTGTTTTTATTGGAGAGATCAAAAGACCTAAAAAGGCTACCAATACTGAGGTTACAGATGAAAAATCTTGCTAAGATTTTAGAAAAAGGTTGAACAATAAAATTAATATATATTATATGCTCTCACGAACTCTGGCATGGTGTACACTCCTCTAGCATATTGCAAGTATAGTAATGCTCCTCCTCCATTTTCGTACATCCGAACCTCAAACGTGTGATCTCCAGAAGACAAGTAACGTACACCCCATCTCGATCTTGGGCCATGATCGCCCCAGTTATCTACGACCAAATTACCGTCAATGTAGAGTCGGGAACCATCGTCCGAAGTTAAATTAAAGGTGTAATAACCTTCAGGAAGAGTAATGGTAGCTTTGCATATCACACTAAAATTATCTGTTCGGTGTGTTATATTAAGTGGCCAATTTGGAATATCCGAATCCCAGTTACGAGATGTGTCTTCTCCATCTGAGAATCGTAATCTATTGTAGGGACCATCCTTTGTAACAAAACTATTGAAGTTCGTTCCGTTGTAGTAATAACAAATCCAGTTACCTTCTAAGAAATCAGTTATAACGGGAACGCCACCTCTATTCCACTTGAGGATTGCCACAGGATAACCATAAATACACTTCATCCAAAGCTCCAACTTATGGTATCCTTTAGTAAGATGAACAGTTTCGTGGACTTCTTGAATACCAGCCATATTGTAATTCTCAACGACGAGTTTATCGTCGATGTACAACCATCCATCGTCTTCAACGGTTAGGTAGAAGGTATAGTTATCTTCTTCTTTCACGTAAATGTATCCAACCCATCTTACGCTAAAACCCTTATTCTTGCCTATTATAGGTTTTGGCCAGTCTGGCACGTCTGAATCGTATCCACTTTCTTTTGATGCAAATCGTATTCTTTTCTCCACTCTCGTAGCAACGAGATTTGACCAGTTTGGATCCGAATAGTAGTAGGCTATAAAACCGCTCTTAGGTGTGACTGATACTGGTGTTATTTCTTTACTGCATAACACCTGCTTGGCTGGCACATAGATCAACTTGATCAAAACGGGATCTGAGGCACTTGCATCAAACACGATCTTTGCAGAGTCACCCGCATAAAGTGTTTTCTTACTCGTTTCGCCGATGAGCACGGGTGTTGGAGAAGATACGTTTGGACCCATCCATGTTAACTTACACACGGCACTACCTTCCCATTCGTACATCATCACCTTTACATCGTGGAAACCCTTGGTTAGGTAGATTGTATTTGACTTTGATTGCGCCCCATGTAAACCTCCGTTATTTATTATCAAGTTACCGTCTATCCATAGCCAAGAACCATCGTCAGACGTCAAAGTGAATGTGTATGATCCATTCTCAACTACTTTTAACTTCCCCTCCCAAACTACACCGAAGTAGTCTGTTAAATTGTCATCGGGACCTCCATCACTCCAATCGAAAAATATACTTTTGTCTCTTCTTGTGAAGACCAATTCAGAAAATTTTACATCATTCGGATTTACGGCGTTTCCATCACCCATAGCGGTTTTATTTAACCTGTAATAGTATCCAATCAAAGAAACGAATCCCGAACCCGTTACCGCACACTTTGTTCCCGACTTTGATTGAATCACGACTTTTAAGTCGTCAAGGGGAATGGGTTCTCCTCCTAAGTGGTTTAGCACGATTACTGTCTTATTCAAACCTTTGACGTAATAAGCTTTTAGATCGACTATCGCAGCGAGGGGTTTACTACCTCTTATTAAATTAGACAGGTGAGAGGACAGATGTGTGAATGCAAACACCATTACCACCGCTACTACTACCATCAACAAAATACCCATCATTGGCCCTATAGCACAGTTTTTCATAACATCCCGTCATTAGTGTGATTTGTCTTAAATAGTTTGCTTAATTTACGAATACGAACGTTACACGTTTCCGCTCCATCTCCTGCAGTCCGCATCCAAACCGAGCAGATCCAAAATCCTGCAAACCGTGTGATCCACCAAATCTTCGATCGTCCTTGGCTTTATGTAGAATGCCGGGACTGGAGGCATTATCACCGCACCCATCTCAGCCAGCCTCAAGAGGGTTCTTAAATGACCGATGTGGAGAGGGGTCTCTCTGAAAAGTATTATGAGTTTCCTCCCTTCCTTAAGCGTTACGTCCGCACTCCTCGTTATGAGGTTGTTCGTTATGCCGTAAGCTATGCTCGAAGCTGTCTTGACACTGCAAGGAGCTATCACCATTCCGTCGTGCTTAAAGCTACCGCTCGAAATTGGAGCGGTAATCTCATCTTCGGTGTAAAATTTTGTAGATTTAGATTTGAGAACATCCAAATCCAAACCCTCGATTTCCGCAATCTTTTCTGCGGTTTTAGAAACGATCGTGTAAACCTCTGCAAATTCCACAAGCCTTTCCACGAGTTTGAATCCGTATACCTGCCCACTCGCCCCAGTTAAAGCTACTACGAACCTCATTTAAGCTCGTCCCATCTCCTCCTTCTCAGGTATCTCCTCAAACCGAGAGCGATCAAAACGATGGCAACCAAAGCTCCCGCACCAATTCCGGCGTAAAATCCCAATTTTTTTATGTCCACGTTCAAATTAACGGGCTTTTGCGTAGTTTGAACTGTGGTTGTTTTCTGTTGGGTGAGGGATTGAAGCTCCTCTACCAAAGCGGTAACCTCGTCATTCAACTTGTAGAGTTCGTTCAAAAGCTTTTCACCGTTCTCTATTACGTATTCGTAGTCTCCATTGTCGTAATAGCTCTTCAAATTATTTAGATCGTCGGAGAGCCTCTTCTTCTCGGACTTGAGCTCAACTATCTTGAGCGTGTAGTTTAGATTTTTCGTCTTTAGTATGCTTACTATGCTTTCCGCCTTCGTTATGTTGATGTCTATACCTCCGAGAACATCCTCGCATTCGTCTATGTAGTAACTGGCGTGCGTCTTTTTAACTTCGACCTTAAGGGAGTCTAAATCTTTTTTAAAGCTTTCAATTCTACCGCAGAGGTCTAAGTAGTGTCGGGTGTTGTAAAGCGTAAATATCTCGTTTAGGTCGCTCTTCAAGTCGTTCAACTTCTTGAAGAGGGGGTTAGATGATCCAACTGAGGGTATGCTCTTCAGCTCCTTTTCTATCTCGTTTAGAGAGTTTTTGAAGCTGTCTATTTCCTCCTTGAGCTTCTGCGTGTTCACAACCGTAACGTTAACTTTAACGGTGTCCGCGTCCTCCATCGTGAATTCGAACACGGTAATTTCTTTCAGTCCCTCCGATATAGTAGGCGTGTATCCGCTCAAGTTCACTTTGAGGCTGTCTATACCCTGATCCCAGTTCGTTTCCTCCTTTTTGAATGTCAAAATTTGATCCTTCGAACTTTTCGTGAGAGACGGTCCGTTCTTGTAGTAGAGGGTAGCCACGGTTCGAGGTTGTGACAGGTAGTTGTATATCGTATACTTCCTGTTGGCCATCTCCTTCGCTATGTCGTCGTTCTTCGGACTGATCGTTATCGTTAAATTGACGAACTCGTTTTGAGAGTAGTAGTCCTTTTTGTTCTCAACCACGACGTTTAGATCGGAAAGGGATATGTGCTTGGCAAAAACGGGTTGAACAAAAAGGAGTAAGACAAAAACAAAAAAAACGACCTTCTTCATTTCCAACACCCTATATCAAAGGCTCTATGTCCTCGTCGAATATCTCCAACGTCTTTTCAATCCTCTCCTTTTCGACACTCTCTATCTCCTCCTTAGCCTCGCTCGCCAACCTCTGCAACTGCTTGACCCTCGGAACGTCCGTTACGTTTGCTAAAACCACCAAAGCTGCGATGTGTTTGGTCCTCCTCGTCGGATAATCTCCAGCCCTAACCTCAACTCCCGCAATGGTTTCCTCAAGCCACAGTTTGGCCTTCTCCAATCCCTTTCTATCCAAATGCTCCGGAGGTCCAGCAACCAAGATCAAAGCCCTTTCAGCACTCCTAACGTTGCAAGGGATCGTTAATCTACCGAGAGCAGCTCTTCTAACGAGAGAAGCAATCTTTGTCGCTTTGTCGTTCTCTGCAAACTCTTCCTCCTCTTTCCTGCGGAAGAGAGAAAAGCCCTTCTTTTTCTCCTCGACGAGAGTTGTCGCGTATCCGATAGACGAGATTCCCCCTCCCCTCAGGGTGTTTATGACTTCACTGCTGTCTACAACCATCTCTCCAACCATCTCGGAAGGTTCTCCTGCCCTTGCAAGCAAAGCCAACCTCTTCACTATCTCCTCGTTTATCTTTGCAAAGCTCTCCCTCAAGCTCATACCCTCGAACTTCCAAGCACCGTTGTCAACAAGTATGAGGTTGTCAACGAACTTCAGAAGTGAGATCATGCTTCTCGCAGCGTTCAAGGAGTATAGCTTTCCCTCCTCTGGAGCTGGTAGAACGCCTACAGCGTAAACGGGTTCCGAGTAAGTTTCGGATAGGTATTTGGCTAAAACGGGTGAACCCCCACTTCCCGTTCCGCCACCCAAACCTGCTATTATTAAGAACGCATCTATGTCGTGAGTTCCCATCTTATCTATTGCGTTGAGTATCGTGTCTATTTCATCCTGAGCTATCTTAGCACCGAGCTTGTTGTCCGTTCCGACGCCGTGACCCTTCACTACAGTCTGACCTATTAAAAGTCTGCATTCCTTTGGAACGTATCTCAAACCCATCAAATCCGTTCTTGCGGTGTTGACGGCTAACGGTTTGATCTTGATGTTTGATCCCGCCTCCTTCTCTCTACCCAGGAAGAGATCGAGTATCTTTCCCCCCGCCTGACCGAAGCCTATTATGAAGAACCTCATGCGATCACCGTCCGATCGTTTTAGTTAAGCCTTTCCCAAAAGGTATATGATATTTTTGTTGAACTGTATTAACATGAAGGTGGAGCACTACGGCTTCGGTGTTATAAGGCTTGACGGCCGAGAGTTCAGGCACGACGTCATAGTTTACGGAGATTTTGTGAAGAAGTGGTGGAGGAAGGAAGGCCATAGAGTTCAGTTGGAGGACGTAGAGGATTTATTCGAACTAAAGCCAGATATTGTGGTGATAGGAACGGGTTACTACGGCGTTGTGAAGGTTGACGAAGACGTTGTGGAGAAGTTGAAGGAGAGGGGGATAGAGGTCGTGTGCGAAGACTCGAAAAGAGCTGTTGAAATTTACAACAAACTTTTGAAAGAAGGAAAAAAAGTTGCTTTGGCTATTCACCTAACTTGTTAGTCGCTTTCGCTTTCTTCCTCTTCCTTTCCAGTCTCTGTTTCGCTCTTCTCCTTCTCGAGACCCTTGGCAGCGATTACGTCGTCTATTCTGAGTATCATTATGGCAACCTCTGTTGCACTCGTTATAGCCTGCTTTTTGACCCTTATGGGTTCGAGGACTCCCTTTTCCTTCATGTCAGTAACTTTGCCCTCGAAGACGTCCACACCGTAAGTAACCTTGCCCTCTTCGTGGGCCTTTCTGAGTTCTACTAAGATGTCTATTGGATCCAATCCCGCGTTCTCTGCCAGAGTCCTTGGAATTATCTCGAGAGCCTGTGCAAACGCTTCAGCTGCCAACTGCTCCCTCCCTCCAAGCGACGGCGCCCAGTCCTTTATCCTCAGGCTCAGTTCTATTTCTGGAGCACCTCCTCCCGCCACTACCTTCCCGTCTTCGATCGCACATGCCACTGCTTTTACGGCATCCTCTATACCCCTCGCAATCTCGTCAACTATGTGCTCAGTTCCGCCTCTGACGAGTATTGTGACCGCTCTTGGGTTCTTGCAACCCGTTACGAAGACCATCTTGTCCTCTCCGACCTTCCTCTCTTCAACGAGCTCAGCTTCACCCAAGTCCTCAGGCTTTATGTCCCTCAGGTCCGTTATTATCTTAGCTCCAGTAGCCTTGGCCAACTTCTCTATGTCGCTCTTCTTTACCCTTCTTACAGCTAAGACACCAGCTTTGGCCAAGTAGTATTGTGCCAAGTCGTCTATTCCCTTCTGGCAGAACACCACATTCGCACCTGCCTGAACTATCCTGTCCACCATCTCCTTTATCATCTTCTCTTCCTGCTCTATGAACTTCTGCAACATGTCCGGGTCCGTTATGTTTATCTCAGCATCCGTTTCGGTCTCTTTAACTTCGAGGGATGCCTTTATAACCGCAATCTTGGCGTTCTTGATCCTCTTGGGCATAGCTGGATGGACGACCTCCTTGTCGAGCACGACTCCATCCACAAGCATGGTGTCCTCAACCGCCCCACCGTGCTTCTTCTCTATCTTTATGTCGTCGTCGTAAACCCTGTATCCGTCTCCCACCTTTTCGGTGACCTTCTTAACCGCGTCTACCACTATCTTTGAGAGGTGCTCTATGGCGTATTCCGCGTGCTTACCTGTTATTGCGGTGGAGGCGATCTTCCTCAAGGTTTCCTCATCGTTTGGATCGACGTTTATGGCTATCTCATCCAAAATCTGCAGAGCCTTCTCGCTCGCCAGTCTGTAACCCTTAGCGATTATGGTTGGGTGGACGTCTTGGTCTAAGAGCTCTTCGGCCCTTCTCAGTAGCTCACCGGCCAAGACAACTGCAGTAGTCGTTCCATCGCCCACTTCGTTCTCCTGAGTTTTCGCAACCTCAACGATCATCTTAGCTGCTGGGTGTTCAACGTCCATCTCCTTTAGAATGGTTACGCCGTCGTTAGTGATAGTTATATCACCCAAGCTGTCGACGAGCATCTTGTCCATTCCCCTTGGACCCAAAGTTGTTCTCACCGCTTCAGCTATAACCTTTGCAGCGGTTATGTTCATCCTCAACGCATCCCTACCAGTCGTTCTCTGCGTCCCCTCCTTCAGTATCAAAACCGGAACTCCCTGCAACGTCGCCATCCCTCACCACCCCCCAAAATCACTGAAATAGTAGGTCTATATAAAGGTTTCGCTTATGATCGATATATATTTAAAGGAAATAAATCCAGAAGTAGGTAAATCGAAAAGAGAGTTCGGATTAGCTCTCTATTTTCTCTTTCAACAGGCTTATGAAGTCCTTTGCCGAACTCAAGCACTGTAACTCGTCTTTCATTACGAAGGCAACGCTGTTCACATCCTTTTTAACCTTCCTATCCACTATGTAAACGGCCTTCGTTTCTAAGACCTTAGAAACCCTTCCCAGTATCGTAGCCCTCCTGTCAATCTCCCTAACCTGCTTAACTCCCGTCAAAATGTTCTCGTTCTCGGCTTGGGACACGACATCGAACGGGGCGTGTTTTATGGGGTATATCTTCACACCTATGCATTCGAGACGCTCGACAATTTCCCTCTCTCTTCCAGCGAACTCGCACTTCACGTTGTAGTCCTCACCCTGAACGAAGTTCAGAAGGTCTATCGCCTTAATGACATCGCTACCGAATATCTCCTCAAGTTTCAGGGCGGTTTCCACGCTCGTATCGACGTTCTCCTCATACTTCTTAACAGTCCTCCTCGAAACCCCCAACATGTTTGCGAGCTCACCGACAGATAATCCGAGCTTCTCCCTCATCTCCCTCAACTTTTCACCGTCTATCTTTACGTAGTATCCCCCGGGGGCGGAATAGACAATAGGACATATACCCTCAACAACGAAGTCGTAAAAAGTGGCGGTGTTTATAACCGGTAATCCGTGTCTGTTGTAAACAACACCCCTCTCAAGGTAGTCGTTTCTGAACTTTTCACCAACAACTATCGGACTCGCCTTCAACAGTTTTGCTATGACCTTCATCTCCCTCGCCATTTCGGGCTTTAGGGAGTCCACATTGTAGAGTACCTTCAAAAGGAGGATAACGTCATCCTTCCTCGCAACTATATCGAAACATCTCGGCTTTGTTTCGACCAAATCCGTTACGACGTATCCCGCCTTGGAGAGTATCCTCAACACGCTCTCCACTATTGCGGATTGCATCTTAAATTGGGTAGGTCAAAAGTTATATATAAGCTTTCTTTTGAAAAACTCGTGATCAAAGCTTTGGCTTTGGGGATTTTGCTCGGAATACTGACCGGGTTAACTCCCGGGATACACAGCAACACCTCCGCAACCCTAATTCTATCCCTCTCACCAACCCTATCCAAATACTTCAGCAGGGAAGAGCTTGCGATAATAGTCTTTACGAACGCGATAGTTCACACATTTTTGGATGTTATTCCCACCGTATTCTTGGGCGTTCCAGATGAAGATACCGCGGTAGGAATTCTACCGATGCACGAGCTCGCTCTTGAAGGTAAGGGCATTTCAGCATGCATAAACTCAGCCTTTTCAAGCTTGGGCGGATTTTTACTCTCCCTCCCCCTCTTCTATCTGATTTTGAACGTGAACTTGAGAGGTTTGGACAGAATCGTTCCCTTCGTTTTGATCGGTGTGTCTATTTACTTGATTGGAACTGAGAGGGAGTTCCTTGAAGGTAGGGTTAGGAAGGTTTTGCAGGCTTCAACAGTTTTCGTTCTCTCCGGTCTGCTCGGTTACCTCTGCTACGGAAACTACGAAATGCTACTTCCACTTCTAACGGGTCTGTTTGCGTCTCCAATTCTGTTGACTTCTATATTTACCTCCAGTAACTTGAAGAGGCAGGAGGTGTCTTTTCACGATCCCAAGTTAAGGGACCTGATTTCTGGAGTCTTTGCGGGAACGTTCGTTTCTACGTTTCCGAGCGTCAGTTCTGGAGTTGCGAGCCTCGTATCTTCCAACCATCTTAAAGACAACCAGAGGATAGTCTCAGCTGTGAGTTCCGCAAACACTTCGAACGCAATTCTGTGCTTTGCGGTTTTCATCTCGAGCGGTAAAGTTAGGAGTGGAGCGGTATCCGTATTCAAGGAACTGACCCCCGTTTTCGATCCGACGAAGCTTGTTGAAATTGGACTGATTGTCGCTTTGATATCTGTTCTGTTGACGATAGCTTTCGCAATCGTTTTCGGTAGGTTTGCGGAGAGAATTAGGCCTTCAAAGCTCTCCTTTTTGGTTCTATCATTCAACGTCGCTCTTATATACACGCTGACCGGCGGTTACGGTCTATTCATCTTCTCGCTCTCAACCCTCGTGGGCATCTTAACGGTCTTTTTCAGGGTTAGAAGGGTGAACTGTATGGGTTCCCTCATACTCCCAACGATCCTATCCTACCTCTGAGTTCGAGTTTTAAGAGCTCCATCTTTATCCAAACGCCCCGACTGAATCCCCCTATCCCGTTGGCACCAACGACTCTGTGACACGGAACTATTATGGGTGAAGGATTCAGCTTCAGAGCCCTTCCTACGGCCCTCGGAGAGGTTCGCATCATCTTCGCAATCTCTCCGTATGTCTTAACTACCCCGTAAGGAATTTCCCTAACCACGTTCAGAACGGACCTAACGAATTCAGACGAATTCATCAGAACTTCGTATTTCCTAAAATCCACCTCACATCCTTCAAAGTATTCTATCAAATCCAGCCTCAATCTCTCGGTAGTTTCCGAACTGATGCAATCTCTCGTAGGTCTGTTAGAGAACTCAACCTTCAAAACCCTTCCATCTTTAACGTAAACGTTTACGTAAACCTTCCACCTAACGCTGAACGACTCTATCATTTCTCGCAATCTCCCTTATCCTTTCAACACCCCCGACTTCTCTTATAACTTCAGCGACGGAATTTGGAACGTATCTCTCCCAATCTCCGCCTTCAACCATTAACTTCCTAATCTCTCTACCCTGAAGAAAGCTTCTGTTGTATAGCTTCGTCCTCCTGACCTCGAATCCAGCTTCTTTAAACAGTCTGATTACGAGCGGGTTGTTGGAAAATACGACGTCAAAGGGTGGAACCATCGAAACGACGTGAGAAACCCATAGGGCGTTTCTGTATATGTCTTCAAGTGGTATGACGTAAACTCTCCTTCTTAAATCTTTGTCTATCTCATCCAAAGCCCTGTAAACCATCAAAATCCTCTCTCCAGCTGTAAATGGGTTTTCAAGGGTGTGACTTTCCTGAGCACTTCCTATGCCAATTACGAGCTCGTCAACCTCGTAAACGATCTCCTTAACTATCTCGTGATGTCCCAAGTGGTAGGGTTGAAACCTTCCTATGAAGAAACCCCTCATGACCTCCACCTCTCGACGAACTCCTTCGACTTGAGTATGGCCTCAACATCCCTGCACTCTATGGTCATATAACCGTTGTAGTCCTTAGGTATGACGTTCAAATCGACCTTACCCTCACCCAAGGCCAGATGGAGGTCGCTCTTTAAATCGTTGTCGTGAATGTGAACGTTCCTAACCCTTTCGAAGTGCCTTAAAAATATGTCGTGATTGCCCTTGCAGAAGTAGTGACCGACGTCGAAGGTCAGACTGAGTTCCGTGTTCTCTATCAGAAACTCGACAGCCTTACTCAGGGTTTCGTCCAAAGGAATCGTGTTCTCCATAGCCAAAACTTCCGCATCAACCCTCTTCAAGAAGTTATACATCTCCTTGGTTAGAACCTCGTAGTTGTGTTCTCTGTAAAGCTCCTTCGGAAATACGAAACCTTTTGCTGTTATGAATCCGGGATTCCATCCAACGTGAAAGGTTATAAGCTTCGCGTCGCACTTATCAGCAAACCTCATAACCCTCAGTAGCTCCTCGTAACTTGCCTTTCTCATCACCTCGCTCACAGATAGGAAGTTCGTTGAAGTCGCTGGGGCGTGTAAGATTACATCCACCTCGTAGCACTCCTTCATCTCCAAAACTTCAGCCGGGCTCAGTTTTTCAAGAGAGTAAAGTGGATTGTCCATCAAAAACTCCACGTGATCGAATCCGTGTTCCTTTGCAAATTTGAAAGCGTCCCTTGGCTTTTGGTATATAGCAGGTTGAAATCCGAGCATACCCTTCGAGATCGAACTAAGTTATTCAAAGTTGCGAATGTTGAAGAGTTATCAAAAAGCTTATAGAAAGAGTTGATAGGATGGAGGGTTAGAGATGTTGCAGATAGATATTGAGAGGATTCTTACGAAGATTAAGAAGGCGGTTAAGTCCGCTAAGAATGAGGAGGAGTTGAGAATCTGGGTTTCGGAAGTATTAGAAAACGAGGTAATTTCGAAGCTTGAAGAAGAGTTGAAAAAGTCTTTCACCACAAGATACGAGTACACGTTCATTTCGGGTGGTAGGGCTGATGCGTTGTATGGTCACGTTATAATTGAGTATAAGGCTCCCGGTAAGCTTTCAACTGGAAAAGACATAGCGAGAGCAAAGGAACAGCTTATTAGATATATAACGAGTGAGGCAAAAGTTGAAGATAGGTATAAATTGTTTTTGGGTGTTATATTCTCTGATAGGATTGCGCTCGTTAGATACGACGACAAGAAAAAGGATTGGATTTTGAGAGGGCCATACGAGATTAATCGAGAAACAATAGTAAAACTCATTGAGGCGATCAGAGGTTTAAGAAGGAAGAAGCTTACGGTTGAAGAAATATTGAGGGATTTTGGACCCGACAGTGATCTTACGAAGTTTGCTGTTAAGACATTTTACAATAAAATCGTAAATGCAAGAAGCAGTAAAACTAAGATTCTGTTTGAAGATTGGAAGAGGTTATTCTCTCAAGTCTGTGCTTACAGTCCAGAGAAGCTGAAGGGATTAGAGAAGGAATATGGGCTTAAAGATGTAGATAATACCGCTTTGCTTTTTGCAATTCACACATACTACGCTCTTTTCATGAAGTTATTGGCGGCTGAGATAACTTATCTGTTTGGAACAGGTAAATGGTTGAAATCTTACGTTTTCGAGATTGAAGACGCTTATATGAGAGGTTTAGAAGCTTTAAAGAAAACTTTAGAAGATTTAGAGAGCGGAGGAATATTCAAGAGAATATTGGGAATTACGAACTTCGTTGAGGGTGATTACTTCTCGTGGTATCTTGAAGGGTTTGATGAAGATATTGCTGAAGTCGTGGCGGAGATTGCAAGAAGGTTAGATAATTACGAGCCAGCAACTCCAATCCTTGAGCCAGAATATGCTAAAGATTTGCTGAAGAGGTTGTATCAGCATCTCGTGCCAAGAAAGGTGAGGCACGACTTAGGTGAGTTCTACACTCCGGATTGGTTGGCTGAGTTGGTTTTGGATGAAGTTGGCTGGAGCGTTGAAAACTTTGAGAGAATCGCAAAAGAGAAGGATGATTCTACAGCTCCACTACAGCTTAGGCTGTTGGATCCAGCATGTGGTTCGGGGACATTCTTGGTTTTAGCCATAAAGAGGCTTAAAGAATACGCTGAAGAACATTACTTAAGGGAATTTCTGGGTGAATACATTATCAAGAACATCGTAGGATACGATTTGAATCCATTAGCAGTTTTGGCGGCAAGAACAAACTATCTGCTTTCGATAGCTGATCTTCTGAGCTATACCAAGTTGGTGGAGATACCGATATATCTGGCGGACTCACTACTTTTGGAGACAAGAGCTACTCTTACGGGAACTTCGTATGTAATTAGAACATCTGCTGGAGTCTTTGAGATTCCGAAAAAGGTCGTTGATGATGGACTGCTTGGGGAGTTGCTTACTCACATCGAGGACAGGTTGAGGCTTAAGTATGAGCCAGACGATTTCGTAGATTACATTCGATTCAAAATGGGAATCGAAGATGAAAGCTTGCTTGAAGATCTTAAGAAGCTGTATTCAGTGTTCTACAGGCTTGAAGTGGAAGGAAAGAACAGGATATGGGTTTCGATAATAAGGAATGCGTTTGCTCCATTGCTTAAGGGTAAGTTTGACTATGTTGTAGGAAATCCACCTTGGATCAACTGGGAGAGTCTACCTGAGGATTATAGACAAAGATCTAAGGATCTGTGGGATCAGTACGACTTGCTTAAGGGTAAGGGTAAAGGAATGGGTAAGGTTAAGAGAGAAATAGCATCACTTTTTGTTGCTAGGAGTTTAGATAGGTTCACAAAGGAGAATGGAAAGTTAGCATTTTTGATTCCATTTACAGTATTCAAGACTCAAGCTGGTGCAGGATTTAGGGAGTTCTTGGCGAGAGGTAAGCCTTCTAATAAAGTTGCCTGTAGAGTTTTGAGAATTCACGATTTGGTAACGCTTTACCCGTTCGAAGGTGCTGTGAACAGAACTGCGATGATAGTTGTTGGGAGGGATGGAAAGACGGAATTTCCAGTACCATGTATTGTCTGGCATAATCCGAGGAGTAAGGGAATCGATACAGAACTTAGCTTGGAGGATGTTAAGGCGATTACGAGAAGATTTGAAATGGTGTTTTTGCCAGTCGAGGAGAATAAGCCAGATAGTCCGTGGATGCAGATTACTGAGAAGGCTTACGAAGGAATTAAGAAAGTGCTGGGTAAGAGTGAGTATAGGGCTTATGCTGGTGTTTATACTGGTTTAAATCAAGTCTATTGGATCGAAATTTTGGATGAAACTCCACAAGGACTACTCATAAGGAATCCGAGAATTCCGGGACAGAAGAAGAAGGTTGAAGTTGTAGAAACTGTTGTCGAGAAAGATTTGATTTACCCATTGATTAGGGGTAGAGACGTTAAGAAGTGGTTTGTTGAGGGTGATTACGGTTGGATAATTGTCCCGCACGATCCAAAGACTGGGGAACCAATACCCGAAAATGTAATGAAGATTAAATATCCAAAAGCGTTTGAGTATTTCTTTAGGTTCAAGGATGAATTAGAGAAAAGATCTATCCACAAGCTTTGGGGCAAGAATAATCCGTTTTATTCTGTTTACGATATTGGAGCTTATACATTTTATCCGTATAAAGTAGTATGGAAAGAAATATCAGGAAAAATTTCTGGAAAAGCTGAGTTCCATACTTGTGTATTGGAGCCAATTGGTCACCCAGCATTGGGTAACAGAATAGTTATACCTGACCACAAGCTAATGATGATACCGCTAAATAGCAAAGACGAAGCTTACTATGTATCAGCGATTCTAAATTCGAGCATAATCTCTCTTACAATATCAGCCCATGCTATTGAGACCACGATTGATCCTCGTGTTGTGGAGCATATTAGAATACCTAAATTCGACCCTAACAACCCAATCCACCAAAAACTTTCAGAGCTATCGCAGAAAGCACACGAAATAGCCAAAGAAATCTATGAAAAGAAGAAAGACGAACTTAAACCGGGGTTACAAAAGATAGAAGGCGAAATCGATAAGCTCGTCGCTCAACTATACGGAATTACTAACGAGGAGCTAAAGGAAATCAAGAATTGTCTTAAAATCCTAAAGGAAGGAGAAATCGGGTGAGACATCCCACCCTAAAGATTTGAAAAAGTTTTTTTGCCACTAATTTTTCGTAACCATCCCAAACAAATCCATTGCGAAACCGTTAAAACCAATCGAAACACTTTCAACTCGTGTTACCGGACGTTCAACTCTTAAAACCAGATGTGCCCGTGAGGATAAACAGGGTCGGTGTCAAGGGTGTTAAAAAGCTCGTAGAGGTTGAAGCCAAGAGCAGGCCCATAATTCTAATCTCCACGTTCGACATATTCATAGACCTACCTCCCGAAATGAAGGGAGCGAATTTGAGCAGAAATCTCGAAGCCATATACGAAATCCTTGAAAAGGCAACTGAAAAACCCGTTAAGGATGTCGAAAGCTTGTGTTTGAGCCTTGCGGAGATGGTTTTAAAAAAGCACGAGTATGCGGAGATAGCTGAGGTTAGAATGAATTCCGAGCTGATAGTTAGGAAGAAGACTCCCGTCACGAAACTTAGAACGGATGAGGTCGTCAAAATAAGCTGTGAAGTTTTCATGAGCAGAAAGAAAGAGAGGAGGGTTTTCTTGGGAGTAGAGGTCTTAGGTGCCACCGCCTGTCCGTGTGCTCAGGAAATGATGAGGGCAAAACTTCTGAAGGAGTTCAAGTCCGACGTTTTGAAGAAGATACCTCTCCCCACTCACAACCAGAGGGGCAGGGCGATGATAAAGTTCGAAGTGAAAGACAAACCCGTTAGGCTCGAGGATCTGATAAACGTTGCGAAGAGTTCGATGAGTAGCGAAACTTACGAGCTTTTGAAGAGGGAGGACGAGGTGGAGGTAGTCAAAAGACTTCACGAAAGACCCATGTTCGTTGAAGACTGCGTTAGGGCCATGGCGAAGAAGATAGTGGAGGTTTACGGTGATTACCCAGACGACACGCTGATATACTTGAGGCAGGAAAACGAGGAGAGTATTCATCCGCACAACGTCGTTGCGGAGTTGTTCACGACTCTTGGAGATTTGAAGAGACAGGTGAACTCATGAAACTACTTCCCATAATTCTGATTTTGCTCCTGATACTTCCAGTTAAAGCGGAGATACTCGAAGTTTGCCCCAATCCCTACAACTCCAAGGCGGAATACGTAAAGGTGAGGTGCAACTCGACTTGCACCTTGAGCGATGGGGAGGGTGAGTTTAACCTGAGTGGGGGAACGCACTACGTATCCAAAAACGCAACCGCATTCTTTAAGGAGTTCGGATTCCATCCAGATTCGGAGTTTAAGGGAAGGTTTGCACTCTCAAACGAGAATGACGAGATATACCTCTACGAGGGAGGAAAGTTGGTGGATTCCTTCAGATACAAGAATCCTAAGAAGGGTTTGATCTACTTTAGGGAGAGCGGAGAGTGGAAGACGAAGTTTGAGGGTTGGACGGACTTCAAGCCCGTAAGCGATTACGTTGAAGGCGAGATAATCTTAACACCTTCTAACTTCGTCTTTAACGCCGACACGATAGTTTCCTACACATTCACTACCGACAGATACGTTAGGGGAAACTACACCCTCTACTTGGATTCAAAACCTATTGGAGGGATACCCGTAAACGAAATGGAGATTGCGAAAAGGCATGAAACCCACTTCCTAAATTCCAAATCTTACAAGTTCTTCCACTGGAAGTTCGGTTTGAAGGGTGACGACGTTGTTGTAACTACGGAAAACTGGAAGTGGGACAACTTGGGCTTTATAGTCCACTTCAAAAGTCACAGGATATCGGAATACCTAAGGGAAGTTTTGAGGCACGATGAAGTTTACAGCTCCAATCCGGGTAAGGTATGTGAACCGAAGGGTTTCAGGTCTTTGGGAGGTGTGGGAAGGACTTATAAATTTAGGGGGAATGTCACCGTATTCGTTCTCCCGGACTACAATCCGATATACGACCTGATGAGAGGTGCCAAAAAAGAGCTATACGTAATGGCTCCATACATCGGATTCAAGGATACGGAGTTTCTCAAAATTCTGAGGAACAAGAGCTGTAAGGTAAGGGTTGTGGTTGGAAGAGAGGATTGTGCAAAGTTCTTGGAGGATTTCGGAAGGAGAAACGGATTGAACATGGAGGTGTGGGTCGATAAGAGAGTTCACGGGAAGATGGTAATTGCGGACGACAGGGCGGTAATAACGTCGGCAAACTTCGACTACTACGGGATGAGCAGGAACAGAGAGATAGGTGTTCTGATTGAGGGAAAGGTCGTTGAAGATCTGAAGGGTCTTTTCGATCGGGAAAAAGACTTCTACGTCT
Source organism: Archaeoglobaceae archaeon (assembly GCA_027036775.1). GTDB lineage: Archaea > Halobacteriota > Archaeoglobi > Archaeoglobales > Archaeoglobaceae > Archaeoglobus_B. The sequence goes on along the minus strand of JALWDS010000034.1, from coordinate 4,191 downwards.
ATCCAGCCTTGCTCTTGCTATCCCTATCCGTTTTGGCAGTTTACATATACTTCAAGCGTTTGCGAGCTTCTTAAGCTTCTCTATTGATTCCTCATCCGATGGAAAGTCGTATATCTCGAAGTTCAAGTCGAGATGCCTTATGACCTTTCCTATCCTGTTGCAGTCCTTGCATCTAACTATCAAAACTTCGACGTTGCCCTTTAAAGGTTTGAGCTCCTCCCTCTCAAGTTTACCTTTTTCTCTCCTCAAAACCTCCGCTTTGTGTTTCTTACCGTCATCGCAAACTGGACACTCGATCTCAACCTCCTCCATATTGGGATTTGCTTTTCAGAGCTTAAATTTCTTTCCGAACCTTTCGAAGAACGTCGAACCCTTCGATTCGCATGCTTCTTTGTATTCGCAAAGGTTACAGTTTACCTTTCCCTTTTCTGGAAGAAAACCTTTCTTCACCCTCTCCACCTTCTCAACGAGCTTTAGAGTGTAGTATCTCTCCTTCCCTCCAACACCTACCCTCCTCAAACTACCGTCGTAGCAGTAGTAGACGAAACCTTCGTTCACTTCAACACCCCTGTCTCTTAAAAGAAGGCAAAAGGAAGCGATCTTTATCTTTTCTCTAAATCTAACGTCTTTACCACCTCTAAGGGACAAAACGAGAGGCTTCAAACCCTTAAAATCGACGAGCTCGTCGAGTATCCCTCTAAGCCTATACCTTTCGGATTCCAACTTGACCTCCCAATCTATGGGTTTGAGTTCCTTCAAATCTTGGGAGAACTTGAATTTTGACTTCGCAACGTTAAAGGTTTCTTCGTCACCTCCCAACTCCAAAAACCTGCTCCTCGCCCACTCCAAGTCGTAACCCTTCCTCAAGCTCAAATAGATCTCTTTGACCGCGTTCGCTTCGTTCAACTTTGAACTGAACTTCGATCTGAAGTAGCAGAGCCTTGGACACTTCAGGTAGTTCATCAAATCGCTGACGTATATCATTCCTCAAGCTTTTCAAACAAACCTTTAAATTTTTTGATCAATTCTCTTTATGATCGTTGAGATCGTCATCGATTGGCGTCTCAAGGAGCTCGAAAAGCACAGGAAGTTGAGGGAGGAGGACGCAATAGAGGTTACGGACTTGATAAGGTGTCCGCTCAAGAGGGACTTCGAGGAGAAGTTTCCCGATCTTTACAAAGCCTCTGCATATACACCTTCAACGATTTTGGGTTCTCTTGTTCATCTTGGGCTTGAGAACATACTTTCGAAGGAGTTGAATGCGGAAATTGAGGTTACGCGTGAAAAGAGGGTTGGAGATCATAAGATAGTTGGAAGGATTGATGCCAAACTCGGTAGGGTTGGAATAGAGATAAAGACTTCGCGTGCGGACTTTGAAATACCTTACGAGCATCACGTCTTGCAGGCGAGGATTTACAACTGGCTGTTCGATTTGGAGAAAACAGTTCTCGTTTACGTAACTCCAGACAGGGTTACGGAATACGTTGTGGAGGAGGACATAGACGAGGACGAAATCCTGAAGTTGATAGTGGATAAAAGTGCTCCAAGATACGATTGGGAATGCAAATACTGCTTCTTCTCACTCATCTGTCCTAAGAAGAGGAGGAAGTGATCAGATTGGCGGCTTGTCATCACTCCTCAGAGACCCCTCCAATCATCACGAACGCCGGGACGGGGATTTGAACCCCGGAGCCCCGAAGGGCACGGGCTCTCAAGGCCCGCGCAGTACCACTCTGCAATCCCGGCACTCAAATGTCATCGGTAGTTTTTAAAACTTTGTCGTTAAAATGGAAAACGTTAAACTACGATTAACGCGATGTGGTTTTCATGGAAGTATCATGCTCGGTCATCTCTCACAAGAAGGCTTCCATAGAAGATATAGAGTCCGCTTGGCACGGTGACTGTTGCGATATCGTATCCAAGATTTTGTCGAACCCTCAAATTGAGGAGTGCGCCCTTCTGTTCACGTGCAACAGGGTTGAGGTTTACGTTGTAGGTAGAAACACCGTGCGTTTCCTATACGAGTTTGCGGACGAAATGGGAGTTCCAAAAAGGATTTTAGAAGTTCATACGGGTAGAGATTGCTTAAATCACTTGTTGAGAGTTGCTTCGGGTTTGGAATCAATGATAGTCGGTGAAGACCAGATACTGGGTCAGGTTAAGTATTTTTACAACGTTTGTAAGAACTGCGGTGGAATAGGAGAGGTTCTGGACTTGGTTTTTAGAAAGGCTATCCACGTTGGAACCAAGGTTAGGAAGTTGACGAGGATAAACAAGGGATCGGTTTCCATAGCTTCGGCTGGCGTGGAGTTGCTTCAGAGAGAGGTGGGGTTGGAGGGAAAGAAGGTCCTGATAATCGGAGCGGGGGAGATGGGAAGTGCCATAGCGAGGAACCTCTGCGGTAAGGTCGATCTATACATAGCGAACAGAACCTTTGAGAGGGGTTTGAAGTTAGCTAAGGAGGTGGGGGGAAAGGCGGTAAGGTTTGAGGAGATTGAGAGATACATAGGTATCTGCGACGTAATAGTTACGGCCACTTCCTCAACTCAGCCGATAGTGACGAGGGAAATGGCCAGACCCAACAAGGTCTTCTTGGACATAGCTCTACCGAGGAACGTTGATGAGAGCGTTAGGGAGGTTGAGGGAGTTAGGTTATACACGATCGAGGATTTGAGAAGGATAAGTGAGGAAAATTTAAAAAGGAGGTTGAAAGAGGTTGAAAAGGCTGAAAAGATAATAGAGAAGGAGTTAAAGCAGTTGGAAGATAGTTTAAAGGCTTTGAGGGCGAAGAGGGCTATAAGCGTGATGTATAGGAGGGCGGAGAGCGTAAAGAGAGATGAAGTCGTTGAAGCCTACAACAAACTCAAGGCGAGATACAACGTGGATGAGAACGCTATGGAAATACTTGAATCCTTTGCAAACTCCCTGTTGAAGAAGTTTTTAAGCCTACCCACGATAAAGCTCAAGGAGCTTGCAAGGGAAGGGAGGTTGGATGTTTTGAAGTTCTTTGAATACGCCTTTGGAGGTGACGGTCTTGTTCCCAGTCGTGAGGATGAGAAGGTTGAGGCAAGAGAGGTTGAGAAGGCTTGTAAGAGAGGTCAAGGTCGATCTGGATGATTTGATAGTTCCTATCTTCGTGGATGAGAGGATATCCAAACCCGTCGAGATACCCTCGATGCCCGGCTACTACAGGGTTCCAGTTGAGGGCGTTGTTAAAGAAGTTGAGAACTGCTTGGAGTTGGGTTTGAAATCCTTCATTCTATTCGGGATTCCAAGCTACAAGGATGAGATAGGTTCTTCAGCTTTCGATAGGAACGGTGTGATTCAGAAAGCTCTGAGAAGGATAAGGTCGGAGTTTTCCGATGTGGTTTTGATAACCGACGTTTGCCTCTGCGAATACACTACACACGGGCATTGCGGTATCGTTAAGGACGGCAAGATTTTGAACGACGAGACCCTACCCATCTTGGGTGAGATTGCTGTAAGCCATGCGGAGTGCGGTGCGGACATCGTCGCCCCATCTGGCATGATGGACGGAATGGTTAAAGCCATTAGAACGGCTTTGGATGATGAGGGTTACACGGATGTAGCTATAATGAGTTACTCCGCAAAGTATGCCTCCAACTTTTACGGCCCGTTTAGGGATGCTGCGGAGAGCGGATACAAGTTCGGAGATAGGAAAAGTTACCAGATGGACTTTCACAACGGCGACGAGGCTTTGAGGGAAGTCGAACTGGATTTGAAGGAGGGAGCGGATATCGTGATGGTAAAACCCGCTCTGGCCTATTTGGACGTTGTTAGGAGGGTTAAGGACAGGTTTGGAGTTCCCACGTGTGCCTACAACGTGAGCGGAGAGTATGCGATGGTTAAAGCATCTACAACCTTCTTGGACGAGAGGGCCATAGTTTACGAAATTCTGACGTGCATAAAGAGGGCGGGAGCGGATTTGATAGTAACTTATCATGCAAAGGATTTTGCAAGGTGGTTTGGCTGAGTCTGGCATTAAAAAATAAGGGTTTTGGATAGTATAGGAATATAATTTATATTTTCTCGGATGGGGGAAAGGGGGTAGAAGGAAATTATTTTTCGGGATTGCCAAGGGGACAGGGTTTTAAATTTGATTTAATCGGTTGACGGGTCGTCAATTTTGAAGAGAAGGGAGGGATAAAAGTCTGGCATCTTTATAAATGA